>NZ_CALSFO010000003.1 GCF_943736975.1 Streptococcus sp. Marseille-Q0941 | reverse complement strand
ATACTCAACAGAATCTTACACAGTTAAAGTAACTGTAGTAGATAACGGTCAAGGTCAATTGGTTGCGACTGTAGAAAATGCGGAAGCAGATCGTGTCTTCACTAACACTTATAAAGCAGCTTCAACAGAAGCTGTTATCAAAGCAATTAAAGAATTAGTTGGTAAAGAACTTGCTAAAGAACAATTTGAGTTTGAATTGAGCGAAGGCGGAAACGTCATTGCAACATCATCAAACGGTAAAGAAGTTGAGGGTGTTGAAGTTGCAACAAACGAAGTAGCCTTCAAACTTTCATACACTGAAGCTGGAGACCACGAATATACAATTACAGAAAAAGCTGGTACAGCAGAAGGAGTTACATACTCTAAAGAAAGCTATACAGTTCATGTTAAAGTTGTAGATAACGGTGAAGGTCAATTAGTTGCGACTGTTAAAGAAGCTGATGAAGTTCGTAAGTTCACAAACACTTACACTACAACAACTGAAGCTCCAACAACAACTGAAGCTCCAACAACAACTGAAGCTCCAACAACAACAGAAGCTCCAACAACAACTGAAGCTCCAACAACAACTGAAGCTCCAACAACAACAGAAGCTCCAACAACAACAGAAGCTCCAACAACAACTGAAGCTCCAACAACAACAGAAGCTCCAACAACAACTGAAGCCCCAACAACAACTGAAGCCCCAACAACAACTCCAGAAGGACCTACAACAACTCCAGGTAACCCAGGAGGAGATGCAAGTGGTTCTCGTTCAACAACTACAACAGAAGAGGGATCAAGTCTTCCATCTACTGGTGAGGCTACAAGCCTAGTACTTGTATTGGCTGGTGTGGTAATCTTGTCAGGTACTGTTGTTATGAAACGTAAATTTACTAAATAATAATTTTTAGAAAATCTACACAATCTTAAAGAGAGCCGAAAGGCTCTCTTTTCAATTTAATGAGTTTATTAATCCTCCTATCCAATAAATTACTTTTTATAAAATAGTGATAAAAGCAAGTTTGAAATTAATAGTGAAAATTCATGGAATAAAGCATTTTAGTCTTGACAAATAGCTCTTATCCATGTGAAATAGAATAGATCTTGAACTTGAAGGGAGTGAAAAAAATGTCTAAAACAGTAGTACGTAAGAATGAATCTCTTGACGATGCACTTCGTCGTTTCAAACGTGCGGTTACTAAAGTTGGTACTCTTCAAGAAACACGCAAACGTGAATTCTATGAAAAACCTTCTGTAAAACGTAAACGTAAATCAGAAGCAGCTCGTAAACGTAAAAAATTCTAATTGAAGTGAAAGGCTAGATTTGTCTAGTCTTTTTTTACACATTGTGTAGAGATATGAGGAACTTATGAAAGAGTATATAAAAGAATATCAAAAGATGCGCGAAAAACGCTTTAAGGATTGGGGGTATTATTCAGCTCCTATAAACTGGCAGGAATTTGAAGCGTCTAATCAGAGGATATTTCAAAAGTATTTGAATGATTCAAAAGTATTGTCTGATGATGTTTTAAGGACAAAGTTGTACAGCAGCTTTTTGATAGATGATATCAAGTATTTTGCATACTATATAGCTTTTTTAGACGGAGATTACAAACAATTAAATAATGCTTTGTGGCAAATAGGAAGAGATGAATTGATTAGAGGTGGTTTGCTTGCAAGTGGAACAATCTATACGGATGGTATTTTGAGAGGTTTATTTACCTCTTTTGCATGTAACGATTTTTCGGTCATTTCATCTTATATACCAAAAGACTTGCCTTTACTGAAAGGAACCTATTATCCCCAAAATGTCATTAATCTTTTATACGCTCTTTATTATCAAGATGAAGACAGATTATCAGAGTCTATCATACTGGCACAACAGTTTTTAGAGAAGAAAAAAAGAACAGGGATGGAAGAATTTTCTGTTCGTTACTTTATAAACTTGGCAAGAAAAGACGTAGCTGGGATAAGCCAAAACTTACAAAACTTATGCCTAGCTTATCAGAAACGAGGTTATCCCTTTTAAAAGATAGATAAATGCTTTGCTGATGAAGTTCATGGTCTCTATCGCTTGGTGAAATATTTTGATCATTTGATGTTCGAAGAAGTTAGTATGCCGTCTCATAAGACTTTTCTGCAGGATTTTGAAAAATGGCAAGTCCAAAATCAGTTTCCACAAGGGCAACAGTTCTATTCCTATCCACAAGATATGGCTGACGCAAACAGAATACTAACAAGCGAACTTCCAAGGATTCACATAGAAAAATCAGGAAAGGACTTGGGAATAGATGTTGATCGATTTGCTGTTGATTTGTCTCAATCATTGAAATGATGATTGTGTTTAACAGGGAATTCTGTTCAATCATTCATGCATTTATGGTTATTTATGATTTACTTAAATTTGTACATTCACTTAACTTATATAAAACCTGTCTAAATTGATTCGTAGATTGAAAAAAATTTTAGAAGTTATAAAATAATTTTAGAAGTTATAAAATAATTTATTTGAAATATAAAAATAATTATATATTTCAATTGAATTTTAAAGAAAATATAGCTTCAATGATAGTGGTGCTATGGAAACTGGCTGGAAACAAACAGATGGTAAATGGTACTATTACGCAGCTAGTGGCGAAATGAAAAAAGGCTGGCTTAAAGATGTTGGTAAGTGGTACTACTTGAGTTATAAAGACGGCGCTATGGTTACTGGACGACAAGAAATTGACGGTATTCAATATAGCTTCAATGGCAGTGGTGCTATGGAAACTGGTTGGGTATATGACGGTAAAGATTGGTACTATTATAGAGCTTCTGGTGCTATGGAGATTGGTTGGTTCAAGTACACTGGCAAATGGTTCTTCTTAGACCATGAAACTGGAAAAATGGTTACAGGAATTCATGAAGTTTCTGGAGAGAACTATTACTTTAACAAAGCTGGCGAAATGAAAACAGGTTGGATTCAAGAAAAAGGCGAATGGTATTACTTCAAAGCAAGTGGTGCAATGCTTCGCAATGGAACAACTCCTGATGGTTACAAAGTTGACGGTGAAGGTAGATGGTTACCTAATGGTGTAACAACAACAACTACTACTTCTACAACAGAAACAACAACGGTTGAGGAAACAACTCAAGAACAGACAACACAGGAAACAACTGTGGAATCAACAACTGTTGAACCTAAAGCTGAAGTTGCAACAACTAGTGAAAACAACTCAAATCCTGCTAGTGGTGATAAAGCCTCTTAATATTTTCTTAAGAAAATAAATACTGTGGGTATGCATTTTAAGAAAGAATCAAGCAACATTATGTAGCTTGATTCTTTTTTTGTATAGCGTTCATATTACGAAAGCTTGTTTTCAAATAAATAGTATAAACACTGTTAAAAAGACTAACTTCCAGCTACAATTTGATATAATGGTAAAGAGAACTCAATTGAAGGAGGAATATATGTCGGTTTCAGTAAAAGAAGTAATTGAGAAGCTTAGACTGGACATTGTCTATGGGGAGCCTGAATTACTTGAAAAGGAAATTAATACTGCAGATATAACGCGACCAGGTCTTGAAATGACAGGCTATTTTGATTACTACACTCCAGAGCGGATTCAACTGTTAGGAATGAAGGAGTGGTCTTACCTGATTAGCATGTCTTCTCACAACCGTTATACTGTTTTGAAAAAAATGTTCCAGCCAGAAACACCAGCAGTTATTGTTGCACGGGGTCTAGTTGTTCCTGAAGAAATGTTAAAGGCTGCTAGAGAATGTAAAATTGCAATTTTAACAAGTCGTACAGCTACAAGTCGTCTTTCAGGCGAATTGTCTAGTTATCTTGACTCTCGCTTAGCTGAACGTGCAAGCGTGCATGGTGTTCTAATGGATATCTATGGTATGGGTGTTCTCATTCAAGGTGATAGCGGTATTGGTAAGAGTGAGACTGGTCTTGAGCTTGTAAAACGTGGACATCGTCTAGTTGCAGATGATCGTGTAGATATCTATTCTAAGGACGAGATGACACTTTGGGGAGAACCTGCTGAAATTTTGAAACATTTGTTAGAAATTCGTGGAGTTGGGATCATTGATGTCATGAGTCTTTATGGAGCTAGTGCTGTTAAGGATTCTTCACAGGTCCAGTTAGCTGTCTATCTAGAAAATTACGATACAAATAAGGTCTTTGACCGCTTGGGGAACAATGCTGAAGAGTTGGTAATTTCAGGTGTTTCCATTCCGCGTATTCGAATTCCTGTAAAAACAGGACGTAATATTTCTGTGGTCATTGAAGCTGCTGCCATGAACTATCGTTCTAAGGAAATGGGCTTTGATGCGACACGTCTCTTTGAAGAAAGATTGACGAAATTAATTGAAAAGAATGAGGTGAAAAATGATTGATCCAATTGCTTTTCAAATCGGTCCGTTAGCTATTAGATGGTATGCACTCTGTATCGTTTCTGGGCTTATCTTAGCAGTATATCTAGCAAGTAAAGAAGCACCTAAAAAGAAAATTTTATCTGATGATATTATTGACTTTATACTAGTAGCCTTTCCTCTGTCCATTATTGGTGCAAGACTCTACTATGTCATCTTTAAGTTTGACTATTATAGTCAACATATTGGAGAAATCTTTGCTATATGGAATGGTGGTCTTGCTATTTATGGTGGTTTAATTACAGGTGCTATTGTTCTATATATCTTTGCGGATCGCAAGCTGATTAATACCTGGGACTTCCTAGATATTGCAGCACCAAGTGTCTTGATTGCCCAGAGTCTTGGACGTTGGGGAAATTTCTTTAACCAAGAAGCTTATGGAGCAGTTGTAGAGAGTCTTGACTACTTGCCTGGTTTCATTAAGAATCAGATGTATATTGATGGCTCATATCGACAACCAACCTTCCTGTACGAGTCTATTTGGAACCTTATTGGTTTCGCTTTAATTGTTATTTTTAGACGCCGATTAAATGGTATTCGTCGTGGTCATATCACAGCTTTTTATCTGATTTGGTATGGATTTGGCCGTATGATTATTGAAGGCATGCGCACAGATAGTCTCATGTTCTTAGGAATTCGAGTATCTCAGTTGTTATCTGTCTTCTTAATTGGTCTTGGAATTTATATTATTATGTATCAAAACCGGAAAAAAGCACCATTTTATAATGTAAAAGAGGAGAATTAAAATGTTAGAAGTTGCTTATATTCTTGTGGCTATCGCCTTGATTGTATTTATAGTTTATTTGATTATTACGCTTCAAAAAGTTGGACGTGTAATCGATGAAACTGAAAATACTGTTAAAACGTTAACTTCAGATGTAAATGTTACTCTACATCACACAAACGAGCTTCTTGCCAAAGTCAATGTTCTTGCTGATGATATCAATGTCAAAGTTGCAACCATTGATCCACTCTTTACAGCTGTTGCAGATCTTTCTGTTTCTGTTTCTGATTTAAATGAGCAGGCTCGTGTGTTGAGTAAAAAAGCATCATCTGCTGGTTCAAAAACATTAAAGACTAGTGCAGGATTGTCTGCTGTTCGTTTTGCAAGCAAATTTTTTAAAAAATAAAAAGGAGATAAGTCATGGGTAAATTATCATCAATTCTTTTAGGAACTTTTTCAGGTGTGGCTGTTGCCTTGTTTTTAACAAGTGAAAAAGGGAAACGCGTTACGAGTCAAGCACAAGACTTTTTAGAAGATCTGAAAGAAGATCCAGAATACGCAAAAGAACAAGTCTGTGAAAAGCTGGCTGATGTCAAAGATCAAACCAAAGAATTTGTTCTTAAAACTAAGGAACAAATTGAATCTGGGGAAATTACGATTGATACAGTCCTAGATAAAGCAAAATACCATGCTCAACAAGCGACTGAGACTTCAAAAGAGACCTTGAACAATCTCAAGGAACAATTGGAAGAAAAAGTAGTTGTTGAAGAGCAAGAAGACGGTCAAGAAATCGTTATCGAAATCGAAGAAGACTAAAATAGAATCACTATTCTTGATTTTCTAAAGAATCAGGAATGGTGATTTTTTTCTTGAGGGAAGTCTTTGTGGTATAATAAATACTATGCAGAAGAAACCAACATCAGCTTATGTGCACATCCCTTTTTGTACACAAATCTGTTATTATTGTGACTTTTCAAAGGTCTTTATTAAAAATCAACCGGTAGATAGCTATCTAGAGCATCTCTTAGAAGAGTTTGCTTCTTACGATATTCAAAAGTTGCGTACTCTCTATATTGGAGGAGGGACACCAACAGCCTTGTCTGCTTCACAATTGGAAGTTTTGTTAGATGGTTTGACTAGGAATCTGGATTTTTCTGTTTTAGAAGAGTTAACCATAGAGGCAAATCCTGGTGATTTGGATGAGGACAAGATTGCAGTCTTAAAGAATTCAGCTGTCAATCGTGTTTCACTAGGTGTGCAGACCTTTGATGACAAAATGCTGAAAAAAATTGGTCGAAGCCATTTGGAAAAAGATATCTATGAAAATATAGACCGTCTCAAGTTAGCAGGATTTGATAATATTTCCATTGACTTGATTTACGCTCTTCCTGGTCAAACCATGGAACAGGTCAAGGATAATGTTGCCAAGGCCATCGCTTTGGACATTCCCCATATGAGTCTCTATAGTTTGATTTTGGAAAATCATACGGTCTTTATGAATCGCATGCGGCGTGGAAAGTTACCACTTCCTAAAGAAGAAGTAGAAGCTGAAATGTTCGAATATATCATTGCTGCATTAGAGCGTGCTGGTTTTGAGCATTACGAGATTTCAAATTTTTCAAAACCTGGTTTTGAAAGTCGTCATAACCTCATGTATTGGGATAATGCTGAGTATTATGGTATCGGTGCTGGTGCTTCAGGTTATGTCAATAGTGTTCGCTATAAGAATCATGGTCCAATACGCCATTATTTGAAGGCAGTAGAAGAGGGAAATGCTCGCATCCATGAAGAACATCTGAGTCAAAGGGAACAGATGGAAGAAGAGATGTTTCTTGGCCTTCGTAAGAAGTCTGGTGTTTCCATGACACGATTTGAAGAAAAATTTGAGCGGTCTTTCGATGGACTTTACGGAGAAATTGTCAGAGATTTGGTTCAACAGGGGCTTATGCAGGTTGACGGTGACCGAGTGAGAATGACGAAGAGAGGTCTCTTTTTAGGAGATACAGTAGCAGAAAGATTTATATTGGAGTAGAACTATGGGCTTAACTTATCAAATGAAGATGAAAATTCCTTTCGATATGGCTGACATGAATGGTCATATCAAACTACCAGATGTGATCTTGTTATCTTTGCAGGTATCAGGAATGCAATCAATTGAACTGGGAGTAAGTGACAAGGATGTTTTAGAACAGTACAATCTGGTCTGGATCATCACAGACTATGACATCGATGTGGTTCGTTTGCCTCGTTTTGCTGAGGAGATTACAATCGAAACAGAAGCCTTGACTTATAACCGTCTTTTTTGCTATCGCCGATTTACCATTTACGATGAAACTAGTCAAGAAATCATCCACATGGTAGTTACCTTTGTCCTCATGGATCGTGAGAGTCGAAAGGTTCACCCTGTAGAATCAGAAATTGTTGCTCCTTATCAATCTGAATTTTCTAAAAAACTGATCCGTGGGCCAAAATACGAGGAGCTAGAAGATGCAATCAGCAAGGACTATCATGTTCGTTTTTACGACTTGGATATGAATGGCCACGTCAATAATAGCAAATACCTAGACTGGATTTTTGAGGTCATGGGAGCAGATTTCCTAACCAATCATATTCCTAAAAAAATCAACCTCAAATATGTCAAGGAAGTTCGACCAGGTGGAATGATTACTTCTAGCTATGAATTAAATGGATTTGAGAGCAATCACCAAGTTACAAGTGATGGCGATATCAATGCTCAGGCAAAGATAATTTGGCAAGAAATTAACACAGATTAGAAAGTAATATATGACTTATAAAGGCTATTTAATTGATTTAGACGGTACAATTTATAAAGGAAAAGATAGGATCCCAGCTGGTGAAGCATTTGTTCACGAGTTACAAAAGAGAGAGATTCCCTATCTTTTTGTAACAAACAACACTACTCGTACACCTGAAAGTGTCCAAGAGATGTTGGCAAATCAGTTTAATATTGATACGCCTGTATCGACAATCTATACTGCAACCTTAGCGACAATTGATTACATGAATGACCTGGGGCTTGAAAAGACCGTTTATGTGATTGGAGAAGCAGGGCTCAAGGAAGCTATTCGAGCAGCTGGTTATGTTGAAGATAAAGAAAATCCAGCCTATGTGGTTGTAGGTTTGGACTGGCAAGTTGATTATGAAAAATTTGCTACTGCAACCCTAGCTATCCATAAAGGTGCTCATTTTATCGGCACCAACCCAGATTTAAATATTCCAACAGAACGTGGACTTTTACCTGGTGCTGGTTCTCTGATTACTCTTCTTGAAGCAGCAACTCGCGTAAAACCAGTTTATATTGGAAAACCAAATGCGATTATTATGGATAAGGCTGTTGAACATCTAGGATTTGAACGCCAAGAAATTGTCATGGTGGGGGATAATTATCTTACTGATATTCGAGCTGGTATTGATAATGGTATTCCAAGTCTTTTGGTGACGACAGGATTTACAAAACCTGAAGAAGTAGCGGATTTACCAATCGCCCCAACCCATGTCCTCTCAAGTCTAGCGGAGTGGAATTTCGATGAAAACTAAATTTACTTTTATAGGAAATCTTCTATTTCTCCTCTCGCTTGCTATTTTATTGACCATATATCTGTCTTGGTTGATTTACCCTCTGGAGATTTCTTGGTTAAATCTGACAAGTCGTGTTCATGTCCAACCTCAGACCATCCAACATAACTTTAATGTTTTGATGGATTATTTGACCAATCCATTGAGTCAAGTATTAGCAATGCCAGATTTTCCTTCGTCTGCCTCTGGAATTCACCACTTTGTGGTTGTAAAGGGGCTCTTTCACCTAGCGCAAGGAGTAGCAATCGTAACTCTACCAATTTTCTACCTTTTTTGGAAGCAAGTCATTCAGAAAGGTTTTCTGTCTCTATATCGTAGAGGTCTCTTGATTATGCTGTCTTTACCTTTGCTTCTTGGTTTAGTTGGCGTCTTCATTGGGTTTGAACAATTCTTTACCTTGTTTCATCAGATTCTATTTGTAGGTGATGATACCTGGCTTTTTGATCCCGCTAAAGATCCAGTCATTCTCATCCTACCAGAGAATTTTTTCTTGCATGCCTTTCTCCTATTTTTCTGCTTGTATGAACTGCTTTTTGGTTTCATGTATCTACTAAGTTGGAAAAAATTACCGAAAAAAGAATAAATGCATAAAATTGTTTTAAAAAATTGTAGGAAAAACCTATTTTTCTTTAAAAAGTAGGTTTTTTTACGGAAATAACTAGTCAAGCGCTTTATTTTTTTGTATAATGGAGTAAGAAAAGTATGCAAAGAAGAGAATAGCATGATTACACTATTTTTATCACCGAGTTGTACATCATGTCGTAAGGCAAAGGCCTGGCTTGATAATCATAAAGTGCCTTTCCAAGAGCACAATATTATGACCAGTCCTTTATCAAGAAAAGAACTACAACACATTCTTTCCTTGACCGAAAACGGTACCGATGACATCATTTCAACTCGTTCAAAAATTTTCCAAAAGTTAAATATCGATGTGGAAAGTATCTCGGTGACAGAGTTGCTTAATTTAATTGAGCAATATCCTAGTCTTTTGCGTCGTCCAATCATCATTGATGATAAACGTATGCAGATTGGCTTTAATGAAGATGAGATTCGTGCATTTCTTCCTCGTAGTTATCGTAAGCAAGAATTGAAAGAAGCTACATTAAGAGCTGGTATTAATTAGATGAATAAACAGTATAGTTACCCACTAGATTTGTCGTGGAGCACTGAAGAACTTGCTTCAGTGCTTTCTTTTTTTAATGATGTTGAAGCTGCCTATGAAACACAGGTAGATGCTAAGAAACTATTAGATTCCTACAAGGTATTCAAGTCAGTTGTGCCTAGCAAGAGCGAAGAAAAACGTTTGGGACGTGAGTTTGAATCAGTTAGTGGATACTCTTTCTACCGTGCAGTCCAGTTGGCCAAAGAAAAAGGAGAAGGGAAGATTTCACTTGGAAAATAAATTTACATTTGCCAAAGAAATTGTCAGGGAAGCTGGGGAATACATTCTCCGGCATATGAAAGAAGATCTCCATGTTGAGAGAAAGTCTTCCCCTACAGATTTGGTAACTAAGTTAGATAAAGAAGTTCAAGACTTACTTATTAAAAAAATCCGTTCTCGCTATCCAGATGATTTATTTTGTGCAGAAGAAGGCTGCATGCGTGCAGCAGTAGGACAAGGTTCGGTATGGATTATTGATCCTATTGATGGAACCAACAACTTCGTGGCACAAGGTGAAGACTTTGCTGTTATGCTGGCCTATTTTGAGGAAGGTGTTGGTAAGTTTGGTATTATCTATGATGTCATGAAAGGTGATTGCTACCATGGTGGAGGAGACTTCCCGCCTTGTCGTAATGACGAACGTTTACCAATATTTATAAAGAAACCATTGAGAGAATTTTTGGTGGCTGGTAATGCTAGAATGTTAGAGACTAATGAATGGGGCTTAGCTGATTTGGGAAATGCTGCCCTTGGTACACGAGTTTATG
Source organism: Streptococcus sp. Marseille-Q0941 (assembly GCF_943736975.1). Classification (GTDB taxonomy): domain Bacteria; phylum Bacillota; class Bacilli; order Lactobacillales; family Streptococcaceae; genus Streptococcus. The sequence continues at coordinate 653,689 of NZ_CALSFO010000003.1, read as the reverse complement.
GCAGTGCCGCTATTAGTTTTGCCAAGGTTCTTTCCGGTCAACTTTTAACATATATCACTTATTTACAACCTTGGGATTATGCAGCTGCAAGTATTTTAGGTGAAAGTTTGGGTTATAAGGTTCTTACAATTGCTGGTGATAAAGTCGATTTTAAAACACGTCAAGCTGTTATGATGGTGCCAGTCGAGATGATAGATGAGATTCAATCCTATATCTATGAAAGGAAATAAAGGTACATGCAATTTCCAGAAGGATTTGTAAAAAAATACGAAAGAATCTTGGGAGACGAGGCAAGAGCTTTTCTTGCCTCTTTTGATGATGAGGCTGTTTCTGCTTTTCGTATCAATCCCCTAAAAGAAAGCCAACTTTCTTTTTCGGATGCTATTCCAAATACACCTTGGGGCTATTATGGTAAGGTTTCTGGGAAATCACCAGAACATGTAACGGGCTTGGTTTATTCTCAAGAACCAGCTGCACAAATGGTTGCACAAGTAGCTCAGCCTAGACCAGGTATGAAGGTATTGGACTTAGCAGCAGCACCTGGTGGGAAATCAACCCAGCTGGCAGCTTATCTTGCTGGTGAGGGGATTTTAGTTTCTAACGAAATTTCAAACAAACGAGCCAAAGTCTTGGTTGAAAATATGGAACGCTTTGGTGCGACCAATGTCGTTGTGACTAATGAATCTGCTGAACGCTTGGCAACGGTTTTTAAAGGCTATTTTGACCTGATCGTTTTAGATGCTCCTTGCTCGGGTGAAGGAACGTTTCGTAAACAGCCAGATGCCATGGACTATTGGAGTGAGGATTATCCTAGTCAATGCGCTAGACTACAACGTGAGATTTTAGAAGATGCTGTTACCATGTTGGCTGAAGGTGGTCGACTTGTCTACTCTACTTGTACTTGGGCTCCAGAAGAAAATGAGGAAATCATTCACTGGCTTCTAGATAGCTATGATTTTGAATTGATTCCAATCGAACACATCAATGGAATGATGCCAGGAATTGATTTGCCTGAAACAGCTCGGATGTACCCACATCATTTTAAGGGAGAAGGTCAGTTTGTTGCCCATCTTCAGTTTAAGGGACAAAACAAGCCTGGGAAGTTCAAGCCTTCTAAGGCGAATCTCAGTCGTGAACAGTTGAGTTTGTGGCAAGATTTTGAGAAGAAGCATTTAAAAGAAAAACTACTAGGAGTCCTACAAGTTTTTGGGGACCAACTTTATCTCTTACCAGAAGTCCTACCAGATATTGGTAAACTTAAGATAGCTCGTAATGGTCTTCATCTTGGGACTTTTAAGAAAAAACGCTTTGAGCCAAGTTTTGCTCTTGGATTAGCTTTGAAATCGAGTCAAGTTAAGCAAACGATTGAAATTCATCAAGAAGACTTTGTCAAATACGTAGCAGGTGAAACGGTTCAATTAGAGCAAGATTTTAGTAATGGTTGGTACCAAGTTTTGGTTTGCGGTAATGGTCTTGGTTTTGCAAAAGTGACTGGAAATACTCTGAAGAACTACTTCCCTAAAGGATTGAGGTTTCAGGTGAAAAACTAGTCAAAATCAGTATTCTATGTTATAGTGGAAGTATGGATTTTCGTGAGAATATTAGGAATGAAGGACGTAAATCCAAGCTATTCATCATTATTTTCAAGGAGACAAATAGTGAAAAAATTTAAAAAACTCGCCCTCTCTCTTGCGACTCTTTTACTTGCTGGTTCGCTAGCAGGGTGTGCAAGTTGGATTGATCGTGGGGAGTCTATGACTGCTGTCGGATCAACGGCCCTCCAACCTTTAGTAGAGGCTGCAGCAGATGAATTTGCATCTGCCAATATTGGTAAAACAGTTAACGTTCAAGGTGGTGGTTCTGGTACTGGTTTGTCTCAAGTCCAGTCAGGAGCAGTAGACGTTGGGAACTCTGATGTATTTGCGGAGGAGAAAGATGGTATCGATGCCACAGCCTTAGTTGACCACAAGGTAGCTGTTGCGGGTATAGCTGTTATCATCAACAAAGAAGTAGATGTCGATAACCTAACAACAGAACAACTTCGACAAATCTTTACAGGAGAAATTACCAACTGGAAAGAAGTTGGTGGTAAGGACTTAGCAATCTCAATCATCAACCGGGCTGCTAGTTCAGGTTCTCGTGCGACCTTTGACAGTGTAATTATGAATGGTCAGTCAGCGATTCAAAGTCAGGAACAAGATTCTAATGGAATGGTTAAATCAATTGTTTCTCAAACACCGGGTGCCATTTCCTACCTAGCCTTTGCCTATGTCGATGACTCAGTTGGGACAATCAAACTCAATGGTTATGAACCAATCTCAGAAAACGTTACAACTAACAATTGGCCTTTGTGGTCTTATGAACACATGTATACTCTTGGTGAGCCAAAAGAATTAGTTGCAGAATTCTTAAACTTTGTCCTTTCAGATGAAGCTCAGAATGGAATCGTAAAAGGAATGGGCTATATCTCTGTTAAGGAAATGAAGGTTGAGAAAGATGCTACAGGTACTGTGACAGCGCTAGAAGGGAGCCAATAATGAATCAAGAAGAATTATCTAAAAAATTGCTCTCTCCGTCAAAGAACTCTCGTCTTGAGAAATTAGGAAAAGGGCTAACCTTTGCCTGTCTTTCGTTGATTGTCATCATCGTTGCTATGATTTTGATTTTCGTGGCTCAGAAAGGTTTATCAACCTTCTTTGTCAATGGAGTCAATATTTTTGATTTTCTATTTGGACAGACTTGGAATCCATCTGGGAAACAATTCGGCGCCCTACCGATGATTTTGGGTTCCTTTATTGTTACCATCTTATCGGCTCTGATAGCAACACCATTTGCAATTGGTGCAGCTGTCTTTATGACAGAAGTATCACCAAAAGGAGCCAAGATTTTGCAACCAGCTATTGAACTTCTCGTAGGGATTCCTTCGGTAGTTTACGGATTTATTGGTTTGCAAGTCGTTGTTCCATTTGTTCGTACTGTCTTTGGTGGAACAGGGTTTGGAATCTTGTCAGGGATTTTTGTGCTTTTCGTCATGATTTTGCCAACTGTTACCTTTATGACCACAGATAGCCTACGTGCAGTGCCTCGTCATTATCGTGAAGCCAGTTTAGCTATGGGTGCAACTCGCTGGCAAACCATCTGGCGTGTAACCTTGAAGGCTGCCCGTTCAGGTATTTTTACGGCAGTAGTTTTCGGGATGGCCCGTGCCTTTGGTGAGGCCCTTGCGATTCAAATGGTTGTCGGTAACTCAGCAGTTATCCCAACTTCATTGACGACACCAGCCGCGACTCTGACATCCGTTTTGACGATGGGAATCGGAAATACTGTTATGGGAACTGTTGATAATAATGTTCTTTGGTCACTGGCCTTAGTCTTACTTTTGATGAGTTTGGCCTTTAACAGTGTGATTAAATTGATTACAAAAGAGAGAGGAAAGAAAAACTATGCACGCTAAGAAATTAGATAAACTTGCTACAGCTGTCCTCTACACCATCGCAGGAATCATTGTGACCATTCTTGCTTCCTTGATTCTTTATATCTTGGTTCGAGGCTTGCCACATGTTTCTTGGTCATTCTTGACAGGGAAATCATCCTCTTATCAAGCAGGTGGGGGTATTGGGATTCAGCTTTATAATTCCTTTTTCCTTTTAGTGATTACCTTATTAATCTCTGTGCCTCTATCAATGGGAGCTGGAATTTACTTAGCTGAATATGCCAAAAAAGGTCGTGTTACTAATTTTGTTCGTACCTGTATTGAAATCTTGTCATCTCTACCATCAGTAGTTGTGGGACTCTTTGGTTACCTCATCTTTGTAGTCCAGTTTGAATATGGATTTTCCATTATTTCTGGTGCCTTGGCTCTAACAGTCTTTAATCTTCCACAGATGACTCGTAACGTTGAAGACAGTTTGAAACACGTTCACCATACGCAACGTGAAGCTGGTTTGGCCCTTGGACTCTCTCGTTGGGAAACAGTCCTTCATGTGGTTATTCCTGAAGCTCTTCCCGGTATTGTGACTGGAATTGTTCTTGCATCAGGTCGTATCTTTGGTGAAGCTGCAGCCCTTATCTATACAGCAGGTCAATCTGCACCAGCTCTTGACTGGTCTAACTGGAATGTCCTAAGTGTAACTAGCCCAATCTCTATCTTCCGTCAAGCAGAAACCTTGGCTGTCCATATCTGGAAAGTTAACAGTGAAGGAACTATTCCTGATGGAACTCTGGTTTCAGCGGGTTCTGCAGCAGTGCTCCTCATCTTTATCTTGATCTTTAACTTTGGAGCACGTAAACTCGGAAGCTATCTACATAAGAAATTAACTGCAGCCTAAAGGAGAAGCCATGTCAAAATATAATTGGGATGAAAGGCATATCATTACTTTTCCAGAAGAAAAAGTGGCCCTCTCTACGAAGGATTTACATGTTTACTACGGTAAGAATGAATCCATCAAGGGCGTGGATATGCAATTCGAAAAAAATAAAATTACTGCCTTGATTGGCCCATCAGGTTCTGGGAAATCAACCTACCTACGCAGTCTCAACCGTATGAATGATACTATTGATATTGCAAAGGTTACAGGACAAATTCTCTACCAAGGAATTGACGTCAATCGTCCTGAAATCAATGTCTATGAAATGCGTAAACATATCGGAATGGTTTTCCAGCGTCCAAATCCATTTGCCAAGTCAATCTACCGCAACATCACCTTTGCACATGAACGTGCAGGCGTTAAGGACAAGAAGGTTCTTGATGAAATTGTAGAAACCTCTCTACGTCAAGCTGCCCTCTGGGACCAGGTCAAAGATGATTTACACAAGTCAGCCTTGATGCTTTCTGGTGGTCAGCAACAACGTCTCTGTATCGCTCGCGCCATCTCTGTCAAGCCAGATATCCTCTTGATGGATGAGCCAGCGTCAGCCTTGGATCCAATTGCGACAGCCCAGCTGGAAGAAACCATGTTGGAATTGAAGAAGGATTTTACCATCATTATCGTTACCCACAGTATGCAACAGGCTGCGCGTGCGAGTGACTACACAGGCTTCTTCTACTTGGGTGATCTAATTGAGTACGATAAAACGTCAAATATTTTCCAAAATGCTAAGCTACAGTCTACCAATGACTATGTAACTGGACATTTTGGTTAGAAAGGGAACAGTATGACAGAACCGATTTTACAGGTTTCAGACCTGTCAGTCTATTACAACAAAAAGAAGGCTTTGAATAGTGTTTCCTTATCCTTCCAACCTAAGGAAATTACAGCTCTTATCGGTCCGTCTGGATCTGGAAAATCAACACTTCTAAAGGCTATCAATCGAATGGGTGACCTTAATCCTGAAGTGACGACAACTGGATCAGTCGTCTATAATGGTCACAACATCTATAGTCCTCGTACCGATACGGTTGAATTACGTAAGGAAATCGGAATGGTTTTCCAACAACCCAATCCTTTCCCCATGTCTATCTATGAAAATGTCGTCTACGGTCTCCGTATCAATGGAGAAAAAGACAAGCAGGTCTTGGATGAAGCTGTGGAGAAAGCTTTACAGCGTGCTTCAATCTGGGATGAGGTCAAGGATCGCTTGCATGATTCTGCTATTGGTCTTTCAGGTGGTCAACAACAACGTGTTTGTGTAGCACGTGTATTGGCAACTAGCCCTAAAATTATCCTCTTGGATGAACCAACTTCAGCCTTGGACCCTATTTCTGCTGGGAAGATTGAGGAAACCTTGTATGGTCTAAAAGACAAGTACACTATGCTCTTGGTCACTCGTTCTATGCAGCAAGCATCTCGAATCTCTGATAAGACAGGATTTTTCCTCAATGGAGATTTGATTGAATTTAACGATACCAAGGAAATGTTCCTCTATCCGCAACATAAGGAAACAGAGGACTACATTTCAGGTAAATTTGGATAAGGAGTGAGAAGATGTTACGATCTCAATTTGAAGAAGATTTAGAGAAATTGCATAATCAGTTTTATGCTATGGGACAAGAAGTTCTTTCCCAAATCAATCGTACCGTACGTGCTTTTGTAACGCATGACCGTGATATGGCTAAAGAAGTCATCGAGGAAGATGCAGAAGTAAACGAATACGAAGTAAAACTTGAAAAGAAATCATTTGAAATGATTGCGCTACAACAGCCAGTTTCGCAAGATTTACGTACAGTATTAACAGTTCTAAAAGCTGTGTCAGACTTAGAACGTATGGGAGACCATGCAGTTTCTATCGCAAAGGCAACTATTCGTATGAAGGGTGAGCAACGCATCCCTGCAGTCGAGGAAGAAATTAAAAAAATGGGTCGCGAAGTAAAAAACTTTGTTGAAGCTGCTTTAGAACTTTATTTGAATGGTTCTGTGGATCAAGCCTACGAAGTAGCAGCTCTGGATGAAAAAATCAATCATTACTTTGATAGCATTCGTGATTTGGCTACAGAAGAAATCAAGAAACATCCTGAGGCCATCATAACAGGTCGTGATTATTTCCAAGTTATTTCTTATTTGGAACGCATCGGTGACTATGCAAAGAATATCTGTGAATGGGTTGTTTACTTTGAAACAGGTAAGATTGTTGAATTGTAAAATTGATTAAATATACATAAAAAGGAGCTAAATAATGAATAAAAGCTCCTTTTTAGATACAAAAAATGAAAAAACAAATAAATATTAAGCCCTCTCTTGACAAATACAGTTCGCTGAGTTATAATTATACAAAATTGACAGAGAGGTTGTTTATTTATGAAATTTAAAAAATGGATATTTGTCTTATGTAGTTTTCTTGCAAGCTTCTTTTTAGTAGCATGTCAATCGTCTAGCTCAAGCTCACAGTCTGCAGTAGAGGCTATCAAACAAAAAGGGAAATTAGTGGTCGCAACTAGTCCTGACTATGCACCATTTGAGTTTCAAGCTTTAGTGGATGGCAAAAACCAAGTTGTAGGTGCTGATATTGACATGGCACAAGCAATCGCTGATGAACTTGGAGTGAAATTGGAAATTTCAAGCATGAGTTTTGATAATGTCTTGACCAGTCTTCAAACAGGGAAAGCAGATTTGGCTATTGCGGGAATCAGTGCCACTGAAGAAAGAAAAGAAGTTTTTGATTTTTCAATTCCTTACTATGAAAACAAAATTAGCTTTCTAATTAGAAAATCTGATCTTGAAAAATACAAGGATTTGGATTCTCTAGCAAGCACAAATATCGCTGCTCAAAAAGGAACTGTTCCAGAATCAATGGTTAAAGAGCAACTTCCAAAAGCACAGTTGACTTCATTGACCAACATGGGAGAAGCAGTTAATGAGCTTCAATCAGGTAAAGTTGATGCTGTTCATATGGACGAGCCAGTAGCCCTAAGTTATGCAACTAAAAACTCTGATTTGGCTGTTGCTACAGTCAGCTTAACCATGAAAGAGGGTGAAGAAAATGCAGTAGCTATCAAGAAAGGAAATTCTGACTTGAAGGAAGTAGTTGATAAGGTCATCCAAAAACTTAAAGATGACGGCACTTATCAAACTTATCTTGAAAAGGCTGCTAAGCTAACAGAAGTTGAACAATAAAAAATAACGAGGCTGGGACAAAAGTCCTAGCCTCTCAATTGTCTTTGGATTATCGAGCAAGACTCAGTGGTTGAGTGGGCTCTATTACGCTGATTTCATCAGCTTTTACAGACTTATACTCTTCGAAAATCTCTTCAAACCACGTCAGCGTCCCCTTACCGTACTCAAGTACAGCTTGCGGCTAGCTTCCTAGTTTGCTCTTTGATTTTCATTGAGTATTACTCAACTGTGCGGAGGTGGGGCGACGAAATCGAATTCTAACGAATGACCGATTTCTGTCCCACTCTCTGTTTTTAAGTAGTTTAATGTTTCTTCAAGATTTTCAAAAGGAATTTTTGCAAAGTGATAGGGACAAGTCCCTATGTAGGATGATGCAAAAAAGTCGAGTTTTAAAGGACTGTGTTTGAGACTAGCGATTTTAGGATAGTTCCTAAGGTCAAGCAAGACACCGTCATGAAGCGGATAGATCGGTAGGGAAATGGGATAAGCTTTTAAAAGTTTCTGAATCTGTTCCTGACTTTTCTCTTGTAGAGTCAATCTTGCTACTCTATTTTTTTCAAAGAGTTGACTATCAATATAGAGTGATAAAGCCTTTTGCATAATGAGGTTGTTATCATAGTCCAGAATATTTTTATAGGCGACAAAAGCATCTTTAAGAACATTTGGAAGTATGAGAGCAGTGATTCGAAGTGCGGGAAATATACTGGTTGAAAAAGACTTAATGTAGATAACCAAATCATGTTGGTCCAAATAATGAAAGGTTTGTCCCATTTTAGGATCTAGATCCCCCAGATAATCATCTTCAACGATATAAATTTGATATTTGGCTGCTAAATCAAGGATAGCACGTTTCTCCTCTTCAGAATAAGAATGTCCCAGAGGATAGTGGAAGCGTGGAATGGTATAGAAAAACTTAATGTTTCCATTTTTAAAGTGTTCCTCAAGTTCTTTCAGGTCAATGCCATCCACCCGACGTTCAATGGTTTGATAGGGAAAGTTTTGAGCTAGCAGAAGCTGATTCATTCGGTGATAGGTCGGTTGTTCGACCAGTATTTCTTGTCCCTTACCTGGAAAATCAATCTGAGAAAGAATAAAAAGTGCTTGCTGGGTTCCAGTTGTCATGACTAATTGGTCGGGTTTGCTATAGATAGCTTGCTCAAAAAGGAGTTTCTGAACAGACTTTCGTAATTCTTCTAAACCCTCTTGGTGTTCATAATAGTTGTAGAGATAGTTTTCTCGACCAATCAAGCTTTCATTTACACAAAGACGAAAGTCATCGTAGGCAGCGGCGTGTTCGTCATTGACCGAGATAACGAGGTCTTCGTGGCTTGCTTGTTGTTCTAGAACATAATAGCCACTTTGAGGTTTGGAGTATATGTATTTCTCGTACCGGAGTTCCAAAAGTGCACGCTGCACCGTATCTTTACTGCAGTGGAAGTCTTGACTGAGTTTACGGATAGAAGGTAGACGACTTCCTGTTTGAAGTTTTCCTGATTCTATCTCTGCTTTTAGATAGTGAACAACTTGTTCGTACTTGCTTTCTTGCTTCATTCCAGACCTCTCTTGATTTTGTTATATTGTACCCTTTTTTTAGACGTTTGGCAATGTTATACTCTTCGAAAATCTCTTCAAACTGCGTCAGCTTCACCTTGCCGTATATGTAGGATACTGACTACGTCAGTTCTATCCACAACCTCAAAACAGTGTTTTGAGCTGACTACGTCAGTTCTATCCACAACCTCAAAACAGTGTTTTGAGAAACCTGCGGCTAGTTTCCTAGTTTGCTCTTTGATTTTCATTGAGTATTAAAAGGATATTCAACGTTCAATTCTAAAAAGAAATGTGATATACTTAGTAAGTAAAAATTCAAAGAAGAGTGAGATGATAAAGGTGCAAGAACCAGTTAAATTATTCCAATACAATACCTTGGGGGCCTTGATGGCTGGACTATACGGTGGGACCATGACCGTTGGTGAGTTGCTTGAACATGGGGATTTAGGACTAGGAACCTTGGACTCTATTGATGGAGAATTGATTGTCTTAGATGGGAAAGCCTATCAAGCTAAAGGTTCAGGGGAGAAGCCTGAAATCGTAGAAGTTTCTCCAGACGCACTGATTCCTTATGCGGCAGTTGTCCCCCACCAAGCAGAAGTTATTTTCCGTCAGCGTTTTGAGATGACTGATAAGGAACTAGAAAAACGAATTGAATCCTACTATGATGGGGAAAATCTTTTCCGTTCGATTAAAATTCATGGTGATTTTAAACACATGCATGTTCGCATGATTCCAAAATCGACAAGCGAAACGAAATTTGCTGAGGTCGCGACTCATCAGCCTGAATATAGAGCTGAAAATGTAATAGGAACTATCGTTGGTTTCTGGACACCAGAGATTTTTCATGGGGTCAGTGTTGCCGGTTATCATTTACACTTTATCTCAGATGACCTAACCTTTGGTGGCCATGTTATGGATTTTGTCATCAAGGAAGGAATCATAGAGGTTGGAGCGGTTGATCAACTGGATCAACGTTTTCCTGTCCAGGACCGTCAGTACCTCTTTGCTAAGTTTAATGTTGATGAGATGAAAAAAGATATCGATCAGGCAGAATAAAAGGAGACAAGTATGAAAATTCATGTAATAATCACAATGATTGCTTTATTCGTATTTCTCATAGCAGCCATTTGGTATGCAAAAAAGAAGTACAAGATTAACCTTTCAGTTTTAGGACTTGGAGCAGTTGCATTCTTTGTCTCCTCTCAAGTCTTAGAGAAGATTGTTCACCTTATCGTTCTTCACCCACAAAAAGATGGAACCATTTCGCTTATGCAGGAGCATCCTTTTCTATATGTCCTTTATGGAATCGCTATGGCAGCTTTCTTTGAAGAAACGGCTCGCCTTGTCTTCTTTAAATGGTTAGAGAAGAAGAGAAACTTGGAAGACGCGGATGCCCTTGCCTATGGACTTGGTCATGGTGGCTTGGAATTGCTCTACCTCGGAATGGGAAGCTTGATTAGTCTTTTGATCCTCTTTTCATTATTAGAGTCTTCAAATCCAGATTTGGCAAATATCCTTCCCCAAAATACACTTGAAACAGTTCAATCTCTATCTGGATGGCAGGTTTATTTACTAGGTGTTGAGCGCGTGCTTGCTCTGGTTATGCAAATCGGTCTCTCTTTCTGGGTTTATCAGGCAGTTCGTCAAAAGAATTGGATTTATCTAGCAACTGCTTATGGTTTACATGCCTTCTTTGATTTGGCTCCGAGTCTATCACAGGTTGGTTGGATTTCAAATCCGCTTCTTGTTGAAGGATTGTTAGCAGTGGAAGTTGTAGGATTTATCTTCTTAACAAAAACAATCTTTTGCAAAAAACAATAGTGTCAAAGAGGCTTAGCCTCTTTTTGTATGGCCATTTGAAAAAGGCTACATAATCATCGAAAAAAGTCGCTAAAAATGGTATAATGGAATGAATTTTATAAAAGGATAAGAAAGATGACTGTATTAGAAAAATTAAAAGAAAACTTAGATGGAATTGATATTCGATTCGATGAGCCATTGAAAACTTATGCCTATACCAAAGTCGGAGGAAAGGCAGATTACTTAGCTTTTCCTCGTAATCATTATGAGATGGCCCGTGTGGTTAAGTTTGCGAATCAAGAAAATATCCCATGGATGGTTCTCGGAAATGCCAGTAATATTATCGTCCGAGAAGGTGGAGTTCGTGGTTTTGTCATTATGTGTGACAAGCTCAACAATGTTTCGGTTGATGGTTATACCATTGAAGCAGAAGCAGGAGCTAACTTGATTGAAACAACTCGCATTGCTCTTCGCCATAGTTTGACTGGATTTGAGTTTGCATGCGGGATTCCTGGAAGTGTCGGTGGCGCTGTATTTATGAATGCTGGTGCCTATGGTGGTGAGATTGCGCATATCCTGCAATCCTGTCAGGTCTTGACAAAGGAAGGTGAAATCGAGACTTTATCAGTCAAAGATTTAGCCTTTGGTTACCGTCATTCAGCTATTCAAGATTCTGGGGCTGTTGTCTTATCAGCTAAATTCTCACTTTCTCCTGGGAATTATGAAACAATCAAACAAGAAATGGATCGCTTGACCCACCTTCGAGAACTTAAACAACCTTTGGAATATCCATCATGTGGTTCTGTCTTTAAACGTCCAGTCGGGTATTTTGCAGGACAATTGATTTCAGAAGCTGGTTTGAAGGGCTACCGTATCGGTGGTGTCGAAGTCTCAGAAAAACATGCAGGCTTTATGATTAATGTAGCTGATGGAACTGCTAGAGATTATGAAGACTTAATTGAGTCTGTCATTGAAAAAGTTAGAGAACATTCTGGTGTTACCCTTGAGCGAGAAGTTCGTATCTTGGGTGACCACGAATAACATTATTTTTACATAGCATTAAAAGATTGGGATTTTATTGCTAGATAGGGTTTAGGACGTTTTATTTCCGACACTTGTTTCTAGCATACTAACAAGGTCCCAATCTGTTAATTTACGAAGAAAAAGGAATTTAGAGGAATTGAAAAAACCAATTATCGAATTCAGAAACGTTTCTAAAGTTTTTGAAGATAGTGACACTATGGTTCTCAAGGATATTAACTTTGAGTTGGAAGAAGGAAAATTTTATACACTGCTAGGAGCTTCTGGTTCAGGAAAATCAACCATCCTAAATATCATTGCAGGTTTGCTAGACGCAACGACGGGTGATATTTTGCTAGACGGTGTTCGTATCAATGACATCCCGACCAACAAACGTGATGTTCACACGGTCTTCCAATCTTATGCCTTGTTTCCACATATGAATGTGTTTGAAAATGTTGCCTTTCCATTACGATTACGTAAGGTCGATAAAAAAGAAATCGAACAACGTGTCTTAGAAGTTCTCAAGATGGTACAGCTTGAAGGCTATGAAAAACGTTCTATCCGCAAACTCTCTGGAGGACAACGTCAGCGTGTAGCTATTGCGCGTGCAATCATCAACCAACCTCGTGTAGTACTCTTGGATGAACCTTTGTCAGCCCTTGACTTGAAGTTGCGTACAGACATGCAGTACGAGCTACGTGAATTGCAACAACGCTTGGGCATTACCTTTGTTTTTGTTACCCATGATCAGGAGGAAGCCCTGGCCATGAGTGACTGGATTTTTGTCATGAATGATGGCGAGATTGTCCAGTCAGGAACACCTGTGGATATCTATGATGAGCCCATTAACCACTTTGTAGCCACCTTTATCGGTGAATCAAATATCTTGCCAGGAACCATGATTGAGGACTACTTGGTTGAGTTCAATGGCAAACATTTTGAAGCGGTCGATGGTGGGATGAAGCCAAATGAACCGGTCGAAGTTGTCATTCGTCCAGAGGACTTACGCATTACCCTTCCAGAAGAAGGAAAACTTCAAGTTAAGGTCGATACGCAGCTCTTCCGTGGGGTTCACTATGAGATTATCGCCTATGACGAACTTGGCAATGAATGGATGATCCACTCGACTCGTAAGGCCATCGTTGGTGAGGAAATCGGTCTGGAATTTGAACCAGAAGACATCCACATCATGCGTCTCAACGAAACCGAAGAAGAGTTCGATGCTCGTATCGAAGAATACGTAGAAATCGAAGAGCAAGAAGCAGGTCTGATTAACGCGATCGAGGAGGAAAGAGATGAAGAAAACAACCTCTAAACTCTTTGTAGTGCCCTACATGCTTTGGATAGCCCTCTTTGTCCTCGCACCCTTGGTCTTGATTTTTGGACAATCCTTTTTCAACATTGAAGGGCAGTTTAGTTTAGAAAACTATAAATCCTACTTTGCGTCTCAAAACCTGACCTACCTTAAAATGAGCTTCAACTCTGTGCTCTATGCAGGGATTGTGACTATGGTGACGCTTTTCATCAGCTATCCGACAGCCCTCTTTTTGACTCGTCTCAAGCACCGTCAACTCTGGCTCATGTTGATTATCCTGCCAACCTGGATCAACCTACTCCTTAAGGCCTATGCCTTTATCGGAATTTTTGGTCAAAATGGCTCCATTAACCAATTCTTGGAATTCATCGGAATCGGTTCGCAACAGTTGCTCTTTACAGATTTCTCCTTTATCTTTGTTGCAAGTTACATTGAGCTTCCCTTTATGATTTTGCCAATCTTCAATGTCTTGGATGATATGGACAATAATCTAATCAATGCTAGCTATGACCTCGGTGCGACCAAGTGGGAAACCTTCCGCCATGTCATCTTCCCTCTATCGATGAATGGTGTGCGAAGTGGTGTTCAATCCGTCTTTATCCCTAGCTTGAGCCTCTTCATGCTGACACGTTTGATTGGGGGTAACCGAGTGATTACTTTGGGGACGGCCATTGAGCAGAACTTCCTGACAAATGATAACTACGGTATGGGTTCAACCATTGGTGTGATCCTCATCCTGACCATGTTCATTACCATGTGGGTGACCAAGGAAAGGAGAGAACGATGAAAAAAATATCAAATCTTTACCTAGCCTTTGTCTTTATCGTCCTTTATTTGCCAATCTTTTACCTGATCGGATATGCCTTCAATGCAGGGGATGATATGAACAGCTTTACGGGTTTTAGCTGGACTCACTTTGAGACTATGTTTGGTGATGGAAGGCTCATGCTGATTTTAGTCCAAACCTTTTTACTAGCCTTCCTATCAGCCTTGATTGCGACAGTGATTGGGACTTTTGGGGCTATCTACATCTACCAATCACGCAAAAAATACCAAGAAGCCTTCCTATCTCTTAATAATATTTTAATGGTTGCGCCAGACGTTATGATTGGTGCCAGCTTCTTGATTCTCTTTACACAGCTCAAGTTTTCACTTGGTTTTCTGACAGTTTTGTCCAGTCACGTGGCCTTCTCGATTCCAATCGTAGTGCTTATGGTCTTGCCTCGATTGAAAGAGATGAATGGAGATATGATCCATGCGGCCTATGACCTTGGGGCTAGTCAGTTCCAAATGTTTAAGGAAATTATGCTCCCTTACTTAACGCCGTCTATCATCGCAGGTTACTTTATGGCCTTTACCTACTCGCTGGATGACTTTGCCGTGACCTTCTTTGTAACGGGGAATGGTTTTTCAACCCTATCAGTCGAGATCTACTCTCGAGCTCGTAAAGGGATTTCGCTTGAAATCAATGCCCTTTCAGCCTTGGTCTTTCTCTTTAGTATTATCCTGGTTGTAGGCTATTACTTCATTTCACGTGATAAGGAGGAGCAAGCATGAAACGACTCTATTCATTTTTAGCAGGAATTTTAGCGATTATCCTTGTCTTGTGGGGGATTGCCCATCATCTAGATAGTAAAATCAATAGTCGTGACAGCCAAAAATTGGTCATCTACAACTGGGGAGACTATATCGCTCCTGAACTTCTGGAGAAATTTACGGAAGAAACAGGAATCCAAGTCCAGTACGAAACCTTTGACTCCAACGAAGCCATGTACACTAAGATCAAGCAAGGCGGAACAACCTACGATATTGCCATCCCAAGTGAGTACATGATCAACAAGATGAAGGACGAAGACCTCTTGGTTCCGCTTGATTATTCAAAAATTGAAGGAATTGAAAACATCGGACCTGAGTTCCTCAACCAGTCTTTTGATCCAGGCAATAAATTCTCCATTCCTTATTTCTGGGGAACTTTGGGAATTGTCTACAATGAAACTATGGTGGAAGAAGCACCTGAGCATTGGGACGACCTCTGGAAACCAGAATACAAGGATTCTATCATGCTCTTTGATGGGGCGCGTGAAGTGCTTGGTCTAGGTCTTAACTCACTAGGCTATAGCCTCAACTCAAAAGACCCAGAGCAACTATCACAAACGGTTGATAAACTGTATGAGCTGACTCCTAATATCAAGGCCATCGTAGCCGATGAGATGAAGGGATACATGATTCAGAACAATGCTGCCATCGGGGTGACCTTCTCTGGAGAAGCTAGCCAGATGCTGGAAAAGAATCCAAACCTCAAATACGTTGTTCCGACAGAAGCAAGTAACCTCTGGTTTGATAACATGGTTATTCCTAAGACAGTTAAGAACCAGGATGCGGCTTATGCCTTCATCAACTTTATGTTGAAGCCTGAAAATGCTCTCAAGAATGCAGAGTATGTTGGCTATTCAACACCAAACAATGCTGCTAAGGAAATGCTTCCTGAGGAGACAAAAGAAGACAAGTCCTTCTATCCAGATGCAGATACCATGAAACACCTAGAAGTTTATGAGAAATTTGACCATAAATGGACAGGAATCTACAGTGATCTCTTCCTACAATTTAAGATGTATAGGAAGTAGTGATAGTCACGAAACGAAGCAGTTAGAACTGGTTCGTTTTTTTGTCAGCTTTTCTGGTTGACTCAATCATTAAAAAACAGTATAATAGGAATGTTGAGAATTGATTTTCTCCCTATCTTAGTTCAGAGAATTGGCGGTGCTGCGAGCCATCTAAGATTGAAAATCATGCTACTCGGTTATAACAATTGCATAAGAATCAAGAATGACAAGTTCATTGAATGAAGGTGGTACCGCGGTTTTTCGCCCTTCGTGATATGGATTTGTCTTTTATTTTTGGAGGTGCTTATGAGAAGATTTCTTGTCAAACAAAAATTTCGCCTAGGTGGTGAACGCTTTGATATTAAAGATGAAATGGGCAATGTCGCCTATCAGGTTGAAGGTTCATTTTTTCAGATTCCAAAGACCTTTACTATCTATGATGTAGCGGGTGAACAGGTCAGTGAGATTAGCAAAGAAATCTTAACTTTCCTACCACGTTTTGAAATTCAACTGAGTAACGGAGATAATTTTTATATCCGTAAGAAGTTGACTTTCTGGAAGGATAAGTATGAATTTGACAATCTTGGTCTTCGTATTGAAGGAAATATCTGGGATTTAAACTTTAAACTCCTCGATGATCGTGATCAAGTGATTGCAGAGATTGCTAAGGAACTTTTCCATTTAACTTCTACTTATACCGTGACAGTCTATGATGAATCTTATGCAGACCTAGTCATTTCCCTCTGTGTCGCTATCGACTATGTTGAAATGCTAGAAAGCCAATCAAATTAGTAAAAAGGAGATACATATGAAACAATTATCTAGTGCACAAGTCCGCCAAATGTGGCTTGATTTCTGGGCGACCAAAGGTCACTCAGTAGAACCATCTGTTAGTTTGGTTCCAGTAAACGATCCAACCCTTTTGTGGATCAACTCAGGGGTTGCAACCCTTAAGAAGTACTTTGATGGGACTATTATCCCTGAAAATCCACGTATTACCAATGCGCAAAAGGCTATCCGTACCAACGATATCGAAAACGTAGGGAAGACTGCCCGTCACCATACTATGTTTGAAATGTTGGGGAACTTCTCTATCGGGGATTACTTCCGTGACGAAGCGATTACTTGGGCTTACGAACTTTTGACAAGTCCTGAATGGTTTGACTTCCCAGCTGAAAAACTTTACATGACTTACTATCCAGACGATAAAGATTCCTACAACCGTTGGATTGAAGTAGGAGTGGATCCAAGTCACTTGATCCCAATCGAGGACAACTTCTGGGAAATCGGTGCGGGACCTTCTGGACCTGATACAGAAATTTTCTTTGACCGTGGGGAAGCCTTTGACCCAGAAAATATCGGTATTCGCCTTCTTGCCGAAGATATCGAAAACGATCGTTACATCGAAATCTGGAATATCGTCTTGTCACAATTTAACGCTGACCCAGCAGTCCCTCGTAGCGAGTACAAGGAATTGCCACACAAGAACATTGATACGGGAGCTGGTTTAGAGCGTTTGGTAGCCGTAATCCAAGGGGCTAAAACAAACTTTGAAACGGACCTCTTCATGCCAATCATTCGTGAAGTGGAAAAATTGTCTGGTAAGGTCTACGACCAAGATGGCGATAACATGAGCTTCAAGGTTATTGCAGACCATATCCGTTCTCTTTCATTTGCTATCGGTGATGGTGCCCTTCCAGGAAATGAAGGTCGTGGTTATGTCCTCCGCCGTCTCCTCCGTCGTGCTTCTATGCATGGTCAAAAATTGGGCATCAACGAGCCTTTCCTTTACAAATTGGTTCCAACTGTTGGTAAAATCATGGAAAGCTACTACCCAGAAGTCCTTGAAAAACGTGATTTTATTGAAAAAATCGTTAAGAGCGAAGAAGAGTCATTTGCCCGTACCCTTCACTCAGGGCAACACTTTGCAGAAACAATCGTAGCAGACTTGAAAGAAAAGGGCCAAACGGTTATCGCTGGGCAAGATGTCTTTAAACTCTACGATACTTATGGATTCCCAGTGGAGTTGACTGAAGAAATCGCTGAAGAAGCGGGTATGACAGTCGATCGTGAAGGTTTTGAAGCAGCCATGAAAGAGCAGCAAGAACGTGCGCGTGCGTCAGCTGTTAAAGGCGGATCCATGGGGATGCAAAATGAGACTCTTCAAAACATTACTGTTGAAAGTGTCTTCAACTACAATGCAAGTCAATTGCCTTCAAAATTAGTGGCTATCGTAGCAGACAATGCGGAAGTAGAAGCTGTTTCAGAAGGAACTGCATCACTGATCTTTGCAGAAACTCCATTCTACGCTGAAATGGGTGGACAAGTAGCTGACCATGGTCAAATCTTGGATGCTGCAGGAAATGTCGTAGCGACTGTAACAGACGTTCAAAAAGCACCAAATGGCCAAGCCCTTCATACCGTTGAAGTTCATACTCCATTTGCTTTGAACCGAGAGTACACTTTAGCTATCGATACGAACCGTCGTCATCGTGTGATGAAGAACCACACAGCGACTCACTTGCTCCATGCAGCTCTTCACAATATCCTTGGCCACCATGCAACTCAAGCAGGTTCGCTTAATGAAGTAGAATTCCTCCGATTTGACTTCACTCATTTCCAAGCTGTAACTCCTGAAGAATTGCGTGCCATTGAGCAAGAAGTTAATGAGAAGATTTGGGAAGCCATCGCAGTGGAAACAGTTGAGACTGATATTGACACAGCTAAAGAAATGGGAGCGATGGCCCTCTTTGGTGAGAAATACGGTAAAGAAGTCCGCGTTGTGACCATTGGTGACTACTCAGTGGAACTCTGTGGTGGTACCCACGTTGGCAATACTTCTGAAATCGGTCTCTTCAAGATTGTCAAAGAAGAAGGGATCGGATCAGGAACTCGTCGTATCTTGGCAGTAACTGGTAAAGAAGCCTTCGAAGCTTACCGTGAACAAGAAGATGCTCTGAAAGCAGTCGCAGCAACCTTGAAAGCACCTCAACTCAAAGAAGTACCTCACAAGGTGGAAAGCCTTCAAGAACAACTCCGTCAATTGCAAAAAGAAAATGCAGAATTGAAGGAAAAAGCAGCAGCAGCGGCAGCAGGCGATGTCTTCAAGAATGTTCAAGAAGTAAACGGACACCGTTACATTGCTAGTCAAGTTTCTGTATCAGATGCAGGCGCCCTTCGTACCTTTGCAGATAACTGGAAACAAAAAGATTACTCTGATGTGCTTGTTCTAGTCGCAGCCATCGGTGACAAGGTGAATGTCCTTGTAGCCAGCAAGACAAAAGATGTGCACGCAGGTAATGTCATCAAAGAATTGGCTCCTATCGTTGATGGACGTGGTGGTGGTAAACCAGACATGGCCATGGCAGGAGGAAGCAACCAAGCGAAAATCCAAGAACTCTTGGATGCCGTAGCAGGTAAATTGTAAGAAAGTAAAGACCTATCCACTCGGATAGGTCTTTTTGTTACTTAAAGTGTAGTTTTATTGTAGAGTGATCTGCAAATATAGTGTGTTAGAAGACTCTTGAAACTCATGAAAATGTTGGAGGAGAATTTAATAAGTAGCTTATGATTATCAACTCCTTTAAAATCTGTATGGTGAACTTAAATGAATTGATTTTAGAAAAGAAAAATAGTACAATCAAGATGTAAGCGATTACATGATGAAATTAGTAGTAAGCTTGGCAAGGGAAGTAGCTTTTTTCTGTATATGTGTATCTTTTTCTGTTTCGTATTTATTATTTAAAAGGGTGAGGAAAAGAAACAAAAATGTTGCTAAAGTTAGAGTTTTTCTAAAGAGAATTCAAGAAAAAGAATTTTGAATTTAAAAATTAGAAAGGAAGACGTAGCTTATGAACAGTAAGATAATTTGGAGTATTATAGTTTTATTCTCTATAATTTTAACTTGTACTGCTTTGCTCTTTCTACGCAAAGATAATCCAGGATACAAAGATGATAAGATGAAGGAGGACGCTAAAAGTTCTAAAACAATAGAAAAAACAACAGAGAGTAGTTTAAGGAAAAATTTTGACGATGAGTCTAAAATTATCCAAAAACCACAAGAAGAATCTTCCCAAAAAATAGAAGATATTGAACAAAGTAATCCAGATGAAGAGTCTGCTCCCAAAGTAAATACACCAAGTACACAAAAAACAATTGATAAACCAGTAAGCCAGTCTAATGTAGGAGAGAAAATCCTACTCAATGTATCTCCACAAGTTCAACATTCCTGGAATACGTGTGCTCCTACAACTGTAAGTATGATACTTTCTAGTCAAGGTATTACAGTTTCTCAAGAGTTATTGGCTAAAGAAATGAAAACGGATGACACATTTGGAACTCATAATGTTAATGCCATACAAATTTTGAATTACCATCTATTTGGTTATACTACGCCACAAGCTAATCAAGCTGGCTATCGATTAGAGACTGTGACAACATCTGATGTAAACTCTAAACAAATGCATCTATTTAAAGAACGTTTGAAACAAAATATAGCAGATGGTTATCCGATGTACTATACATTCGACTGTGCAAAGATTTACCCAGGTAGTTACGGTGAACATAATGTAATCGGTATTGGTTACCAATTGTCTGAAGATGGTTCTGATATTTCTTATATATACTATATCGATCCATCTTATACAAAACAGGATCCAATTTATGGTGGTTTAAAGAAAATAACACCAGAAGAATTATTTGAAGCCATGCTGACATGTGCTGAACCTAACTATGCATGGTGATAGTTAGATAGTGCTACAGTGCTAGATCTTTGTCCTTTTAATGATAAAGAGATTACACAAAAAGTCTTTAAAATAAGAAAAACGCATATTATTAGGTGTTCAAAAATCTTGATAATATGCGTTTTATAATGGAAAGATTTACTCAATTTCATATTCAAATTGAGTTTTTACCTAGTCTACTTTTTAAATCAACACAAAAATCCCCAATCGGAGTGATTGAGGATTCAGCATATTTTATCTTAAACAATACCTTGGGCAATCATAGCGTTTGCTACATTTTCAAAGGCTGCGATATTAGCACCTGCAAGGTAGTCAGTGCCTAAACCATATGTTTCTGCAGTTGTTTTAGCAGTGTTGAAGATGTTTGTCATGATGTCTTTTAAACGACCGTCAACTTCTTCACGAGTCCATGAGAGGCGAAGGCTGTTTTGGCTCATTTCAAGCGCTGATACAGCTACACCACCAGCATTGGCAGCTTTGGCAGGTCCGTAAAGGATTCCGTTTTCCTTGTAGACTTTGATAGCTTCAAGGTCACTAGGCATGTTGGCACCTTCTGATACGCAGATAGCTCCTTGATCAACCAAACGTTTAGCTGCTTCACCGTTGATTTCGTTTTGAGTCGCACATGGAAGAGCAATATCGTAGTTACCAGCGTAAGTCCATACTGAACCTTCGTGGTAAGTAGCAGTTGCTTTTTCAGCAGCGTACTCAGTCAAACGAGCACGACGGTTATTTTTAACATCGGTTAAAAGGTCAAAGTCGATACCATTTTCATCGATGACATAGCCGTTTGAGTCAGAGACTGAGATGACAGTAGCACCAAGTTCAGTCGCTTTTTGAAGTGCGTATTGGGCTACATTACCAGAACCTGAAATCACGACTTTCTTACCAGCAAAGCTGTTACCGTTAGCTTTGAGCATTTCTTCAGTGTAGTAAACCAAACCGTAACCAGTTGCTTCTGGGCGAATCAAGCTACCACCAAATCCAAGAGGTTTACCAGTCAAGACACCAGCGTCGAATTGGTTAAGACGTTTGTATTGTCCGTAAAGGTAACCAATCTCACGTCCGCCGACACCAATATCACCAGCTGGGACGTCAAGTGATGGTCCGATGTATTTTTGCAATTCAGTCATGAAGCTTTGGCAGAAGCGCATCACTTCAGCATCAGTCTTTCCTTTAGGATCGAAGTCTGATCCCCCTTTACCTCCACCGATTGAAAGTCCAGTCAAGACGTTTTTAAAGATTTGTTCGAATCCGAGGAATTTCAAGATCCCTTGGTTTACAGTTGGGTGGAAACGAAGTCCGCCTTTATATGGTCCAACAGCTGAGTTAAATTGAACACGGTA
Organism: Streptococcus sp. Marseille-Q0941; assembly: GCF_943736975.1. GTDB lineage: Bacteria > Bacillota > Bacilli > Lactobacillales > Streptococcaceae > Streptococcus. Next base: position 631,756 of record NZ_CALSFO010000003.1, on the reverse strand, counting down.
ACCACGGTTCACTTGAACTTTACCGTCACGGTCAACCCAAGGAACACGGAAAGAAATCACGCGCTCAGGTTCAGTGATACGTGCCAAGATATTTTCTTCAATATACTCAGGGTGTTTTTCGAAGACAGGCTCCAATGTGCTGAAGAATTCCTCAACCGCCTGGAGAAATTCAGCCTCATGCCCGTTACGAGCTTTTACAGTTTCAAACACGCTTTGGATATATTCTTTAGCAGATGTCATATCGTTCTCCTTTTTTGTTGTCATATTTTATTACATGAGACATTATAGCAGAAAAAATTTTCAGTGTAAAGGAAAAAACACAAATTTTCTAAAAATTCTTTCAATTTGAATCTGCTCCTTTTTTTAGATGAATCAGCAAAGCTTTTTATAGACCCACTTTTATGAAAGGGCTCCTATCAAAGTATGGTATAATAGTAGAGATATAAAGGAATTCGGAGGAATAGAATCATGGTATCAACTAAAACACAGATCGCTGGTTTTGAGTTTGACAATTGTTTGATGAATGCGGCAGGTGTTGCCTGTATGACAATTGAGGAATTAGAAGGTGTCAAACATTCAGCAGCAGGAACCTTTGTCACTAAGACAGCAACATTGGAATTTCGTCAGGGAAATCCTGAACCACGCTATCAAGATGTTCCACTTGGTTCTATTAACTCTATGGGGTTACCAAATAATGGTTTAGACTATTACTTGAACTATCTATTGGAATTACAAGAGAAAGAACCCAACCGTACTTTCTTTCTATCTTTAGTTGGAATGTCTCCAGAGGAAACTCATACCATCTTGAAAAAGGTTCAAGAAAGTGGTTTCCGCGGTCTGACAGAACTGAATCTTTCATGCCCTAATGTTCCTGGCAAGCCTCAGATTGCCTATGATTTTGAAACAACAGATCGTATCTTGTCAGAAGTCTTTGAATATTTTACAAAACCTCTAGGAATCAAGCTCCCACCTTACTTTGATATTGTTCACTTTGACCAAGCAGCAGCGATTTTTAACAAATACCCACTCAAGTTTGTCAACTGTGTTAACTCTATCGGAAATGGTCTTTATATAGAAGATGAGTCTGTCGTGATTCGTCCTAAGAATGGTTTTGGTGGGATTGGTGGAGAGTATATCAAACCAACCGCCCTTGCTAATGTTCATGCCTTTTATCAACGTTTAAATCCTCAAATTCAAATCATCGGAACTGGTGGAGTCTTAACCGGTCGTGATGCCTTTGAACATATCCTTTGTGGTGCCAGCATGGTGCAAGTAGGAACTACCCTTCATAAAGAAGGAGTCGGTGCTTTTGAGCGTATTACCAAGGAACTCAAAGAAATCATGGTGGAAAAAGGTTACGAAAGCCTAGAAGATTTCCGTGGAAAATTGAATTATATGGATTAAATAGAAACTAAACTAACAAGAAAGGAGAAAAGATGCTAGCCATAGAAGAAAGTCGAAAGCTATCCTTAGCGAACCTTCCTAGTTTGACCCTGTTTACAGGAACTGATCAAGGACAGTACGACATCATGAAAACACAAGTTCTAAAGCAAATAGGCTACGATCCTGCGGACTTGAACTTTGCTTATTTTGATATGAAAGAAGTAGACTATAAAAGCTTGGAACTAGAGCTGGTCAGTCTTCCTTTCTTTGCCGATGAAAAAATTGTTATTTTAGATCATTTTCTCGATATAACGACAGCAAAAAAACGCTATTTAACTGATGATGAGCTCAAGTCCTTTGAAGACTATCTGGAAAATCCTTTACCTTCAAGCAAATTAGTAATCTTTACTGAAGGCAAGTTGGATAGTAAGAGACGTTTGGTCAAATTGCTCAAGAGGGATGCAACAGTATTTGAAGCTCTTGAGCCTAAAGAGCAAGAGATACGAGCGTATTTTCAAAAGTGGGCCCAGGAACAAGGACTTACCTTTGATGGAAAATCCTTTGAACACTTGCTTATCAAATCTAGTTTTCAATTCAGTGAAATTCAGAAAAACTTGCTCTTCTTACAGTCTTATAAAGATTCAGGTATCATTACTGAAGAAGATATTGTTGAAGCTATTCCAAAGACACTACAGGATAATATCTTTGATTTGACCCAGTTAATATTGACTAAGAAGATTGATCAGGCTCGAGATTTGGTCAAGGATTTGACCTTGCAAGGAGAAGATGAGATTAAACTGATTGCTATCATGTTGGGGCAGTTCAGACTCTATACGCAAGTAAAAATTTTGCAAGAGTCTGGTCAGACAGAATCTCAGATGGTCAGCAGTTTAGGTCACTATCTGGGGCGCAATCCTAATCCCTATCAAATTAAGTTTGCCCTGCGTGACACGCGTGGATTGTCTTTGACTTTCTTGCAGGATTCTATTCGTTATCTTATCCAAGCAGATTATCAAATTAAGACAGGTGTTTATGAGAAAGGCTACCTGTTTGAGAAGGCTTTATTACAGATTGCAAGTCAGTCAAATTGAGCAAATAACTTGAAAAAAAAGGTTGTTTGCGTTATCATTTTTATATAGAAAGAAAAAGAGGTACTACAGATGGCTATTATCTTACCAGATCTTCCATACGCTTACGACGCCTTGGAACCATATATTGATGCTGAAACAATGCATTTACACCATGACAAACATCACCAAGCATATGTAAATAATGCAAATGCAGCTCTTGAAAAACACCCTGAAATTGGTGAAGACCTTGAAGCTTTGCTTGCAGATGTTGAATCTATCCCTGCAGATATTCGTCAAGCTCTTATCAATAATGGTGGTGGCCACTTGAACCATGCTCTTTTCTGGGAATTGATGACTCCTGAAAAAACAGCTCCTTCAGCAGAACTTGCAGCAGCAATCGATGCAACATTTGGTTCATTCGAAGAATTCCAAGCAGCATTCACTGCAGCAGCAACAACTCGTTTCGGTTCTGGATGGGCATGGTTGGTTGTTAACAAAGAAGGTAAACTTGAAGTGACTTCAACAGCAAACCAAGACACACCAATCTCAGAAGGTAAAAAACCAATCTTGGGCTTGGACGTTTGGGAACATGCCTACTACGTGAAATACCGCAACGTTCGTCCTGACTACATCAAAGCTTTCTTCTCAGTTATTAACTGGAATAAAGTAGACGAGCTTTACGCAGCAGCTAAATAATCGCATTTGATAACACCCCTTTTTAGTTGGATCTTGGGTCTAGCTTTAAAGGTGTTTTTTGTTTACTTTGCTAAGAAGTCTAGGACACATAATTTTCCTTTGTTGGATAGACTTGATTTATGGTATAATGAAAGGATAGAAAACGAAGGAGAAGTCATGAATATTCAACAATTACGTTATGTTGTTGCTATTGCAAATAGTGGTACTTTTCGTGAAGCGGCTGAGAAAATGTACGTTAGCCAACCCAGTCTATCTATTTCTGTAAGAGATTTGGAGAAAGAGTTAGGGTTCAAGATTTTCCGTAGAACTAGTTCAGGTACCTTCCTTACACGTCGAGGTATGGAATTTTATGAAAAGGCCCAAGAATTGGTCAAAGGTTTTGATGTTTTCCAGAATCAGTATGCCAATCCCGAAGAGGAAAAGGATGAGTTTTCAATAGCCAGCCAGCACTATGATTTCTTGCCACCGACTATTACAGCTTTTTCTCAACAGTACCCGGAGTATAAGAATTTCCGTATTTTTGAGTCTACAACTGTTCAGATTTTGGATGAAGTAGCTCAAGGACACAGTGAAATTGGGATTATTTACCTTAATAATCAAAACCAAAAGGGCATCATGCAGCGGGTTGAAAAATTAGGCCTAGAAGTAATTGAGTTAATTCCTTTTCAAACGCACATTTATCTACGTGAAGGACATCCTTTGGCTAAGAAAAAAGAGTTGGTCATGGATGATTTGGCTGAATTGCCAACAGTTCGTTTCACACAAGAAAAGGATGAATATCTCTATTACTCAGAAAACTTTGTGGATACCAGTGCCAGCTCTCAGATGTTTAACGTAACAGACCGCGCTACTTTAAATGGAATTCTTGAAAGAACAAATGCTTATGCGACTGGTTCTGGATTCTTAGATAGCGATAGTGTTAATGGAATTACTGTTATTCCACTAAATGATAATCTCAATAATCGCATGGTTTATGTCAAGCGTGAAGAGGTTGAATTGAGTCAAGCAGGAACTTTATTCGTAGAGGTTATGCAAGAGTATTTTGATCAGAAGAGGAAGGCATGAAAAAAAGAGGAATAGTAGCAGGGATTATAGCGGCCTTAATCGTCTTAGATCAACTGGTAAAAGCTTATGTCGTTCAGAATATTGCTCTAGGTGAAGTTAAATCATGGATCCCAAATCTAGTTAGTTTAACCTATCTGCAAAATAGAGGGGCTGCCTTTTCTATGCTTCAAGATCAACAGTGGTTTTTTACAGTGATTACACTAGTAGTTATGGCAGGGGCTATTTGGTATTTGCACAAGCATATAGAAGATTCCCTCTGGACAGTCTTTGGATTGGTTCTGATTATTGCAGGTGGTCTGGGAAACTTCATTGATCGTATTAGCCAAGGATTTGTCGTGGATATGTTCCACTTAGACTTTGTCAATTTTGCCATATTCAATGTAGCCGATAGTTATCTGACAGTTGGTGTTATCGTACTAATGATTGCAATGCTAAAAGAGGAAATGAATGGAAATTAAAATTGAACGAGGCGGGGTACGTTTAGATAAGGCCTTGTCAGATCTGACAGAACTGTCACGTACTCTCGCCAACGAACAAATCAAGTCAGGTCAAGTCCTGGTTAACGGCCAGGTAAAAAAAGCCAAGTATACGGTCCAAGAAGGGGATGTTGTCACTTATCAAGTTCCCGAACCAGAGGTTCTGGAGTATGTGGCTGAAGATATTCCGTTAGAAATCATTTACCAAGATGAGGATGTAGCAGTAGTTAACAAACCTCAGGGTATGGTTGTTCATCCAAGTGCTGGTCACACCAGTGGTACCTTGGTTAATGCCCTGATGTATCACATCAAAGATCTATCTGGTATTAATGGTGTATTGCGTCCAGGGATTGTCCACCGTATCGATAAGGATACATCAGGTCTCTTGATGATTGCCAAAAATGATGATGCTCACATGGCGCTCGCCCAAGAATTGAAAGACAAAAAATCTCTTCGTAAATATTGGGCTATTGTTCATGGGAATCTTCCCAACGACCGTGGAGTCATTGAGGCACCAATTGGACGTAGCGAAAAAGACCGCAAGAAACAAGCTGTGACTGCTAAAGGGAAACCAGCAGTGACACGCTTCCAAGTATTAGAACGTTTTGGTGACTATTCTTTATTAGAATTGCAACTAGAAACAGGAAGAACTCACCAAATCCGTGTACACATGGCTTATATTGGGCATCCTGTTGCTGGGGATGAGGTCTATGGCCCTCGTAAAACCTTGAAAGGTCATGGACAATTTCTCCATGCCAAGACGTTAGGATTTACCCATCCAAGAACAGGCGAAACTATGGAATTTACTTCTGATATTCCAGCTATCTTCAAAGAGACTTTGGAGAAACTTCGAAAAAAATAAAAAAGGACTCAATCGTGTCCTTTTTATTTGCGTTTTTTCTTAGCTTTTTTCATTTTGTTGGCCATGCGTTTCATAGATTGCTTCATGGCAAATTCACCGATTTTACCCTTGAGGCCCCCACCGAGCATCTGGCTCATATCAGGCATTCCAGCTCCTCCAAAAGCAGACATATCCGGCATACCACCTTGTCCCATCATTCCTTCAAGGGCTGATATATCCATGCCACCAGGCATATTTTTAGGAAGGTTGTTAGGGTTGATGCCCATTTGCTTCATCATCTTGTTCATGTCGCCAGACATGACACCTTGCATGAGTTGTTTGGCTTGGTTAAAGTCTTTGATAAACTTGTTGACATCGATAAAGGTATTACCAGAACCAGCTGCAATACGACGACGACGGCTTGGAGTGAGCAAATCTGGATTTTCACGTTCTTCAGGAGTCATAGATGAGACAATGGCACGTTTGCGAGCAATTTGTTTTTCATCCACCTTCATATTTTGAAGGGCAGGATTGTTGGCCATGCCAGGAATCATCTTGAGCAAATCTTCCATTGGCCCCATATTTTGCACCTGATCCAACTGATCGATGAAATCGTTGAAATCAAAGGTGTTTTCTCGCATCTTTTCAGCCATTTCAAGGGCTTTTTGCTCATCGTATTCTTGGGAAGCTTTCTCAATCAGAGTCAGCATATCTCCCATACCGAGAATACGACTAGCCATACGATCAGGGTGGAAAGTTTCAATGTCAGTAATCTTTTCACCAGTACCGGTGAATTTGATTGGTTTTCCAGTGATGTGACGAACAGAAAGGGCTGCACCACCACGAGTATCCCCGTCAATCTTAGTAAGGATGACACCAGTAACTTCTAATTGTGCGTTAAATTCACGCGCAACGTTAGCAGCTTCTTGACCGATCATGGCATCGATGACAAGAAGAATTTCATTTGGTTGAGCTAGAGCTTTAACATCACGGAGCTCATTCATGAGAAGTTCGTCAATTTGCAAACGACCGGCCGTATCAATCAAAACATAGTCGTTATGGTTGGCTTTAGCTTGCTCCAAACCTTGGCGAACAATCTCAACCGCAGGAACTTCAGTGCCAAGAGCAAAGACAGGAACATCAATTTGTTGTCCCAGTGTTTTGAGCTGGTCGATAGCCGCAGGACGATAAATGTCAGCCGCAATCATCAAAGGACGAGCATCCTCTTCCTTTTTAAGTTTGTTAGCTAATTTTCCAGCAAAGGTTGTTTTACCAGCACCCTGCAAACCAACCATCATGATGATTGTAGGAATCTTAGGAGACTTGATAATCTCAGCTGTGTCTGAACCAAGGACTTCTGTCAATTCCTCATTAACAATCTTGATGATTTGTTGAGCGGGATTGAGGGTATCAATGACTTCATGCCCGACCGCGCGTTCACGAATTTTTTTGATAAAATCCTTAACTACAGGCAAAGCAACGTCGGCTTCTAAAAGAGCCAAACGAATTTCCTTGGTTGCTTCTTGGATATCACTCTCTGTGATTTTTTCTTTTTTACGTAGATTTTTAAAGACGTTCTGCAAACGTTCTGTTAAATTTTCAAATACCATATTTTTCTCCTATTTATTCAATTCAGTGGAAATCGTCCGAAATGTTGCAAACACTCTAGTTCTTCGGGTGTGACCTCTTTCATGATTTCATTTGGATATCCCCAACAGCTAAAACCTTCTTTAAGGGCTTGGGGGATAGAATCAGGTGAGAGAATTTGTAGTATTGTAGGGAAGGGGGGCTCTGCAGCTAATAGTTTACAAGGTATTCCTTTATAGACAACAAGATTATCCATGATTACTCCCTATTATCAATACTGGTCAAAATCTCAACTTGCTCTTGTAGAAAAGCATCTTCTGGGTAACGCTCTAGGATCTGGTCAAAAATCTGACTGCGGACAATGTAGTCAGAGTACATATGAAGCTTCATCTCATAGTCTTCCAGAATCTTTTCAGTTCGTTTGATATTGTCATAAACAGCCTGGCGACTGACGCCGAATTCTTCCGCAATTTCAGCTAAGCTATAGTCGTCTGCATAGTAGAGCTCGATATAGTTCATCTGCTTATCAGTCAAAAGGGCTGCATAAAATTCAAACAGAGCATTCATTCGATTGGTTTTTTCAATTTCCATAAGATTTATTATACCAAAAAAAATCCTGAACTGCTAGTAATGGATTGATTTTAGACATAAGTGAGAAAAAGGGATTTTAACTGTTATTTTCTGACTAAGAAACCTTTTTTTGGTATAATGGAGTGTATTATAATGTTTTAGAAAGAGGTTCTTATGAAAAAATTAGAAACCGTGTTAGAGCAACGTTTTGGGCTTGTTTTTTCAGATAAACAGTTACTTGAAACAGCTTTTACTCACACTAGTTACGCTAATGAGCACCGCCTCTTAAAAATTTCACACAATGAACGCTTGGAATTTTTAGGAGACGCTGTTCTGCAATTATTGATTTCAGAATATCTGTACAAAAAGTATCCTAAAAAACCAGAAGGTGACCTGTCTAAACTCCGTGCCATGATTGTACGTGAAGAGAGTTTAGCTGGTTTTGCCCGTGACTGCCAGTTTGACCAGTTTATCAAGCTAGGTAAGGGAGAGGAAAAATCTGGAGGCCGTAATCGAGATACCATCTTGGGAGATGCTTTCGAAGCCTTTTTGGGTGCCCTGCTTTTAGATAAGGATCTACTTACGGTAAAAGAGTTTATCTATCAGGTCATGATTCCCAAGGTGGAAGCAGGTGATTTTGAGATGATTAAAGACTACAAGACTCACCTCCAAGAATTACTCCAAGTCAATGGTGATGTTGATATCCGCTATCATGTGATTTCAGAAATTGGACCTGCCCATGATAAGATGTTTAAGGTCGAAGTCCTTGTTGAGGGGAAAAGTTTAGGTACTGGTCAAGGACGTTCTAAAAAATTGGCCGAACAGGAAGCCGCTAAAAATGCAGTTGAGAAAGGGCTGGATTCATGTATTTAAAGGAAATTGAGATTCAGGGGTTTAAGTCCTTTGCTGATAAGACCAAGGTTGTTTTTGACCAGGGAGTTACAGCGGTTGTAGGACCAAATGGTTCTGGAAAATCTAACATAACAGAGAGTTTACGCTGGGCTCTGGGTGAATCAAGTGTCAAAAGTCTTCGTGGTGGGAAGATGCCTGATGTTATCTTTGCAGGGACTGAAAGTAGAAAACCTTTAAACTATGCTTCTGTAGTAGTTACTCTAGATAACCAGGATGGCTTTATTAAGGATGCTGGACAGGAAATCAAGGTGGAGCGTCATATCTACCGTACAGGAGACAGTGAATACAAGATTGACGGGAAAAAAGTCCGTCTTCGTGATATTCATGACCTCTTCTTAGATACCGGTCTTGGACGTGATTCTTTCTCTATCATTTCCCAAGGGAAGGTCGAAGAAATTTTCAACTCTAAGCCTGAAGAACGTCGCGCGATCTTTGAAGAAGCTGCCGGAGTTTTAAAATATAAAACTCGTCGCAAAGAGACAGAAAGTAAACTGCAACAAACTCAAGACAACTTAGACCGCTTGGAAGACATCATCTATGAGTTAGATAATCAAATCAAACCATTAGAAAAGCAAGCAGCAACAGCCCGTAAATTTATAGAACTAGACGGTCAACGTAAGGCCATCTACTTAGATGTTTTGGTTGCACAAATTCAAGCCAATAAGGCTGAATTGGACATCACAGAAGAAGAGTTAAACCAAGTTCAAGAACTTCTCACTAGTTATTACCAAAAGCGTCAAGAGTTAGAAGAAGAAAATCAAACTCTCAAAAAGAAACGTCAAGATTTACAAGCAGAGATGGCTAAAGATCAAACTAGTTTGATGGATTTGACCGCTTTGATTAGTGATTTGGAACGTAAATTGGCCTTATCTAAACTAGAGACTGAGCAGATTGCTCTCAATCAACAAGAGGCTCAAGCTCGTTTAGCTGGTTTGGACGAAAAGAGAACTGCTCTCATTCAAGAGAAGGAAGAAAAAGAAGCAAATCTGGCTCAGTTAGAAGCAAATCTAGCTGCCAATACCAAGGAGCTCAATCGTTTAGAAGCTGAGTTAGCAGCATTTTCTGATAATCCTGACCAGATGATTGAGCAACTGCGTGAGCGATTTGTTGCTTTCCTGCAGGAAGAAGCAGATGTCTCTAACCAGCTGACACGGATTGAAAATGACCTTGAGAATAGTCGCCAACAGACTCAAAAGCAAGAAGAACAATTAGCGTCCTTGAAGGAACAATTGGCTTCTGCCAAGTCTAAGGCTGCTGAGCAAGAGCTTGCCCTAAAAACAGCGAAAGAAAAAGTACAAACCTTACTTGCTGACTATCAGGCACATGCTAAACAGGAAGAAGAACAAAAACAGGCTTATCAAAGTCAGCAAAATCAACTCTTTGACCGTTTGGATAGTCTGAAAAACAAGCAGGCTAAGGCGCAAAGTCTGGAAAACATTCTTAAAAACCATAGTAATTTCTATGCGGGTGTTAAGAGTGTTCTACAAGAAAAAAATCGCCTAGGTGGTATTGTCGGAGCGGTCAGTGAACATTTAACCTTTGATGTTCGTTATCAGACAGCCCTCGAAATTGCCCTCGGTGCAAGTAGCCAACATATCATCGTTGAAGATGAACAGGCAGCGACTAAGGCTATCGACTTCCTTAAGCGAAACCGAGCTGGTCGTGCGACTTTCCTACCTTTAACAACCATCAAGGCTCGTAGCATTTCTAGTCAGAACCAAGATGTGATTGCCTCAAGTCCAGGTTTTCTTGGCATGGCAGATGAATTGGTTACTTTTGATGCAAAGCATGAAGCTATTTTTAAAAACTTGCTTGCTACAACAGCTATCTTTGATACGGTGGAGCATGCGCGTGATGCAGCTCGTAAGGTGCGTTATCAAGTTCGGATGGTAACCCTCGATGGCACAGAATTGCGCACTGGTGGTTCGTATGCTGGTGGTGCCAATCGTCAAAACAACAGTATTTTTATCAAGCCTGAATTGGAGCAGTTGCAAAAAGAAATTGCTCAAGAAGAAAAGCTTCTTAGTCAGGAAGAAGAAAATCTGAAATCACTCCAAGAAAAGTTAGCTAACCTTGCTCAAACTTTGGAAACCATTAAGTCTCAAGGAGAGCAAGCTCGTATAGAAGAGCAAGGCTTGTATCTGGCTTATCAACAAACTTGCCAGCAAGTTGAAGAACTCGAAACACTTTTAGATCTTCAAGAAAAAGAATTAAACAATCTAAGAGGTGGAGATTGGCAAGCTGAAAAAGAAAAATGCCAAGAACGTCTTTCAATCATCGCAACTGAAAAGCAAAAGCTAGAATCAGAAATCGAAGAAATCAAGTCCAATAAAAATGTTATTCAGGAACGTTATCAAAGCTTGCAGGAAAAACTTTCTCAAGAACGTCTCCACAAAACAGAAATGTTAGGGCGAAAACGTTATGAAGTTGCGGATATTGAGCGGATCAATAAAGAGCTTGAATACCTTGATATGGAGCAAGAAGAGATTGAGCGTCTTTTGCAAGAAAAAGTAGATAATCTTGAAAAAGTTGATACGGAACTTTTGACAAAGCAGGAAACAGAAGCCAAGAGTCAGAAGGAAGACATTCAACAAGGACTCATTCGTAAGCAGTTTGAACTAGATGATATCGAAGGTCAGTTGGATGATATCGCTAGTCATTTAGAACAAGCGCGTCAGCAAAATGAAGAATGGATTCGTAAGCAAACTCGAGCGGAAGCGACTAAAGAGAAAATTACGGAACGCCTTCGTTATCTTCAAGGCCAACTGACTGAAGAATATCAGATGAGCTATACAGAAGCTTTGGAGCAAGCCAACCAGTTAGAAGATTTAGCTATGGCTGAACAAGAGGTCAAGGATTTGGAAAAAACGATCCGTTCACTTGGTCCAGTCAATCTGGATGCCATTGAGCAGTTTGACGAAGTTCATGAACGCTTGGAATTCTTGAATAGTCAGCGTGATGATATTCTTTCGGCTAAAAATCTTCTTCTTGAAACTATTACAGAGATGAACGATGAAGTGAAGGAACGCTTCAAATCAACCTTTGAAGCCATTCGTGAATCCTTCAAAGTGACCTTTAAGCAGATGTTTGGCGGTGGTCAAGCGGATCTAATCCTGACTGAGGGAGATTTATTGACGGCGGGTGTTGAAATCTCTGTCCAACCTCCGGGTAAGAAAATCCAATCTCTCAACCTCATGAGTGGTGGAGAGAAAGCTCTATCAGCTTTGGCTCTTCTTTTCTCAATCATTCGTGTCAAGACCATTCCATTTGTTATTTTGGATGAAGTAGAGGCTGCACTCGATGAAGCTAACGTTAAACGCTTTGGAGATTATCTCAACCGATTTGACAAGGATAGCCAGTTTATCGTTGTTACCCACCGTAAGGGAACCATGGCAGCCGCAGATTCTATTTATGGGGTAACCATGCAAGAATCTGGCGTTTCTAAGATTGTCTCTGTTAAACTAAAAGATTTAGAGAATATGGATGCTTAGTTTGTTTTCAATATAACATTTCAAACTAGAGCATGTAGAATGACCTTCAAGAAGTCGGAAAGGTTACAAAAATAAATTGAGGAGCTTACATGGATTTTGACCTATTCTTAATGATTTGTAATTATATTGGGACAATAGCTTTTGCGGCGTCAGGAGCCATCAAAGGTTTTGATAAACGATTAGATATTTTCGGCATTAGTTTATTGGCCATTGTAACAGCAGTAGGCGGAGGGATTTTGAGAGATTCTATTATCAGTCGTTTCCCCTCATCCCTTGCTGAACCTAGCCCGATTTATGTCTCTATCCTTGTAGCGGTTATCATGTATGTCTTTGTGACTTCAAAACAAGCCAATGCAAGTCAAGATAAAAAATTCTATAAATGGCTGAGAGAAGCCTATCTCATCTTTGATTCGATTGGATTGATTATCTTCTCTCTAATCGGGGCTACAGCCTTAGCTGATAGTAAATTGAATTTAATGTCTGCAGGGATTTTGGCCTGTTTAACAGGTGCTGGTGGCGGTATTATCCGAGATCTTTTGATCAATGAAGTTCCAAGTGTTCTAAAAGAAGATATCTATGCTCTTCTATCTTTCGTAATTGGAGTGATTTATTATTGGCTGGCCTTTGTTCTTCACTTTCCAAGAATCACCGCCTTTATCATCCTCTCAATAGTTGGCTTTGTGATTCGACTTTGTATTATTAAATTCAAGCTCTCTTTGCCAAATATGGATAAGAGAACCTTGAATTGATGTATGACTGAAAGTTTGATTCCAAACTCGTAAATAAAGTTAAAATAGTCATTTTATCAGCGTTTAATCTCGTGTGGATTAGGCGCTATTTTATTTTTTGCAAATACGGGAAATATTTGATGAAATTACTATTTTTTGGTATTATATCTAAAATTTAAAATAAGATAGGAGCAACAATGAGTAATTTAAAGAATTCAGTCGATTTTATTAAAGAAATAGAGAAATTAAAGGCAGTAACAAGATTTAATAGAACTCTTGATGGAAGATTTGAAAATAGTGCCGAGCATTCTTGGCAGGGTGCCATAGCTGCGATGGTTCTTCAAGATTATTATCCTGAAAAATTGGATATGGAAAAGGTTATTTCTATGTTATTGATTCATGATCTAGGTGAGATTTATGCCGGAGATACTTGGGTGTTTGATGATAAAAATAAAGTTCATTCTCATGGTAGAGAGCTAGAATCTATAGAAAAAACTATGAGCATCCTTCCAGAAGAAAAATATTTACAAATGAAATATTCTTGGTTGGAATTTGAAAAAGGGCAGAGTTCTGAGGCAAGATTTGCAAGAGTTATCGACGCATTAGTACCGCTGATAAATCACTTGGAAGTATCAGAATTCAATTATAATCCTGATAATATCAGTACAGATATGGTATTAGAAAAGAAAAAGTTCATAAAAGCTGAATCGGAAGAATTATGGAAACTGACAGAAGATTTGATTCAGGAAAGTGTGGAGAGAGGCTTATATTTTTAATAAGGACTGGCTCTATAGATACAATAGAATATAGAGAAAGCCTTGGAATGATTCCAAGGCTTTTTAGCTATCTATAGATACAAGGAAAAAGTTGTTAGATTAGAGTAGATGATTTTATTAGATACCCTTGTTTTGTAAAATATTAAACTATGTGTTATTAAAGACAGATTGTGTTGGATACTAAAGAATACAAAAATTATTAATGGATTGAGATTTTTGCATTTTATTATACCGTATAGAATATTAGTCAAATAGAATTGTTTTGTTTTCACTAATGCATTTCTTGTTATCATCCCAATAGTTAATACTTTCAAAGCTTCCTTTTCTTAAATAAAGGGGTAGCCTTTTTCTTATTTCATCTTGCATTGGTATTCTATCAATTTCTTTTAGATTCCACCATTTTGGCTCACCTTCATCGGATGTGCTTAGTTCACCAGTAAACTGAGTACATAAAAAGTCATAGAAGACAAATCTCTCATTACCAATTGAATTAGTAAAGCCTGAAATTCCCTTTAATTCAAGATTTAATGCAGTGAGTCCAGTCTCTTCCTTAAGTTCCCGTAATGCAGCTTCAAAAAAACTTTCAGGGAATTCTACTTTTCCCCCTGGTGGAATCCAGCCAGAAAAATTATCGTGCAGTCTATTAAGTAATAAAATTTCTTGATTTTTCAAAACGCAAATATTAACCCAGTTTTTGATTTTTTCAGTCATATTATCAGCCTCCAACAAGTATTTTTTCATATACAAGTCTATATGTCAAGAACTATATGCTATTTATGATTGTGACAAATATGTCTCAGCCAAAGATTGATAATTTTCCGCAATCGCTGATTAACTAAAGAGTATAAGCAAATCAGCCTGACCTTAAAATAGCCCTACAGATTGATTTATAGAATACAAGGACGTGTTAATTCAGCACGTCTTTTTTTACTTTTTCTATGGTATAATAGAAGATAGATTTATAACTGGAGAATATGAGTATTTATGATTAAACTAGTCGCAACGGATATGGACGGGACTTTTCTGGATGAAGCTGGCCAATTTGATATGGAGCGTTTAAAAAAACTGCTCCATTCATATAAAGAAAAAGGGATTTACTTTGCTGTAGCTTCTGGCCGAGGTCTTTTGTCTTTAGAGAAGCATTTTGCGGATGTTAAAGATGAGATTATTTTTATCGCTGAAAATGGTAGTCTGGTTTGTTTTCATGGACAAGACCTCTATGAAGCGACCATGCCGAGAGATTTTTACCTATCAACTTTTGAAAGATTAAAAACTTCACCTTATTTTGATGAGAAGAAGATGCTCTTGACTGGTAAGAAAGCTTGCTATGTCCTAGATACGGTAGATGAAACCTATCTCATGTTTAGTCATCATTACAATGAGAATATTCAAAAAGTAGCTAGCATAGAAGATATTACAGATGAGATTTTCAAATTCACAACTAACTTTACAGAAGAGACAGTTGATCTAGGTGAAGCTTGGGTCAATGAACATGTGCCTAGTGTTAAGGCTATGACGACAGGGTTTGAATCTATTGACATTGTCCTTGATTATGTGGACAAGGGAGTTGCGATTGTCGAATTAGCTAAGAAGTTAAATTTGGATATGGACCAAGTGATGGCCTTTGGTGATAATCTCAATGACCTTCACATGATGCAGGTCGTAGGTCATCCAGTTGCGCCTGAAAATGCTCGCCCAGAGATTTTGGAACTAGCTGAAACAGTTATCGGTCATCATAAGGACCAATCAGTTATCGCTTATATGGAGGGATTGTAATGGTAGATATTAAATTAATTGCCCTAGACTTAGATGGAACCTTGCTGACGACAGACAAGAAATTGACGGATCGTACCAAGGCAACTTTGAAAGCTGCGCGTGAACAAGGTGTCAAAGTAGTACTGACAACTGGACGTCCCCTCAAGGCCATGGATTTCTTCCTGAAAGAGCTTGGTACAGATGGTCATGCGGATGAATATACCATTACATTTAATGGAGGCTTAGTCCAAAAAAATACGGGTGAGATTCTTGATAAGACAGTCTTTTCAATTGATGATGTGACACGTATTTATGAAGAAACTGAAAAACTAGGAATCCCCTTAGATGCCATTTCAGAAGGAACAGTTTACCAGATCCAATCCGACCAAGAAAGTTTATATGCCCAGTTTAACCCGGCTCTAACCTTTCTTCCAATTGCTTTTGAAGACTTGTCTAGTCAGGTAACATACAATAAGTGTGTGACGGCCTTTCCTCAGGAGCCTTTGGATGCGGCTATTCAAAAGATTTCACCAGAATTATACGACCAGTATGAGATTTTTAAATCTCGTGAACTCTTGCTAGAATGGTCACCAAAGAATGTCCATAAGGCGACTGGTTTAGCCAAACTGATTGAGCACCTAGGGATTGATCGAAGTCAGGTGATGGCCTGTGGAGATGAGGCCAATGACCTTTCTATGATTGAGTGGGCAGGCCTCGGTGTAGCCATGCAAAATGCAGTTCCAGCAGTTAAGGCAGTGGCCAATGTGGTAACGCCAATGACCAATGACGAGGAAGCTGTTGCCTGGGCAATTGAAAAATACGTACTGAAGGAGAACTAAAGAATGGGATTGTTTGACCGTTTATTTGGAAAAATAGAAGAACCTAAGATTGAAGATGTTGTCAAAGAGGCTCTAGAAAACATTGATTTATCGGATGATAGCGAGCAAACTGAGGCGCTAGAATCTGAAAATATCGAAGTCAAAGAGCAAGATGGGACTGTCTTAGCCGAAGAAAATGATGAAGACTTATTTGAAACAGAGGTTCTAGAAGAACCTATCATTGAGCCAGTTGACGAAGTGAAGCTTTCTCAAGAAGAGTTAAATCAAGTCCAAGAAGCAGATAGTCCTCAAGAGGAATCGACTCATGTTGAAGAGATTCCTTCAAATGATAGTGACGAGGAAGAAATTGTTCAGCCTCAATCTGACGAAGCAGAAACAGAGTTTTTTGTAGAAGAGGAAGCAAACCAAGCAATCGAAGAAACTCCTCAAGTCCAAGAGACTGTACAGGAAAAGTATGACCGCAGTCTCAAGAAAACGCGTACGGGATTCGGGGCACGCTTGAATGCCTTCTTTGCCAACTTCCGCTCTGTAGATGAAGATTTCTTTGAGGAACTAGAAGAGCTACTTATCATGAGTGACGTTGGCGTGCAGGTGGCTTCAAATCTTACTGAAGAATTGCGTTATGAAGCTAAGCTTGAAAATGCTAAGAAACCGGATACTCTTCGTCGTGTCATCATTGAAAAATTGGTGGAGCTTTACGAGAAAGATGGACAATACAATGAAAGCATCAACTTCCAAGATGGTTTGACAGTCATGCTCTTTGTAGGTGTCAACGGAGTCGGGAAAACAACTTCTATCGGGAAATTGGCACACCGATACAAACAAGCTGGCAAGAAAGTCATGCTGGTTGCAGCAGATACCTTCCGTGCTGGTGCGGTTGCTCAGTTAGCAGAATGGGGTCGACGAGTAGATGTTCCTGTTGTAACAGGTCCTGAGAAAGCAGATCCAGCCAGCGTTGTCTTTGATGGGATGGAGCGAGCAGTAGCAGAAGGTATTGATATTTTGATGATTGATACAGCTGGTCGTTTGCAAAACAAAGAAAACTTAATGGCAGAATTGGAAAAGATTGGTCGTATCATCAAACGTGTTGTACCAGAAGCCCCTCATGAAACCTTCCTAGCTCTTGATGCGTCAACTGGGCAAAACGCTCTTGTACAAGCTAAAGAATTCTCAAAAATTACTCCTGTTACAGGGATTGTCTTAACCAAAATTGATGGAACTGCTCGAGGTGGGGTTGTTCTTGCTATCCGTGAGGAACTCAATATCCCTGTTAAGCTGATTGGTTTTGGTGAAAAAATCGATGATATCGGTGAATTCAATTCTGAAAACTTTATGAAGGGCCTTCTAGAAGGTCTGCTATAAAAGAAAATCCTGCAAGAATTCTTGCAGGATTGTTTTTGATTATTCCAATCGACCATCCCCTTACGATAGGCGATATCAGGTTACCGTCGTGGTCGTAAACGTTAGTGAGAAGTTGAATTGTTCAAGAATGAGAAAGACCGTCTAAAAGTTGGCTGCAATTGGTTGGGAATCAGACGGCCTGAGAGGTTATTGGAACAAAAAAACGCATGCATACCTTTCGCACCCAGTACGCAGGTTACGGCTTGTTATTTACTCTAGTTAATTGATTATATTTACGTAATTTGGCTATATCTTTCCCTGTTTTTATCATTTCAATACAATTAAATTGTATTTTATAATCTTCTTCATAATACATATCAAGCTGTTCATAATCTGTTTCGTAATACATAATATCAATTGTTTCAATTACTTTATCACTACAATTTATAATAAAAATTAATTCATTATTATTTACGAAATCATATAGATATGATAATCCTATCATAGAATTTTGTGTAAATATAGCCACGTTATCTGAAAAATCCTCTGTGTCAGGAATAATTTCATTTAATATATTCAACGTTTTTTTAATCTTATCAGGAGAAATTTCTTTGTTTATACTAATATATAAAAACATTCTATCTAGCAACTCAGTACATAAGGAAAAATATGGTTCTTTAGTTACTCTTTTAATATGATTTTCTTCTAAAAACTTATCAAAATCTTCTATAAAATGTAAAATTCTATCGATGCAACATGCTCCAAAAAGTAATCTTTGTGTATTTGTTAAATTGTCTAATTCCTTTTTTACTTTTTCCTCATATTTTTCCATATTAGCACCTTTCTATGTTACGTCTTTTTCCGATACCAATCCGGCCACATTGCGGATGATGTGCGAGCAACCCAGCACGCTCCAGTATTCGCCGAGCCAGCCTATCCCGTATTAGTCGGAATAAAAGCTGCGGCTCCATACTTGCCGAGGAGGAATGTATCAGCGATCTGGCTGGTTTGGTGGCAGTGTGGGGAAGTATGCTTTTGTGGCTGGGCATGACTAGTTTGTCGCCGTTGGTACGGTTGGTTTTGTTTCAGACACTTTAACCAGGATCTTAACTCAATCTCTGCTTGCTGATTGTTTTATTTGAAAACAAATGATACATATAAATTTTGATTATTTTTAAAGTTATCTAGATATTTTCTGGTTTTTATAATACTGTCACTTTGAATATTTCCTTCATAATACCAATTATCATAAGTATGTTCAAATTTATTATTATTTTTTTTATATAAATCTCCTCCTAAAATAAAAAAATTTAAATATTCTAAAATATCTATAATATCATTAGATAATTCTATAGGTATAATTACAGTATTTTCTCCTTGTTCAAATAAACTGACTCCATTATTAATATAAATGCTAATTAATTTATTCATAAATATACTCCAGTTGTTATTTATTAGGTTTAAATAAACGGTGATTAATGTTGCCATTTGACTCTTTTATATATTCAAAAACCCCTTCTTTTCCTTTATATCTTCCAGGTATTTCTAGTTTTTGTCGTGTTATTCCATCATCACCTTTAATTTTTGATACTTTACCATATCTTGAAAAACTATCAACAACCTTAGGGCAACTATGATAATCTCCTGATGAAGCCTGTTTTTAACTTTTTCTGTGTATCTTGTCCCTTTAAAGAAACTTTTTGCTTGACACTTGCCAACACATAATTTTGCAGCTTTGTCTAAAACAGGATATGTTATCGCACCGATACCAGATCCAAGTGCCACACTTCCATAATCAATATCATTCCATTCTTTACCATTAATTACATTAGAAGCGACTTGCATACTTGCATCCGTTGCAGCACCTGGAGTGTAACCACTCCCATCGCAATTAGAATCGGTATAAAAGTTATATTTACACTTGGATCTATCCAACTTTGAGTATTCGGCGCAAATCGGTAAAAGTTTAATCCACTCCACAACCCAATCGGATCCTGATTGGTGAATCTTCCGTAGTCAGGCTCATAGCACCTGAAGAATTTGTAGTGGAGCTCTGTCTCACGGTCGGCATACTGGTTTTGCAGGCGGAAGGGCTGGTAAGCACTATCCGTTACCTTGGTTTCTTCTTTCAGACGCCCCCAGGTGGTGTATTCGCCGTACCATAAGAGATTGCCGTGGATGTCCGTTATCTCCCTCAGGATGCTGATTTGGTCGCACTGGAAGTAGTGTGTTTGTTGGTGGCTTTCTCCGTCTTCGTTGGTCGAGTTATGTACCTGTGCCAGGGGTTCGTAGCTGTCAGGATTGGTGTAGATATAGGTATACCTGCTGTTCAGGTGTACTTCCTGTAGCAAATGGCTGCCGTCCCAAATGAAGTGGGTTGGGGTTTCGAGACCGTCTGAAAAGGTTTAGGATAGTGTTTTCAGACGGCATGGTATTATTTTTGTTAGATTTTCTAAATAATAAATATTTTTTTCAATTGGTTATTCAAAATTTTTTAAATTTCCTCTAGTTTTTCTTTCATCAAGTTTTCCAGCCAGTCTTCAAATTTTTCAAATTCAGTATCCTCTTCCCACTCTTCAGGAGGAATATCAGGAAAAAAAACACCAAAATTTTCATTTTCTTTTGTAAGAAGGAAACCAGCTTGCTCGCCAGTTCTTGGAATGGAAATAGTAATTAAGATATTAGGGAATAAATTACAATCAGTTCCTTCAAAAACTTGTTGTGTAAAATCATAAAGCTCGTTAGGAGCTAAAAAATCGAATCCAGGTAGTAACTCATCTTGAAACAAAGTACAAGATCCTACTGTTAGAAGAAATTCTCTATATATTTTAGGGAATTTGACTTTATATTTTTTTTCAAAATCATTTATCTCATCTAAAGAAACATCATATCTTTTTTTAAAAATAAAATTTGATTTTCCATAATTAATTAAGTTTCCATTACTAGATTTGATTAAATCTTGTATATCTACAAGAATTTTTTTGAAATTATCCATAAATTAATATCCTTCATTCAATTTTTATATCTATTATCTAGGAACAATTTGGTTAATTATTCCTGTTGGGGTGCTATATGGAAAATGTGTTCGTAGAGCAGACCCAGTACCGTGTATAGTTCCAGCATGGGGGTGTTTCATAGGAGTTAGATTCCACCATGTATTTGTATTAGAAGTAAAACTATACAAATTGCTCCCACCTAATAGTAAGATAGAATCCTGATTCACAAGCCGCCCGGCCTCAGGTTCGTAATAACGCAACAAGTTATAATGCAGTCTGGTCTCTTCATCGTAATACTGATTCTGCAACCTCAACGGCTGGTGCGCCGTTCCCGTTACGTTCGTCTCCCCTTTCAGGTGGCACAAGCCGGTATAGTCACCAAACCAAACCAGATTTCCGTCCTTATCGGTTATTTCTCTCGGAATGCTGATTTGGTCGCAGTGGAAGTAATGGGTTTGTTGATGGCTTTCTCCGTCTTCGTTGGTCCGGTTGTGTATCTGTGCCAAAGGTTCGTAGCTGTCAGGATTGGTGTAGATATAGGTATACCTGCTGGCCGAATTAATTTCTTGCAAGAGGTGGCTCCCGTCCCAAGCGAAGCGGGTTTGATTTTCGAGGTCGTCTGAAAAACAGAAACTGTGTGCGTACTGCACATACCCTACGTCAGAATTGAAGGTATTTGTGTAGGCTACGGCTTACTAAACGATTTTAGGCTGCTTAGACTTATATCTGTTTATCTATATTTTTTAAGATCCTGTAAAGTAATTAGATTATTACTTAAATCATCTAAAAATAACAATTGAATTTCATATTCACGTTTTAAATTTTCCTCCTCTATTTTGCCATCTTCGGAGTATGGGAAATTCGCTAAAGCATCTTTCCAGTTAATTACGTTTTCAGCACATGCAGCAAAGTAATAACTATCAGATGATTTTTGTTGTATACCTAGTAACATATTTCGAATCGAAGCTAATAATTCTATAGTTCCTTGTGTTTCTACCATATCATTTAATGGGTCATCATCATCCCAATTTATATCTTCTATAGCTTTTTGAGAGATTCCAATATTTATTTGGGAGAAATCATACCAACCAGCTTTAATAATAGCATCACAGAGTTGGTAGTTCTCGTTTGAATTAGTTATTTTAGTCATATTTTCTTTTATCTTTTTCTCAAGAAGTAGTGTATTACAGCACCAAGCTGAAAATTTACATTTCTTTTGTAGATCCATTTGATCTAAAAGAGATTGTACTTTTTCAATATGCAATTCTATATTCATAATTTATCCTTTCATTAATCATATACACCGCCAGCACCGTCAACACTTGGTTAACATCTTGAACAAGGTGCATTTCTTTGTTTGCTATCCCAAGAAATTCCCTTTCGAGTAACTTTTGCATAACGATCGGCTATATTTCTTTCTCTAGCAGTAGTATTTTTATCAGCATATAGTTTTACACCATTTGAGAGTATTTTGTTCATAAATGATGGATTTAATTTTGCATTATGAATCGCCATTAATCAGGCTTCTACCATAAGTGCCATTTTACCGCTTTTTAATTTAACATGGACACAAGCAGTAGGTTTAGACATTGGATTTGATTGTTTAGGCCCAGTTCTATACCTAATTGATCGTCTCATTCGTGATAAAGGACCTTTACCAATATATGATTGGGTCATGTCTGTAAAAAAATAAACACCGCGAAGACCTAAAAAATCTACCCAAGATTGTGTATTAGGAGAAAAAGTATACAAATTCTCCCCACCCCACAACCCAATCAGGTCCTGATTCACAAACCGACCTGTATCAGGCTTGTAATACCTGAAGAAGTTGTAATGCAGCCCGGTTTCTTCATCAGAATACTGATTTTGCAATCTGAACGGCTGATATACATCCTTATAAATCCTCTCGCCCTTTTTCAGACGATCCCAAAGAGAAGATTGAGGTCATCTAAACAGCAAAAACCGCGTGCGTGCGTACCGCACACACTCCACATCAGGACTTAAGGTTTTGTGTGGGCTACGGCTTGCTTTTCACGCTTTTAAATTCCGGTGGTGAATTTTTTGAAACTCATCCGAAATAAAATCTCCAAATTCTGCAAATGATTCAATAGGTAAATTAAAAATTTCTGGTTTATAACGAATAAGCAAACTTAGGATATGATAATGACTTCTTGGTGTTTCACGTAATTCAATTCTCTCGAATATTCTTTGTTTACCTTCCTCTTCATCTATTTTTTGTGCAATGGAAAAATCTGCATTGTGAGCCACTCCTAAAGCAGGATTAATGGAAGTAATTTCACTTGGGGTTGGATCTTGGTAATCGGGATCTTGAGCAATTATCCGCCAGTCTGACTCTAGCTTTGATTCAAATAAGGTATGACAGTCTAAAACGGTTTTGAATAAAATTGGGTAATTTCCAGCATTTTTATAATCGAATAGCTCAACTGGGCTTGAAGTAAACAAATCAAAAATTCCTACAGTGGCACCAAGCTTATTTTTAGCGATTATTCTACCGTAACCGAATAATTTATCAGCTATTTTAAAACAAAATAAATCACCATTCTTAAGATATCTATATAAAGTTCTGTTTTTTTCCCAATTAAAGATTTTCATAATACTTTTCCTTTTCTGTAGCATAGAATGTTAAATTATTGGAAGATTTTTACAACCATTTTTGAGAATATGGTCTCTTCATTAACAAGCCGACCCGCCTCAGGCTCGTAATAACTGAAGAAGTTGTAATGCAACCCCGTCTCGAGGTCGGCATATTGGTTTTGCAATCGGAAGGGTTGGTGCGCCGTTCCCGTTACGTTCGTTTCGCTCTTCAGTTTACCCCAACCATAATAATCCCCGAACCAAACCAGGTTGCCTTCACCATCGGTCATTTCTCTCTGTACACCGATTTGGTAGCAGTGGAAGTAGTGGGTTTGTTGTCAGCTTTCGCCGTCTTCGGTTGTCCAGTCGTGGACTTGCGCAAAGGGATCGTAGCTGTCGGGAACGGTGTAGATATGGGTATATCTGCCGTCCCAAACGAATACGATTTCCTCTTCGAGGTCGTCTGAAAAGCAGAAACCGCGTGCGTGCGTACTGCACATACCCTACGTCAGGACTTAAGGTTTTGTGTGGGCTACGGCTTGCTTTATACAGAATATAGATTACTAATATAATTTTTCAAGCAATTCTAAAAAATTATCTGCAATCACTCCGATCTCTTCATCAATAGAGTCGATATTATGATTAAAAAAACGAATTTTTCCATCTGAAGATAAAATGATACTATCACCTGAAGGAGTATTTGCAATAGGCAATCCATATTGTTGAAAATCGGGATATATATCAATGATAGAGTTAAGTTTATAATCAGACTTAAAAGACAAAAAATGATCAATGACCATCTTATTGCCTTTTATTCTAATCTTGGATGGAACTCCTCCATTATTTTTAAGCAAAAAATCAACATAATCCGTATCAATCTTAAAACCTAATTTATCTTGAAATTTAATAATATCTTCAATACTAGGGTTGATTGAATTATATGCTTTACTTAAACTTCTTAAAGTCCTCTTATCTGGCAAAATTCCATAATTTTTCATCTGTTGTATGTCATCTGGGCTCAAACCAAATTTCTTAAATTTAATATTCATTTTTAAATTACTCCTAATACTAATTTTACTAAGTTATTTAACACTTTCCTTTACGTTTTCCTTTTCCCTTTTCCCTTTTCCCTTTTCCCTTTTCCCTTCCTTGTTTGATGTTGGACCGCACTGCCTGTATGTTTCACAGACTTATGTATATCTTTAGGAAGTAGTCTCATCACCCCTCCTGTATCATGATGCCAAACAAAACCTGGAGGAGCTTTTGAACGAAAAGGATTATTTTTTCCAAAAGCCAATATATTTGCTTTCTTAAAATCTTTATATTCACTAATAGACTTACCAATAATAACATTTTTCACTGAATAACGACTAAAATCAGGTAATCCAAACATATTAAAGGGCACGCCATGAGGGTATCTCCCTTTCAGTTCTCCACTTACATGATACGTCAGGACTGAAAGTTTTGTGTGGGCTACGGCTTGCTTAATAAATTTATTGAATATTCCAATTAAAAATACTTAAATGGATAAACATTAAACAAATTATTGCTTATACTATTTACTGAATATATAAACTCAGTTTTTATATTATCCGTTAGTGTATCTCCTTCATCTAATAGGTGTTCTAAATCTCGGTATAAGAGAGCCAAATGGATAAATTGTGAGAAATCTATCCCTAAATTTGTAAATCCAGATTTGGTATATTCTCCACTATCATGATTATAATGCAAAATGGTATTATCTATTTTATTTAAAAACCATCCATCTCCCTGCCCCGCTTGTCCAATACTCCAAAAAGACCTTGATATTTCGGGATAATGACACTCTAAGTATCTATTTTCATTTAAAGCTTCTTCATAATTAAAAAGAGAAATATCAGGTATTATCTCTACATCCTGATAGTTAGCAATAAATAACAAATAGTTGTTATCCAGTTTAGGAAGTTTATCTAACTTTTTAATTTCTACTTTACGCTTAATACATAGATTAAAAAAATCCTCGGGAAATAATTTTAATTTGAACACAAAAGTATCCTCCATAAATTTTTTGATAGAAGCATATTTCCTTCAATACCATATTGTTAAGATTAGGGGGTTCATGCATGCTATAGCCCACCAAGATTGATTTATAATTTATTTTTTATTTACGTTTTTTAAAATTATTTAATAGTTTAACTATCTTCTCTTTATTTTCATTGGATGAGTTAATTGCTATTCTAAGGGCATTTTCCCCAAATTCATTTTGTATATTTTTATCAGAACCATTGTCAAGGAGTAATTTCACCATTTCTATATTTCCAAACATGCATGCATAATGTAGGGGAGTATATCCTAAGTCCCCTTTAAGATCGATCAATGCCCCATTTTGAAGAAATACAAGAGCATCATTTAAAGAATTATTTCTGGCTGCAATATGTAAAACTGTATCATCCATACCACCTACTTGATTTACATCTTCAATAGTGTCACCCAAAAAATCAGGATGCGTTTCATATTTTTTTAAAATACATAATAATTCTTTTTTCATTAACAATACCTATAGTTCTAAGTTGATAAATTCAATATCTGAATTTTATTTAATACTCGTGACGCAATTTTCTTTATGCTCTTTTTTAGGTTGTTTAATCTGTTTTTACGTTCCTGTATTTTTTGAGTATGACTGTCTTGGCCGTATTCGTAGGCGGTTTTGGCTTAGATTGTTAGGGAAGAAATATTTCAGACAACCCCAGCCGGTGTAGTTGCCGAACCACAACAAATTGCCGTCCTTGTCGGTCATCTCTCTTGGGATGCCGATTTGGTCGCAGTGGAAGTAGTGGGCTATGGCTAGCTGCACACATCCTTCTTCAAGATTGAAGGCTTCATGCGAGCTATGGCTTATTACACCTACTATATATACGACGCTACGCCAGTTTATCAATCATCAGGATTTTCTTCTAAATAATTTAAAAACTCCTCAAATGATTTCGCAATAATAATTGAATTTTTTTTAAAATTAGCTTCTCTTGATATATTTTCACTCCATACATCCCTTACATAATAAATAATTTGCCAACTATTTTTTTCTAAACAGATGTAATTTCCTCCCCAATCAAAAGCAAAAGGAATCAGATTTATAGGTAACTCATTAACTGTCCATTCATTTATAGCTCTTCCTTCCAATGTAAAATCTGGATCATCCTCAAACTGCTTAGAATATTTCATTGGAATGAAGTCGCGAATTTCAATATAGTCATAATCGATATTATCATTGACAAAACATGAAAGATTGGGAGTACCTCCATTCCATTTGAAGTAATGTGACTTGAATGAAGCTGGAAAAGATACTTCTAAATTTTTTTCAATCTCATTGAAATCATTTTCAGATAAATTTTTATCGCAATCATAAAAACTAAGCATAACAACCTCCTTTAACAATTTAACAAGCAACAGTTTTTTTCTTCTCCCTTCACTTTTGGAGCGGTTTTCTTACCTCAATGTTATTTTTATAAATTTTGATCAGATTTCCCATCTCATCATATTCATAAACAAAATCCATTATTTTATTATCATTACTATATTTCTCAAATTTAATTAATTTTCCATCTTTAAAAAACCCAATGTAATAAGATATAGTCTCTTTGCTTTTTCTGATATTGTCTACCTTATCTAAATTGATTTCATCATACAATTTTGCAGGATGGTTATACTTAGGAAAAGTTATTCCTAAAAAGTATCTAACAGTCAAATCATTATATTGAGTATTTTTTTTAAGTGGTTGTGACATTTTTAAAGCTCCTGTCAAAAGTAAAATAGTTCCAATCATTCCAATCAGTAATTTTTTCATTTTACTTGCTCCAATTTTAAACCGTATTTTACAAAGACATACTCTATAGTGTTTAAATCTTTATTAAATCAACATTTCTAAAGGAAATATAGTTGTAAAAAATTATATTTATCGTATTTTTAAACCAAAACATCACCAACAATTAATGTTTCAGAGCTTATAACATTAAGAAAGTTGTCTCAAGTATTTGGGCTTTTTTTATTGTCTTTTTGTAACAAAGTGACGTAGTCACTTTTAGTATGGAATAGGTGAGATAAAAAAATAGTGTTTCGTTTTTGGTCAATGAAGTAAAGCAAAACATATTGGTCTATAATTTTTCCTCGTGAGGGATACTTGCTGTTGATCTTTACTCCGATTCTCTCATCAGCGTCAAAGCCTGCTTCAGGAAAAATCTCTAAACTTTTTAAGCTGTCTAAGATTTTAGCCACAGTATTTTTGGCGGATTGAGGGGATAGAAGTACCGTAGCTATATAGTTGTGTATATTATCGATAGCCTCCTCGACCTCTTTTGAAGCAATCACTTTATAAGCCATAACGTATCCTCATATCGTCTAGCGAAGTTCCTTCGCCTGCCTCGTATTCTCTCAAGACACGTTCAGATTGGGCTTGTAATTCTTCAATCAACTGTTCTCTATGTAGATCTTCGGCCGTCTTAATAGGCAAATCTTGCTCCAGGACTATTTGCTCCACAAATAAAGAAATAGCATCTGTCATTGTCATTCCCTTTTCCTTGATAATACTTCGAGCTTGTTCCATAGTGGTTTCATTCAGTTTAAAATTGTATTGTTTCGATAAAGTTATAGCCATGATATATCTCCAATCTATACGTTATAGATTAATTATATACGAGATATAGATTTTAATCAAGAAAAAAAGTTCTGTTTGATAACAGAACGAAGTTATTTCAATAGACGTCGTAGTGCTTTAGTTGACTGACGTACTGAGCGGTCAAGAAAGCGTAATGCAGAAAATGCAAGCATCCAGCCAAAAAGTGTTTTTCTCATAGCGTTGTCTCATCACTAAATATATACCACAGCTTATTTTTTTGCTACGATTTCCTTGACGGTCTTCTTTTTGAAAAATTCAATTTTTTCAATCGGAGTCATATTGCGATATGTTTTGATAAAATCACGATAAATCAGATACTTTTTATCAGGATCAAGTAAGTCATGAAAGAGGTTAATAGCTCCAGTTTTAAAGGCATCAATATCCTCAATAACAAGAAGAATATAAGGCGATTTTTGTATTAGATGGATGTTATAGTTATTCTTGAGACGAATTTTTTATAAGGGCCTCTTGGGATGCGTATCCTTATAAACCCTCTCATCTTTTTTCAGATGACCCCAGGCGGTATATTCGCCGTACCATAAGAGATTACCATGGATATCGGTCATCTCGCGCGGGATGCCGATTTGGTCGCAGTGGAAGCAGTAGGTTTGTTGGTGGCTTTCTCCGTCTTCGTTGGTGTAGTTTAGACAGCTAAACCGCATTCGTGCGTACCGCACTCACGCTAAGGCGGAATTGGAGGTTTCATGCAGGCTACGACTTGCTATTTTATCTAGGATTGCTCAAAAATTTTATGAAATCATTTATTTCATCTTCATTAAAGCCATTTTCAAGATATTCTTTCTCATAAAAAATAAAATCTAATAAATATTTTCTTGAATAATCATCTAAATTATTTTTAATTTTCTCAACTTGCATAAAAAATTTATTGGGTTCTATTAATTTTGTTATTAGTACATTTAACTCAAAATCACAATTTTTGCTTAAAATATTTAGATTTTGAAAAATCAAATCAGCAATTTCCTGTTTTTGTAGGTCATTAAAGTTGAGTATAGATATTGCTCTCAGAAAATCAGAGATGCTTTGAACTACTATAAATTTATTATTGGATAATATATATTTAATAAATTTAAATTCATTCTCAGTAATTTCTATTTTATTTGGGAATATTTCTGATAATAAATACAATGCTCTACGTATATTTTTAGATGGTAGTGAATCTAGTAGTATAATTATTTGGCTGAAATCTTCTTGTTCTAAAGAAGCTTCAATCATATTTTGTATATAAAAATCACTATTGCTCATAACTATCATGCTCCTATATCAATATTAAACTTCACATTGCTCCTACGAGACTTCCTCCTACCACAAAAGCACCACATACTCCCACCGTTGAATATATATAAACACTAACTAGCACAACAGTTCCAACAAGGGCGATTGCTGTTAAAGCATCATTATTAGTAGATGGTTTCTCTTCAGTGGAGCAATTAGTGCATTTTGTTACGGGAGAAGAAGGAGGAAGTGGTTTGTCGCAACCATTATCAACCCACTCTTTTTCGGCTTTAGCTAGTTTACTATACGCAGCATTCAGTAGCTCTACATGACCTCGGACAGTATCTCTAAGAGCTTCTCCTGGACCAATTCGCCACGGTAAATTATTTGGATTACTCTCAAGTGCGTGAATACGTTTTACGTATATTTCGTATTTAAGATTTTCTATTCTAGCTGCAATTGATGCACATTTCTGAGCATTATATAGACCAAAAATATCAACCCATCCCTGCACGTTCGGCGCAAACTGATATAGATTCTCCCCACCCAACAACCCAATCGGATCCTGATTCACAAATCGCCCCGTATCAGGCTCATAGTACCTGAAGAAGTTGTAGTGGAACTCTGTCTCATGGTCAGCATACTGGTTCTGCAGACGGAAAGGTTGGTGTGCGACATACGTTACCTTGGTTTCCTTTTTCAGATGACCTTAAATTTTGGTTGGCTTCAAACCAACTTACGCTTGTTCAATAGGTTCAATCCATTGATTTTCGATGAGCCATTTTTCCATTTCTAAAAGAAACTTAGGATTAACTTCCTTTAATTCTGGGAACTTTTTTTCATATTTTTTCATTGTATTAAAAAAGCAATCTTTGAATTCAGTTCCAATAATTATTTTTTGAGCATTAATATCTTTCTTAATAGGAATAAAATCCTCCTCATATACGACAATATCAAATCCTAAATCATTATCCTTTTTAGAAAATCTAGACTTTGATTTCCAACCACTATCCTTCTCCAAGCATCTAAAACAAAACCCAATAGAAAATGGTATAGGATATTTTTTAATAATTGGTTCTACTCCATAAAACTCATCACAAATTTTATCTACTTTTGTCCATGATGGATAATCACAGGTTGCAAATAACATATTCTTTCCTTTTGTTAGTGTTTACATTTATTACCAGGGGGTAATTTTCCTCTTCGTTTAATATATTTAAGAATTTTTAGATAGCCATTTCTTGAGTTCTTATTTCAAAAATAATAAAATTTAATTTTGAAATCTGTTTTTGAACGTAATGAACTTTTCATATGAATTTAATTGCTCAGCAGAATAATTTTCCATAATTTCAGTATTATCACTATCTGCAATAGACACAAAAAATATTATATTTTTTATCTTATTTTTATCCATCTCAGTTAATGCTAATTTAAATCCTTCGATAATAGCATCATATACATTTGCTTGAACAACTTCAAAATCTTCATCTAATAATTTTTGAATATTATCTAAAATTTCTTGAATATTTTGGTTAAATATTTTATCAATTTCTTCGGGGACTTCACCTGTGCCTATTTCAAATTCTGAATAATACCATTTTACAAAAGAATGTTCTTCAACTGGCAGATTCTTCTTTAATTCTTTGTAATGAGAAATAGTGTTAGCAGCCCACCCCAGATATGAACAATAGTCATCAATATATAATGAGTAAGCAAAAACATCATTAGAATTATATCTCTCTAATACATAGTTAAATGTATCTGTAACTCCTTTATATACATTTTGAATTAAATCTTGAATTATAGAATTACTTAAAATATTCATTTTGATTTTCCTTTCATAGAAATTTTGACATCAATCATTCTCTATTAATATTTTCTACGTGACCCGTATTTTCCAAAAAACTTACCACCAATTCTAGTTAATTGCTTGCTCATATATCTATCTGCTTGAGCTTTGTTCATTAGACGTCATTTCATCCATCTTGTTACCCTCTTATCAGCCTTCTCCAACGGGAGAGGGAGTAGATGTTGGGATGGAAAAAGTTTATCCAACACTTCTTTGATTTATATTAATCCTAAAAAAAGTCTGAATTATTTAATTCCTTCCAGTCTTCCAAAGAATAAAGAAAAGGCAAAGAAAAGTTTTCCAATATTTTTTCTTTTAAATTTTCTGACACCATAAATGCTCCTGAATAATTATAATTGGTAGACAATAAAATATCTTTATCTGAATTAATATATGCCTCCAGTGAAAAATTATCTTCATCTAATGCTAAATCTGGGTAAACAATTTCATCCTGAATTTCCCAATCAACTATTCTTACTAAATAATAGACTTCGTTCGTCAATAACTCCCCTTTTGTATTGACAATAATTGCTTTACTCATTCCAAAATCATGATCAAACCCGTATTTTTTAATAAATTCCAAAAAACGCGCTGACATGATAAAGAAATCATTATATGGAAGAAAATCAAAAGTAACACCTCTTGCTTTCTTTAAGCAGACATAAACCTTTTCAGGCATTGGAGGAATTTCTTGTCCCTTTACGAACCAACTCCATGGAAAGTCAAAATCAGGATGTGTTTTTTTAGGGTTGAATTCCTCTGATATACCTAGAACACCACTACTTACACGTGGTAACCCCATTTTTGCTGCTTTATCCATGCTTTGTAGGGCATATCCCCATACTAGTAATTTTTTCATAATATCCTCCTAATCTAATCGTTTGGGCGAGTTGGTAGAAGTACATCTTCCAACAGATATGGACTTACTCAAACGTTTTTTTAAGCTTTCTTGTAAATCTCGTACACGCCGTCGGGTTGGCTGTGTTCGATTATGATATGGTTGCGGTAGGCAAAACCGCGCACACCTAACATCAGAATTGAAGGTTTATGCGGAGCTACGGTTTGCTTACTATCAAAAAAAGTTAATTATTCTACAGTTTCAGCAGCTTCTTTTAACCAAATTTGGATTGATTCAATAGGATTTAATTTTTTCGCACGAATAGTATTTGTATAATCAGGTGGTAATATTTCAACATTAATCATAATTTCTGAACGAGCTTGATTTAAGGAGAATATTCCCTTTATGTCACACCGATGAAGTGCTTCCTCCATCGCATTAATCCGGAAATTAAATTCTTTTTCATATTCTTCTTCTGTTTTTAATGAGTAAATATCAATACGATCTAAGAAAGCTTGGTTTACTTGATGAAAATATTGTGAGCCAAATTCTAAGTAAGGACTATCTATCGAAGACCATTTAAAATCTGCAATATCGTAAGCATCCCAATTTTGAGCAATGCTTTGTTGTTTTAGCGCTTCATATGACCAAGCACTCACAAAAGGAGCCAGTGCCTCTCCTGTGGTACTTAACACGAAGAAGTAAAAAGTTTCATTTGTCGAATTGAACAAATCTATAGCCGCCTGACATGTTGCTTCTTCGATTGTAGCAACTAAGTTTTCAAATATATCATTAGAATAATTCATCTTGCTAAATCCTTAAGTATTACATTTTTTACCAATCTGACTTAGGGCACGTCTCAAAGCACGTCTAATTGCTTTTTTCTACGTCCTCTATTCTTCATAGTTTCTACTACATTTTTTAATTTATCTCATACCTTTTCATGAAATTTTCTATTATGCATTTCATTATGAGGGCGAGGATGACCTGCAGCAATCCTATTGGCAGGATCATTAATATCAATATTATAGTTTCTTAAAATCTGACGAAATTACCATTGCCTAAAGGCTCTTTTTTAGCAAGTCCCAAAACATCTATCCACGCCTGCGTATTCAGCACAAACTGATACAGATTCTACCAAACCCACAATCCAATCGAATCCTGATTCACAAACTGACCCACATCAGGCTCTTAATACCTGAAGAAGTTGCAGTGTAGCCCCGTCTCATGGTCGGCATACTGGTTTTGCAGGCGGAAGGGCTAGTATGCGCTATCCATTACCTTGGTTTCTTCTTTCAGATGACCCCAGCCGATGTAGTTGCAGAAGTGGTCGTAGGAATAGCTGCTGCCGTTATATTCTTTAAGACTATTGTCTTGAACTGTAGGGCTATCGTTATCGGACACCCTACGTCGGGATTATAGACGACTTACTTGATCCTCATCCAGAAGTTATAGGTTCGTAACGATAATCTGCTCAAACTTATTAATTAACTGATATTTATTAGTATTTTTAATTCTTCTGGTAGTTTGGCACCATTTCTATGTGCCTTATTAGCCCAAAATATGGCTTTTTCTTTATTGCCTTGTGTGAAAAATAAATCAGCTAAATTGAATTGGGCAATTGGATGTCCATTTTTTGCCGCGATCTCTAGCCATTTAAATTCCAAATCTTGATCTAAAGATACAAACATATGATATTGATACAATTTAAATGCTGAGTTTTTATCTCCATTAGTGGCCTTCTCTTCGAAAATATGAATTTCTTCATCTGAAATCCAATAAATACTACCTGTTGATATGCAATTAGTCATTTTCTCATTCCTTTCTGGATGTTGTTTACATGATATTTAAGGTGTTGATTTCCCGTTACTTGAAAATCAAAGATATTCATTTGGCGCTTTAACTGTAGTATTTAATTCATTAGCAAGTTGTTGTCCAATAGGGTCGTCTGATAGTTTATTTATACATCTTAATGCTTTGTTGAATACTTATCTAATCTAAGTTTTACTAGGAGGTAAGATACAAAATTACATTTTTTTATATAGTCTTATGGATTCATCTAAAAATAATCTAAGGAAACGAATAAAATCTTTCTTTAAAAGCATCATATTAGAAAATTCTAAATATATGATTCCATCAGATGTACAAATACTAACTTCATGAATATAGATGTTTATAGGTTCTTTTTCTTCATATTTTAATATGATATTAAATAAATCAATGTCTTTTTCATTTAGTAGTTCTTCTTTTAATAAAATAGAAATGCCTAGCTCATGATTTTTATTTGGCTGATTATTTAATTGAAAAAATGATGCTTTGTAAACTTCATTTCTTCGACTTAGTATTTGTGAGTAATTATTCATTAAATCTAAAACATTTTTATTTAAATCTTCCATAGTTTTGTATCCAGTTTACTGATATAGATTATTTATAGTGAATCGATGAGTTGGACTTTGCTTGCAAGTTACACACCCCATTCTGCCACTCCCACGAGATACCAACCGATATGATCTGGAACTAGTATTATTCTGTGGGATTGCTTGTTGTAGTTTCTGAGTATAGATAGATGGATTTGTAGAAGCATTTTCACGAGTATTAGCCCATTCAACAAGCTTTGATTTATTGGGATCGTAGGACGAATGGAAACGTGTCGTCCATGATCATTGACTGCCTCAAGCCCACTTCCTTGAAGTTTACGTACATAAATAGCTTGACATTTACTAGGTTGTTTATCTAAAGATGCAGATAAACCAGTAGTAGTATCTTTACCAGGGCGAGGAGTTAAATTGATATTACTATTTGAACTTGATCGATAAATAACTCCTTTCGTTATTATTTTTTCAAGCCCTAAAAAGTCAACCCAAGTTTGAGTATTTGGCGCAAACGCATATAGATTCTCCCCCACCCAACAACCCAATCGGGTTCTGATTCACAAACCGACCCGCATCAGACTCATAATACCTGAAGAAGTTGTAGTGTAGCCCCGTTTCACGGCCGGCGTACTGGTTTTGAAATCGGAAGGGCTAGTGAGCAGTTCCGGATATGTTGGTTTCCTCTTTCAGACGACTTCTATGTTAACTTATTTGCCAATTTGAGTGAAGTGGTAGATCTAGTTCGTTTAACAGTATTCCTCAATAAATAGATATAAATCATTTATTAAATTTTCTAAAGTATCAAATTCCTTTCTTTCTAAACAAATTATCTTTTCTGTCTCATAATCAATCCACTCCTTCACCATACTCAAATCATTCCAAATGGTAAACTCTCCAATCTTATCGGGTAAAGAATATATTAAAGTAATAGAAATCATCTCACTATTAAAATAATTCTTTTGTACACTAAAACGAGAATGGTCTAATTTTAAAGCTTCCAAATTATCAATAACTATCTGTAGCATTTTGTTTCTTAACTCCCTATATTTAAAACGAAGATTGATGCTATCTCTCTGTATCTACTCCTTTGTTAATACACACAAACTTTCGCCCCGGTGGATTTAATTCTCTTAATGTAAATCCTTTATTTTCTCCACGAGTTTTACACATTACGGCTTGCTGTATATTTTTTTCATTTGAGGATCAAATTTGTTGTTAACCATCAAAATTTGTATCTAACCCATCTATATATTTCTCAAAATCAAGATTATATAGTTTTTTTAAATTTCTAATCCAGATAACAAATTCAAAGAAAATCTTAATATTTTCATCTGTTATTTCAAATATCCCGTTATCTTGGTGAGATTCTTGGATAGCTGAGATAATTCTCTTAAATATTTCTTTATTTTTTCTAATCTCATCAATAGGTAACGTTTGTAATCTATCTATAAAAAATAATTCATCCTCAATACTTAAAATAGAGGGTAAGTTTTCCAATTTTTCATTTAGTTTAAAAATAGTATTCATATTATTTTCTGATTAGTATGTTTTTACCTTTGCCACCTTCCACCAGGTCGTTGAGGGTGGTGATTTGCTTTTTCAGATGACCTAGGAAATCGAGTTCTTAACACCTGAAGAAGTTGTAGTGGAATTCTGTCTCACGGTCGGCATACTGGTTTTGCAACCTGAATGGTTGGTGCGTGGTTTGCGTTATGTTGGTTTCCTATTTCAGACGACCTCCAGCCGGTGTAGTTGCCGAACCGCAAGAGGTTTCCGTCTTTATCGGTCATCTCTCTTGGGATGCCGGTTTGGTCGCAGTGGAAGTAGTGGGTTTGTTGACGGTTTATTTTTTTTCATTCAAAAGAAACTTTTAACATTTTTGATAACCGATTTATATAATATAGAATTGCCAAATGTTCATCTTGGCAACAATATTCTTCGGTTCTCAATCCTCTTTCAGAATAGAATATATGCCATTTTTTATTTTCTTCAATAATACATAATGATTCATCATTTACTTCATTGATCGAGTAACTATCTTCTGGTACTCCTTTACTTTTAAGATATGAATTCAATTCATTAATTTTTAGCATTTTCCTATTTTCACCTCTTCTAGATGCCCAGCTTCTATATATGATTTAACAGATTTTGACAATTCATACTGTGTCCCTAATTCAATCTCTCCGAACCACGGAATAACTTTACATGCAGCTACATTATTAATTGGTTTCAGTACCCTAGATATATGGTATAAATCTTTTGATTAGAACCAGGAGGTAAGGCTCTCATAGGGTATGGTGTTCCTACTGGAGACACAAAAGTTCCTCCTGAATAACCATACCTATCAACAAGAGTGCCAACCGGAAGTGTAATGCTCCTCACTTCACCTAAAACGCCTCTATTAGGAGGCCAATATGGTGCTGGCAGATTTTTATTTAAACCTAGGACATCAAGCCACTTATTTGTATTAAGCGCAAACGCACACAGATTCGCTCCACCCAACGTTTCATACAGGCTACGGCTTGCTAAGTTGAAACAGAAGGTTTTATGTTAATTATTAAGTATTTTGAATAAAGAAAATGCCTGCTTGACTTCCAGATAGAAGTTTTTTCTTAACATTTTGGTCATAATAAAAATAACCAATACCATTCTGAAAAATATGTAACTTTTTATCTATATCTTCTTCTAATAATTGCAAGCAAAAATTAAACTTAGGAGAAGGATATATTATATCTTGCTCAAAATAAGGATTGCCAAAAATTTTGGATACATCCAATCCCATCCCATTATCTTCAAAGAATAAATGTTCATTGTCATTGTATTTCGCATCTGCTTCTTTATCAACTTCATCAAGTCTTTCAAAAAATTTTCTTTCCAAAGAAATACTTCCTAAATCTTGCTTATTGATATCTTGTTCCCTTTCATAAAGGACAGCACAACTAAAACCATCATTTAGTAAAATTAAATCACCCTGACAATTAACAGTATATTTGGATGAAATAGAGTCTTTTACTCCTCCCAGTGCATGCTCCTCTATGGAAATAAAAACAGAGATATAATAATTTCTACGAGGGAATACATTTTCAGGTAAAAAGTCAGAATAAAGAGTAAACAGATGCGTTTGATAGGCATCAGAATTTGGAACTTTAGGCCATAATTCTAACGGAATATGTTCGGCTCCTCCTCCAATATAACCAATACTATGTGGCGTTTTAGAAGAAGTAAAAAGTAATTTTGACATTTAAATTTCCTCAATAGCATTTATTTTTTTAGCAAATTTTATTGCCTGTTTGCGCATTTGTCTTAGTTGATTTTGTGTAATATCTTTTTTATTTTCAACTAAGACCTCCTGCATTGATCTATACATAATTCTAATTTCGTCTTTACCACGTTTTAAATAGTCCTTCCTTCCTTCCTTCCTTCCTTCCCATTCTTTTTGTAGCCCTTAGCCGAACTTTTGCATCATGAACCGCTCTATGTAGATCTTTTGTAAGCCCCATTGCCGGATTGCCTTTAGTTCCTTATTGTCGTTAAATGGCTATCATTAAGAAAGGCATTTCTTAATATTTCATGAGCATCAAGATTGTCCTCTACATGTCTTTTTGAACCATAGGGAGCAACACCCCCCAAGTTTAACTAAACCCCATAGATCAACCCAAGTCTGCACATTTGGTGCAAATTGATAAAGGTTTGTTCTACCCAACAGCCCAATCGGATCCTGATTCAGAAACCGCCCGACCTTTTTCAGACGACCCCATGCGGTGTATTCGCCTAACCACAAAAGGTTGCCGTCCTTATCGGTCATCTTGCACGGGATGCTGATTTGGTCGCAGTGGAAGTAGTGGGTTTAATGACGGTGTTCGTCGTCTTCGTTGATGTGGTTTAGACAGGCGAAACCGCTTGCGTAACGCACACACACCCACTTTAATATTGAAAGTTTCATGCGGGCTACTGCTTGTTAATTTCTCTTAATCTAACTAGATTCTTCTTAATTTCGTCCATAACAGCAGACTTATTCAATGACCCCGTTGCACCCAAAGCCAACACATATAAATATTCTATAAGTAAATTTACACGCCAAATATATTCCTCTTTAATTCCATCATCTATATATCTATCAAGTTCTTCTTGTGCGGACTGTACAAGTTCACCATCAAGAATTTTTTGTATAAATTCTTGATGCTCATCATCATCATGCCACTTAGATTTAACATCTTCGCGTAACATCCTAGTAATTTCTTCTTTATCACTTTCATCGGTTGTTAAATAATACTTAAGACAATAGCTCGGCTGAATAAATGCCCACAAATTAAAATTACCATTAAATTTTAAACCAGTTAGGACTTTTAAGCATATATCCACCCCTTCACGCCGATCTGAGCAGAATAAGCTAAATAATAAATTATTTGCTTTTTCCAAGTCAGTTTTATTCGTTGAGCTAAATTTCTTACTTAAAGATATAGCTTTTGTTTGCTGTTCTTTGGATAAATTCTTCAATTTTAATAAATCAGAAAACATGATTTCTACCTTTCTATAATCTAAACTATTTCAAATTTAATTTTTGCATTATCTGGAATATCACTTAATGCATGTCCAATAGAGCTACCTGTCCATGTTCCATCTTTTGGTAAACGCCAGTTAGCGGACTTAGGGGTGCCTTTCTTCCAATAAATCCAGCCTAATGGATCTATCCAATTGCTTGCACTTTGAGCAAACCAATAAAGATTCTCCCCGCCCAACCTCTGGCTCGTAATACCTGAAGAAGTTGTAGTGCAGCCCTGTCTCACGGTCGGTGTACTGGTTTTGCAGGCGGAGCGGGTGGTGGCGCCAACAGAAGTCGGGTACGGTAAAGACAACATTGAAGTCACTGCTTTTACGGGCGATTTTATTGACGGTCATGGGGTGCTCCCTATTTTGGGGATAAGGTTATCTAAAAATGTATTTCAGATAACCCTTTTACATTTTACAAGGTTTATTGGAGTTTGATTCCGTCTAGGCTAGTTATACCATATAATTCTCCTTATAGAGCCAAAAGTAACTTTGCTAATATTTTTGCCAATAATAATACTTTTGTCTAATTTCCCAGAATATTTTGATCCTGCTAGTTTCTGAAATAAAATAATATTTAATTCATTGTCATTGTAAATAGTAGTTTCCATACTTGATATTCCCATTGCACTATTACCAAGTAAACCTGTCAAATGAGCTTCTCTGTTTTCTTGAGCCTCAGTAGTAGTAATTTTAAAATTCAAAATGTCATTAATATCAATTTCATCTTTTTCTAGGCAAAGCAGTTGTTGCATTTGCTACTCCTCCATTAGCTTTTATGATAGATTCTTTAAGAGTTGTAGGATTGCTGATGGAGCCTAATCCACCAACTATATTAGAGTTAAGGTCTTCTTTAGTCCCTCAACAACCCAATCGGATCCTGATTCACAAACCGACCCGCATCAGGCTCATAATACCAGAAGAAGTTGTAATGCAGCCCTGTTTCACAATCGGCATATTGGTTTTCAGGCGGAAGGGTTGGTGAGCGCTATCCGTTACCTTGGTTTCCTCTTTTAGACGGCCTCAAAGGACCGAGTTCCTAGCGGCTGGCGAGTTTACCCTGTGTCCGGAGGGCTGAAGGTTTGTGCGGGCTACGGCTTGCTATTCTGATAGTAGAAAACTTGTTATTAAAACTTCTATATTATCAATTAATTTAATAGGAACTATCACTGTATACAGTAAATTTTTATCAAATGAACTATTAAAATCATATATAGCATCATAATTATCATCTACAATGATTTTTATAATTTTTTTTTCATTGGGAGCTCGTGCTGAAAAAATGGGATTCCCATCCATAAATGACGTGCCATCAGAATACGTAGTTTTGAAGTATGGAAAAATCCATTTTTCTCTATTGATTGAATTTATATTAAGTAATTTTACAAATATATTTTCAATATACTGTTCTAATTTACTATATTCATCAACATTCTCATACCATTTTTCATATTTATTCATCATGTTTAAACTTTCCAAATATTTAAGAATTTGGGTCAATTCTTTCTGAAATAATTTCAATATTAACACGTTCATGTTTAGTTCTTTTTACCATGAAAGTTTTTGATATAGGGGCATCTAATCCATTGCAACTGTTTCCATTTTCTATAAAATTTTTGGCTTTCTTAAAAGCATCTTCTCTATCTTTTAGATCTCTCTTTGAGAGTTTTCTTTTTAGTTCTTCGAGTTTATCTTGAACATCTTTTACAGTAACAGGCTTATCTGTATCCCAAGAAACAGATTCTTCTAAATGTGTTCCTTGTGCCTGAACGCTTCCTCTATTTTTTGCTAACCCCAATGGGTCAATCCATCCTTGAACATTAGGTGCAAACTGATAAAAATTCTCCCCACCCGACAACCCAATCGGATCCTGATTAACAAACCGCCCCGCATCAGGCTCATAATACCTGAAGAAGTTGTAATGCAACCCCGTCTCGCAATCAGCATACTGGTTCTGTAAGCGGAAGGGTTGGTATGCGCTATCCGTTACCTTGGTTTCCTCTTTTAGACGACCTTGCAAGATTGTTAGATTTTTAACCAATCTACGCCTATTTTTTTAGAAACCTTAGCTTATGTATTCGATTAACAAAATAATAAGTAGATTTAGGAATTATTTATTAATTTTTCGAGATATTCAATACTTCTGAATAAATAATGTTCACCTATTTGCTGTATCAAATTTGATGAGTCCCCAAATAATATTTTTTCTAAATACTTTTTTAGAATTATAAGCTCATCTTTTTTTAAGAGACTTAAAGCATGAGTGATGTTTTCTGCTGTAGGTATATTTATAATAAATTCTTCTATATTTACTGGGATATCATCATTTCTAATGCCATTACTGATGCTATCAAAAATTTTAGGCATTAAATAATTTATTCCTTCTGGTGAAAAAAAGATGAATGGTACTAAATTATGTTCATCAATAATAATTTTCTCTATTGGGGTATATTCGTAATACTTAAATTCATCTTTAAATTCCTCTATTTTATAGATGTTTTCTCGATAAAGTTTTTTGAACAATCCTTCTTTAGGGTAATCTCTGTAGGGGATTTTCAGGAAGGGCATATTTATCTCCATTATGTTAGATAACTTTTACATGTATAGTGATTTTTCCATGCGGTGTATTCGCCGAACCACAAGAGGATGCCGTCTTTATCGGTTATCTCTCTTGGGATGCCGATTTTGCCGCAGTGGAAGTAGTGGATTTATTGGCCGCTTTCGCCTTCTTCGTTGGTCCAGTTGTGTACCTGTGCCAAGGATTCGTGCGTACCGCACACACTTTACGTCGGGATTGGAGGTTTTGTACGGACTGCGCGGCTTGCTTGTTAATTATTCCTTGATATTATTGATAAAGAAATCAAATGACGAAGCAATTGTCGTTATAAATCCATCAGGATATAAAACACAAAGAGAGTTATCCTCTGGATTAAAACATAAAAATCCTGAATCTTGTAGACCTATTGCAAACATATTTTTAACTATCTTTTCATTAAAATAATCTGGTTCTTTAAAGTCTATAATTATTTCATTAATAATATTTAATGGAATTTGATAATTTGGGCCATCTGAAAATGTACATTCAAAAAGAGTTTCTTTACTCCATAAGTCATAAAACAATGCTTCATCAAAATTTATATCATCCTCTGAATTATATAATATTTGAGAAAGCCCATCTTTATATTTATCAAGGAATTCTAAATAAGATGTTGGCAGTTTATATTGTTTAAAGATTTCTTTCATAATATAGTCTCCTTTAGTAAAAAATAATAGAAATTATCCAGATTCTTCTTATGCACGTTTCTTCCAGTGTTCTTTGCAAAAGTTCTCATAACTAGCATTTAAATTTGGATTTCTACGAAACGATTGATGCCCTGGTTTAACATAAGGGTGTAGTAGGTTATATATACTTTTTTCATTGCTTTGTTTTTTAAAGCTTAAATGTATAGAGGCTAATATTTCTAACATGGGGCCAGGTTCTTTTCCTTCCACATGATGCAACTGTATACTTTTCCCATCAGTACCTTGAGCAGCAGCTCCATCTTTATACATTTTGCATATGTCTGATTTTGCCCAATCAATAATTCTATCGTCTTGATAAACGGATCTACCATATACTGGGCTAATTGTTTATCTTTATTTTTTAGCATATTGCGAAGCTATCGGCTTCTTAGACCTAATTCGTCCAACCAATTTAGGGGCTTCGGTGCAAAAAAATAAAGATTATCCCCGCCCAAAAGCTTGATCGGGTCCTGATTCACAAACCTACCCGCATCAGGCTCATAATACCTGAAGAAGTTGTAATGCAGCCCCGTTTCACGGTCGGCATACTGGTTTTCAACTACCTCAAAGAGGTATAGAGACCGTCTGAAATGGTTTGAATTTAAATAGTTTGCTAAATTTGTTTTTTAAGAATTTTCTCTAAATAATCTGAAAAATTAGCTGCTAAAGTTAGCAATTCATCAGTGTCTTGATTGTAAATCATTACCGTTTTAGATGGGGAAATATAAATAGGATTTCCCCAGCCATCGGTGCCAATTATTAAATTACTTTTGCCATCTTTAAGATAATCGGAAAATTCTTTATTTAAATCAATAATTGTATCTTCCCCAAGAAATTCGGAATTATGTATTCCATATATTTGAGCATCCCTAACGACACACCCACCAAATCTCATTGTAAATTCTTTAAAATCCTCATCTAACTTAACATTAAGTGATTTCTCTACATTGAGGACCTCATCATCAGTTGTTGGCTTTCCTTGAGCGACTGGATTTTTTTGAAAGAAAGCAATTAACTGCTCTAAAACAAATTTGTTTAACATAAATACTCCTTATTAAACTAATAAGACTTACCTGCTTTTAGGTCTCTACGTCTTAACTCTTTTCTGGATCTATATTTCCAATATTCTCTACGGCAATTTCAAAAATCCTGTCTGACACTGTCATTTCCTACACTTTACCTTTTTGATTACCATTATGTTAGATAACTTTTACATTTGTAGTGATTTTCCCAGTCGGTGTAGTTGCCGAACTACAACAAATTGCCGTCCTTATCGGTCATCTCGCACGGGATGCCGATTTGGTAACAGTGGAAGTAGCGGTTTTGTCGTCAGCTTTCGCTGTCTTCGCTGATGTGGTTTAGACAGGCGAAACCGCCTGCGTGCGTACCGCACACGCCCCACGTCAGGATTGGAGGTTTCGTACGGGCTACGGATTGCTAATTTTGGTTCGATTCCTGATATTTTGTTATATCAGAAATAGTGATATCTTCATTATTAAACATATCATCCCAAATTTGCTTATAAAGTTCTTTTGCGGTCATTTGTTGAGGTATTTCAAAGGCTGCGTCGGTACTAGGAAATTGATCATGTAGTCGTTCTTCTGTCCAGAAATTTAATCCAAATCTCAAACTTTCTTTAATTCTGAATTGGGT
Source organism: Streptococcus sp. Marseille-Q0941 (assembly GCF_943736975.1). Classification (GTDB taxonomy): domain Bacteria; phylum Bacillota; class Bacilli; order Lactobacillales; family Streptococcaceae; genus Streptococcus. Next base: position 588,209 of record NZ_CALSFO010000003.1, on the reverse strand, counting down.
TGATATTGTAAAATTTTGATACTCGGGGTACAGATATTCTTTGACTAATCTCTTTACACTATCTCGATTAACCAAATTCAGACCTGATAAGTCTTTAAGCTTGCTATCTATACCTTCGTGTAATAGTCCAAGAAAAAGTCTGATATATTTAGGACTGACTTTATACTTTTTATTCATTTAAATTTCCCCCGAATTGAAACTAATTGACCAACTTAATTGAATATGGCTTGTACTTGAGATGTTTGGATTAATGGTCCTCTTCGTTGGTCCAGTTGCGTACTTGTGCCAAAGGTTCGTGCGTTCGGCACTTCCCATTGATGATTGGCGATGAGTTGGCTGTTGGCGTTGTAGTCGAATTAATAAAAAATAATGCATATGGGAAAGGCCTTATGAAAATGTATTTTAGACGACCTTAATTATTTTGTTATGTCTTGAGCTAATTTAAGGCTACTAACTTTATTATTTTTTAGATTTAGAAAGAGTATCTGAAATAAACTTTTCAAATCCCATAAAGTTTAATAAAGGAAATGTGAATAATTCAGGTTTACACTTAATAAGTAACTCTAATATATGGTAATGATGACGTGGAAACTCATCTTTCCAAGGGAATTGTTTTATTGTAGAAACTGCCTCTTCTTTTGTAATTTCTATCTTTTTAGAAAAATCAGGATTATGCATAATTTTCATGATAGGGTTAACAGATGTATAAATATCAGTATAAGGATTATCATAATCAGTATCTTTAGCAATGATGCGCCATTCAGTATCTAATTTTTCTTGGAATAAAGAATGTGCATCTAATATTGTTATAAACAGTATAGATGGTTTATCATAATCATAATTTTTAAATAAATCATCCGGATGGGGTTGAAAGATATCAAATATCTCTGCAGATACACCTAATGGATTTTTTGCTAAAATACGGCCAAAACCAAATAGGTCTATTTTTATTTGGAATGCAAAAATATCTCCTTCTTTAATATATCTATACAAAGTTTTAGGTTTTTTGTCCCACCCTAAAATTTTTAAGCTATTCATATTGTAATCTCCATTAAAATTAGTGAAAGCGTGCGGTCATATTACAAAATAAGATACTTTTCTATATATCTGTATTGCTCTTGTGTACATTTAACTGAAAAAAATATTTTTCCACTTATAATACTTTGGGCAGAAAAAATATCTTTCTCATATTTGAATTTTATTTTACTTAACGGGATCATTCCTTTTCCATTTTCTTTCCCACAAAAAAGCTTATATTGTAACTCATTATTACTGATCCTTATATCTCCGCAAGTTTTTTGACTATTATATTCTGATACAACTATATTTAACCAGCCATGTTGAAAATCATAAGAGTAATGTGAAACATAAGGTAAATTAGAAGAAGAGGATACTATTAGAGATAAAATTGAACTTAAAATTGATTTCATAATTTATTTACCATTTAATTTATTAATTTTCTTAGCTAACGAAGCAGGAGTAACCCAACCAGACATTTTCATTTTTCCAACAACTCATACACTCATCGCAACAGAAAAATAACTTATTAAAGTTAATGTTTTTTTAATAATTAATCTTCCTTGTCCATCACATATAGGACATTCTTTAAATCAAAAATAATCAGTTTTTTTCATATTGGGTCTCCTGTAATAGATGTCTGCCTTCACATAGTCTTAAAATTTCTATTACGCAAGTTATAGCTTATACAAATTATTGTGCCAAATACCCTGTGTCATAATCTAAATCATCAGTTTCCACAAACTCATCTAAGAAAATATAGATTTCTTCTATATCTACTTGAATGGGTATGTTTATTGCATAGAAATTGACATTAAATGCTTCAGACTCACATCCAAGATCCTTTAGTTTCGTTAATATTTTATCTTTAAATTTCTGATTTTCATTAAAGAAAACAATCCGCAATGTACTATTTTTACTATGAATGATGGTTTTATCATATAATAAGTAATTTTCTTCCGTTTGTATGACGCTAACAATATCACCAAAAGAGATTTCTTTGCTATAAAAAGGAATATTATTTATTTTAAAATTGCCTTCCTCAGTCACTTCTGCCCAAACGCTTTCCATAGATACTGGAGGATAACCATCAATTACTTCTAAATTTAAAAAAAGCTTTTTCATTTTAATTACCTTAAATAACCTTGCTAACTACTGTAGGATCTTAATGTAACAATTCGCACTTTCTTCAGTTAAACGTTAGTAATATCCTTTATAGAATCATACATTCATTCTTCCAAATAACGAATAGTTTCATGGCAAATATTTATTTCTATGTCTTTGAAAAAAGAATATCCTCTTGAGTCAGATATGTCAACCATTCCTTTTGAAATCTCTCGATTTATAAATAACTCTAAAACTATTTCATCATTGTCGTCGTATATAAGAATATTTTACTTTAAAAGTAGGTTGAATACAATTTTTAAACTCGATTGTTTTAAATAAAACTCTAAATCCGCTTTAAGAATTTCATCATTTGAAGCTTGTGTTTCTCTTAATTTTGTAGAATGTTCAATGCGTATTCGATGTAAGTTGATAAAGGCTAAAGCTCCCTAGCGACCTAATCGGATCTTGGTCAGATTCGACAGGGGAGTCTTTTACTGAACTTGTCGTTCAAATGGAACATATCGCCGGTGCGCACGATATAGCGTTTGCGGATTTTAACCGAGGAAGAATGGCGCATCGGCCAGGCCGGTTTGGTGGCGGTACGGCTCTTTACCCCTTTACGGCCCGGAAGGGGAAGCGGGCGGAGGCGACCAGCAGAAATCGGGTACGGTAAAGACGACCTTGAAGTCACTGCTTTTACGGGCGATTTTTTTGAATGCCATGGAGAATCTATGCTGAAATAATAATAGATAAAAACGCGTGCGTGCTGCTGGAACGTACCATACATATTAAACCGGCATGTTATACAGGCTGCAGTTTGCTAAAAAGGTGAAACGCATACAATCAGCACTACACCTTATCTATAAAATGAGTGTTTTAGGCTATAGTTCGTTATAGTATTTAAATGAGTGAATTAAAAAAGAAATATCAGATGCTTCGTACAAATACGTTTGGATTTTATACAAGCAATTTTTATGAGTAAATTTTACTTCTATACTATCTTCTTTATCTTTAAAAGTGAAAGCACTATCAAATATAACCCATTCAACATCATTAATGAAAATTGATGTTTCTTCTAATGGCTGATATTTATGATGACCATCCACTATATTTTTTATATGAGTGTCAATGTGTGATTCATCATTAATCCAATAAGCTCTGAATATAAAAATTTCACTAGCATCTAGTTTGTGTACTGCAAAAGTTGGTAAAGGTTCGTCTCCTAAAATAATAGTTTGTACGCCTTCTACAGCTAAAACAGATAAATAGTTATGCTGAGAGCAAGCTAAAGAATAATGCTCTTTTGGTTTTAAATCTACACAGCCCTGCCATATATTGGCATCCGATTTTGGTAACATAACTAATGGACCACCATAAGTGTCAATATTATGTGTTTTAAAAAAATTCATTGCAAAACCTTTCTGTATAAAAAATCTAAATTTTAGCTAACTAAAGTTACTTCAAGAAAAAACTATAGTTGATATTAAAAGGCAGCAATCAACATACACTTGGAGGTTCAGAGTTTGCTGCTTCTTCTTGTGCTTTTTTAATAAAGATAAGTAGTGACCTCTAGGATGGATACCTAGCTTTTTAGCTTGCCGCTTAATTTTCCCCACTACCCCTCCTTGTATTTGACTACATTTTAAACATTGAGGATACAGATCTTGAGACTCATTTCCTCGTAGCAAGCCAGTATTAGGTTGGTGTTCTCCTACAAAATTTCAAGTTTTAGCTCCAGGATTGGTGGCGGTGGGGAAAGTATGGCCTTGCGACTCGGAAGTTATAAATAAAGTTGAATAGTACTTGTTATTCTTTTTTGTGTTTCAACACTAATTTCTTGGTTAAAATTTTGGATTAATTTTAAAAAATCAATAATTAAGTTGATTTGACTAGTGTTAAATATCGTACTTTGGTTTCTTAGGGCAATATATAAAAAGTCAACAACATAACCATATAAATGAAATTTAGATAAATTAGAAAAAATATATTTTAAACAGCAAGGAGTAAAATATAATATAGCCTTATTAGTAAAGGCTTGCCACTCTAGTGATTCAAGTATTGAGAGAAAATCATCGTATGTTATCTCAATCCAAGTTTTAGTAGATAGTTGCATTATAGAATATATATAAGAGTTATCACTATCATCAAAACTTATGATGTTATTTTTATCAACCTTGAAAACTGGAAAAGTAGACCCAATTTTTTCCTCTAGATAATTTCTTTCTTGTATATATTTTACCTCTATAAGAAATTTTTCAAATTCACAATATAGTCCTAAGTCTTTGATAAACTTGGAAATGTATTCTAAAAAATCATAAATGATATTGATTTCATTCTTGGTTAAAGATTGTAGTAAATTAAATAGTTCACTTACTTCTCCTTGGGATATGTTAGAATAATAGCTAAATAATTCTATAAAACAATCATTATCTATACTTGGATTTTCTATCGAGCTTAGTAAAAGTGTATTTAAATGTAAAGCATTTTCATTTTTTTGGTTATCTGACATTTGATTTTTAATTAATAAAATTAGATTGTTTTTTTTCATGTCTTACTTTCTACATTATAAGGTATGGCAACATTTGCAGGATCACTTCCCTTAATTAACAAGTCTGCATCTGACGCAGTGGCATTTTGTGCAAATGGAGTTCCCAAAGAATCTGTTTTTACAACGCCTTATTTAATCAGATTGATTTTCAAATCTCATAAAAAAACATCCTTTGTACATATTTAATGAAAGAATATTATCATTATTTTCAATAATATATATTTTTTCATATAGAAAATTTGGAAAGTCAGCCAATACATCTGTAACTGCACTATCTATTGCTTCATACTCATTATCTGTCAGTGGTGAGTCAATATATACATAAAGAGCAAATAATTCTTCGGTCATATCAAATGCAATAAGTCTGACTTTGTTACAAATTGCTCCAAGAAAAGCCCTTTGCATACTTAAAATAATTTCTTGTTTTATCATAATTAATTTCTCCAATAAAATATAGAATTTATGTTATATCAGGCAATGCAGGAACAATAAGAGCTTCTTTTGGGGATGAATGAATTATTCCCCATTCTGTCGGAGTCTCATCTCTCTTTGGATGCCGATTTGGTCGCAGTGGAAGTAGTAGGGGTGTTGGTCGATTTCTCCATCTTCGTTGATGGGGGAGTGATAGGGGAAACCGCGTACGTGTGTACTGCACATACCCTACGTCAAAACTGAAGGTTTTGTGCTGGCTACGGCTTGCTACACACGCCACGTCAAAATTGGAAGTTTCACGCAGGCTAAAACCTGTTAGTTGCGAGGACAGCACCATTCGAGATATCAACTTCCCAAGTATCTGAAATCAACCCTTTGTAATTGGACTCAACAATAAAATGTTCGTCGTCTATCCAATGAAAATTCAAGCTATACCATATATCGATATAAGATGGCTGTTCTGTCAGTAATGTACCCTGCTTAACTATTTCCCCTTTTTTATCAGATGTTGTCCAAGTAATTTTAAAGTAGTGTTGATCGCAATATGCCCATAAAGACAAATATTGTTTTCTGTTCGGACTTAGCTTGCGCTTTTTGATTTGTCTTTTAAAGGTTAGAACGGAGGTTAAGCAACTTTGGTAAGCTTCTTCCAACGGTTCCGTATCCCAATTGTAATCATCAGCAATATCTAGCATTCCCTGATGAATAACTTGTAATACCATGAACTTTCTATCTTCCTCATTTAAAGAAAGATATTTTTTAAAATCAAAAAATTGGTACGATATAGCAAAACCCAGTATTTTCGCTTTGGTTGGAAATTGTCGGTCCTCACACAAGAAAATATTACATTTAAAAACTTTTTTTGAATCAAATTTTGGTAGAGATACCAAATATAGTTCTGATATAGCAAACATTCCTTTGCTAATGTTTTTATATTTTGCGTAATCTTTGAGCGGTAAGCGAATTTCTTTAATCATCGTTTAAGCCTTCTTTACATAGGAGATTTAGTAAGGATTCCAAATAAAATTCTGATATAGCAAACATCCTTGGCTAATGTTTTATATTTTATGTAATCTTTGCGAGGCAAGATAATTTTGTTAATTATCATTTAGGCAATCGTTGCATAGGAGGAGGAAGCCCATTATGAGTAGCTTTATAAGCCCTTACTACGCTAAAGCTGCTTCTCTATTTGGTAGTCCATCAAACATTACTAAGCCTGCATAATTAGGATTGCTACCATACTTAACCCTCAATTTACTTCGAATCCTCGGCGAATTATTTTTTATTTTAAAATAATCTGCCTTTGTTCTAGTTGCTCCGCTGATACCATATTCCATTATTTGCCCCGTTCTTTTATCGTAATTCTATATCCGTGATGAGGCTTTTTTGCACTTTTACAGTTTCCAAGACAAGCACCTGCCTTTGCCACCTCCCTTGCCTGTGCTTTAGCCTGACTGAAGTATCACCACCTAGACTTAAAACTGCTCCATTGCCAATTGCTGTTAGTGCATCTTTCCATCCTTGCATTCCTGGGCGGAGAGTCGACAGGTCAGTTGCACGTTGTACAGTCTGTCCCGTGATTCGATTGAATGGATTCAATCCAAGTGGATCAATCCACATTTGAGAGTTAGAGGCAAATTGATATAGATTCTCCCCACAAAACAACCCAATCGGATCCTGAATGATAAATCTTCCGCAGTCAGATTCATAATACCTGAAGAAGTTGTAGTACAGCTCGTCTTACCGTCAGCATACTGGTTTTGCAGGCGGAAAGGGTGATATGAGCTATCTGTTACCTTGGTTTCTTCTTTCAGACGACGTTGCCAAGTTGTAGAGGTTAAATACAATATATAATAAATTTTTAAAATTAAATTTATTATACCTGTTGCATATTAATGTAGTTTTCGAATGTTTCTATATTTGTTAGTTTTTTTATTTCGATTAAAAAATAGGTATCTAATAAATCAAGAAAATCGAAATAATTTTGTTTATCTTTATTTTCATCAAAATTTATCCCTTTAATTAAAAATGAGTACTTAGGAAATAGATTCTCTAATCTTAAAATAAGATCCGCTCCCCAAGAAATTTCTTTTGGCGAAATATTAGGAGAAGTTTTTTTTGCATAAAGATTAAAGTAATATTGCTTAGAGTATTTACTTTTTTGAATATTAAACATACATTGAATATGACTATTATTATAGAAATAATTCGAGGTATTCAATTTTAAAAAATCATTTTTTTTTAAAATAGCTCTTAACTCTTTAAAAAATTTTTTCTCAAAATCAGCATTCATGTTGAATTTCTCCTTATTACACTTTAAATTTTAGGAAAATTTAGGTTTATGGTTTATAAAGATCAAGTATACCTTTCCATTTCCCTTTGCAAGAATTAGGGCCTTCACTATTAAGGACCCTCACATAGTTATTTAATTGTTTATTTCCCTTACATCTTCCTGATTTTGTATCAGGCTTTAATTCACGCACAATACAATTTTTATAGTTAATTGCATCAAATCGGTATAATTTCCCTGACTTTGTTCTAAAACTACTTTCAAAGTCATATCCACCACCTAATGTAAAATAGTAATTTTTATGAGCTCTTTTCCCAACTTCAATTGTTGCTTTAACAACGGGATTCGCAGCTCCATTTGCTAATCCTAGAAAGTCTACCCAAATTTGTACATTAGGCGCAAACCAATACAGATTCTCCCCACCCTATAAGCCAATCGGCTCCTGATTCACAAACCGACCCGCTTCAGGCTCACAATACCTGAAGAAGTTGTAGTGCAGCTCGTCTCCCGGTCGGCATACTGGTTTTGCAGGCGGAAAGGGTGATTTGAGATATCTGTTACCTTGGTTTCTTCTTTCAGGAAACCCCAGCCGGTATAGTTGCCGAACCACAGTAAATTACCGTCTTTGTCTGTCATCTCTCGCGGTATGCCGATTTGATCGCAGTGGAAGTAACGGGTTTGTTGACGGTGGTGCGGTTAGTCTTACTGGCTTTGAAGACGAAGGCAGGCTTGCGGTTGAGGCGGACGTCAAAAAACTATTTAAATTTTTCTAATAATTTTTTTCTCAATTCCGCAAATTCATCCGACAGATTATTTTTAAGTTCAGTATAAATTTCATCATCAATTTTACTTTGAGTGAATAGTGTCTTTTTAACATAAGGGATAACTTTTTTAGAATTAATTGAAATTAAAAATGCAATAATTTCATTGTAAATATAAGATTTTTCATTAAATTGGCTTAGTTTATGTATTAGTAAATTTTCAATTGATTCTGATTTATAATGTTTTCCTTTCAACCCATACAATACCCATGAGATAATTTTGTGATGCTTGCTGTTTAAATTTTTTATTAGATATTCTTTTATATAATTTCTTTTTGGGAAATATGCGGAACTAAATGCAATAGAAATAATTATAGAATATCTATTCATATTCCAAATAGAACTAATATTATTTTCCACAGTACGAAATTCTTCTTCTCCTAGATTATATTTTCTAAATAGATGTCCTAAGGAAGATATTGCAGATGATTTTACTTTAATACTTTTGTCATTTTGAATAGAGTGAATTAATATGGAGAAAATCTCTTTCAATTCTGTGGTGCTAAGTTTTTCTTGCATTTGTCCCAAGATAAAATTTGCAATTTCTCTATGTTGACTATATCGACTTGTTAAGAGAATATTTTTGATTATATCAATAATCTCTTTATACTGAAAAAATTGTAATCTTTTTGCTGCTTCATATTGAATAATAGTATTAGAATGTAGTATTTTCTCCAATAAGTCATTGATTGATAGATCTTTACATTCTAAAAAAGCGTCAAAACTTGAAATTCTGTTATTTGCCATATTATTTTTCCTGCGAATTGCGGCTTGCTATCGTTATTTCTAATGATGCGGAGCAACTTAGTTTTAAAAAGGGAACAACGTTTGTAAGAAAAACTAAGATTTCCTAATTTTTTTCTAATAGTTTAGTAATATTTTCTTTTTCGCTTTGATTAATTTCAGAATTATCTTGATAGTCTAAAAGCATAAAATATAACATATCTAAATAATTACACTTGGCTATTTTTTTATCTAACTCTTTTTTAATATCTAAGATATATTTTAGTCTTTCAGGTTTATTAATTAATAAATATCGAATAATAAATCTTCCTATTTCGCAAGCCACTGAACTTTCATAAAGCTCAGACGCTGAAGTAATTTTATTTATTAATTTAAACCTTTTAGCTTTAGTTATTTGGGAAAAGTCAAGATCTGAACTTTCTAGGGTAATAATAAATTCCCAAAGCCCCCTATTTTGGATTATTTTTTTATTACTGAGGAGGTGATATATAAAAAAGAATGTGTCGTTATCAATAGTAGGTTGAAATATTGTGCTATCTAAGTTTAGAGAAATATATTCCAAAGCATCTTGTAAATCCTTTTTATTTTCTAATGAGAATAAATACTTAATTATTTCTAGTTTGCTCATTGTATTAATTATTTTATAGTTCATTTTCATAGACTTTATATTTTAAAATTATGGCAATCTAAACTACCAGCTCCTGCTACGGGGGTGGCAACAAATGATATAGCAACAGCTCTTACAATTTTATACTCTATGTAGATTGCAGCGGCAGTTCCCGCTGCTTTCCCCACAGTTTTCAAATTTTCTTGGGTTTGACTATTAGGCACTGAAGAAGGTGAGGTACATCTACCAGGGGATGGTGGAGGTAAATCATCGCAATTATCATTTAACCATTGTTTATGTTTTTTCAAAGTTTCTTTAAGTTGTTCAACTAGTTGAATATGTCCTTCAACTGAATCTCTAGGCTTCATACCAGGTTTGTGCTTATATGGTAAATTTCCAGGATTGGCTTTGATTTCTTGATTTCTTTTAATAATATCATTTTCTATATTGCTAATCTTTTTACGTCTAGCAATACAATTAGGATGGTCAAATGCAAATTTATTTTTTAATCCTAATATGTCAAGCCAACCTTGAACGTTCGGTACAAACTGATAAACGTTAAAGCCGCCCCACAACCCAATCGGGTCTTGGTTGATAAACCGACCCGCATCAGGTTCATAATACCTGAAGAAGTTGTAATGCAGCCCCGTCTCACGGTCGGCATACTGGTTTTGCAGGCGGAAGGGCTGGTATGCGTTTTCCGTTACCTTGATTTCACTCTTCAGTTTGCCCTAACCGTAGTAATCTCCAAACCAGATTGCCTTCGCCATAGGTTATCTCTCTTGGGATGCTGATTTTGTCGCAGTGGAAGTAGTGGGGGTGTTGTCGGTTTTCGCCTTCTTCGTTGATCCAGTTGTGTACCTGTGCCAAGGATTCGCGCGTACCGCACAGGTCCTACGTCGGGATTAGAGGATTCATGCGGCTACGGCTTGCTATCTAAGTTCATTGAGTATTAATCATAGTCATAAAGGATAGCGGAACAATCATCTAAATTAATTACATTCTTTGTACTTAATATTAAATTATTGTTTCTAATAACCCCATATTGATATCCTTTTTTCTCAAAATGGTTTTTAATCTTTTGAAGAATCAATTCTTTATTTGAGTTACTTTTGAAAGATATTCCACAAAATTTTTCTCCATTAGGTAAAGTGATTTCACAGTTGGATGAAATCAAACAAAAATCTTCCGATTCCAATTCAGGAATACTAAAAATTTCATCAAATGAATCTTCAAAACTTTGTATATCATAATTAATATATAAAAACACTCTATCAGGATTTTGGTTGGGATGATTACCAACTATATCAACAGTGTTTTCTATTTGCTTTATTACATTAATTTTATGGCTCACCTTTTTCATTTAACAATTCCTATGCTTTCGTAATTATAAAAATAATATTTGTTAGCTTTTTTTGGCAAAAAATTTGTGAGTGTCGAAGCAGATTTGGTTCAGGTGACTGCTGCCGTAATACAGGCAGTTGATCTGTCTGTTTTCGGACAAGCCATTTTGGGCATTCTCCTTTTTAGATGGCACTTTCCATTGGTACTGGGCTATGAGTTGGCTATTTTCGTTGTAGTCGGGGCAGTTAAGGGCGGCGTACAGGCAAGGTCGTCTGAAAATTGATTTCAGATGACCTTGATGTTTGGTTGGGCCGAAATTCTAGCTATGCTATATAGCTTATTATTTAATACGACAGTTTGTTTCTTCGGCTGAGTGACATATAAAGTTATACCATTTATGACCTAATTCTGAATCACTTTCAAAATATTCTGGATGATAAATGTTGTATGGTATTGAGGGCGAAGGCTGACAGAAAAGTGAAGTATATTGAAACAATTTTTCCCTATCTTTTGCTAAGGGTTCCTGTTCTATGAGTTCCTTCAGCTTTAGATAAAATTCATTAGTAATTTTTACAAGACAATTCTGTGGTGAAGGTTTGACTTTGTCTAAATAGCAAAAATCTCGGAATGAACATGAGATTACTTCTGCTTGTGAAAAGTCTATAGTATCCATTCGGTTATCAACTTCCTCTGGGGGGACTATCCCACCATTATTCGGTGTTTTATCAACGCCATAGAAAATGCAATCGTACAGTTTGCCTTTAAAAGAACAGTCTTTCAATGGAGATATTCCAAACATAGCTTTATGTATTTCTCCTTGGAATCTGCAGTTTTCAATAAGCGTACAGTAAATAAAATTTAATCGTATATTTTTTTTTATATTAGAAAAATCGCATCCTTGTAATTTAGCACCAACAAAATCAACACCTTTATACACACAGTTTGCAAAACTGCATGAAATAAAATGCGCCCCCTTTCCAAACATCTCATCACAAAAATACTCGTTTTTGAATGTACTCCCATCAAACTTTACATTTTCAATAGTTACTTGACTATCTTCCTGTTCTGATATTTGGAAACTATTCCATAATGAACCAGAGAAATCGGAGTCTTTTAACGAAACTGATAGAAAAACAGATTCATCCTTATCACCAATTAATTTGATGCCACGAAAATCCTGCAACCCTGTTTCTGTTATACCAAATGGAGATGTGCTTAAATTATAGGTAGAGGAAAGAACTTCCTTCAAGGTGGGATAAACGTCCCAACGGTTTTTGAGTTTTCTAGAAATGGTCATCCACATTTTCCTTATTAAAAATTTCGAGGTGGGCGAGTGTATTTTATAAGCTTTCCGGCGCCAAAAATATTTTGGTAATCCTTCATATGCTTCGCCCAAGCTTTTTTAGTTGTTAAGTCAAACCACTTACATGCACTATTAGGACCAGTAAAATCAGGAATTTTTTTGCCTCCCCCTGGAGTTACTTTTAAACCTAATTCTTTGAGTATTTTATCATTTCTTACTACGTTTTTGACTTGTGTATCCAATTGAGTTCCATAATGCATAAAATAGGCAAAGTGTGATTTTTTGACATTCGTCACCTGTCGTGGAGTTAATCCTCGGAAAGGTCTCTTTGATAATTTTGCATTTTGTTCGTTTGCAATTTTCTGTAAACGTTTTCGTATTTTTTTACAAATAGCTTTCTCTTTGCATGTTGCTAATCCAAGGACATCTAACCACATACTGGAGTTAGGGGCAAAGAAATAAAAATTATCTCCACCTTCCAACCCAATCGGATCCTGATTCACAAACCGCCCCGCATCAGGTTCATAATACCTAAAGAAATTGTAATGCAGCCCCGTTTCACGGTCGGCATACTGGTTTTGCAGGCGGAAGGGCTGGTATGCGCTATCTGTTACCTTGGTTTCTTCTTTCAGACGACCCCAGCCGGTGTAGTTGCCGAACTATAGCAAATTGCCGTCTTTATCTGTCATCTCGCGAGGCATGCCGATTTGATCGTAGTGGAAGTAGTGGATTTGTTGGTGGCTTTCTCCGTCTTCGTTGATGTGATTTAGACAGGCGAAACCGCGTGCGTTCATTCCGCACACACCCTACGTCAGGACTGAAGGTTTTGTGCGGGCTACGGCTTGCTACACACGCCACGTCAAAATTGGAAGTTTCACACAGGCTAAAACCAGCAAGTTGCTAGGACTGCACCATTCGAAATATCAACTTCCCAAGTATCTGAAATCAATCCTTTGTAATTGGACTCAACAATAAAATGTTCGTCATCTATCCAACGGAAATTCAACCGATAGCCCATAGCCAAGAAAGAAGGTTCTTCTGAAAATAGAGATCCTTCGTGAAGGATTGCCCCTTTCTTATCAGATACTACCCAATTAATTTTAAAATGATAGAGATCACAATATGCAAATATGGACAAATACTGTTTTCTATTCGGACTCATTTTGCGTTTTTTAATTTGAGTACTTAAGATGAGATTAGCATCTAAGCATGCTTGATATGCTATTTCAAATGGTTCTGTATTCCACCCCTGTTCGACTGCAATTCCCAACATTCCTTGATGGACTGCTTCTAATTGCATCATTTTTTTCTCAGCATCAGAAGACACAAAATATTTATCAAAATTAAAATACAGATAGAAATCTGCAAATCCTTTTATATTCGGTTTTTCTGGGAAATCATCATGAGGATACAAAACAATCAAACAGGTATGAATCTGTTTTGATTCAAATTTAGGCAGAGATTTAGCATATAGCGTTGGAATGGCGTAGGCTTGTCTACTAAAATCCGCAAATATTGGATTTATATTATATTCACTTTGTAAGTCTATAACTTTAATCATAAATTTCTCCTAATCAACTATAGGTCGTTTTTGCCTTGGAGGCTGGGAGCCATATTTTAGTTTATGTAATCGTACCTGTGCCTCTTTCCACGCTAAAGCTGCTTCTCTATTTGGCAGTCCATCAATCATTACCGAGCCTGCATAATTAGGATCGCCACCATACTTAACCCTCAATTTGCTTCGGATCCTCGGCGAATTATTTTCTGTTTTAAAGGAATCTGCCTTTGTTCTAGTTGCTCCGCTGATACCATATTCCATTATTTGTCCCGTTCTTTTATCGTAAATTTTATATCCGTGCTGAGGCTTTTTTGAACTTTTACAGTTTCCATGACAAGAGCCTGCCTTTACCGCTACCCTTGACTGTGCTTTAGCCTGACTTTTCTCTTTTGAAGTATCACCACTTAGACTTAAAACTGCTCCAATACCAATTGCTGTTAGTGCAGCTTGCCCTAAAGCAGTTAAAACAGCATCTATTTCTGGTAAGAAAACTAATGCCATAGCTATAAAACTAGAGGGATCAGTCCATCCTGGCGCATTAGGTGCAAACCGATAAAGGTTACTACCACCCCACAACCCAATCGGATCCTGATCCACAAACCGACCCGCATCAGGCTCGTAATACCTGAAGAAGTTGTGGTGTAGCCCGGACTCACGGTCAGCATATTGGTTTTGCAGGCGGAAGGGTTGGTATGCGCTATCCGTGAATATAATTATTACATTTTTAGTTAAATAATATCCTCTTCGCAAGACAAGAAATAGTCATAATTATTTATGTCTAACTTCTCACATACATAAGGTTCAATTATTTTTACAACTTCATTTGATATCAAATATTCTTCATACATCGGACCAGTTTCATGAAAAATTTTTTGTAGAAAATTAAGAGATGGTTCATTCTTAAAATTTATAACCTCAATAAATTTTTCTTCATTTTTTTCAAATTTTGATATAAATCTTATGATTTTTTTCATGGTTCTATCCTTCAGTTTTTAATGGAGTCTTTCAATTGTTTGCCAGTCTTGGGGTCAAATGTGCCAAGGGTTCGCGCGCACCGTACACGCCTCACGTCAGGACTGGAGGTTTCATACTGGCTACAGTTTGCTAATTACTTTAATTTAGATATGTATAGAATACCATTTCCCATCATAACTATCAAATTCTTTTACATTATCTAGTTTCCAGAGACCTGCCTGTTTTTTGAATTTATAAAGTCTTTGTACTTCCATTCCAGCGTAAAGAACATCATTTTTTACAGTTATAGAGCTACCTTTTTCTTCTATTTCAATGATTTTCTCGTTATCTGGATTGAATGTTGGAGGGTAGTTAACAGTCATACATTCTAACTTTCCCATTTTTCTTGGTTTATCTGTTAGGTATTTATCGTATATTTCCTTTAGTGTTTGTTTCAATATCTCATCAGGAATATCTGTGCCTGCATCAATATGCTTATTAGCATTGTCTTCCCATTTATACATTTCCATCAGAAAACTATTTAATACTGTTTCAATACTTTCATTCATAATTCAATCCTTTTTAGTTTTGTTTAAGTCGTTTGTACGAAGAATAATCCACCAGATAGATCTCGATCTATAAAAATATATCCTATGTTCTCAGTTAGATAAAAAATTTCATTTACTTTTTCAGGTAGATCCATTCCTAAGATTTGACCTATGAAAATATATTTTTCTAGAAAATCATAACTCTCTTGTTGTAAATATTCAGGTTGTCCTCCTAAAAAACTCATTTGATCTGAATTCTCAATAGGATTAATTGGATAAAATTTATCTAGGTTAAACTTGAACTGATTTTTATCTCCGATGATAACTTTCGTATATCCTTGAATAGCATCGTCAATTTCAGTAATGTAGTCAAGAAAATAATCTTCTTTATCATAATAAGAAAAAACGTAAATTACTTTATCTTTATATTCCTTATCCTGAAAATCTGTTTTAAATTGAGGTGCAATAGTCAATAAATTTTCAATTGGCATAAAAGCAATCAGTGCTAACTCATGACCATCTGGCGCTATCACTTTATTTGAATAATCTAAATCTAGCCCAACTAATATATTATTTATATTGGGTTTACTATCTAAAAAGTTAAAATTAACGTATCCATTTTTTTTCATTTAAATTCTCCTAAAAATTTAAGGGCATTTCTTACCTGCTTTTTTCAATTTTCTAAGAAATTTCTTGGCTTCTTTTCTTAAACGTTTTCTTTGAGCTTTAGGAGTTCATGTTTTTCATAATCCTCCTTGAGCGATATCAATCTCTCGATGTATATCAGTGAGTAGGTTAGTAATAGACATCCCATTTTTTTGAGCAAGTAGAGCCCATTTTTCCGCTTCGTCTAATTTGTTTTTGTCTTTACTGTCTTGGTAATGATCAAAGAATATATAGGCCAAATCATATTGTGCTTGAGTATTACCTAATTCGGCTGATCGAATTAACCAAAATATAAATTTATCATTGTTAAATTCATAAAAAGCAAAATAATTAGCTAATTTTGATGCTGCTTGACTATTGCCAGAGGAAGCATCAATTTTTAACTTTTCCAGATCAGTTTTAGAAATATACATACTGTCATTTATTGAAATGTTGGCATTAGATTTCATGTCTCTATCCTTACTGTATGAGTTATTATAAGACGTTAGAAAAATACTTAAAAAATAAATTTAAGGATTTCATGGCTTAATTGTAACATATTTACCTCCATTTAATCCTTCTCCTATAACTGCACTAACATTTTCTGTCGCACCACGTACAGGTGTTGTTAATTCATTAGCCAATTTTTGAGCAAATGAATTGTCCCCTTTTCCCTGTTTGACAAGCAACTAATGTTACTGGTTTCCCTTTGTACAAGGTTTATGTCTACTACAGTTTTTGAACAATTATCACATTTGTTCATTAGTCCTAATGGATTATTCCATTTCGTTGTATTAGGTGCAAATCTATATAAATTCTCTTCACCAAGTAATCCGATTGAATCCTGATTCACAAACCGACCCGCATCAGGTTCTTAACACCTGGAGAAGTTGTAGTGTACCCCGTCTCACGGTCGGCAAACTGGTTTTGCAGGCGGAAGGGCTGATTCGCATCCTTGTAAACCCGCTCATCCTTTTTCAGGCGACCTTACGGTTTGGTTGGATTTTGAACTGATCATTCGTTTAAAGATAAGGCAAATCTAAGGCCTCATCATAACTTTCATCTAAGATTTTATTGACTGAGGCAGCAAACTGAATAGCCTTCATATCAATAGTTTCAGGATTATTAGGAATCGGAAAGACAGCTATACCTATATTATTTTCTATTAACCATGGTATCCCATCCTCTAAAAATTCTTCTATCTCAATTTCATAAATATCAGAATTCTTATCCTCAGAATTTGCCATAATTCTCGCGAATTCTAATTCAGGCCATATGGCTAAAGATGAATTTTTCTCATCTCCCCATAATATCCAATCTCCGTCTTTGTCTGCTAAAACATATAAAACTCCAGAGTCAGTTATCCTTTTTAAAGTATGCTCATAACGTTCTTGACTGGACAAATTAAGAATTGCATTTATTGCTTTTTTATGTAAACCCATTGTTAACCTCCTAATAAATAAGGTAAATCAAATTCTTCCCCATACCACTCATAAAAATAATCATTGATCATCTTAGCAAATTCAATTGGATCAAAAATAATAGTTTCTGTTTTTTCATCTATAGGAAAAATAGCTAATCTAATATTACTTTCAGACATTAAAGGAACGGTATCTTCTAAGAAGTTCTTTAGTTCCATTTCATCTATTCTCAATGCTTGAGGGTTCCATTGGAGAGCTAACTCCGCAAACTCAGATTCTG
Organism: Streptococcus sp. Marseille-Q0941; assembly: GCF_943736975.1. GTDB lineage: Bacteria > Bacillota > Bacilli > Lactobacillales > Streptococcaceae > Streptococcus. The sequence continues at coordinate 570,590 of NZ_CALSFO010000003.1, read as the reverse complement.
GAAAGATCATTAGATATTCTTTTCCTTCATCATCTTGCAAACATATCCAGTCATCCTTTCCATCAAGTAGGTATAAAGTTTCAGTACCGGATATAGTTTTAATAGAATAATCCAATCTTTCTTTAGCTGATAATTTAACAATTGAATCAATTGCTTGTTTTGGCAGGCCCATTATTTAAATCCTTTCTACTTAAAAATTTGATGCAGGCTACGGCTTGCTAGGCAACCAATTTAACGAAACTTTTTTCTAGGATCTTTAAACGTTCCTATAAATTTTAAGTCATTATAAAGTTTTTCTGGATTATCGGGTTTAAAAGTAGCGTTTGCATAATAATACAAAGAATTCCCTTCATTCACACCTTTTTCTTTAGAAGCTCTTATAATTTCTTCTGTGGCTTTTTTCGAATGCGTACCAATTTCTTCAGCTAAAATTTCAATTGGAACAATCTCTCCGTTTTTGGTACGAAAAGCTACAAAAAAGTCTGAATCAATAAATGAAACCCCAAAATCTGCAAATGCTGGACATTGAGAATCTGAATCTTCCATTCCTTCAGTGTATTTATTAAATTCATCTAATGTCTTATTTGATGTTCCTATCCATACAGAAATCATATTTTTTGTATCTGAATCAAGCATTTTAATCGTCCTTTCTCAATTATTGAAAATTTAATTTTAAATTTATTTCATTACAGAGGCCGTCTGAAAACAGAAACCGCGTGCGTACCGCGCACACTTACGTCGGGATTGGAGGTTTCATACCGGCTACAACCTACTCATTCATTTTCATAAGCATCACCATAGCTTTGAAAAGAGGAATCTAACCAAAACCATTCTTTTTCATTGGAAACCAATTTCTCCAGTAGTTCTGTAAATGACTTAGCAATAATGGGAGACTCATCAGGTGTAGCATGAGTTTCTATAAAACTATCATAACAAAAACCAAATCTTTTTTTGTTTAAGTCTATACTGATAAATTGACAAAGCTCTTGAGAAGATGCAATCATGAACCAATCATTACTGATATCATCTGTCAACTCCTCCCAAATAACATCATCAACTGGATATAGAATTTGGTTTGTTGGTTGCAATTCTGAAAGTGAACTGATTCTTATCTCACAAGAAGTATCAATATTGAGAATAGCATATTCATAATTTTCATAAAAGAATTCTAAATCTTTTGGCAAAGGAAAAGCAAATTCTGGTTTTGATACTGCTTTCAAAAATTGATGGCTACTTTTTTGTTCTAATTTTTCAATTAATTCTTTGATTTTCATAAAATACTCCTTAGGACTGAAAGTTTTTGTTCAGGCTACAGCTTGCTTACCTATACAAGTTATATTCTGTTTTTTGCTAAAAAAATATTTTCTAGTGTTTTCCTAAATGAAACCATATTAGTGTCTATATTTATTTCAATATCAATATGTTTCTCGATTTTCAAAGATTTCTGAATATCTTCGCCAAAATCGAATGATAAGATATTACCTTTTAAATCATAAGTAACGTTATTATTTTCAATTGAAAACGTTTGTTCATTGAATTCAAGATATATTTGATCATCTTCATCTTGATTGAAGGTTAGGGTGAAATAATGAAAATTTCCCAAATCAAAGTAGATATATGACAAACCTTCATCATCGGACTCATCAAATGAAATTTCTACTGGGTTCCACATAGATTTATTTTTAATTAGCAAACTATAACCTCACAATCGGATTCTCCAAAAATATACTCAATATATTCATTTAATCTTTTATCAGGTTGATAAGTAATAATTAGATTTTCAATACTATTTTGATAAATTTTTTGTTTTTCTTGAAAATAAATAACTAATTTATCAGAATAAATCTCTACCTTTTTGAAGCCACCTATTCCTGAATATTGCTGACTGTTTATTTCATAATAATAGTATTCTAAGTTGTCAACTTCTCTTTGCAAGATTAAGTAATTATTAGGATTAGGTTTTTTACTATCTGCAAAAGCAATGGTAAGAATACCATCTTCTATCTTGTAATACGTGTTTTTTGAAATAATTTCCATAAATAATTCCTTATCATATTGTTTCTTAACACTTTCCAGAACCAAGTTTTGCTAATCCCCAAGGTTCAAGCCACATAGCCACATTCGGTGCAAACCAATAAAGGTTATCACAGCTATCCAACCCGATCGGGTCCTGGTTCACAAACCGACCCGCCTCCGGCTCGTAATACCTGAAGAAGTTGTAGTCAGCATCGGCATATTGGTTTTGCAAGCAGAAGGACGGTATGCGCTATCTGTTACCTTGATTTCCTCTTTTAGACGACCCCAGCCGGTGTAGTTGCCGAACCACAACAAATTGCCGTCCTTATCGGTCATCTCTCTTGGGATGCCGATTTGGTCGCAGTGGAAGTAGTGGGCTTGTTGGCCGCTTTCTCCGTCTTCGATGATGTGGTGTAGATAGGCAAAACCGTGTGCGTGCATACCGCACACCCTCTACGTCAGGACTTAAGAGTTTATGCAGGCTACGGCTTGGATTTACGCGAGCAACAGCTTCTCAATCCTCATTAGCAAAAAATTCATAAGTATCTATCTCCTCTTTTACGAAGACTATAACAACTTTACCTTCAGGTATCCTTTTTTTGGACATGCCACCTATGGAAATACCTAAAGTGGGAAATGTAATATATGCTTTTCCATCAATGCAATCATATTCTTCTTTTAATTTTTTAATATTTTCAGGCTCAAAAAGATTTAAATTATCAAATATTGGATTCAGATGTTTACTACAAATAATGCTAACTAATTTATTATTTTTATATTCTAATGTGCAGGCATCTCTATATTCAGAAGTAATTTTAAGAATGCTATCTTCTATAACCTTTGCTGCCTCTCCATATTTAGCAATAATTTGCTCCATCGTATTTCCAAGCTGAAAAAAACGATTACCTAAATCTATGCCTTTAAAAGGAATAATTTTAACTTCATTCACTTGCATTTTCCAATGACCTTTCTTAGTTTAGATGCTTGATATTTAGTGATTAATTTCTGTCTAACAGCTTCTCGCACCATCCTTCTCAATCTCTTATCATATTTATCTATAAATTTCCTCTTAGTCTCAACAATATCCATATCCATAGCCAAATCCCATCGACCTTGAAGGATAAATTGTCTTTGTTGCGCTCTCCAACGACGAGCAGTAGTTGAACTCCCTGTACTTGACATGCCTCTATGATCTGATTTATCCATATGATACGCAGGTGCAGAACCATAAGATGGTCTATTTGGTAAATCTTTATATGTTCCCCAAGCTGGAGAGTGATTAGTTTCTCATCCTTTATGGCTCCCTCTCTCTCCTCTGTAAGTTCCTCAACGTGCTAAATCTAAAGTATCAATCCACCCAATGGAATTCGGCGCAAACTGATATAGATTATCTCCACCAAACAACCCAATCGGATCCTGATTCACAAACCGTCCTGCATCAGGTCGTAATACCTGAAGAAGTTGTAATGCAGCCCCGTCTCAAGGTCGCAATACTGGTTTTGCAGGCGGAAGGTTTGGTAAGAGCTATTCGTTACCTTGGTTTCCTCTTTCAGACGACTTGATAAGTCATTGGAACAAGAGGCCGTGTGTGCCTTGAGATATGCACACTATATGTATGCAGACTACGGCTTGCTGTATAATTTTTTCATTTGAGGATCAAATTTGTTGTGAACCATCAAAATTTGTATCTAACCCATCTATATATTTCTCAAAATCAAGGTGATATAGTTTTTTTAAATTTCTAATCCAGATAACAAATTCAAAGAAAATCTTAATATTTTCATCTGTTATTTCAAATATCCCGTTGTCTTGGTGAGATTCTTGGATAGCTGAGATAATTCTCTTAAATATTTCTTTATTTTCCCTAATTTCATCAATAGGTAATGTTTGCAATCTATCAATAAAAAATAATTCATCCTCAATACTTAAAATAGAGGGTGAGTTTTCCAATTTTTCATTTAGTTTAAAAATAGTATTCATATAAAATTTTTATAATTCTTGGTAATCCTTTACATCGAATTCAAGATCCATTCTGACCTTATAAATAAAACTATTATTTTCAAGTTTTTTTAATAATTCTTTCATGCTAAATACCTTTCAGTTATACAAAGCCTGCTTCTTCTGGAATAGTTTATTTATTTTTAAAGTTAAGCGTTCAGTCCAATAGAAATAGATAACACATCTTCCTCATTGTCGAGTAGAGATATATCGATAACTTTATCTATTTTATGACTAAATAATTTTAAACAATAAAAATTAGGTTTGTTTATTAATTCTAGCCAATTGCTAATATTTTTTATTTTGATAATAAACAAGGGGAATAATTCTATTGGTATTTCAGCCGAATCATTTATTCCTCCATAAAAGTATACATAAGCAATATCATTTTCCACTGGTGCAAAAAAATTTAATAATTCATTTTTTATCGATAAACTAAAATTTTCTTTTGATAATTCTATATTTCTATAGGGGGTAAAAGTACGATTTATTATGTCACATGAGAGTGGATATGGAATAATTTTTTCAGAATCTGAAATTAAATTATTTAAAAAATGAATTTCTTTCATTCTTTTCATTAAATGATTCTGTTTTAAAGTAAAGATCTTATTTTCTAAAGTTGTCATGATACCATTTCCTATGTTGTTCGGTTACATTATCTTTGTAGTACTTCCAAGAAAATGTACCATTCCCATTATTTCTTTTTTGACCAAGATTTCCATCCATCCTGGCAGTAGCTACATGCAAGTGTGGACAAGGATATTTTGCAATCGGAAGGGTGGGTGCGCGGCATCCCGATTTGGTCGTAGTGGAAGTAGTGGGTTTGTTGGTGGCTTTCTCCTGTTGGGGATGGGTCGTCTGAAAGCTGGGTGAGTGAGGGTTTAGGGTTTCAGACAACCTTAATGTATGCGTTAGGAGGGGGCTAATTCTATTTACGCTTGTTTTAAATATCCTCCTTTTTTAATATAAATACCCTAAAAATTTCATGGCCAAAACCGTCATCAAATTTAGAGTAAACAATGTTAAAAATGTCTTTATAATTAAAATCAGATGAATATTCATGTAACCATGAGAAATTTTCTAAATTTAAGACTGGATAATTTTTAAATGTATTTTCATATTTCGACCTATAAATACATATGTTGGGTATATAAAAACTATATAGATTATGTAATTCAGAACTTATATCCGGGTATGTTATACATATTGATAAATCGTTATCTATCAAAATATCTTTTGCCATTAAATTTATATTATTAATGTAAAATATTGCAGTATTTAAAAAGAACAAATTCAACTGTTTTGGGGATAGCATTTTCAAAAATGGTTTTTCTCTTCCAGTTCTAGTAATCAAAGGAATTTCCTCAAATTCAACAGGATGCTTAAGTAATTTAATAATTTCATCATACTGATATGATTTTTCAGTTTTTGCTAACTTTGTTAATAGTTTTAAGTATTCCATTATGTTTTCCATCCTTGGCAAAATAAGAAATCTCTATCATCTTTGGAGAATGGGGGGATTCCTCGATGTTTATCGTGAATAGTTCCATCTAGATTTAGTGCCGCATCATTATAAACTCGATTATCCTTTTTCAAACGACCCCAGGCGGTATATTCGCCGTACCACAAGAGATTGCCGTGGATGTCGGTCTTCTAGCGAGGTATACCGATTTGGTCGCAGTGGAAGTAGTGGGATTGTTGTCGACTTCTCCGTCATCGTTGATGTGGTTTAGACAGGCAAAACCGCGTACGTGCGTACCGCACGTACCCTACGTCGGGATTGGAGGTTTCATGCAGGTTACGGCTTGCTATAACTTACTTACAGAGTATTTCATGTTAGAGGAAGAAATTCCATCTTCAAATTATTACTAATAACTAATTCTTTGAATTTATCAGAAAAAGCCCAAATTAAATCATCATTTATATCTTTTGCACAAAACTCAAAACCAGATATATTTCCTAAAAATACAGGTGGATAATCAATAAACTTCTCTCCATCTATTTCATAAAAATTTGATTTTTCCATATCTACTAATCTAGCAGTTAATTTAATCTTTCCAAGGAAAAATTTAAATTCATCATTCTTGATTCTAAGTTTAGCCGGAAAAAAATCTAATTCATCTTTTAATTTATCAGCCAATTTATTAATGAAAGTTTCAGAGAACAATAACATCTTAGGAATTGTTTGAATATAATCTGTATTAGAAATATTTTTGGAGGTATATCCACTCTGAGCTATAAAAACTGCTTCATCTGTATAATTACCTTTATTGTAATTAATAAATTCTACAATTTTTCTATCATCCTGTTTTAAGTCCACATACGCTTCTTCATTATCAATAGCAGAGTATATTTGATAAAGAGTCATCATTTTTTCCTTTCTTACTATTACTTTTAGAAATTGGTGCAGCACAAATATATTTGCCAGTTCTAAAAGCTTCTCCTAATTCGTTTTGCATTTTTAATATTTTTTCTGAGATTTTCTTTTTATTCCATTTTTTATTTTTAGCAATGGTAGCCAATCTTTCTAATCGTTGCTCCAGTATCGAATTTGTGCTAAAGACTCGTAGGAATCCGTGGGTGTAGATATAGGTATACTTGCCATCCCAAACGAATCTGGTGGCATCTTCGAGGCCGTATGAAACTTCTTCGTTTTTCAGACGACCTTTAGGTTGTTTGTTGGTAACTACCCTAACTTATGCCTTGTTATACATAATTTCCTATCTTTTTTCTTAAAAATAAAAATATTTTTACCCAAAAGGGTGTTGTTAATCCCCAAATTCCTCCGAATATCAATCCTTCAAAGAGCATAAAACTCTCACTTTTGATTTGTATAGCTAATCCCAGCAACATCCCAATTAACATTTGAATTATGGATAGATATTTAATATTTTTTCTTTCTAATTCTAAATGAAATAAAATAACTAGAAAGAAAGAGATGATCGGAAACACGACCAACTTAACTATCGTGTTATCTCCATAATAGGCCATCCATAACCAAATGAAAAACCAAGAAATTAAAATACTTATCCAATACTTTTGAATAAATTCTTTAAATTTAATTAACATAGAAGTCCTTTGGCTATGATGTTTACAGCATTTTCTTGAGTTATATTTGTTCATATAAAGTTAAATTCTTTTCTGTGCTTTTATATATATCTGTATAGAAATAAATTCTATTATCTTTTATCTCTTTCAGATAAACCAAGTCTTCGATACCACCAATATACTCAATGGATAAATCATCTAAATTTAATATTGCAAGCCTAAATCCAACTAGACAAAATCGTCTAATGAAAATAGGAATATATATTTTTCTATTGGAATACAACAAAGGCCCTCCAAACCCCTGTTCTTTAATAATAACTTGACCGTTAATGGATAGACTTCCAACTAAGGGAGAACCTTGATTTACTTCCATCAAATCAAGATAACTGACTTCCCATTCGTCAAACAAAAAATTTTCTTGAAAGTCTAAAGGAGTTTCATTCAAAATTTTTAACTTAGGCATTTTTATAGTCAAAGAATTGAAATCTTCTTCTAATTCTACAAGGAGTTTACCAACCTCATTATTAAATGGCCAAGAATCAATTACTATCCGAGACAATAAAAATTCTTTTCCTTTTTTTTGTTGAAAAATAGTTTCTGAATTTAGATAATTAATCATGTCAGATAGTTCATTTTTTATAGAAACTAACTGCTGTTTATTTGTATAACTATATTCATCACAATTATTAATCATTTTATCAATTTCGACTAAAACTATATTAATCTTTTTTATAAATTGCTCATGATTCATTGTCTTATTAAACTTTCTAAGTCATTAATATATTTTTGTATTTGTCCACCAGGAAACCCAATCGGGTCCTGATTCACAAACTGCCCCGACTCAGGCTCGTAATACCTGAAGAAGTAGTAGTGCAACCCTGTTTCACGATCAGCGTACTGGTTTTGCAGGTGGAAGGGTGGGTGAGCAGTTCCGGATATGTTGGTTTCACTCTTCGGTTTACCGCAACCATAATAATTCCCAAACCAAACCAGGTTATCTTCGTCACTGGTTATCTCTCTTGGGATGCCAATTTGGTCACAGTGGGAGTAGTGGGTTTGTTGGCGGTTTTCGCTGTCTTCGTTGATGTGGCTTTGATAGGAGTAATCGCTTACATTTGTGCCGCACACTCTATGTCAGGACTAAAGGTTTTGTGCGGGCTACGGCTGCTCAAACATCTTAAGTATTATAATTTAGATAATCTTTAATAAAATATTCAAAGTTATCCCAATGTTTGCTAAATTGTTTATTTTCTATAAATTTTTGAATAGTGGGAGCCTCTACAAAAAAAACTTCATCGGTATTTTTATCATACAGGATATAATCATCCAACTCATTATTCAACAGGGAAAAATAATTATCAGGTAAGCCAATATTTTTTCTCAAAATTTCTGTTTGGCTACTTGAAAAATCCTCTAAATCCATTGCTAAATCAACTAAATATCCAATTTTCCCATAAATTTCATCACTATATGTTGCCCAAAATTCAATGAAGTCATGATTTACCTCCCCAAAACCTAACCCTTTGAATAATTTACGATATTCCTCCTGACTTTCTGGGAATATTCTACCAAATTCATCATTAAGATACTCCTTAAAATCATCATCTAACATAACAAACCTCTCTTTTGTAAATATGGGTAAATTAACATTAACATCCCCCAACTTTCCTTCTTTGCCTTTTTTCTGCTTTTGCTCTATCTTTCCGATATTGCCTTCTATCTTTACCAAATGCTTTTCTATCTTCTGCAAAATATGGATGCTTGCCATTTCCATCAACTTTCGCCAATTCATAGCTAGTTTTAGATGAGTTTGTTAAAGAACAAATAGTTCAGACGACCTCAAAGAAGATAGTGAGGCCGTCTGAAAAACAGAAACCGCGTGCGTGCGTTCTGCACACACCCTACGTCGGGATTGGAGGTTTCATGCGGGCTACTGCTAGCTGAATTATAGATTTAAAATTCAATGTAATCATCATTATCCATGTAATAATTTAGAGCATCAATAAATTGATCTTTTGTAAAATTTGGATACCGTTCATCTAAGTCATCGTAAATATCCATAAATACATCCCCACTACATAAAATATCCAATCCATTCTCATTTACAAAATCAGGAAAAACTTCTTTTCCATCCACTATTTTTGGACCGTTATCCAAATAACAAACCGTCTCTAAATCAAGGATACTCTCATCTTCATCAGAGGAAATATATATGTATGGAAATTTTGCAAATTTATCAGTATCTTCATCATTAAATAATCTAGCACAATCAATAATTTCTGATATGCTAATTTTTCTTCTAAAAAAATTATCTAAATTCATTTTTTGTTCCTTCTGTGGTTAAATTAACATTTACCTAATGGTTTACCAGTGCGACCGTTTAATTTTCCTCGCCGACCTGGTCTACCACCTCCCCATATACTTCTTCCGCCTTTTCTTTGTGGGTGATATAGACCATGATTTCTTCTATGGTCATTATAATCAACCAGTACCAACCTTTTTGTATCCTCATGATGATGCCATGTTAGTCCCTGTTTATTTTTACCTTTTCCCCAATTGGGACTTGAACTCATATCTCCAGATTTCATCCATTCTTTTAATTCAGGATAACGATTAAGCATATCCCGTTTAAATGATGGGTTAGATTCCATTTTTTTAATAAATGCCTTATTTGCATCATTAAATTGCACAGCATCACTTGAATATCTAATTCCTGAATCTAACTTATGGTCAAAGAAAATATGGTATTTCCCATTATTAGGTCGAGTAGCTAATCCTAACGGGTCAACCCAAGCCTGTACACTCGGAGCAAACCAATAAAGATTATCTCCACCATCCAACCCGATCGAGTCCTGGTTTACAAACCGACCCGCTTCAGGCTTATAATACCTGAAGAAGTAGTAATGCAACCCTGTTTCTCATTCGAGGCCGTCTGAAAAGCGGAAACGGAACAGAAACTAACATCAGAATTTGAAGGTTTTGTTCGGGCTACGGCTTGCTTATCACACTTTATTTCCTTTTTAATTTATTACTAATCTCTCTTACTACATTAGAAGGACCACTTAATGTTACTCCTATGTATGTTTCAATTTCGACAGTTAAAATTAAATTATTTACTTCGTATCTTGCCAAATAGTAATCCTGAGAACCTACTAATGCTGAAGATTCATCCTTTTTAACCGCACCTATCTCTTGCAAAGTTAAAAATAATGATTTAATAAGTTTTTCATCATATTCATTGCCAATAACAATAGACTCATTGATCATAATCCTAAATCCTTCCCGCCTGTTCGTGATGCAGACTCAATAATATCATCCCAAGATTTTCCTTTTTTACGCAACCAATCTATAGATGGACCTTGTTTATCACCATATTTTTCCACATTTCTAGCATATATTTCTTTTAATTTATCAGGTGGGGTTAAGTTTTTATACTTTACTCCTAGCTCACGTCTTTTCGAATGCAACGTTCGTACAATAATTTCCTTATCGATACCCTTACGAGCCATTTTTTCTCCTAACGCCTTCAAACCATTCACTTCTTTAATATATGCTTGGCGTAATGGATGTACATGAGAAGTATTTTTTACACATTTGCCACATTTTAGCTTTGAAGCAACTTTTGATATTACTTTAGAAACAACCCCAACAACTATGGGAATTACACGAATCAAACCAGATTGTCGTCCTTATCGGTTATCTCTCTTGGGATGCCGATTTGGTCGCAGTGGAAGTAGTGGGTTTGTTGGCGGTTTTCGCTGTCTTCGTTGATGTGGCTTTGATAGGAGTAATCGCTTACATTTGTGCCACACACTCTATGTCAGAACTAAAGGTTTTGTGTAGGCTACGGCTTGCTTCAATTATTAAACTGGAATCATTCTGCTAAAGCAATCATATAGATTTTTACCAATTAAATAGATATTTTGAAATTTCACTTTTTCAGGCATTGGCACACCAAATTCATCAAAATAATCTTCTTCATCCCATTCATTTTCATGATCCCAATAGAAAATTTGCCCAATTCTTTTTCCTTGAGTACATAGACAAATCAAATCACCAAATTCATTACTTGATATCGGTAGAAAATTATCTGGTATTCTATTTTTATATTTTTCAAGCCTCTCACTAATTAGGGAGTTTTTTTGGTAGTTTATATTTTCACCATAAAAGAAACCTAAATCGCCTCCACTCCATTCAATATTACCACCCACAGGAACATCATCATCCGGATAACAATATTCAGGAAAATTACTATATGGTGTTAACTTAAATTCTTTTATAAATCCTGTCTCTCCACCAAATAATTCAAGATAATCCAAATAATCAGAAAATTCTTCTTTAGTAATATCTAAAAATTTAGACATCGATTTTCTAGATGTAGGAATCAGTGGTTCAAATGTAAACCTTTGAACTCCACCCATTTTTTCAACCAAACTCTTAATTTTCATTTTCATTATTCCTTTCTGTTATAACTTCGTCAAACAATCAACATTTCTTATTAGATCGTTTATTGCGTATCACACTGGCTGGACCTGTATGGCGAATACCATCTTGTGCATACCCGAAGATAAACATCCCACCTGTGAAATAAGCTTTGCTATGGTAGCTTCCCTCGTTTGGGCTTAATAAAGTCATTTATACTTAAATTATGGTCATTCATGAATGTATCTAATAAATCATCCAAAGGGACGAATTTGTAACCATCGAGGTTAGCATTTTTTAAAACATTCATGAGATTGGCACTTACTATTAATATATTATGCAATATAGTGTCATTTAACTGAAATAAATCATATTCCATATCAGTGAAATTTATTTTAGAAGGTAAAATGGTTCCCATCTCTCCTATTTGGAAAACAGAAGTTCGGTTATCAAAAAATTGCTTGTTTTCGAATGCAACAAGCTTATAAGCTTTTTCTTCAGCTACGCTTTGACTAGAAATTGCAACAATTACAGGAATGGAAATATGAGGAGCAATTCTGTATTTATTAAGTAGACTCCAACATTCTTGTGAAAAAAGATGAGCCGATTCAAAGTAATAATCAAAATTTAATTTTCGTTTTTTCCATAAGTTCAGATATATTTTTTCTTGATTAATTTGAAAAATCTCTTTGCTCATATCTACTGAATGAAATGATTCACTTTTAGGATTCATCATGTCAGTAGAAAATAAACCAAGCATCTTTCCTGGGCAACTTTTACTTTCATAATCTACTAGCATTGCATAAAAATTATCCATAAGAAATGACTCCTTTAAATCTTTAAATCTTTATTACATAATAACCAAAATTAATTCATTCTATTTTTCTGACTATTGCATGTAGTAACCTGCGGGACATTTCCTGCCCAAATCCGCCTTCTTAATTCAATTTGAAGCTTGCGAACAGCTTTTTTCTTCTCTTTATCAGACATCTGTGATTGCTCTATGGCATCTAACCGCTGTCTTACCATATCGCTATAATTTGGATGACTAGAACTATGATAGACTCTCATACCTTTTCCTACTCCATCCAAATAAGCAGCTCTGCTGCCAGGTATTAATAAACCATTACTAGCCCGATCCCGATGCCCCTGAAGCCCAATTCTATCTAAGAAATCTTTCTTTTCTGCCCAAATTTCTACAGGAATTAGATTGTGTGCAGAAAGCCTATCTCCCTTTTTCCCTCCAAGGGCTCTATCTAAAATACGACTTGGAGATAATCCTAAAGTGTCAACCCATCTTTGGGCATTCAACGCAAACTGATACAGATTCTCCCCACCCCACAACCCAATCGGATCCTGATTCACAAACCTCTCGGCCTCAGGATCGTAATACCTGAGGAAGTTGTAATGCAGCCAAGTCTCACGGTCGACATATTGGTTTTGCAGTCTGAACGGCTGGTGCACGTTCTTGTATACCCACTCATCCTTTTTCAGATAACCCCAGACGATGTATTCGCCGTACCATAAGAGATTGCAGTAGATGTCAGTCATCTCATGCGGTATGTCGATTTGGTCGCAGTGGAAGTAGTGGGTTTGTTGGCGGTTTTCGCCGTCTTCGTTGATGTGGTTTTGATAGGCGAAACCGCGTACGTACCGCACATATCCTACGTCAGGACTGAAGGTTTTCTCCGGTCTACGATTTGCTAATCAAAGCTAGAAATATATAATTCAGTTTACAAATTACATATATCTTTAGGTACATAATATTTCAAACAATTATTCTTCTTCTAAGACCATACGATTAAAACAGTCATACAAATCTTCTCCGACTAAATACATATTTTGCATCTTTACTTCTTCAGGCATAGTTTTTCCAAAATCATCAAAATAATCTTCTTCATCCCATTCGTTTTCATGATACCAATAAAAAATTTGTCCTATTTTTCCCCCTTTTATACAAAGACATATCCTATCTCCGCAGTTATTCTCAGCAATAGGTAAAAAATTTGTAGGAATCCTATTCTCCATTTTTTTTATAGCATCACTCAATGAATAGTCAGTTTGATACGATTCTCCTTCTCCATAGAAACAACCAAATTCCCCTTTCTTTATTACAACATTTTCTATCGGTGAATCAGGGGGATAACAATAGCTTGGTAGCCCATTGTCATACATGGTTAATTTATAAAATACTTCATTTAGATATGTCTCTCCTCCAAAACACGTCAAATAATCTAAATAATCAGAAAATTCTTTTCTATCAATATCTAGAAATTTTGACATTATTTCTCGTGATAAAGGAGCGAAAGGCTTTGCTCCGACCCTTACAACTCCACCCATTTTTTCTATTAAAGTTTGCATTCTTGTGCTCATAATGTTTACTCCAGTTAAAGGTTATGGACATGTTTTTCCGATTTTCTTCTTATTTCAGACGATCACAGGCGGTGTATTCGCCGTACCAAAACAGATTGCCATGGATGTCGGTCATCTCTCTTGGGATACCGATTTGGTCGCAGTGGAAGTAGTGGGTTTCTTGGCGGTTTTATCCGTCTTCGTTGATGTAGTTTTGATAGGCGAAACCGCGTACGTACCGCACATTCCCTGCGTCAGGACTGAAGGTTTTGTGTAGGCTGCGGCTTACTCTACATCGGAATTGGAAGTTTCATTGGCTACAATTCGATTACACCTCGATAAAACATTCAAAAAAATCAAAGTGATTTTTATCGAATGCAATTAATAACTTGCCTTCAGGAATTTTTTTCCCTGTCATACCTCCTATACAAATTCCGAGATTCTTAAAAAGGATATATTTTTTTCCTTCGATAAATTCTGAATCGATGGCTTTAAGATCTTCGATTGAATTTTTGAATATATCAATATCTCCTAATATGGGACTAGAATCTTTTAAGCAATATCCATAAACCAGTTTATCGTTTTCATAAACTAACTCACAAGCATTTCTATATTCCACCTTATTATTCATAATATTATCTTCAACCATTCTTGCTGGTTTTCCATATTTTTCTTGTACTTCCTCAAGAGAAGTACCAAATACAAAATCACCAATTGATTCATATGGCTTAATCAAGTAGTTCATATTAACCCTTTCCAATATATTTACATTAATAAAATTAGGAACATTTACCAATAATTATACGAAATATTGTTGCCTGTTTCCTAGAAATAAATTTCTGCCGTTTGGTTTCCGAAATCATCCTTCCTACATGATTTTATATACGCCTTTTATTCTATTTCAAAGGCAGCAGTATGATATGAAAACCCTTTCGTGCGCACATTTTTGACGAAATAAGATGAAGGTCGTCTGAAAAACAGAAACCGCATGCGTGCGTACCGCACGCACACTACGTCAGGATTGGAGGTTTAATGCGGGCTACTGCTAGCTACGGCTTGCTTTGAGATTAGAAGTTTCATGCTGGCTGCAGCTTGCTCAGATACTCAGATCATAAATTCAAAAACATTTCAGAATTACAAGTTGGTTAGTAATTCACATTATTCAAGTACAATTCCAGCCTTCTCAAGCAAACCTAAATCAAATTCTTTATTTTTAATTAAATTTTTATTTAAAATCAGATTTTTATCCAATTTATTAACATTATTCTTAATACAACAAAAAATTAAAGTAGGAAGAGGATAATTAAATATAGACGGTCTAGAAATAATGTCTCCAATCAATTCTTTCTTCATTTCAAAAAAATTTATTAACAAAGGAAAATACTCTTGCTGTAATAATTTAACAGTACCATTTATTACATCCTCCATTTGTGATAGCTGTGGCAATTTAATCAAATTACCCTGACTTGAAATTGGATATGAAGGTTTTTTCTCTGATAATGTCGTGATAAAAAGTTGATATGTATCTGCCACATTATTAGATTTGTACGGGATTTCACTTTCAATAAGAAATGTATTTAATTCATTATCAAAAGCTGTTGAGGATATGTAATATCCTAATCCTTTTTTAGAGTAAATTAAAGATAGTTCTACGCTTTTATCCAAACTTTTCTTTTTCAGAGCTAATTTCCCAGAACGAAACCCATATTCCTTTGCCAGAAATTTTAATTTTTCAGTTAACACAATTTCAAAATGATATCTTAATTCTTCAAAATCCATAATTTATCCTTCATTAATTAATATTTTAACAAGTGAAAAGTGGCATTATGTGTTGCTCCTTTACCTCCTAAAGGAGCCCCTCTTGCTGAACCAGTAGCAACTCTAAGTGAGCCAGCAGTCCCCTGAGATGTCCGAATAACACCACCACCAATACCATGAACTGTATTCGATGGGCTAGATGGATTAAATACACCAGACGCCGCCTGATTTTTAGTTAATCTACTATTTCCGTGTTTCACTTCAAATATGTGAATGTTACCATGCCCATCCCTCGCTACAAAATCAGCTCGAGTACGTTTCTTATTAACAACCATTGTTACTTCTTCTACGATGATCTCGAAACCATTATTTTTCAAATCATGCTCTGCTTTTGCCCTTCCTCTATTACCACTCCAATGACTTTTACTACATTTTAATCCTAATGGATCAACCCAAGCCTGTACATTAGGAGCAAACCAATAAAGATTCTCCCCGCCCAGCAACCCAATCGGGTCCTGATTCACAAACCGCCCGGCCTCAGGCTCGTAATACCGCATCAGGTTGTAATGCAGCCCGGTCTCTTCATCATAATACTGATTTTGCAATCTGAACGGCTGATGTGCGTTCTGATAAACACGCTCACCCTTTTTCAGACGACCCCAGGCAGTGTATTCGCCGTACCATAAGAGGTTGCAGTTCTTATCGGTCATCTCGCGCGGGATGACGATTTGGTCGCAGTGGAAGTAGTGGATTTGTTGTTGGCTTTCGCCTTCTGCGGTTGTCAAGTCGCGGACTTGTGCCAAGGGTTCGTGTGTACTGTAATGCCCTACGTCAGGATTGGAGGTTTCATGCGGGCTACGGCTTGCTTGCTGTTGGGGGTGGGGGCGTCTGAAAGGCAGAACCCGTGTGTGTGCATACCTCACACCTTACGTCGGGATTGGAAGTTTCATGTGGTCTACTGCTTGCTTGGGCTACTTTACAGTTGATAATTAAATTTAGAAAATTATGTCTAATACTCTATTTTTTAAAATAAATTCTTTTTTTAAATGTTCTAAAATATTATCTAACTCTTCCTTGCTTAAAATTTGGTTGGTCTTAGTAAATTTTGCTGTTTTCGCATATAGGGAAAAATGAAACTCATTATTTGGAAAGAACATTTCTCCTTCAAATGAAATTTCATGTCCATTTAAAGAAACAATTAACATACCTCTTGAAATTTTTTCAATTACGAAATCATCCATAGTAATCACCTTTGAAATATAACAGTTGAAATCTTTGTTTTAGGATCTATTATTACTGTTTTTGTTATATTAGGATTGTTCTTCAAAGCGGGTAATCCTCTATTTTCCCATATATTTCCTGGTCGCAGATCTTTGCCAATAACACCTGTTACAGTACCAGAAGCGCATGTTGTATACTCTGATGAAATATCTTCCCATGCTTTAATGCTTGCCTGGTTATTTTGATCCCACGTAGGCATGATAATTTTTCTAGCTTCAATTAACATTTCTAATGTTGTTCCTCCATTAGATTTGGCAATATCGGCAGCAATTGCCCACACAGCTTCGGGATTGGAGGTTTCATGCGGGCTAAAGCTTGCTACCTATAAATTTGAAAATTTATGCAGGCTACGGTTTGCTTGTTATTCCCAATTATTCAAAGAAAAAATTATAGAAGTTTTTTACTTCAATACTTAGTTTAGTTGACTGAAAAAAAACATTAAGTTCAGCAATAAATTCATCGTCCTCTAGAATAAAATAATCATCATTATTAATATTTTTCGAAAAGAATTTTTCCGACAATGCCATTATTTCAGACAATGTTTGTATAAAATCTCCTAAAGAAGAAGCTATTTTTTTAGGTTCTTTTGATCCTAATCGTAAAGAAAAGATTTCAAGGGTTTCCTTTGAAATTAATATAGGTTCGTCATTTTGATTAGCTATATAGAGATAATTCTCTATGTTTATGGCTTCTTGCCATCCTACTAAGCCTTCTTGATTTTCAGATGATGCAAAAATTAAATTAAATGGCTGACCTATATGAATTTGAGGATTTAATGTTATCAAATTGAAAAAATAGTTAATGATAGACGCATTATCTTGTAATATTTTTTCGTCAATTATAATTTCCCCAAAATCGATCTCCTTACGAGAAAGTTGACCATAAATATTAGAAAAATTTTTAACTGCTGTTTTCAAACTAAACATAATAATATACTCCTATCTTGTGCATTTTTTAAGTTGTTGCAACATTGATCGCCTATCAATTAACCTACCGCGCCCCAAATTGGTCCAGCGACCTCTATGCCCTTGATTAGAATATAAATGTTCGTCAACTCCTCCAGGCAAGTTTGTCTTTTCTTTCCTTACTCAGTCTTCGTCCGAACGGGTCGTAGGCGTAGGTCCAAATCTCGGTGTTGCAGGCGGGCTTTTTGATCTCGGCTCGGACGAGTTAGTTTTCTATATCGTATTGGTAATAATGGTTTTCACTGTCGGTCAGCTAGCGGTAGATCAGGTTGCCATGTCCATTTAGCACCGTATTTTTCAAGTAAATCAAAGCTAGCTTGTGGTCCCATGCTACCTGCCTTGTAGTCATGAAGGGGAGCACCATTTTCAGCCCAAAGTTTTTCAATGCGGTCAATC
This sequence comes from Streptococcus sp. Marseille-Q0941, assembly GCF_943736975.1. Taxonomy (GTDB): domain Bacteria; phylum Bacillota; class Bacilli; order Lactobacillales; family Streptococcaceae; genus Streptococcus. The sequence goes on along the minus strand of NZ_CALSFO010000003.1, from coordinate 552,354 downwards.
AACTCCCAAGAAGCGCTAACTTCTTCCCAATGGCTAAAGTTAGTTGAGTTGTTATTTAAAACGTCGTAGATGAGCTTTTCATATGGATCTGGTGAAGCACCTGTTGCAGTTGCATCTGTTCTGTAATCAAGTGAATTAGGTGCAAGTTTGAACTCTTCTCCAACTTCTTTCCCATTAAGACTAAGTGAAAAACCTTCTGTTGGTTGGATGTAGATTGTCAAGATATTCGGTGCTAGGGGTTCTCCAAAAATGGAATCCATTTGTTTGAAGACAATGTTCACGTGAGTACCTTTTTCAGTTAGACGTTTACCTGTACGGAAGAAGAAAGGTACATCACGGAAGCGGTCAGTATCTACAAAGAAGGCACCTGAAGCAAAGGTTTCTGTCATAGATTCAGGGTTTACATTTGGTTCGCTGCGGTAAGAAATGTATTTCATACCATCAACTTTACCAGAACGATATTGACCACGGATAAACTGCTCTTTAAGTTCTTCATCTGAAGGATGGTAAAGGTTCTTGAAGACCTTGATTTTCTCCGCACGAATGTCATCCTTTGTAAAGCTTGCTGGCTTGTCCATAGCAAGGAGCGACAGAAGTTGGAGGGTATGGTTTTGAACCATGTCACGAAGAGCACCTGATTCATCATAGTAGCCACCACGCTCTTCAACACCTAGACGTTCTGCAAAGGTGATCTGAACATTATCGATATGCTCACGATTCCAAACATTTTCAAAAATCATATTGGCAAAGCGAATAGCAAAGATGCTTTGAATCATTTCCTTGCCAAGATAATGGTCGATACGGAAAATTTGTTCTTCGTCAAATGTTGCTAGGAGTTCTTCGTTTAGTTTGCTTGCAGTAGCATAGTCTGTACCGAAAGGTTTTTCAACAATCAAACGTTCAAAGCCTTTACCATCAACGATTTGCTCTGACTTGAGGTGTTTAGCGATGGTACCAAAAAATTGTGGTGCCATTGAGAGGAAGAAGAGCTTGTTGTGGTCAGCTTGATATTTTTCATTTAACTCAGCTTGAAGCTTGCGTAATTCGATATAGTGTTCGGTATCATTAACGTCGTGACTTTGATAGTAAAAATGACTAGCAAACGCTTGAGCCTCTTCAGCGCTATCTGCCAAGTCTAAAATGGATTCGACTACAACAGACTCAAAATATTCCTTACTCCAAGGTCTACGTGCAGTTCCAATAACAGCAAAATGATCAGACAAATTACCTGATTTGTAAAGTCTAAAAAGTGAAGGGTAGAGCTTGCGTTTAGCTAAATCTCCACTAGCACCGAAAATTGTAATAATAACTTTTGATGACATCCAGCTACCTAATTTCTATTTTGTTTCCTAGTCAAACTAGGCATGAGGAATCCCTCATTTTCATACCCTCTATTTTATCATAATTTTCTAAAAAATCCAAAAATCCAATATAAGCAACAAAAAAGCTGCAAGTGTAACCTTGCAGCTTTTCTAGGCGTTTAGAACCTTGTCTAAAAATTCTTTTAGACGAGGGTGTTGTGGGTTATCAAAGATTTGATCAGGTGTACCATCTTCTAGAAATTCTCCATCCGCTGTGAAGATAACACGATTGGCTACCTGACGTGCAAATCCCATCTCATGAGTTACGATGATCATGGTCATGCCTTGTTCAGCCAACTCTTTCATAACGTTGAGAACATCACCGACCATCTCAGGGTCAAGGGCAGAAGTTGGTTCGTCAAAGAGCATAATATCAGGATTCATGGCTAAACCGCGAGCGATAGCCACACGTTGTTTTTGACCACCGGATAAGCTTTCAGGATTTGCATTAGCTTTATCAGCAAGTCCAACTTTTTCTAGCAACTCCATCCCTAATTTCTCAGCTTCTTCTTTGGTCATCCGTTTGTGTTCAATAGGAGCAAAAGTGATATTTTCCAAAACAGTCATATGTGGGAAGAGATTAAAGTGTTGAAACACCATTCCGATATTTTCACGAACATGATCCACGTTCGTTGCTTTATCCGTCAAATCATAACCATTCACAGTGATGTGACCGCTCGTTACCTCCTCAAGAAGGTTAAGGCTACGGAGGAAAGTGGATTTACCAGAACCAGAAGGACCAATGATACAAACAACATCTCCTTCATAGAATTTAGTTGTAATTCCTTTTAAAACCTCATTTTTTCCATAATACTTATGCAAATCATTTACATCAATTTTTAGTTTTGCCATTAACGAATCCTCTTTTCTAAGCGTTTCGCTAGTCTAGTCAAAAGCGTGATAATTACAAGATAGAAGATAGCAAGGATAGCATACATCTTGAAACTTTGGTAGTTACGGGCGATGATAATCTTACCAGTTTGGAATAGTTCAACCAAACCGATAGCAGATACGATAGTTGTATCTTTAAGAGCGATAACGAATTGGTTGACAAAGTTTGGCAACATCAATTTAGTTGCTTGTGGCAAGATAATCTTCCGCATGGTTTTTCCATAAGAGATACCAAGACTGCGACTGGCTTCCATTTGCCCAACTGGAACAGCTTGAATCCCACCACGAACGATTTCAGCGATATAAGCCGCTGCATTGAGTGAGAGGGCAATAGTACCAGCTACGAAGTCGTTAATTGGGCTTTGTTGGCCTGTAATTGATTCGATGAAGTTTGGAATACCCCAGAAAATGAAAGCAGCAAGAATCATCAATGGAATACCACGAATCACATCAACAAAAATCTCAGAGATAAGACGGAGAGATTTGTATGGGCTGACACTAAACATCCCAAAGATAATTCCAATCACAATCGCAATTGCAAATGAGATAAGTGCTAATGAGAGAGTAATTCCAAGTCCGCTGAGGAGTTGTTTATAGTTGTTTTTCAACAAGCCCCAAATAGTCGTTTCATCAGCAGTTGAGGTTGCGGTAGTAGAGTCGCTTGCTAGGTATTTATCCAGAATCTTTTGGAATTCTCCATTCGCCTTAAGGTTTGCTAGTCCCTTATTGAACTTCTCTAGCAATTCTGGATTGCTTCCTTTTTTGACGGCAAAGGCTGTTTCGCCGATTGGAGTTCCAGCGATCGGCGTTTTTAATTTTTGACCTTGGCTGATAGAGTATTTGAGAACAGGCTCATCATCCATCACGGCATCGATAGCCCCAGTATTGAGGCTGTCATACATAGATGCTCCATCAGAAAATGTTTTAATCTTGTAGCCATATTTGCTTTGGTTCTCTGTTAGGAAGGTTTGTGAAGCCGTTCCGTTTTTTACACCAATTGTCTTATCCTTGAGGTCTTCATAAGAAGCGATAGTACTGGATTCTTTTACACCTAGAATGGTATTGGCAGTGTAGTAGGAATCTGAAAAGTCAAACGTTGCTTTACGAGCATCCGTAACAGACATTCCAGCGATGATACCATCAGCCTGTCCAGCTTGAACAGCGTTAATAGCTGCATCAAACCCAGGATTGGTAATTTCAATCTCGAAACCTTGGTCCTTGGCAATAGCCTTGATGAGATCCATATCGATACCAGTGTACTGGTTGCTTGAGTCCTGGAAAACAAAAGGTGCAAAAGATGAGTCGCTGGCGATAACATACTTGGTTTTCTCAGTATCAGCTTTTACGAGCCCTAACGAGAAAATGGGAAATAAAATTAGCAAACATGCTAGGATTTTTTTCTTCATGTGATGTCTCCTTTCAGGTTATTTTCAAATTATAGCAGAAAAAATTAAATTCGGCAAATATTTTATATTTTTATGTTAGAAGATATAACATCAACTGAATAAATTGCTAAAATTGAGAATCAGAAAGTATCTTCTTTTTATGGTAAAATAGAAGGATAGAAAATGTGTATGAGGCTTTTATGATTAATCGAATAACAGACAACAAATTTAAACTGGTATCCAAATACCAGCCCTCTGGTGACCAACCGCAGGCCATTGAGCAGTTGGTGGATAATATCGAGGGTGGAGAAAAGGCACAAATCCTGATGGGGGCGACTGGTACGGGGAAGACCTATACCATGAGCCAGGTCATTGCCCAGGTCAATAAGCCGACCCTAGTCATCGCCCACAATAAGACTCTGGCAGGCCAGCTCTATGGGGAGTTCAAAGAATTTTTCCCAGAAAATGCGGTTGAGTACTTTGTGTCTTACTATGATTACTACCAACCTGAAGCCTATGTTCCATCAAGCGATACCTATATCGAAAAAGATAGTTCGGTCAATGATGAGATTGACAAGCTTCGCCACTCAGCGACATCAGCTTTGTTGGAGCGTAATGATGTTATAATCGTTGCGTCTGTTTCTTGTATTTATGGATTGGGTTCTCCGAAGGAATATGCTGATAGCGTGGTAAGTTTGCGTCCGGGTCTTGAGATTTCTCGTGATAAACTGCTCAATGACTTGGTGGACATTCAGTTCGAACGCAATGATATTGATTTCCAACGGGGAAGATTCCGTGTACGTGGGGATGTAGTGGAGATTTTTCCAGCCTCTCGTGATGAGCATGCCTTTCGTGTTGAGTTCTTCGGAGATGAAATTGACCGTATCCGAGAAGTTGAAGCTCTAACAGGTCAGGTTCTCGGAGAAGTGGATCATTTGGCGATTTTCCCAGCGACTCACTTTGTGACCAATGATGACCACATGGAAGTAGCTATTGCCAAGATTGAAGCTGAGTTGGAGGAGCAGCTAGCTATCTTTGAGAAGGAAGGCAAACTGCTGGAGGCTCAACGCTTGAAACAACGAACAGAATACGATATTGAGATGCTCCGTGAGATGGGCTATACAAACGGCGTTGAAAACTACTCACGTCATATGGATGGTCGAAGTGAAGGAGAGCCTCCTTATACTCTTCTAGACTTCTTCCCAGATGATTTCCTGATTATGATTGATGAGAGCCACATGACCATGGGACAGATCAAGGGGATGTATAATGGTGACCGTTCTCGTAAGGAAATGTTGGTGAATTATGGTTTCCGTCTGCCGTCTGCCCTAGACAATCGTCCCCTTCGTCGTGAAGAGTTTGAAAGTCATGTCCATCAGATTATCTACGTTTCAGCGACACCTGGTGATTATGAAATGGAACAAACGGATACTGTGATTGAGCAGATCATTCGTCCAACAGGTCTTTTGGATCCAGAAGTTGAAGTCCGTCCAACTATGGGACAGATTGATGATCTCTTAGGTGAAATCAATGCCCGTGTTGAAAAGAACGAACGTACCTTTATTACAACCTTGACCAAGAAAATGGCAGAGGACTTGACCGACTACTTCAAAGAAATGGGCATCAAAGTCAAGTACATGCACTCGGATATCAAAACCTTGGAGCGAACGGAGATTATCCGTGACCTGCGTTTAGGAGTCTTTGATGTCTTAGTTGGGATTAACCTCCTTCGTGAAGGGATTGACGTTCCAGAGGTGAGTCTAGTTGCTATTCTCGATGCCGACAAGGAAGGTTTCCTTCGTAATGAGCGTGGACTTATTCAGACCATTGGTCGTGCTGCCCGTAATAGCGAAGGGCATGTCATCATGTATGCTGATACTATGACTCAATCTATGCAAAAAGCCATCGATGAAACAGCTCGTCGTCGGAAAATCCAGATGGCCTATAATGAAGAACACGGCATTGTCCCACAAACGATTAAGAAAGAAATCCGTGACCTGATTTCTGTCACAAAAGCTGTGGCTAAGGAAGAAGACAAGGAAGTCGATATCAATAGCCTTAACAAACAAGAACGCAAGGAGCTTGTTAAGAAACTGGAAAAGCAAATGCAAGAGGCTGTCGAAGTGCTTGACTTTGAACTGGCTGCCCAGATTCGTGATATGATGTTGGAAGTCAAGGCTTTGGATTAGATAGGATAAAGCGAATGAAGATTATCATTAAAACAATGGAAACTACTGAAGAGATAGAAGGAAAATCTCTCGTTCACTGGCAAACGTGGAGAGAGGCTTATGATGACCTTTTACCTGCAGAGTTTCAGGAGACGATGACATTAGAAAGATGTCGATTCTTTAGTCAAAAATATCCAGAAAATACATTGATCGCGATGGATGGCATGAAGGTAGTTGGTTTTATCAGTTATGGAAACTTTCGTGATGAGACTATTCAGGCTGGCGAAATTATTGCCTTATATGTTTTAAAAGACTATTATGGAAAAGGTATTGCTCAGAAGTTAATGAAGGAAGCTTTGAGGACTCTTGATCATTTTTCTGAAATTTATTTATGGGTATTGAAAGATAATAAGCGAGCCATTGCTTTCTATCAAAAAATGGGTTTTACTGTTGATGGCCAAGAAAAAATACTTGAACTTGGAAAACCTGTTAAGGAATTGCGGATGGTGTGTTCTTCAAATAAAGATTCCTAAAGACGTATCTATCAATATTTGAACTATTATCAATTAATCGAGTATAAAGAGTGAAAGAGATAGAATGAAGCAAAGAGATGAAGGAGAGAACTTATGAAAATTCTAGTTATCAATGGACATCCAGATAAGGAAAGTTACTGCCAAGCTATTTTTCAAACCATTGTAAACAATATTGACTCAACGCATCATGAGTTTGAAGTGATCAATCTCAATGAAGAGGACTTTGATCCTGTCCTTCGCTACGGCTATCGAAAACGTATGGAGGAAGATTCGTTTATCCTTCGCTCTCAGGAGTTAATCCAATGGGCAGATCATTTCATCTTTGTTTATCCCATCTGGTGGAGTAGTATGCCTAGTCTTCTGAAAGGCTGGATTGATCGGGTTTTTACACCGGGGATTGCCTACTCGGCCAATAATCAGGGCGGCTTTATCTGGAATTATCTTAGAGGCAAGCAGTTTAAAAAGTTATTAAAAGGGAAAACAGCCAGTATTTACGCAACCTCCATGGCGCCCACTTGGTGGTACAAAATCTTTTCGGGTCCTATCAACATTCCTGATAGTTACGGCATTTCTGTCTTAAAAAATGCCGTCTTAAACCATTGTGGGATCAAAACCAAACGTGTCTGTATTTTGGGAGAAGTCGGCCGGGATGTGAATACAGCAAGTATGCGTGAAGAGCATCTCCAAAAAGTAGCAGAAGAAGTTAAAAAACTATCATGAAACAAGAAAATAAGAGTCAGAAAAAATCAAAAAAGTACCAAAAGCCAAATCTAAAAATGAGCTGACTAGATAAAGTAAAATTGTGGTTGCTACAACATTCAAAAATAGCTTTTCTAATAGATAGTAGTATATTTTTCTTCTCAGCTTTTGGGATAATCTATTTGTTGTTTGGAACAACTCTTATTCCAAAATCCTATCAAAACTTCAATTATCTCTTCCCGCTCTTTCTGAATCTTATATTCTTAGTGAACATGCTTTATCAAAGTGTTTTTAGAGATAATTTTGATGGAATGCTGACAGTACAAGATTTTGCAGACCCATTCTTGTACCTAAATGGATTAGGTTTGTTGTTTCACTTATTTTTTGGAATAATGGGTCGAAATAGAAAGACTATTCCTACCTTGCTAACTCTAGACCACCGCTACATCTGGTTTCCTATTGCAACTTATCTGATCATTTTCAGTTTGGCATCTATTATAACTCTAGTAATGAAATATATTGAAAAGAAAAGGAGTTAATCATGCTGAAACATCTGACTGTATTTAGGGTAATTTACCTTCTGTTCCTGGTATTCGCCCCGATTCATTTTATCTTAGGATTGTTTGGCTTAGCTTTTACCCCAGTCTTGTGGAATATCTGGTTCTTTGGTCTTTGCTTAACTTTATTTATTCAGCCATGGACTGTCTTCTATAAAACGAGAATCTTTCAATGGCATCATCTGATTTTTCAAGCTCTCAGTGGATTCTTTGCTCTCCTAATCTGGTTTGTAATTTTCTTTATTTTATCTATGGTTCCAGACTCATCCATGCCTATTAATTTAGACTACTATGTGAATAAGGAAAAAAATGAAATTAGAATTATCCGAGGATCCTTGCTCCATGAAACTCATGAATATCACGACTTGGTTAATCCTTTGATTATGAAGTCTAATGTTAAGTACAAGATAGAAAATTAAATCCTAGAAAGTGAATCCTATGTCTCGAGCACAATTAACGATTTTAACAAATATTTGTCTGATTGAAGATCTTGAAAAGAAGCGCGTGGTTATGCAGTATCGTTCGCCCGAAACCAACCACTGGTCTGGTTATGCTTTTCCAGGAGGTCATATTGAAGATGGAGAGGCCTTTGCAGAGTCTGTTATTCGTGAAATCTATGAAGAAACAGGTCTGACAATCCAAAATCCTCAACTTGTCGGCATTAAAAATTGGCCGTTAGATACAGGTGAGCGTTATATTGTCTTTTGTTACAAGGCTACTGAGTTCTCTGGTACCCTTCGTTCCTCAGATGAAGGAGAAGTTTCCTGGGTACAAAAAGACCAGATTCCAAATTTGGATCTGGCCTATGATATGTTACCTTTGATGGAGATGATGGAAGCTCCAGATAAGTCAGAATTTTTCTATCGTCATCGTACAGAAGATGGATGGGAAAAGAAAATATTCTAATCCTTTACTAAATAACCTAACTTGTCTAAGGCCTGCTCGATATAGAGAAGGTCTTGTTTATTTTCTGCTTCAATCAAATGATAATGGACGCCATCTGTTAATTCAGATAAAGGTCGAAAATCTGAAGTCTTGACTTGATTTAAGAAATGCTCGACATCCCTACGGCAACTTAGTTTGAGGAGGGTTTCGATTTCTCCGTAAACAGGATGATCTATCTGGATATTTTGAACTCGTCCACCATTATCAACAATGGCAAGGAGTTCTTGTTCTATATCTTCTTCTCCGTGTTTAACTTTAAAAAGTTTATGTACATAAGGATTTGATTTACTTTCCTTATAGATATATCCACGATTGGTTGATAATATAGGAGCGCCATCTGCACGAAGAACAGCAATGTCCTGAACAATAATCTGGCGAGTGACATGAAAATGTTCTGCTAAACTTTGGCCGTTTAGAGGTTTTTGTGATTCCTTTAAAAGTTGTAAGAGGGCTTCTTTTCTATTTTTTGTCATAGTCTCTTTCTTAATGGCGTTTTTTTAGTGCTTTATAAACAGCTAATGCTAAGTAATAGTCTACCATACTATGGATAATTGTACCAATACCAACCAGGACAAATAAGACATAGAACATATTTTCTACATTTGTTCCAGTTCCCGCATAAAAGATAATACAAGCAAAAACTTCTGCGATGGCATGAACCAAACCTAGGATAAAGTTAAAAATCAAAGAGGATTTAGGATTATCTAAGGTTTGAGGATGTTTTTGAAGATAGAAGGCTCCCAAAGTGCCGAAAAAGATATGGGAGAAAGCTCGAAGTACAATGACAATTGGATAACCAGCCATGAGGAATCCTAGGCTGGAAGCTATAATGACAAAGATTGCCATCCAAGGAGAAAGGAACATAGCAATAAAAATGGCTACGTGACTTCCTAGAGTGTAAGAAGCGGGTGGAATAACAATCTTGAAGGGCATCACCAAGGGAATCAAAATAGCGATAGCGGTTAGCAATGCGGTTAAAGTCATGAATTGGGTTTTCTTTTGTGTATTCATAATAACTCCTTTTTATCTGTATATACAGTTGTATAGTACAATAAATAAACAGACATGTCAAGTATAAAAACTCTTGTCACATGTACATTACAATCTAAAATAAAAAAGAAATTTTTTAAAAAAAAGGAGGAGAAAACTCTTGCTTTATATTCTCAAGTATGTTAAACTAATAAACGGTTTGAAAAAACTGCCTAAGACAGTAGGGGAGCAAGACTCATAAATATCCTACCGAGGACAAAACGTATCATGTAAAAAGAAGCGTATTGTACTTTCGTGTCTAGGTTTGGGCGCGTTTTTCTTTTGGAAAAATTCCCCAAGCAAAATAATTACGGAGGTGAACACACTAATGAGTGAAGCAATTATTGCTAAGAAAGCGGAACTAGTTGACGTAGTAGCTGAGAAAATGAAAGCTGCTGCATCAATCGTCGTTGTTGACGCTCGTGGTTTGACAGTTGAACAAGATACAGTTCTTCGTCGTGAGCTTCGTGGAAGCGAAGTTGAGTATAAAGTTATTAAAAACTCAATCTTACGTCGTGCAGCTGAAAAAGCTGGTCTTGAAGATCTTGCATCTGTTTTTGTTGGACCATCTGCAGTAGCATTTTCTAACGAAGATGTTATCGCACCAGCGAAAATCTTGAACGACTTTGCTAAAAACGCTGAAGCACTTGAAATCAAGGGTGGTGCAATCGAAGGCGCTGTCGCATCAAAAGAAGAAATCGTTGCTCTTGCAACTCTTCCAAACCGCGAAGGACTTCTTTCTATGCTCCTTTCTGTACTTCAAGCGCCAGTGCGCAACGTTGCTCTTGCAGTCAAAGCGGTTGCAGACAACAAAGAAGACGCAGCTTAATTATAAGCTACGCAGCGTAGCCTAGCTACAAAAAAATAACAAAATTAAATTTAAACTTATTTGGAGGAAATAACAATGGCATTGAACATTGAAAACATTATTGCTGAAATTAAAGAAGCTTCAATCCTTGAATTGAACGACCTTGTAAAAGCTATCGAAGAAGAATTTGGTGTAACTGCAGCTGCTCCTGTAGCTGTTGCTGCAGCAGGTGCTGCTGACGCAGGTGCTGCTAAAGACTCATTTGACGTTGAATTGACAGCTGCTGGTGACAAAAAAGTTGGCGTTATCAAAGTTGTACGTGAAATCACTGGTCTTGGACTTAAAGAAGCTAAAGAACTTGTTGACGGTGCACCAGCACTTGTTAAAGAAGGCGTTGCAACTGCAGAAGCTGAAGAAATCAAAGCTAAATTGGAAGAAGCTGGAGCTTCAGTTACTCTTAAATAATAGAGCGACTACATTTGTAGCTTAAAAACATGATTAAACCGCTATTCTTAGGAGTAGCGGTTTTTCTTTTTGTTCAAAAAGGGGCAAAAAAGGGACAACGATGTTAAATTGGTATGTCTAGTTTAGATGATTTAGAAAAGATTCCTTATGAAAATAATTTACTTTTGAATTTCATTTTGTTATAATAGACCCAAGAAAGAATATCTTATAGGTAAATCCTAAGCGAGCCTGAGATAGTGAGAGTCAGGTGATTGAGTGATAAGTGTGGCGCTTTTGGTATTTTAATAAAGATAATGAAGTAATAAATTAGGGTGGAACCGCGTTTTTGACGCCCCTAGTCGCAAGGCTTGGGTGTTGAAATTCGGTTCTTTTTGAATTCGTCTAATGCCTAAGTAGAAAGGAGTACAATGCTTAAAGGATCTTGTTTATGTAAAGCAGTGACTTACACTCTAGATGAGGAATTATCTGAATTAGTTTTTTGCCACTGTTCATTCTGTCGGAAAGCAACTGCGTCTGCTTATACAGTTAATGCTAAAGTTAGCAGTAAAAATCTAGTATTGCATGGAAAAGAAAAGCTTCTTACGTATAGTTCTTCTCCAGGAAAACAGCGTTATTACTGCCAGAACTGTCATAGTCAAATTTTCACTGTTCAAGAAAATATACCAGAAGTCTGTGCTTTGAAATTAGGTACAATAGATGAATGCGATCAGAATTTACAAACTATTCCCAAACGTCATATTTTTCAGGATCCAGCTTTTTCTTGGTTGCTTGATAAATAAACCTAAAAAGATAATATAAAATAAAGGAGTAAAATATGTCCAATAAACTAACCTTCCAAGAAATTATTTTGACTTTGCAACAATACTGGAATGACCAGGGTTGTATGCTCATGCAGGCTTATGATAATGAAAAAGGTGCGGGTACGATGAGTCCTTACACCTTCCTTCGTGCCATTGGTCCGGAGCCATGGAATGCGGCTTATGTAGAGCCATCACGTCGTCCAGCTGACGGTCGTTACGGAGAAAATCCAAATCGTCTCTACCAACACCACCAATTCCAAGTGGTTATGAAACCATCACCTTCAAATATCCAAGAACTCTACCTTGAGTCATTGGAAAAATTGGGCATTAACCCATTGGAACACGATATTCGCTTCGTTGAAGATAACTGGGAAAACCCATCAACTGGATCTGCAGGTCTTGGTTGGGAAGTTTGGCTTGACGGTATGGAGATCACGCAGTTCACATATTTCCAACAAGTCGGTGGTTTAGCAACAGGTCCTGTTACTGCTGAGGTTACCTACGGATTGGAACGCTTAGCTTCTTATATCCAAGAAGTAGACTCAGTTTATGATATCGAATGGGCTCCAGGAGTTAAATACGGAGAAATCTTCCTTCAACCAGAATACGAGCACTCAAAATACAGCTTTGAAGTTTCAGACCAAGATATGCTTCTTTCTAACTTCGAAAAATTCGAAAAAGAGGCAGAACGTGCGTTAGAGTTAGGCCTTGTTCACCCTGCCTATGACTATGTACTAAAATGTTCACACACCTTTAACTTACTCGACGCTCGTGGAGCTGTATCCGTTACAGAACGTGCCGGTTACATTGCTCGCATCCGTAACTTGGCCCGTGTAGTAGCTAAAACTTTCGTTGCAGAACGCAAAAAACTCGGATACCCACTGCTAGACGAAGCAACCCGTGCTCAACTCCTAGCAGAAGAGGAAGAATAGACAGAATTACAGGAATAAATGACTGAAAGTCGACCGTAGGTCGCTAAATAAAACAAGACCGCTGTAGTGAAAGTCGGATAAGAAGTTTCTTATCCGACTGGGGAACTGACGAGACTTAAGGCTTGGCAGTTAGCAATGAAACCGAAGGTTTGCTTGCGTCCCCCACTACTAAAGGTCTTGTTGAAGAAAATTAATTTTGTAAAGGAAAAAACATGACAAAAAACTTATTAGTAGAACTAGGACTTGAAGAGTTACCAGCCTACGTTGTCACACCAAGTGAAAAACAACTAGGTGAAAAAATGGCAGCCTTCTTGAATGAGAACCGCCTTTCATACGAAGGAATTCAAACCTTCTCGACTCCACGTCGTTTGGCTGTTCGCGTTCTTGGTCTAGCAGACCAACAAACAGACTTGACTGAAGATTTTAAAGGACCTTCTAAGAAAATTGCCTTGGATGCAGAAGGAAATTTCTCTAAAGCTGCCCAAGGATTTGTCCGTGGAAAAGGCTTGACGGTTGATGATATTGAATTCCGTGAAATTAAAGGTGAAGAATATGTCTACGTAACCAAACATGAAGCTGGAAAACCGGCCGAGGAAGTTTTAGCTGGAATTCCAGAAGTTTTAGCTGGTTTAAGTTTTCCTGTCAGCATGCACTGGGCAAATAATACCTTTGAATACATCCGTCCAGTCCATACTTTGACTATCCTTTTGGATGATAAAGCACTTGATATGGATTTCCTTGATATCCATTCAGGCAGAGTCAGTCGTGGACATCGCTTCCTTGGACATGAAATTGAAATCCGTCATGCTGATAGTTATGAAGAAGACTTACGAAAAGTCTATGTCATTGCTGATAGCATTGAACGCGAAAATATGATTCGTGAACAAATCAAGGCTATCGGAGTGGAACAAGGCGTTCAAGTACAGATTGATGAAGGTCTTCTGAATGAAGTTTTAAATCTGGTTGAATACCCAACAGCCTTTATTGGTAATTTTGATCCTAAATACCTTGAAGTTCCAGAAGAAGTTTTGGTTACTTCAATGGAAACTCATCAACGTTATTTTGTTGTCCGTGATCTTGATGGAAACCTAAGACCAAACTTCATTTCAGTTCGTAACGGAAATGCTGAACACTTGGAAAATGTCATTCGAGGAAATGAGAAAGTCTTGGTTGCTCGTTTGGAAGATGGAGAATTCTTCTGGCGTGAAGACCAAAAACTCAAGATTGAAGATTTAGTTGCTAAACTTTCAAACGTTACCTTCCATGAAAAGATTGGTTCTCTTCGTGAACACATGATTCGTACAGGGCAGATTGCTATCCTGCTAGCAGAAAAAGCTGGTTTATCAGTTGATGAAACAATTGACCTTGCTCGTGCTGCAGCCATCTATAAATTTGACCTCTTAACTGGTATGGTTGGTGAGTTTGATGAGCTTCAAGGAATCATGGGTGAGAAGTACGCTCTTCTTGCAGGCGAAAATGCTACAGTGGCGCAAGCTATTCGTGAGCACTATCTTCCAGATTCAGCTGAAGGAGCTCTTCCTGAATCTAAAGTGGGTGCTATTCTTGCACTAGCTGATAAATTAGATACTCTCTTATCTTTCTTCTCTGTTGGATTGATTCCATCTGGTTCAAACGACCCTTATGCCCTCCGTCGTGCAACACAAGGGATTGTTCGTATTTTAGAAGAATTTGGTTGGAATATTCCAATGGACGAGTTGATTGCGAGCCTTTATGCTTTATCTTTTGATAGTTTAACCTACGATAACCAAGAAGAAGTACTGAACTTCATCAAAGCTCGTGTTGATAAGATGATGGGCTCTACTGCAAAAGATATTAAAGAAGCTGTTCTGGCAAGTTCAAACTTTGTTGTTTCTGATATGATTGAAGTTGCAGAATCTCTAACGGAAGCCACGAAAAGTGAAGATTACAAATCATCAGTTGAGTCTCTATCTCGTGCCTTCAACCTAGCAGAAAAGGCAGAAGGTTCCGTTAAAGTTGATGCCAGTCTCTTTGAAAATGAACAAGAAAAAGAACTAGCTCAAGCGATAGAAAATCTTGAATTGAAAGGTTCAGCTAGCGATAAATTAGCACAATTATTTGCTCTTAGTCCAGTTATTGATGCATTCTTTGACAATACCATGGTTATGGCAGAGGATGTTGATGTTAAGAATAATCGTTTGGCTATTCTTGTCGAACTTGTGAATAAAGCAAAAACAATCGCTGCTTTTAATCTTCTTAATACAAAATAGAAATTAAATTGGAGGTTCAAACATGACACCAGAAAAAATCGCTCGTATTAATGAGCTTGCGAAAAAGAAAAAAACAGAAGGTTTGACTGCAGAAGAAAAAGTAGAACAAGCCAAGCTTCGTGAAGAGTATATCGAAGGCTATCGTCGTTCAGTTCGTCACCATGTTGAAGGTATTAAAATCGTAGATGAGGAAGGAAATGACGTAACTCCTGAAAAACTTCGCCAAGTACAACGTGAAAAAGGCTTGCATGGTCGTAGTCTAGATGATCCAAATTCATAAATAAAACAAAACCTCGGTTAGTGAATGCTAATCGAGGTTTCGTTTTATTAAAAAGGAACCATGATTGGTTCCTTTTTGTTACGTATTAGTTACTTGCACCAGAAGTAGCGTCTGCATCACCGTGGCCTCCATCGGCTGAGTCAGAAGCACCAGAAGTAGCATCTGCATCACCATGACCTCCAGCAGCAGGAGCAAAAGGTCCGCTACCGCCTACCAAACGTTGACCAGTTTCTTTCAAGTACCAGTCAAGCCATGGTTGGAAGTTAAAGACAATTTCATTGATACCAGCATATGATCCATCAGGATAGTACATAGCTTGGTAGTTGTGAGTGTTGATAACACCAGCAGGAGAACCTGGAACAATTGTACGTACGTACTCTTGGTTGCCATTTCGAAGCGTACCAATAACCCACTCAACGTTTTTCATACGTGCAGGTGGAAGTGATCCGTGAACTGTTGACATACGGCTACCAGATTGAGGTGGTACACGTTTCGCAAACATTGTTTCTGGATCTTGGTGAGCGTTGTTGTAGTAGAGGAATTGGTTGTTGTCATCAGCATATGTCAATTCAAAAGGCATCGCTTTTAAGAACATGTCAATTTGGTTAACTGTAAGGATACCATGGTCAAGTTTAACGTATGTATCACCAGATACAGCTCCTGTGATTTCTGCAACTTTTTCTACCCATTCTGGATCATCAGGGTCAACTTCTGTAATAGTTGTGGCAATTGGTTTTCCACAATCCAAGTCTTCTGGTTCAATTGGTTTTGGTTTTTTCAAATTAGATACGACTCCTACGTATTTGACAAAGTTATCTAAGCAAGTTTCAAGGAATTTAACAGTTCCTTCGTTAATAATATTTCCTTTTGCATCAAAAGCTTCTTTGGCTTTTCCAAGAAGGAACTCATTACCTGGTAATGTGTAGGCATTTACTCCTGGTGCATCAAGAATTTTACGAAGGTGAACTTGAGCACGTGAAGTTCCTTGATCATAGTATGAAGCACCCACAATCATGACAGGTTTGTTTTCAAATGGATGAACTTCGTATGAAAGCCATTCAAGAACAGACTTGAGTGAAGCAGAAATAGTGTGGTTATGCTCAGGAGTAGCAATAATGACACCATCAGCACGAGTAATTTTATTGTAAAGAAGGCGCAACTGGAAGCTCTCGTCCCATTTTTCGTCTTGGTTAAACATTGGAACTTCATCGATTTCCAAAACTTCTAGTTCAAATTTAATTTTAAACTGACGGCGGATGAACTCCAAGAGTTTGCGGTTATATGATTGATCGTAGTTTGATCCAACAAGTCCAACAAATTTCATTCTTTCGATCTCCTATCTTACAAATTTTCCCAATCAAAATCTTCAGCATCTTTGCGAAGAAGTTCTTGTGCGTTACGCAATTTCTCAGTAACTTTAACAAAGATACGGAAGTCATCAAAGATGGCATCCAATTTCTTGATGACATCAATATCTACCAAGTCACCATTTTGATCAAATGCTTGAAGAGAATGTGAAAGCAAGAATTCATCTGGGAGAACATTTGCTTTGATTTCAGGAGCATTAAGAATTTGACGAAGTTGCAATTGAGCACGTGATGAACCGAGTGTACCATATGAAGCACCTGTAATCATGACAGGTTTGTTCAAAAGCGGGAATACACCATATGAAATCCAAGCAAGAGCGCTCATAAGAACAGCTGGGATTGAGTGGTCGTATTCTGGAGTACCGATAATAACTCCATCAGCAGCTTCGATTTTAGCAGCGATTTCCGTAGCTTCAGCTGGGATTTGTTTGTCAGCTGGTTTGTTAAATACAGGTAGATCTTTAATTTCTACCAATTCGATTTCTGCTTTATCAGCAAAGTGTTTCTGCATATATTGAAGCAGTTGACGGTTTGTGGAACGTTTAGAGTTAGTTCCTACAATAGCAATAAGTTTTAGCATGAGCTTTCCTTTCTCTTTTGCGTTATTAATTAATTACCGTTGGATACCAGATGAACAAAAAACGTGTCCATCTTTGTCAATGATGATGGCTTCGATACCTTCAATATTTTCGACTTGCCACATAATAGAAGCGCTACGTTCGCCAAATAATCGTGTGGTCCATATCTCTCCGTCAACTGAGCGGTCAGATATGATCGTTAAACTCGCTAAATCCGTTTCGATTGGATAGCCCGTTTCACTATCGAAAATGTGATGATAATCTTTGCCATTGATTTCAAGATGCCGTTCATAAATTCCAGAAGTAACAACTGATTTTCCAGTAATGGATAAGGTCATCAGGTGATTACCACGTGGGTGAGTTGGATCTTGAATACCGATTTGCCAAGGTTGACCGCTTTTTGCCTGGTTATTACCAATTGTGAGGATGTTTCCTCCAAGATTGATAAGAGCAGAAGTAACGCCATTCTCTTTCAAGAAAGTGGCAACCTTATCCGCGCTATAACCCTTTGCTAAACAACCCAAGTCGATTTTCATTCCCTTTTTTTCAAGGTAGACAGTTGAATCAACTGAATCGAGTTTAATCATATGGGGGTTGATTAGTGGTAAGACTGAAGCAATTTCTTCAGGGCTTGCCACCTTTGCATCGGAAAATCCGATACGCCAGGTTTGAACCAAGGGGCCGATACTGATATTGAGATGACTTCCAGGTGCTAGAGTGTGTTCCAGACCTAATGAAATGAGTTCAAACAAATCAGGATGGACTTTAACTGGGGCAATACTTGCCTGATAGTTAATTTCCATTAATTCGGATTCAGAACTGTTAGCGCTGAAGCGAAATTCAAGTTCCTTTAGCAAATCAAAAGCTTGACGGAGAAGATTGTCCGCTTGTTCATGGACTAAAGAAATAGTAATCGTAGTTCCCATTAATCGCTCAGATGATGAACTGAGAGACAAAGAATCAACTCCCTTCAAATCACTCGGAAATAGCTACAAATCTTGAATGTATCACAATTTAAGAATTTATATTTCATTTCCATATAAATAGAATATCATAAAGTCAGCGTTTTCACAAATTATTTTTTACAAAAAGTCAAGAAATATGCTTGCAAGAATTTTAAAAAGTCCAAAAAGCTATGATAAGGCTTTGAAAACGAATTAACATATATTTCAAAAAGTTTCTTAAATAACATCAAACAGGTCAAAAATCTTGAAAACGTTCACAGATAATGGTATACTTGAAAGGTAAATAAAAAAATAAAGGTAGGATTTATCTTATGAGTAAAATCGTAGTCGTGGGTGCTAACCACGCTGGAACTGCATGTATCAACACTATGTTGGACAACTTTGGAAACGAAAACGAAATTGTTGTATTTGACCAAAACTCAAACATTTCATTCCTTGGATGTGGAATGGCTCTTTGGATTGGTGAGCAAATCGACGGTCCTGAAGGATTGTTCTACTCTGATAAAGAAAAATTGGAAGCAAAAGGTGCTAAAGTTTACATGAACTCACCAGTTCTTTCAATTGACTATGACAATAAAGTTGTTACTGCTGAAGTTGACGGTAAAGAACACAAAGAATCATATGACAAATTGATTTTCGCTACTGGTTCAACTCCAATCTTGCCACCAATCGAAGGTGTTGAAATTGTCAAAGGTAACCGCGAGTTTAAAGCAACTCTTGAAAACGTACAATTCGTTAAATTGTATCAAAATGCTGAAGAAGTTATCAACAAACTTGCTGATAAGAGCAAACACCTTGAACGTATCGCTGTTGTCGGTGGTGGATACATCGGTGTTGAACTTGCTGAAGCTTTCGAACGTCTTGGAAAAGAAGTTGTGCTTGTTGATATCGTTGACACAGTATTGAACGGATACTACGATAAAGACTTCACTCAAATGATGGCTAAAAACTTGGAAGACAACAACATCCGTTTGGCACTTGGTCAAACAGTAAAAGCTATCGAAGGTAACGGTAAAGTTGAACGCTTGGTAACTGACAAAGAAACATTTGATGTGGATATGGTTGTTCTTGCAGTTGGTTTCCGTCCAAATACTGCTCTTGCTGACGGTAAGGTCGAACTCTTCCGTAATGGTGCCTTCCTTGTTGATAAGAAACAAGAAACTTCAATTCCAGGTGTATACGCTGTGGGTGACTGTGCGACTGTTTATGACAATGCACGTAAAGACACTAGCTATATCGCACTTGCTTCAAACGCTGTACGTACAGGTATCGTAGGTGCTTTCAACGCTTGTGGACATGAACTTGAAGGAATCGGTGTTCAAGGATCAAATGGTATTTCTATCTATGGTCTTCACATGGTTTCAACTGGTTTGACACTCGAAAAAGCAAAAGCTGCAGGTTACAATGCAACTGAAACTGGCTTCAATGATCTTCAAAAACCAGAATTTATGAAGCATGACAACTATGAAGTAGCTATCAAGATTGTCTTCGATAAAGACAGCCGTGAAATCCTTGGTGCACAAATGGTATCTCGTGATTCAGCAATTAGCATGGGAATTCACATGTTCTCACTTGCTATTCAAGAACACGTTACAATTGATAAATTGGCATTGACAGACCTATTCTTCTTGCCACACTTCAATAAACCATACAA
Source organism: Streptococcus sp. Marseille-Q0941 (assembly GCF_943736975.1). Taxonomy (GTDB): domain Bacteria; phylum Bacillota; class Bacilli; order Lactobacillales; family Streptococcaceae; genus Streptococcus. The sequence goes on along the minus strand of NZ_CALSFO010000003.1, from coordinate 532,688 downwards.
CTACATCACAATGGCTGCACTTACAGCAGAAAAATAATTGATGATATGACAATAAAAAAAGTAACTTCAATGATTGAAGTTACTTTTTTGTTTTAAATTTAAGAGACTTAGTCTTTTGCTGGGTAGGTAAAACCTTCACCAAGGATTTCGTGAGCTTCCGTTATAGTGATAAAAGCCATCGGATCAATTGTATGAATCATCTCTTTCATCTTCACAATTTCATTTCTTGCGACAATGCAGTAGACAATTTTTAAATCTCTTTGACTGTAGTAGCCTTGTCCTGAGATAAAGGTAACGCCGCGACCAAGTTCTTCGTTAATTTTATCGGCTAATTCCATCGGTTTTTGAGTGATAATCATAAATCCTTTACCGGCATATCCACCCTCACCGATTAGGTCAATGACTCTTGAAACGATAAAGTCAAATAAGAGAGTATAGGTTACGAGGCGAAGGTCTTGGAAGATGATTAAAATCAGCATCAGAATGAGAAAATCAAGTCCAAAAAGCAATTTGCCGACTGAAATATTGGTGTATTTATTAAGGATACGAGCGACAATATCAGTTCCACCAGTTGTTCCCCCTGCGTTGAAAATAATACCGAGTCCAACTCCTAGGAGGACACCAGATACTAAAGACACCACTACGAGATCTCCCTCAAGGTTAAACTGAAGAGGAATTTTCTCAAAGATAGCTAACCAGACAGATAGGGAAATAGTTCCAAGTAGACTGGAGTATAGTGATTTTAGACCAAATATCCTCCAAGCTAGCAGGAAGAGTGGGATATTTATCAAGATATTCATCAGTGAGATAGGGATATTAAAGAGATAGTAAGTAATCAAGGTTATCCCCGTTGCTCCACCCTCAAACAAGTGATGTGGAACAACAAAATAAGTAAGTCCAAAGGCAAAGATAGCAGCTCCGAATATAATAGTGATAGTTGATTTAATATGCCGTAGCATTGAGCTCCCCCTCCTATTTTTGTATAAAAGTGAACTAGTAAGAGTTTTAGAATAGTGCTAAAATCAGATTTTCATAGATTGAATTTTCTCGGAATCTGGTGTGACACGTAAGGTTTTTTGTCCTGTATAGGTGACAAAACCAGGTTTTCCACCAGTTGGTTTGTTGAGTTTTTTCACCTCAATCATATCTACTTGAACGAGATTCGATAGGCGCCCTTTCGAAAAGTAGGCAGCAAGTTCCGCTGCATCCGTCTTGACTTCATCAGAAGGATTCAGATTCCCTGAGATGACAACGTGGCTTCCTGGGATGTCCTTAGCGTGGAACCAAAGTTCATCTTTCCGTGCAATCTTAAAAGTCAATTCTTCGTTTTGAAGATTGTTTCGTCCAACGAGAATAATGGTTTTACCATCACTAGCCAGATATTTCTCTGGCTTTTTACGTTTTTGAATTTTCTCTCGCTGCCGTCTTCTAATGAAGCCAGTTTGAATTAATTCTTCACGTATTTCAGCAATTTCATCGAGTCCTGCTTGCTTAAGAACTGTCTCCACGCTTTCCAGATACAGAATAGTAGATTTTGTTTCTTCGATTAATTCTGTCAGATATTTAACGGCCTCTTTTAACTTCTGATATCGTTTAAAGTATTTTTGTGCATTTTGGCTAGGTGTTAAGGCTTTATCAAGTGCGATTGTAATTGGCTGATTGGTGTAATAATTGTCTAAGACGACTTGGTCTTGGTCATTTGGAACTTGATGAAGAAAAGTCGTCAGTAATTCACCTTTTTGTCGGAATTCCTCAGCATTTTCAGTCGCAAGCAGTTCTTTTTCTTGCTTCTTAAGCTTTTGACGATTTTTTTGCAGTTCATTTTCAACTCGGCGAATGAGTTCGCTAGCCTGTTGCTTCACCCGATCACGTTCAGCTTTGTCTTTGTAATAGACATCGAGTAGTTGAGAAAGACTTGAAAAATCTACGTCTAATTTATTCGAAAATGGCACACAAGAAAATAATTTATCCGTTAAGCAAGGGTCGGTTTCTTGCTTAAAAAAGCTTCGGAAATTGGCTAGTTTATCACTGAGTAGTTGTCTTTCTAACTCGGTTGCCGTGTCTCGACCTAAACCTTGAAAGAGGCTTTGGAGGTTTTTAGCAGTTAACTCTTGTGTTTGTAGGATTTCAAACAATTTTTCATCCTTAATGGTAAAAGGATTGAGAGCCTCTGTTTTTGGTGGGGCGATGTAAGCAGCACCAGGCAAAAGGGTTCGGTAACTATTTTGAGAGAAACCAATATGTTTAATCACCTCAAGAATTTTGTTGCTAGATTTGTCTACGAGAAGAATATTACTATGTTTTCCCATAATCTCAATGATAAGTGTTGCCTGAATATCATCACCAATCTCGTTCTTGTTAGAAACAGTGATTTCAACGATTCTATCATTTTCAATCTGCTCAATAGATTCGATGACCGCACCCTGTAAATATTTCCTCAAGACCATGATAAAGGTAGAAGGTTGAGCGGGATTTTCAAAGGTCGTGTCTGTCAACTGGATGCGCCCAAAAACAGGATGCGCAGAAAGGAGCAAGCGATGACTTTGACGGTTGCTACGGATTTGTAGGACCAATTCTTGGTCAAAAGGTTGATTAATCTTTTGGATACGGCCATTTAGCAGTTCTGTCCGTAATTCCTCAACCATGTGGTGTAAAAAAAATCCATCAAATGACATTGTTTTCTCCTCTTGAATGTATTCCATAGTATTATATCAAAAAGGTAGAATAAAATCATAGAAATATGGTATAATAAAGGCAAGTAAAGAGAATCGAGAAACGCATGTATATTGAAATGGTAGATGAAACTAATCAGGTTTCTAAAGAAATTTTAAAGCAAACACAAGAAATTTTGGAATTTGCTGCGAAAAAGATTGGAAAAGAAGACAAGGAGATGGCAGTCACTTTTGTGACCAATGAACGGAGTCATGAACTCAATCTAGAGTTTCGTGATACTGACCGTCCAACAGATGTTATCAGCCTTGAGTATAAGCCTGAATTAGAGATTACCTTTGATGAAGAAGATTTGGCAGAAGATCCTGACTTAGCAGAAATGATGTCAGAATTTGATTCTTATATCGGTGAGCTATTCATTTCAATTGATAAGGCCCATGAGCAAGCTGAAGACTACGGTCATAGTTTTGAACGTGAAATGGGCTTCTTAGCAGTTCACGGTTTTTTACATATCAACGGTTATGATCACTACACTCCGGAAGAAGAAGCGGAGATGTTCGGTTTACAAGAAGAAATTTTAATAGCCTATGGACTCACAAGACAATAAACGAAAATGGAAAAATCGTGACTTGCTTTCAAGTTTAGATTTTGCCCTGACAGGTATTTTTACTGCCATAAAAGAAGAGCGTAATATGAGAAAGCATGCAGTGACCTCTCTCTTGGTTGTTCTTGCAGGCTTTGTTTTTCAAGTTTCCAGAATTGAATGGCTCTTTCTCTTATTAAGCATTTTCCTAGTCATTGCTTTTGAGATTTTGAATTCTGCTATTGAAAACGTAGTTGATTTAGCTAGCCATTATCATTTCTCTATGTTGGCAAAGAAAGCTAAAGACATGGCTGCTGGTGCAGTTCTTGTTGTGTCTTTATTTGCTACAGTGACTGGACTTATCATTTTCATCCCTAGGATTTGGGATTTGCTATTTTAAACTTTAATAGAGGTAACTATGACATTTAAATCAGGCTTTGTAGCTATTTTAGGGCGTCCCAATGTTGGGAAGTCAACATTTTTGAATCACGTCATGGGGCAAAAAATTGCTATCATGAGTGACAAGGCGCAGACAACGCGCAACAAGATTATGGGAATCTACACGACCGATAAGGAACAAATCGTCTTTATCGATACACCAGGGATTCACAAGCCAAAGACAGCCCTTGGGGACTTCATGGTAGAGTCTGCCTACAGTACCCTTCGAGAAGTCGATACGGTTCTCTTTATGGTGCCAGCAGATGAACCGCGTGGGAAGGGGGATGATATGATTATCGAACGCCTGAAAGCTGCAAAGGTCCCTGTCATTCTCGTCGTAAATAAGATTGATAAGGTTCATCCAGACCAACTCTTGGCCCAAATCGATGACTTCCGTAGTCAAATGGACTTCAAAGAAATTGTACCGATTTCAGCCCTGCAAGGAAATAATGTTTCGCGTTTGATTGATATTTTGAGCGAAAACTTAGAAGAAGGTTTCCAATACTTCCCAGCCGATCAAATCACAGATCACCCAGAGCGTTTCTTGGTCTCAGAGATGATTCGTGAGAAAGTTTTACACTTAATTCGTGAAGAAATTCCCCACTCAGTTGCGGTAGTGGTAGACTCTATGAAACGTGATGAGGAGACAGACAAGGTTCATATCCGAGCAACCATCATGGTTGAACGTGACAGCCAAAAGGGAATCATCATCGGCAAAGGTGGTGCTATGCTCAAAAAAATTGGAACTATGGCTCGTAAAGATATCGAACTTATGCTAGGAGACAAGGTCTTCCTAGAAACATGGGTCAAGGTCAAGAAAAACTGGCGAGATAAAAAGCTGGATTTGGCTGACTTTGGCTATAACAAAAAAGAATATTAAGAAGAGGTGGGCTGTAGCCTGCTTCTTGTTTTTAGAGAAGGAGGAGCTATGCCTGAGTTACCTGAGGTTGAAACAGTTCGGCGTGGTCTGGAAAAATTAATTCTGGGGAAGACGATTACAACCATTGACATTCTTTACCCCAAGATGATTAAAACTGATTTGGATGAATTTCGGAGGGAATTGCCTGGTCAGGTTATTCAAACAATGGGACGTCGTGGCAAGTATCTGCTTTTCTATTTATCCGACAAAGTTCTAATCTCTCATTTGAGAATGGAAGGGAAGTATTTTTATTACCCAGATCAAGTGCCAGAACGGAAACATGCTCATGTGTTGATTCATTTTGAAGATGGTGGGACTTTAGTTTATGAGGATGTCCGTAAATTTGGGACGATGGAGTTGCTTACTCCTGAACTTTTAGAAGCTTACTTTTTGTCCAAGAAACTTGGTCCGGAACCCACTGAGAAGGATTTTGATTTAGGAAGTTTTAAACTAGCCTTGAAAAAATCAAAAAAGCCCATCAAATCTCATTTGCTGGACCAGACTCTCGTTGCAGGATTGGGAAATATCTATGTTGATGAAGTTCTTTGGAGAGCAAAAGTTTATCCTTCTAGAACCTCTAATAGTTTAACAGCGCAAGAGGCCAGAAAAGTCCATGATGAAACGATCAATGTTTTAGGGCAGGCTATTGAAAAAGGTGGTTCAACCATTCGCACTTATACCAATGCATTTGGAGAAGATGGGACCATGCAGGAATCGCATCAAGTATATGACAAGGCAGGTCAATCTTGTTCGCGTTGTGGAACCATCATCGAAAAGATTCAGCTTGGTGGTCGTGGAACTCACTTTTGTCCAAAGTGTCAAAGGAGAAAGTAATGGCTAAAATAATTGGAATTACTGGTGGCATTGCTTCTGGGAAGTCAACCGTTACAGAATTTCTAAGGCAAAATGGATTTGAAGTAGTGGATGCGGATGCAGTGGTTCACCAACTGCAAAAACCCGGTGGACGACTTTATCAAATCATAGTGGAGCATTTTGGGGACAAGGTTCTTCTTGAAAGTGGTGAATTGAATCGTCCCTTACTTGCTAGCCTTATTTTTTCAAATCCCAAAGAGCAAGAATGGTCTGAGAGAACCCAAGGAGAGATTATTCGAGAGGAGTTGGCGGCATTACGAAATCAGTTGGATCAGACAGAAGCACTCTTTTTTATGGATATTCCCTTGCTTTTTGAACAAAACTATGCTTCATGGTTTAACGAAACTTGGTTAGTCTATGTAAATCGCGATGTTCAATTGGATCGATTGATGAAACGGGACCAAATTTCAAAAGAAGCAGCCGAATCCCGGTTAAACTCCCAATGGCCTCTAGAAAGAAAAATGGTTCTAGCGGGTCATAGTCTAGATAATAATGGAAATCAGAAGCAACTGATAACTCAAGTAGTTCATTTACTTGAAGAAATGCGTCTTTGAATAACTTTGTTAGGAAGGAGAATTTTGGTATTGTTTATTCAAGTCATCTTAGATTAAAATAGTATCAAATACAAAAATCTAGTGCGTGTAAAAATCAATCTCAAATGCTCCTCTTGTGGTAGCATGAATTATTTAACCAGCAAGAACTCTAAAACCCATCCAGATAAGATTGAAGTCTTAAAGTATTGTCCGAAAGAAAGAAAAGTGACTCTACATCTTGAATCTAAGTAGAATTTATGGTAAAATAATAGGGATTTTAAGGAGTTTGATATGTATAACCTATTATTAACCATTTTATTAGTATTATCTGTTGTGATTGTGATTGCAATTTTTATGCAACCAACTAAAAATCAATCGAGCAATGTATTTGATGCCAGCTCAGGTGATTTGTTTGAACGCAGCAAAGCGCGTGGTTTTGAAGCCGTAATGCAACGTTTGACAGGAATCTTAGTCTTTTTCTGGCTAGCCATTGCCTTAGCATTGACGGTATTATCAAGTAGATAAGAAAATAATGGGCGGGACTAGGTCTTTGCCTATTTTTATTTTTATACTCTTCAAAAATCTCTTCAAACCACGTCAGCGTCGGCTTGTACTATATATGTGACTGACTTCATCAGTCTTATCTACAACCTCAAAGCAGTGCTTTGAGCAACCTGCGCCTAGCTTTATAGTTTGCTCTTTGATTTTTATTGAGTATTAAATGATGTTTGAGAAGGTCTTACAGTAAAAGAAAATTAAAAAATCTAGAAAGAAAATATGAAAGATAGAATAAAAGATTATTTACAAGAAAAGGGACGAGTCACTGTAAATGAATTGGCTCAGGCTCTCGGAAAGGATGGTTCTAAGGATTTTCGTGAGTTGATAAAAAACTTGTCCCTGATGGAAAGAAAACACCAGATCCGTTTTGAAGATGATGGTAGTCTAACCTTAGGCCAGAAGAAAAAGCATGAGATTACTCTTAAAGGAACGTTTCATGCCCATAAAAATGGATTTGGTTTCGTTAGCCTAGAGGGGGAAGAAGATGACCTTTTTGTAGGAAAAAATGATGTTAACTATGCTATTGATGGCGATACTGTTGAGATTGTGATCAAAAAGGTTGCAGATCGTCAAAAAGGAACAGCAGCTGAAGCTAAGATAATTGATATTTTAGACCACAGTTTGACGACAGTTGTTGGTCAAATCGTTCTGGATCAGGAAAAGCCCAAGTATGCGGGCTACATCCGTTCAAAAAATCAGAAAATCAGCCAACCCATCTATGTGAAGAAACCAGCTATCAAGTTGGAAGGGACAGAGGTTCTCAAGGTCGTTATCGACAAATACCCAAGTAAGAAACACGATTTTTTTGTCGCCAGTGTCCTAGATGTGGTTGGACATTCAACAGATGCAGGGATTGATGTTCTTGAGGTATTGGAGTCAATGGACATTGTTTCCGAGTTTCCAGAGGCTGTTCTTAAAGAAGCAGAAAAGGTTCCTGATGCACCATCTGAGAAGGATATGGAAGGCCGTCTGGACTTAAGAGATGAAATTACCTTTACGATTGATGGAGCTGACGCAAAAGATTTGGACGATGCTGTTCACATCAAACCCCTGAAGAATGGCAATATCGAACTAGGTGTTCACATCGCAGATGTTTCTTACTACGTCACTGAGGGTTCTGCCCTTGACAAGGAAGCCCTTAACCGCGCGACGTCTGTCTATGTGACAGACCGAGTGGTGCCAATGTTGCCAGAACGACTGTCAAATGGCATCTGTTCCCTCAATCCTCAAGTAGACCGCTTGACTCAGTCAGCTATTATGGAGATTGACAAACAAGGTCGTGTTCGTAATTACACGATTACTCAGACTGTTATCAAGACAAGTTTCCGTATGACCTATAGTGATGTAAATGATATCCTAGCAGGTGATGAGGAGAAGAGACAAGACTATAAGAAAATCGTTCCTAGTATCGAACTTATGGCCAAGCTCCATGAGACTTTGGAAAGTATGCGAATTAAGCGTGGTGCTTTAAATTTTGATACCAATGAAGCTAAAATTTTAGTAGATAAAAAAGGCAAACCAGTTGATATTGTCCTTCGTCATCGTGGGACAGCAGAACGGATGATTGAGTCCTTTATGTTGATTGCCAATGAAACAGTTGCAGAACACTTTAGCAAGCTGGATCTACCTTTTATCTATCGTATCCATGAGGAACCTAAAGCTGAAAAAGTTCAGAAATTTATTGATTACGCTTCAAGTTTTGGATTGCGTATCTATGGAACCGCCAGTGAGATTCGTCAAGAAGCACTTCAAGACATCATGCGTGCCGTTGAAGGTGAGCCATATGCAGATGTATTATCCATGATGCTTCTGCGTTCCATGCAGCAGGCTCGATATTCTGAGCATAATCACGGTCACTATGGATTAGCTGCAGACTACTACACTCACTTTACCAGCCCAATTCGTCGTTATCCTGATCTTCTTGTTCACCGGATGATTCGAGACTATGGACGTTCTAAAGAAGTAGCGGAGCATTTTGAACAGGTCATTCCTGAGATTGCAACCCAGTCTTCCAACCGTGAGCGCCGTGCTATCGAGGCAGAGCGTGAAGTCGAGGCCATGAAAAAGGCTGAGTACATGGAAGAGTATGTCGGTGAAGAGTATGATGCTGTCGTATCAAGTATTGTCAAATTCGGTCTCTTTGTCGAATTGCCAAATACAGTTGAAGGTTTAATCCACATCACTAATTTGCCTGAATTTTATCATTTCAATGAGAGAGATTTGACGCTTCGTGGGGAAAAATCAGGAATTACTTTCCGTGTAGGACAGCAGATCCGTATTCGTGTCGAAAGAGCGGATAAGATGACTGGTGAGATTGATTTCTCCTTTATTCCAAGTGAATTTGATGTTATTGACAAAGGTTTGAAACAGTCTGGTCGAAAGGATAGAAGTCGTCGTTCAGAAAAGAAAGAAAATAAGAGAAAATCTGGTCGCTTAGGTGATAAGCGCAAGCATTCTTCAAAGGACAAGAAGAAAAAGAGCAAGAAACCTTTTTATAAGGAAGTAGCAAAGAAAGGAGTTAAGCATGGCAAAGGGCGAGGGAAAGGTCGTCGCGCAAAATAAGAAAGCAAGACACGATTATACAATTGTTGACACCATTGAAGCTGGTATGGTTCTAACTGGTACAGAAATCAAGAGTGTTCGAGCTGCTCGTATCAACCTCAAGGATGGATTTGCCCAAGTGAAAAATGGGGAGGTTTGGCTGAGTAATGTGCATATTGCTCCTTATGAGGAGGGCAATATCTGGAACCAAGAACCCGAACGTCGTCGTAAACTCCTCCTTCATAAAAAGCAGATCCAAAAATTAGAGCAAGAAACAAAAGGTACAGGAATGACCCTGGTTCCCCTTAAAGTCTACATAAAAGATGGCTACGCCAAGTTACTCTTAGGAGTTGCAAAAGGGAAACACGATTATGACAAACGGGAGTCAATTAAACGTCGTGAGCAAGATCGTGATATTGCGCGTGTCATGAAAGCTGTCAACCATCGATAGAAGGGTTATAAAATGGAAAAATTAGTTGCATACAAACGCATGCCAGTCTGGAATAAAGACACCATGCCAGAAGCTGTTCAAAAGAAACACAATACAAAGGTTGGAACATGGGGCAAGATTACTGTATTAAAAGGGATTCTTAAGTTTATTGAGTTGACCGAAGAGGGAGAAGTTATAGCTGAACATCTCTTTAAAGCTGGTGCTGAGAATCCTATGGCGCAACCTCAAGCTTGGCACAGAGTAGAAGCTGCCACAGACGATGTGGAATGGTACTTGGAATTCTATTGTAAACCGGAGGATTATTTCTCTAAGAAATACAATACTAATCCAGTTCATTCGGAAGTTTTAGAAGCTTTGCAGACGGTAAAACCAGGAAGAGCCTTGGATTTGGGTTGTGGTCAAGGCCGTAACTCTCTCTTCTTAGCCCAGCAAGGTTTTGATGTGACAGCTGTCGATCAAAATGAACTATCTCTTGAAATCTTGCAAAACATCGTAGAGCAAGAGGATCTAGACATGCCTGTTGGACTTTATGATATCAATTCAGCCAGCATTAGCCAAGTCTATGATTTCATCGTTTCAACAGTTGTTCTCATGTTTCTTCAAGCGGACCGTATTCCAGCTATCATCCAAAATATGCAGGAGCAAACTAGTGTTGGGGGCTACAACCTTATCGTCTGTGCCATGAACACGGAGGATTATCCTTGCTCGGTTAACTTCCCATTCACCTTTAAAGAAGGGGAATTGGCTGACTACTACAAGGAGTGGGAGTTGGTCAAGTACAATGAAAATCCAGGACATCTGCACCGTCGTGATGAAAATGGCAATCGCATTCAACTACGATTTGCGACCATGTTGGCTAAAAAAGTAAAATAAATGAATAAAAGGAATAGAGAGCGGCCGTTTTCTATTCCTTATTTGTTATCCTCATAAGAAAGGGAAATCTCAATTTATGCTATACTAGAAGTAGGAGAAGTCGATGAAATTAAACAGAATTGTGATAGCTTTAAAACGATTCTGATCGACCACTATTCTTTCAGACTTTTTTGTCTAGGAGGTCTTAAGATGACTAGTCTTTTAATTGAACTATACGACCGTCATACCATTGAGAAAAATGTCTATCAGGCTTTTGTCAGTAATTGTGACGAGATTTTGTTTCTGTCTTTGAAAAAAATTTCTGAAGAAGAAAGACTGTCCTTGAAACAGTTTATAATGGACCAAGTTCCCAACATAAAACGGGTGCATTTTAGACAGTTTAACCTTGATCATGTTTGGAAAGAACTAGACCTATTCATTGATAAATTCAGTTCAGTTACGATTGATGTTTTTGGAGGAGATTCCCTATTAGCTATTATTTTGTTTCAATATGGTTTAGAGAAACAATTCCAGATAGTCTCTATGGATGTTGAAAAAGGGAAGCAGTATACATGGGGCAAGAAAAAATGGAAGGCCAATAATTTAACTATTCCCAGTTTATCCATTGAGCAGTTGATTGCCTTACGTGGTGGAAAAGTCCTTAAATCAAGAAGATCTCAGCATTCTAATAAGCAAGTGCTAGCTATTAAAAAATTGGCCAAATATGCTATCGAAAATCCTGAAAAATGGTATCAGATTACCCAATTCTTTGCACTGGCAAAAACAAATGATTTTCATGCTGAAACAGCAAAAGTTTTGGAGAGTAATGGAAAAATATATTCTTACCCCAGTAGCTTGATTCCTTTGTTCACAAAAGCTAATTTATTGAAAGTAGAAGAGGAAACAACAGATACTGTTTCTTATACATTCCCAACACCAGAAGCACATCTGTTATGTCGAACTAAAGGGCATATTTTAGAATTGTATATCTATTTACTAGCCCTCGAGTCGGAGTATTTTGATGAATGTATGATTGGTACTGAAATTGACTGGAATGGGATTTTCCCTGAGGCTGACAATGTCCAAAATGAAATTGATGTAGTTCTTCGTAAAGATCACTCTGTAGTTTTTATTTCTTGTAAAATGACGGATCTAGCAGTTGAAGCTATTAACGAACTGGAGGTTTATGCCAATCATTTTGCAGGAGATAATTGTTTAAAATTGATTGTATGTTCTGGTAGGATTAGCCCTGTTTTTAGCAATCGTTGTCAAGAATATGGTGTTTCCATCATTAAACAGGATCAGATATCAAATCTCATTCCCATGTTACAGAAATATTTGAAGAACAAACGGAAGTGATACCAGATTTTATAGTGAAGAAAGGCTAATTTTATCGGCCTTTTTCTTATCCTTTTCGAATGAAATAGAAAAGAGGGGTATATATGTTTATAGCCAGTGATGAGAAGGGTAAGCACATTAATGCTCTAGAGAAAGAGCCAAAAAAGCAAGACTATTATTGTCCAGCTTGCGGAACAAGTGTTCGCTTGAGAAAAGGGAAAAATGTCCGTACTCATTTTGCGCATACATCCATCAAACAGTGTGACTACTATTATGAAAATGAGAGTCTAGAGCATCTAGAAAATAAGGTAGCGCTTTTTAATTGGGCTCAGAATGATGCCTTGGTAGAAATGGAATATCCGATACAGGAACTGAAGCAAATTGCAGATATCCTTATCAATAAGCAATTAGCCATTGAGGTTCAATGCAGCCCCTTGTCTTCAAAACTGTTGCAGGAGAGAAGTAATGGTTATAGAAATTCAGGAATTCAAGTATTATGGTTGCTCGGTGAAAAGCTCTGGCTAAAAGAGCGACTAACTAAACTTCAAAGAGATTTTCTTTATTTTAGTCATAATATGGGATTTTATCTTTGGGAGTTAGACCATAAAAGACAAGTTTTGAGGCTCAAGTACCTCCTTCACCAAGATTTGAAAGGAAAACTCCATTATCAGCTCAAGGAATTTTCTTATGGCAAAGGAAATCTACTTGAAATTTTACGGAGTCCTTATCAGCAACAAGCCCTTATCACTTTTTCAGTTGAGCAGGACAGGAAGATTTGTCATTACATTCAAAAACAACTCTATTATCAAAATCCCTATTGGATGAAGAAGCAAGCCCAAGCTTACTTAAGAGGAAAGAACTTATTAAATTCGAAGCCTCAGGACTGGTATCCCCAAGTAAGGCCGATAGAAAATGGTCATTTTTGTCAAATAAGTCAAAATCTAAATGATTATTATCGTAACTTTCGGGCCTATTATGAACGGTATCCTAAAAAACAGCAACAAAAGCTCTATCCACCTGCCTTTTATCAGCATTATTTCTCGAAAAATATGGTAAAATAGAAAGGATGGAGGAAATTTATGGTATTACAACGAAATGAAATCAATGAAAAAGATACATGGGATCTATCAACAGTCTTTAAAACAGACCAAAAATGGGAAGAAGAACTAGCTCTTTTGACCGAAGAGACAAAACAAGCAGCTTCTCTTGAGGGCCATCTTTTGGATAGTGCAGAAAGTCTTCTTACCATTACAGAGCGTTATTTGGATTTGAGCCGTCGTCTTGAAAAACTCTATGTCTACGCTCATATGAAAAATGACCAAGACACACGTGAAGCCAAGTATCAGGAGTACTATGCCAAGGCTATGACCCTCTACAGTCAGTTAGAACAGGCCTTTTCATTCTACGAACCTGAGTTTATGGAGATTAGTCAAGAGCAGTATGCAGCCTTCCTAGAAGCTCAACCGAAGCTCCAAGTATACAAACACTTTTTTGACAAGCTCTTGCAAAAGAAAGACCATGTTCTTTCACAACGTGAAGAAGAGTTATTAGCAGGTGCTGGTGAAATCTTTGGAGCTGCTAGTGAAACTTTCGCTATCTTAGACAATGCGGATATTGTTTTTCCATTTGTTAAAGATGAAGATGGCAACGAAGTTCAATTGTCACATGGCGTTTATATGCGTTTGGTAGAATCTAAGAACCGTGAGGTACGTCGTGGAGCTTATGAAGCCCTCTACGCTACTTATGAACAATACCAACACACTTATGCTAAGACTTTGCAGACAAATGTTAAGGTTCAAAACTACCGTGCCAGAGTTCGTAACTATAAGAGTGCTCGTCATGCAGCTCTCGCTGCCAACTTTGTCCCTGAAAGTGTCTATGACAATCTAGTAGCAGCAGTTCGTAAGCATTTGCCACTTTTGCAACGTTATCTTGACCTTCGTTCAAAAATCTTGAGTATACCAGATCTAAAAATGTACGATGTTTACACACCACTTTCATCGGTTGAATATAGTTTTACTTATCCAGAAGCCTTGAAGAAAGCCGAAGAAGCTTTAGCTGTTCTTGGTGATGATTATTTGGCTCGTGTTAAACGTGCCTTTAGCGAACGTTGGATTGATGTTTATGAAAACCAAGGCAAGCGTTCAGGTGCTTATTCAGGTGGATCATACGATACTAACGCCTTTATGCTTCTTAACTGGCAGGATAACTTAGACAATCTCTTCACACTTGTACATGAGACTGGTCATAGTATGCATTCGAGCTACACGCGTGAAACTCAGCCATACGTTTACGGAGACTATTCAATTTTCTTAGCAGAAATTGCTTCAACAACTAATGAGAATATCCTAACGGAAAAACTGTTAGAGGAAGTTGAAGATGATGCAACTCGCTTTGCAATTCTCAATAACTTCTTGGACGGCTTCCGAGGAACGGTCTTCCGTCAAACCCAATTTGCGGAATTTGAGCACGCCATTCACCAAGCTGACCAAAATGGAGAAGTCTTGACTAGTGAGTTCTTAAATGAGCTTTATGCTGACTTGAATGAAACATATTATGGTTTGAAAAAAGAAGACAACCCTGAAATTCAATATGAATGGGCTCGTATTCCTCATTTCTACTATAACTATTATGTTTATCAATATTCAACAGGTTTTGCTGCTGCTTCAGCCCTAGCTGAAAAGATTGTCCATGGAAGTCAAGAAGATCGTGACCGCTATATCGACTACCTCAAAGCAGGGAAGTCAGACTATCCACTCAATGTCATGAGAAAAGCGGGAGTGGATATGGAAAAAGAAGACTACCTCAACGACGCCTTTGCAGTCTTTGAACGCCGTTTAAATGAGTTTGAAGCTCTTGTTGAAAAATTGGGATTGGCATAAGATGGTAGAGTCTTATAGTAAAAATGCCAATCATAATATGCGACGTCCCGTCGTCAAGGAAGAAATCGTAGAACTTATGCGCCAGCGTCAAAAGCAGGTGACAGGTTCCTTGAAAGAATTGGAAGTCTTCGCTCGCAAGGAAAACATTCCCATTATTCCCCATGAAACGGTCGCTTACTTTCGTTTTCTCATGGAAACCATGCAGCCTAAGAATATTTTGGAGATCGGAACGGCTATTGGCTTTTCAGCCCTCTTGATGGCGGAACATGCGCCAAATGCTAATATTACAACCATTGACCGTAATCCTGAGATGATAGGCTTTGCCAAGGAAAACTTTGCCCAGTTTGACAGTCGTAAGCAAATCACCCTCTTAGAGGGAGATGCAGTCGATGTTTTATCTACTCTGACAGAAACTTATGACTTTGTCTTTATGGATTCGGCCAAGTCCAAGTATATCGTCTTTCTGCCTGAAATCCTCAAACACTTGGAAGTTGGTGGAGTGGTTGTTTTGGATGATATCTTCCAAGGCGGAGATATTGCCAAGGATATCAAGGAAGTCCGTCGGGGTCAACGAACCATTTACCGTGGTTTGCAAAGACTGTTCGACGCAACGTTGGACAATCCAGGTCTAACAGCGACTTTAGTTCCACTTGGAGACGGAATTCTCATGCTACGAAAGAATGTGGAAAATGTAACTTTACCAGAAATGGAATAATATTAAAAATCGTATAATCCTTCTGTATCAAAAACAGGAGGATTTTTATGTCTCAAAACATCATCAATATTGGCTATGCACGCGTTTCAACCCACAAGCAAGATTTGGGCTTAGAGGTGCAAATCGATGCTCTCAAGCATTGTGACCAGCTTTTTATCGAGCGTGAATCTGGTTTCCAACAATGTACGTCCAGAACTCGAAAAGGCCTTAAAATTGGCTCAAACGCTTTCGAAAAAAGGAACGCAAGTCACTTTCACCATCTACAAGCTTGATAGGCTTACGCGCTCCATGTTTAAATTGCTAGAACTGATTGAACAATTTAATGATTCGGATATCCAGCTAGTCAGTTTACATGAAAAGCTGGAAACCGATTCGCTCATTGGTAGGTTACTTTGTATGATTTTAGGATTTGTGGCAGAAAGTGAGCTGGAAAACTTGCGATTTCGTACTCGTGAAGGGCTTCGCAAAGCTAAGGAAAAAGGTGTCAAACTGGGTGCTAAGCGAATTTCGAAAAAGAAGGAGGAGAGAATTATTCAGCAGTATTTGGTAGGTGGATTAAGCATAAGAAAAATTGCAAAAACAGAACAAATTTCGACCTCAACCATAGTGTATCGTTTAACGGTCCTTACGCGATACACCAAAACCCTTGTCGCTCAAGCGCTTGAGGTGTATTTTCGAAATACTAAAATCAAAAAAATTAGGATTTTGTAGTATTTGCCCACCTAAAAAGTAATACTACATTCCTAAGGAGGAAATTATGAAAACGAATAAAGTGACCAAACTTGGTGTTTCTTTGCTTTCTGTTGCTGCTCTTGGCGTTGTTGCTCCAGCTTTAACTAATGCGCCTGTTTTTGGAGCTAGTGTTGTAAAAGCCGAAGAACAACAGGAGCCGTTAAAATTCCGCATCACTTATTACGATAGTGAAGCAGCAGTGCAAATTGCTGATGAAATGACGGGCACCATAAACCCTGGGGAGACCATCAATATCTATAAAAATATTGATGGATATGAGATAACTTCCAAGTATAGCTGGATGCCAAACTATGACATGACATATGACATAGCCAACGAGTATTTCTATGGTTCTAGAGATGGATACAATGATATGTTTCTAGAGTACAAGAAAGTAGAGCCAACTCCGACTCCGGAACCAGCGCCAACGCCAACTCAGACTCCGGAACCAGCGCCAACGCCAACTCCGACTGCGGAACAAGCACCAACGCAAACTTCGACTCCGGAAACAGCAGCCACGCAAACCCCGACTCCGGAACCAGCACCAACGCCAACTCCGACTCCGGAACCAGCACCAACGCCAACTCCGACTCCGGAACCAGCGCCAACGCCAACTCCGATTCCGGAACCAGCACCAACGCCAACTCCGACTCCGGAACCAGAAGTAAAACCGGCACCTAAACCTTCTGATACTTCAAAACCAGAAGTTAAGCCAGAGCTTAAACCACAAACTAATTCGAATACTGCTCCAACAGCTCCTGTCAAACCTGTTGGGCAAACTTCAAACTCTAAAGCTGACAAACCTACGTCGAAAAAAGAAACTCCAGCTCTTCCAAACACGGGTGAACAAAGTTCTTCACTTTCTCTAGTAGGTCTTCTCCTTGCAAGTCTTGGCTTAGCAGGTCTAACTTACAAAGGACGTCACTAAAAAATAATACAAGACAAACAAAGGACTTGAACGATTGTTCAGGTTCTTTTTGGAATGAAAAAAATTGAATCGTTAAACATTTAAAAGCTAGTATTTTTAGTCTTATTTAAGTTATCTGCTATAAAATATGGTATAATGATTGAGTCGGTCTAGAGAAAATTTCGACCGTTTTTAGAAAAAGGAGTAAACATGAAGAAAAAATTTTTGGCTGGTGCCGTTACATTATTGTCAGTAGCTACTTTAGCTGCATGTTCAACTAGTTCTCAAGGAGCTGATTTAATTAGCATGAAAGGTGATGTCATCACTGAACATCAATTCTTTGAAGAAGTTAAGAATAATCCAACTGCTCAACAAGTCTTGCTTAACATGACGATTCAAAAGGTTTTTGAAAAACAATATGGTTCAGAAGTTAGTGATAAAGATGTTGATGATGCAGTAGCTGAAGAACAAAAGAAATACGGTGATAGTTACCAAACTGTATTGGCTCGTGCAGGTATGACTGCTGAAAGCCGTAAACAACAAATTCGGACAAGTAAGTTGGTAGAATATGCTGTGAAAAAGGCAGCTGAAGCAGAATTAACAGATGAAAACTACAAGAAAGCTTACAATGAGTACACACCAGATGTTACAGCTCAAGTTATTAAACTTGACAGTGAGGATAAGGCTAAAGAAGTACTAGCCAAAGCAAAAGAATCTGGAGCTGACTTTGCCCAATTGGCTAAGGATAATTCAACAGACGAAAAGACAAAAGCAAATGGTGGAGAAATCACTTTTGACTCTGCATCAACAGAATTGCCAGACGTTGTTAAAAAAGCAGCCTTTGCCCTTAATGTTGATGGAATCTCTGATGTGATTACAGCTCCAGGTACACAAGCTTATTCAAACAGCTTTTATATTGTAAAATTAACTAAGAAAACAGAAAAATCTTCTAACTGGGAAGATTATAAAGAAAAATTGAAGACAGTTATCCTGACTCAAAAACAAAATGATTCTACTTTTGTTCAAGGTGTAATTAGTAAAGAGTTGCAGGCAGCAAATATCAAGGTCAAAGACCAAGCCTTCCAAAATATCTTTACTCAGTACATTCAAAGTGATACAACAACTACAACTACATCAGCAGCGACTGAAACTACAACAACATCTTCAAATTAAAGATGAACACTCTATCTTTCAACTCACGAAAGGTAGAGTTTTTTTAAAGTTTTCTTAGCTAATAGTTAAAAATATTAATAAATGTTTTGTGAATTCTCAAAGTTAAAATTCTAGGCTTTAACGGGTAAGAGTTTTTTTCTAGTCTAAAAAATGGTATAATAGCTATTAAAACTAGAATTAATAGAAAATAAAAATTTAATAGATGGTGAAGTATGAAAATTAGTAAAAGGCACCTGTTGAATTATTCCATTTTAGTGCCCTATATTCTCTTATCCGTTCTGGGTTTGATAGTGGTCTATTCGACAACGAGTGCATCCTTAATTCAAGAGGGTAAGAGCGCCTTTCAATTAGTGCGAAATCAAGGCTTGTTTTGGTTCGTTAGTTTACTACTGATTGCAGTAATCTATAAGTTGAAGCTAGGATTTCTTCGCAACGAGCGATTGTTATTCATCGTTATGTTTTCTGAGCTCATTTTATTAGCTTTAGCTCGTTTGATTGGGATTCCTATTAATGGAGCCTACGGGTGGATCAAGGTAGGACCAATTACCATTCAACCAGCAGAGTACTTGAAAATTATTATCATTTGGTACTTGGCACAACGTTTTTCAAAACAACAAGAAGAGATTGGCGTTTATGATTTCCAAGTTTTAACTCAAAATCAATGGCTCCCAAGATCGTTTAATGACTGGCGTTTTGTACTTCTGGTAATGATTGGTAGCTTGGCTATTTTCCCTGACCTTGGAAATGCTACTATCCTATTTTTGGTATCATTACTGATGTACTCAATTAGTGGAATTGCTCATCGATGGTTTGCAACGATTCTTGCTATACTTACGACTCTAGCTACTGTGACACTGACAGCTATTAAAGTGATTGGTGTTGATAAGGTTTCTAAAATTCCAGTATTTGGATATGTAGCTAAGCGATTCAGTGCCTTCTTTAACCCATTTGATGATGTTGCTGGTGCAGGACACCAGTTAGCGAATTCTTATTATGCTATGGTTAATGGAGGATGGTTTGGTCTAGGATTAGGGAACTCTATCGAAAAACGAGGATATCTTCCTGAAGCTCATACGGACTTTGTGTTCTCCATCGTCATCGAAGAATTCGGATTTGTTGGCGCAAGTCTTATTTTAGCTCTCGTGTTCTTCCTAATCCTTCGCATCATCTTGGTGGGGGTTCGAGCAAAGAATCCATTTAACTCAATGGTAGCCATTGGTATCGGTGGGATGATTTTAATTCAGGTATTCGTCAATATCGGGGGAATCTCAGGATTGATCCCTTCAACAGGTGTAACCTTCCCATTCCTTTCTCAAGGGGGAAATAGTCTCCTAGTTCTATCTGTAGCCATCGCCTTTGTGTTAAATATTGATGCTAGTGAAAAACGAGCGAAACTTTATAGTGAATACGAATCACAGCTTTAAGAAAAAGTGATAAGGAGAAAATTATGTCTCTTCAAAAACTAGAAAATAATAGGAACAAAACTGTCGTCCAGGAAGAAGTTCAAATCTTGACAGATTTACTTGAAGATATTACGAAAAATATGCTTCCTTCTGAGACCTTTGACAAGATCATTCAGTTAAAGGAGTTGTCATCAAAATTAGACTATCAAGGGCTTGATAAAGTAGTTACAAGTCTTACTAATGATGAAATGGTCTATATCTCTAGATATTTCTCTATCTTGCCACTTTTGATTAACATTTCTGAAGACGTTGACCTGGCATACGAGATTAACCATCTAAACAATATCGACCAAGATTATCTTGGTAAATTGTCAACAACCATTAAAATGGTAGCTGAAAAGGAAAATGCTGCTGAGATTCTTGAACGACTAAATGTAGTGCCAGTTTTGACAGCCCACCCAACCCAGGTTCAACGTAAGAGTATGTTGGACTTGACCAATCATATTCATACCTTGTTACGTAAATATCGTGATGTGAAAATGGGTCTGATTAATAAAGAAAAATGGTACAATGATCTTCGTCGTTACATTGAGATTATCATGCAGACGGATATGATTCGAGAGAAGAAACTAAAAGTAACGAATGAAATCACAAACGTGATGGAATACTACAATAGTTCCTTTCTTCAAGCTGTACCAAACTTGATGTTAGAATACAAGCGTCTTGCAAGAGAACAAGGAATTGACCTAAAACAAGCCAAACCTATCACCATGGGAATGTGGATTGGTGGAGACCGAGATGGAAATCCATTTGTAACCGCTGAAACACTCATGCGCTCTGCTACCATTCAAAGTGAAGTGATCTTGAACTACTATATCAGCAAGATTTCTAGTCTCTATCGTACTTTCTCTCTATCTACCAATTTATCTAAGACAAGCAAGGCTGTTGAAGAAATGGCAGCTCAATCTCGTGATACATCTGTTTTTCGTGAGAAAGAACCTTATCGCCGTGCTTTTCACTTTATTCAATCAAAATTGATTCAAACGCTTTTGAATCTAAAAGAGTGGGCTCTTATTGGTTCATCAGCTGATGAACGTCATCATATTGAACGACTATTTGGGTCTCAAGGACATCAACAAGGTGTGGTTACTGACTATATTAGTAATCGCCTCTCAGGAGCCGTTCAAGAATTGGCTGAAGATCGTCCTCCGTACTACGAAACAATTGAAGAATTTAAACAAGACCTAGCTATCATTAAGGGTTCATTACTTGAGAATAAGGCAGAAGCCTTGCTTACTGGAGAATTTGCTGAGCTTTTGGAAGCAGTAGAAGTCTTTGGGTTCTTCTTGGCTTCTATCGATATGCGTCAAGATTCTAGTGTGCATGAAGCCTGTGTTGCAGAATTATTAGCATCTGCTGGAATTAATGATCACTATAGTGATTTATCAGAAGATGAAAAATGTGAGTTACTTTTACATGAATTGTTAGAGGATCCTCGAATCTTGTCTGCGACTCACGCTGAAAAGTCTGAACTTCTTGAGAAAGAATTAGCTATTTTCCAAACGGCCCGTGAATTAAAAGATCGTTTGGGAGAAGATGTCATTCGTCAAACGATTATCTCTCATGCGACTAGCGTATCAGATATGCTAGAATTGGCCATTATGCTTAAAGAAGTAGGGCTTGTTGATAATGAAAAAGCACGTGTCCAAATCGTTCCACTCTTTGAGACGATTGAGGACTTGGACCATTCTGAAGAAACAATGAGAAAGTATTTCTCTCTACCACTTGCTAAGAAGTGGATTGCTTCTAAAAACAACTACCAAGAAATTATGCTTGGTTACTCTGATAGTAACAAGGATGGCGGTTACCTCTCATCTTGTTGGACCCTCTATAAGGCTCAAAAACAATTGACTGCCATAGGTGACGAGTTTGGTGTCAAAGTAACCTTCTTCCACGGTCGTGGTGGTACTGTTGGTCGTGGTGGTGGTCCTACTTATGATGCCATTGCTTCCCAACCCCTTAAGTCTATCAAGGATCGCATTCGCTTGACGGAACAAGGTGAAGTTATCGGGAATAAATACGGAAACAAGGATGCAGCCTACTATAATCTTGAAATGTTGGTATCTGCAGCTATCAACCGTATGATAACCAAGAAAAAGAGTGATACCAATACTTCAAACCGTTATGAAGCTATCATGGACCAAGTAGTAGAACGTAGTTACGATATTTACCGTGAACTCGTATTTGGAAATGAGCTTTTCTATGATTATTTCTTTGAATCTAGTCCAATCAAAGCTATTTCAAGTTTCAATATCGGTTCTCGTCCCGCAGCCCGTAAAACGATTACTGAAATCAGTGGTTTACGTGCGATTCCTTGGGTATTCTCATGGTCACAAAGCCGCGTCATGTTCCCAGGATGGTATGGTGTTGGTTCAAGCTTCAAGGAATTTATTGACCAAGATCCTAAAAATATTGAAACGCTTAGAGAAATGTATCAAAATTGGCCATTCTTCCAGTCACTTCTTTCCAATGTGGATATGGTCTTGTCAAAATCAAATATGAATATTGCTTTTGAGTACGCTAAACTTTGCGAAAGCGAAGAAGTGCAGGCGATTTATTACACCATCCTAGATGAATGGCAATTAACCAAGAACGTTATCTTGGCTATTGAAGGTCATGAGGAGCTTCTGGCAGAAAATAGCTATTTGAAAGAAAGTCTGAACTATCGCATGCCTTACTTTAATATCCTTAACTACATTCAGTTGGAGTTGATTAAACGTCAACGTCGTGGCGAATTGTCGGCAGACGAAGAAAGATTGATTCATACAACCATTAACGGAATTGCAACAGGTTTGCGTAATTCTGGTTAATACAAGCTATTTTTACCAAAAACCGTAGGAATTTTCATAATTTCTTTAACTAATTCATGAAAACCCTTGACAAGCATTTTTAAAATGATATAATCGAATCATTCAGAAAGTAATCATTAAAATTTTTTAGAGAGTCTGTGGTTGGTGGAAACAGATAGATGAAAGTGATGAAAATTGGGCTGAATGTTATAAAGAATTTGAAATCATAAGAATTCGGTGCGCACACCTTACAGTGCAACTCGTGAAGCGAGATTGAGAGATAGGGAGGATTCCCTATAATTGAGGTGGCACCGCGCATCGACGTCCTCACACAAGTTTTTTGTGTGAGGACTTTTTCTTTTGTTTAGGAGGTATATGATGGAATTTAAACGATGGCGTCGCTTGGTAAAGTTATATTGAAAGTGACATGAACATTACGAAGTTTAAGTGAAATAAGGAGAAATAAGTATGAACAAACGTTTAATTGGTATTATTGTAGCATTAGGACTTGTAGTTGGTGGAAGCTTGATTTACTCTAGCATCACAAAACAAGAGACTAAAACAGAACAAGAAAATAAAGTGGCTAAGGTTGGTGTTCTACAGTTCGTCAGCCACCCATCACTCGACTTGATTTACCAAGGGATTCAAGATGGGCTTGCTGAAGAAGGCTATAAGGGCGATCAAGTTAAAATTGACTTTATGAACTCGGAAGGTGATCAAAGTAAGGTTGCCACAATGAGTAAACAATTGGTGTCAAATGGAAATGACGTTGTTGTTGGGATTGCGACACCAGCGGCTCAAGGTTTAGCAAGTGCAACAAAAGACCTTCCTGTTATCATGGCAGCTATCACAGACCCAGTTGGAGCTAACCTTGTACAAAACTTGGAAAAACCAGGTGGAAACATCACAGGGGTATCTGACCATAACCCTGCTGAACAACAGGTTGCATTGATTAAAACATTGACTCCTGATGTCAAAACAATCGGAGCTCTTTACTCAAGCAGTGAAGATAACTCTAAATCACAAGTTGAAGAGTTCAAGGCTTACGCTGAAAAAGCTGGTTTAAAGGTAGAAACTTTTGCAGTTCCGTCTACTAACGAAATTGCTTCTACAGTAAATGTCATGACTGGAAAAGTAGATGCAATATGGGTTCCGATTGACAATACAATCGCATCAGCATTCTCAACTGTAGTTTCAAGCAACCAAACAGTTAAAAAACCAATCTACCCAAGTGCGACTGCCATGGTAGAAGCAGGTGGTTTGGCATCAGTCGTTGTGGACCAACACGATCTTGGTGTGGCTACTGGTAAGATGATCGCTAAAGTCTTGAAGGGTGAAAAACCAGCTGATACTCCAGTCAATGTCTTCTCAACTGGTAAATCAGTTATCAACAAAAAACTAGCGCAAGAACTTGGAATCACCATTCCTGAGTCTGTTCTAAAAGAAGCAGGGCAAGTGATTGAATAAGAATAAAGGAGGAGTTGGAGACATCTCCTCCAATTTTTAAAGATAAAGGAAATGAATGAAACATGTTAGTATCGATTATCTCACAAGGATTCGTATGGGCTATATTAGGCCTGGGAATCTTTATGACCTTTAGAATCCTAAATTTCCCAGATATGACAACAGAGGGTTCCTTCCCGCTAGGAGGAGCTGTAGCAGTTACCTTGATTACACAGGGGATTAATCCTTTTCTTGCTACCTTAGTAGCTGTTGGAGCAGGCTGTCTTGCAGGTTTAGCGACTGGTCTTCTTTACACGAAAGGAAAGATTCCAACACTCTTGTCTGGTATTTTGGTGATGACTTCTTGCCATTCTATCATGCTCATGATTATGGGACGTGCCAATCTTGGACTTTTGGGAACAAAGCAAATCCAAGATGTTCTTCCCTTCTCATCTGAAGTTAATCAATTACTTACAGGTTTGATTTTTGTGACTTTGGTTATCATTCTCATGCTTTTCTTCCTAGATACTAAACTTGGGCAGGCTTATATTGCTACAGGGGATAACCCAGATATGGCTCGTAGTTTTGGTATCAATACTGGCCGAATGGAGCTGATGGGCTTGGTCTTATCAAATGGTGTCATAGCTCTTGCAGGAGCTCTTATCGCTCAACAAGAAGGTTATGCGGATGTTTCTCGAGGTATAGGAGTTATCGTTGTTGGTCTTGCTAGCTTGATTATCGGTGAGGTTCTCTTTAAGAGTTTGACTCTAGCAGAACGCTTGGTGACCATTGTTGTTGGTTCTATTAGCTACCAATTCCTAGTATGGGGAGTTATTGCTCTTGGCTTTAATACTAGCTATCTCCGTCTATACAGTGCTCTTATCCTAGCAACTTGTCTAGTCATTCCAACCCTTAAGGATAAATACTTGAAAGGAGTCAAGTTAAGCAAATGACAGCAATTGTAGAATTAAAAAATGCCACAAAAATTGTTAAAAATGGCTTCGACGAGGAGAAGATTATCCTAAACGATGTTTCTCTTGATATTTACGAACATGAATTCATTACAATCTTAGGTGGAAATGGAGCGGGGAAATCAACACTCTTTAATAGCATTGCGGGAACTTTACCTTTAACCAGTGGTAGTATTCGAATCATGGGGGAGGATGTGACGAATTTTAGTCCTGAAAAACGGGCCAAGTACCTTTCCCGTGTCTTCCAAGATCCCAAGATGGGTACAGCTCCACGTATGACCGTTGCAGAAAACCTTTTGATTGCTAAGTTTCGTGGAGAAAAACGTGGTCTATTTCCAAGAAGACTATCAGCTTACAAAGAAGAATTTCAAGCAACCATTGAGAAAGTTGGAAATGGCTTAGAGAAACACTTGGATACTCCGATTGAATTCTTGTCAGGTGGACAAAGACAGGCCTTGAGTCTCTTAATGGCAACCTTAAAACGTCCAGAACTTCTGTTATTGGATGAACACACAGCAGCTCTTGATCCTAAAACAAGTGTGGCCTTGATGGAATTAACAGATGACTTTGTCAGAAAGGACAAGCTGACTGCGCTTATGATCACACATCATATGGAAGACGCTCTTAAGTATGGAAATCGTCTCATTGTTATGAAAGATGGACGTATCATCCAAGATTTGAACAAGGATGAAAAATCCCAAATGAAGATTTCAGATTACTATCAGTTGTTTGAGTAAGATTTCTCATTTACAAAAAACTTAGAGGGAAAATTTCACCACTAAGTTTTTTGTTTTTGAAGCTAATAGAGATTTCTTTAATGATAGTTTTTCAATTTTAAGTAAATGTGTATTTTCCTAATATTTTACTCCAAAAAATGCCGATATTCTATGAAATAGTCTCATGTAAAGAGTATGAAATGGTTTACTTTTTTTCAGAAATAAGCTATACTATATAAAGTAAACTGTGATAAAATGGAGGTATTGTATATGGTTGACAAGAGAGTCATCGAAGAAATCAAAAACAATACCAATATTGTCGAAATCATAGGAGAAGTGATTTCTTTACAAAAATCTGGACGGAACTTTTTAGGGCTCTGTCCTTTTCATGGTGAAAAGACCCCTTCCTTTAACGTGGTTGAAGATAAACAATTTTACCACTGTTTTGGATGTGGTCGTTCTGGAGATGTTTTTAAGTTTATCGAGGAGTATCAACAAGTAACCTTTGCGGATGCAGTAAGGATTTTGGGCGAACGTCTTGGAATGCACCTTGAAACTCCAGTAACTAACTCTGTCCCACATACGTCACCCCATCAAAACCTCTATGATATGCATGACAAGGCTGCACGCTTTTATCATGCGATCCTCATGACAACGAAGGTGGGTGAGGAAGCTAGAAACTATCTCTATAAACGTGGTTTGACTGATGATGTCATTAAACACTTTATGATAGGTCTAGCACCCGCTGAACGTTCATATCTTTATCAACGTTTGCGAGACGATTATAGTGAAAAGGACTTGCTGGATTCAGGTCTGTTTTATCTTTCGGATAATAATCAATTCTTTGATACCTTCCATAACCGCATTATCTTTCCACTCTCTAATGATCAAGGAAAGGTGATCGCCTTTTCTGGTCGAATTTGGCAAGAGACAGATTCTCAAACTGCCAAATATAAAAATAGTCGTGCGACGGCAATTTTTAATAAAAGTTACGAATTATATCATTTGGAGAGGGTAAAAAAAGGCTCGGGCAAGGCTCCTGAAATCTATCTGATGGAAGGCTTTATGGATGTCATTGCGGCCTACCGTGCTGGTATTGAAAATGCAGTAGCATCCATGGGGACGGCTCTAACCAGTGAACATGTTGAGCATCTCAAACGATTTACTAAAAAAGTGATTATCACTTATGATGGTGACAAAGCAGGGCAGGCAGCAACTGCCAAAGCTCTTGAGGAACTAGGTGATTTAACAGTTCAGATTGTTCAAATCCCTGATTCTATGGACCCAGATGAATACTTGCAGAAAAATTCTGCAGAAGACCTGGCTTATCTCTTGGCCAATACTCGTATCAGTCCGATTGAGTTTTATATTCATCATTTTAAACCTAAGAACATTGAGAATCTCCAAGCACAAATTGATTTTATAGAGAAAATTGCACCTCTTATCGTAAAAGAACCATCTATCACAGCTCAAAATACTTATATTCATTTACTAACTGATCATTTACCTTCTTTTGATTATCCACAAGTCGAGCATATTATCAATGAAAGCCGTGTCAGACAGAGACAAGAAAAGGTTAAACAGGTATCTAACCCGACACCTATCACTATGTCGGTGACAAAACAGTTAACTGCTGTGATGAGAGCTGAAGCACATATTCTCTATCGGATGATGGAGCATCCATTAGTTCTCAATGATTATCGCTTAAGAGATGATTTTGTCTTTGAGACACCTGAGTTTCAAACCTTGTATGGGCTGTTGATTGATAATGGTACAATCTCCTCAGAAGATTTGGCAAATCAGACCAGAGAAGTTGAGAATGCTTGGTATCAAGTATTGTCTTTGGATTTACCTTCTGAAATGTCTCCAGAAGAGCTAAAAGAAGTAGAAGAGTCTCGAAAACGTGCTCTTTTGAATCAACAAAACTTGCAAATCAAAAAGAAAGTTCAGGAAGCTAGTCATGTAGGAGATACAGATACTGCTTTAGAAGAGCTTGAACGCTTAATTGCCCAAAAAAGAAGAATGGAGTAAGAATGGCAAAAAAACAAAAAGAAGTAACAACCTTTGATGTCCAAGTTGCAGAGTTTATTCGTAACCATAAAAAAACTGGTACTGCGACAGATGATGAAATTAACAATGTCCTTGTAATTCCTTTTGCTCTTGATGTAGAAGGCATTGAAAATCTTTTGCAACGCATTCAAGATGCAGGTATTGCAATCACTGATAACGAAGGAAACCCAAGTGAACGTGTCTTAAGTACAGAAGAAGAGCCAGAGCTTAGTGATGAGGATTTGATTGGTTCTACCTCTGCCAAGGTTAATGATCCTGTCCGTATGTACTTGAAGGAAATCGGTGTTGTCCCTCTTCTTACAAACGAAGAAGAAAAAGAGTTGGCTCTTGCTGTGGAAGCGGGAGATATCGAAGCCAAACAACGTCTAGCTGAAGCAAACCTTCGTTTGGTTGTATCTATTGCAAAACGCTACGTTGGACGTGGCATGCAATTTCTTGACTTGATTCAAGAAGGAAATATGGGCTTGATGAAGGCCGTTGATAAGTTCGACTATTCAAAAGGATTCAAATTCTCAACTTATGCAACTTGGTGGATTCGTCAGGCTATTACACGTGCTATTGCTGACCAAGCTCGTACCATCCGTATCCCAGTTCACATGGTAGAAACGATTAATAAGCTTGTTCGTGAGCAGCGTAACCTTCTTCAAGAGTTGGGACAAGATCCTACTCCTGAACAAATTGCTGAACGTATGGATATGACACCTGACAAGGTTCGTGAAATTTTAAAGATTGCGCAAGAACCAGTTTCTCTTGAAACGCCTATTGGTGAAGAGGACGATAGTCATCTTGGTGACTTTATCGAGGACGAAGTGATTGAAAATCCGGTTGACTATACAACTCGTATCGTCTTGCGTGAGCAATTGGATGAAGTGTTAGACACCTTGACGGACCGTGAAGAAAATGTTTTGCGTCTTCGTTTTGGTCTTGATGACGGTAAGATGCGCACTCTAGAAGATGTTGGGAAAGTCTTTAATGTTACTCGTGAGCGTATTCGTCAAATCGAGGCAAAAGCTTTGAGAAAACTTCGTCAACCGAGCCGAAGCAAACCACTTCGTGACTTTATCGAAGATTAAGATTGGAGGATTGAACATGGCTTATACAGAAGAGCAAATTGAAACTATTAAAACGAAAATCTTATCTGCATTAGAAGAAGTAATAGACCCTGAGTTGGGTATTGATATCGTTAATCTTGGTTTGATTTATGAAATTCGTTTTGATGGAGAAACAGGTGAAACTGAAATCGATATGACCTTGACTACAATGGGTTGTCCTTTGGCAGATCTTTTAACTGATCAGATTTATGATGCTATGACAGATGTACCAGAGGTTACCAATACGGAAGTAAAATTAGTTTGGTATCCAGCGTGGACTGTTGAAAAAATGAGTCGCTATGCTCGCATTGCTTTAGGAATTAAGTAGATTTATATATAAAAAAGAGAAATAGTATAAGTGTTAGGAAAGTCCCTACATTTTATGCTATCTCTCTTTTAATTTGCTGATTTTCTTTCAAGAAAATGATATAATGGATAGTATGGAAAAAGAGAAATTACGCATCAACATGCTAAGTTCCAGTGAAAAGGTTGCGGGACAAGGTGTTTCTGGTGCCTACCGTGAACTTGTGCAACTTTTGAAACGAGATGCGAAAGACAAATTAATCGTAACTGAAAATCTTCCTGTTGAAGCTGATGTTACTCATTTTCATACAATTGATATTCCATATTATTTGTCAACATTCCAAAAGAAGCGTTCTGGTCGTAGAATTGGTTATGTCCACTTCTTGCCTGATACCTTAGAGGGCAGTTTGAAGATTCCATTTTTCTTAAAGGGAATTGTCAAACGCTATGTATTTTCTTTTTATGACCGTATGGAACATCTGGTTGTAGTCAATCCTACTTTCATCGAAGATTTGGTTGCAGCTGGTATTCCTCGTGAAAAGGTGACCTATATTCCTAACTTTGTTAACAAAGAAAAATGGCACCCACTTTCTGCAGAAAAAGTAAGTCAACTTCGTCAAGATATGGGGTTGGGTGAAAATCAATTTGTAGTAGTAGGAGCTGGGCAGGTTCAGAAACGTAAGGGAATTGATGATTTCATCACTCTTGCTGAGGAACTACCGGACATCACCTTTATTTGGGCTGGAGGCTTCTCTTTTGGTGGGATTACCGATGGTTATGAACGCTATAAAAAAATCATGGATAATCCTCCAGAAAATCTGATTTTCCCTGGGATTGTAGAGCCAGAACGGATGAGAGAACTCTATGCCTTGGCTGATTTATTCTTGCTTCCAAGCTATAATGAGCTCTTTCCGATGACTATTTTAGAAGCTGCAAGTTGTGAAGCTCCCATTATGCTTCGTGATTTGGATCTATACAAAGTCATTCTAGATGGAAATTATAGACCAACTGCTGATGTGGATGAGATGAAGTCTGCTATTTTGGAATATCGTGAGCATCCAGAAGCATTAAAAGAATTGAAAGAAAAGGCTAAGGCTATTTCAAGAGAATACTCAGAGGAGCATCTTCTTGAAATCTGGCTTAAATTTTATCGGGAGCAAGCGGCTTTAGGAAAAAAAATGAGGTAGTATATGCGAATTGGATTATTTACAGATACTTATTTCCCACAGGTGTCGGGTGTTGCAACTAGCATTCGAACCTTAAAAACAGAGCTTGAAAAGCAAGGTCATGCAGTCTTTATCTTTACAACAACTGATAAGGATGTCAATCGTTATGAAGACTGGCAGATTATCCGTATTCCAAGCGTCCCTTTCTTTGCCTTTAAAGACCGTCGTTTCGCTTACCGTGGATTTACCAAAGCTCTTGAGATTGCAAAACAATATCAGTTAGACATCATTCATACGCAGACAGAATTTTCTCTTGGTTTGTTGGGTATCTGGATTGCGCGAGAATTGAAAATTCCAGTTATTCATACTTATCATACCCAGTACGAAGATTATGTTCACTATATTGCCAAGGGGATGTTGATTCGTCCTAGTATGGTCAAATATCTTGTTCGAGGTTTTCTGCATGATGTTGATGGGGTTATCTGTCCGAGTGAAATCGTGCGTGACCTTTTATCTGATTATAAGGTAAAAGTTGAAAAGCGTGTCATTCCTACAGGTATTGAGCTTGCTAAGTTTGAACGACCTGAGATTGGACCAGAACATGTTAGTGACCTACGAGATAAACTAGGTATCAAGAATGACGAAAAGATGCTTCTGAGTCTTTCCCGTGTGTCTTACGAAAAGAATATTCAAGCAGTTCTTGCAGCCCTACCGGATGTTTTAAAAGAAGAGCAAAATGTTAAATTAGTCGTAGCTGGAGATGGTCCTTATCTGGAAAATCTCAAGGAGCAAGCGTCAGATTTACAAATTCAAGATTCTGTTATCTTTACAGGTATGATTCCTCCGAGTGAAACAGCGCTCTATTACAAGGCGGCAGACTTCTTTATTTCAGCTTCGACAAGTGAGACCCAGGGTTTGACTTATCTAGAAAGTTTAGCTAGTAAAACGCCTGTCATTGCCCATGGTAATCCCTATCTGGATAATCTAATCAACGATAAAATGTTTGGAACTCTTTATTACAAGGAAGGGGATTTAGCGGGAGCCATCCTAGAGGCAATGCTTGTAACTCCTTCAATGGATGAAAAACATTTAGCTGAAAAATTATATGAAATTTCAGCTGAGAATTTCGGTAAAAGAGTTCATGAATTCTATCTTGATGTCATTATTTCAAATAATTTTGCAAGAGAAATGACATCCGAAGAACCTGTTACAAATCGTATTTTAAAAACAGTCTTTTATATCCCTCAACGAGCAGTTACCGTGCCAGTTAAAGGTTCCAAGCGTATGTTAAAAGCTTCTAGAAAACAGTTAAGAAATTTAAGAAAATATCTAAACGATTAATCTAATCAAAGAAAGGAAATAAAAATATGAAAAAGAAATTTATGAGAAGTGGTAGAGATCAAAAAATCGGTGGTGTATGTGCTGGTTTAGCTAATTATTTTGATATTGACCCTACAATCGTACGTGTTATTTGGGGAGTTTTGGCTTTCTGTTATGGTGCAGGACTTATTGCTTACTTGATCTTGTGGGCAATCGCTCCTGTATCTGATGAGTATTAATATTAGAGTATTAGAGTAAAGGAGAAAACATGGCATTCGGTGATAATGGTAAACGTAAAAAAACGTTCTTTGAAAAACTAACAATGTTTGTCGTTTTAGTGATGTTATTTGTAACATTGGCAGGTATCTTTGCTACTGCCATTGGTGTATTTAGCAGATTCTAAAAAGCTAGTCATTCTTAGTTATTCTATTGATTAGCAATGAGTTAGGTGACTGGGATTTCCCAGCCCTTTTTAAAGTGAGAAAAGAATATGAGTATGTTTTTAGATACAGCCAAGATTAAAGTGAAGGCTGGTAATGGTGGCGATGGTATGGTTGCCTTTCGCCGAGAAAAATACGTCCCTAACGGCGGTCCTTGGGGCGGTGATGGAGGACGTGGAGGTAACGTTGTTTTCGTAGTAGACGAAGGCTTGCGTACTCTAATGGATTTCCGTTACAATCGTCATTTTAAAGCCCAATCAGGTGAAAAAGGAATGACAAAAGGAATGCATGGTAGAGGAGCAGAAGACTTGATTGTCCGTGTGCCTCAAGGAACAACCGTGCGTGACGCTGAGACTGGAAAAATCATTACAGATTTGATTGAGAATGGGCAAGAATTTATCGTAGCTCACGGTGGCCGTGGTGGTCGAGGAAACATTCGCTTTGCTACACCTAAAAATCCTGCTCCTGAGATTTCTGAAAACGGGGAACCTGGTCAGGAACGTGAATTGCAGCTAGAACTAAAAATCCTTGCTGACGTTGGTCTAGTTGGCTTCCCTTCTGTTGGAAAATCAACTTTACTTAGTGTCATCACATCTGCTAAACCAAAGATTGGTGCTTACCACTTTACAACAATCGTTCCCAATCTAGGAATGGTGCGTACTCAATCAGGGGATTCCTTTGCAGTCGCAGACCTTCCTGGATTGATTGAAGGTGCTAGTCAAGGTGTCGGCCTAGGAACTCAGTTCTTGCGTCATATCGAGCGTACTCGCGTTATCTTGCACATTATCGATATGTCAGCTAGTGAAGGACGTGATCCTTACGAAGATTATCTAGCTATCAATAAGGAACTTGAATCTTATAATCTTCGTCTGATGGAACGTCCACAGATTATTGTTGCTAATAAGATGGATATGCCAGAGAGTCAAGAAAATCTCGAAGAATTTAAGAAAAAGATAGCTGCTAATTATGATGAGTTTGAAGATTTACCGCCCATTTTTCCAATTTCAGGTTTGACTAAGCAAGGTCTTGCACCTTTACTAGATGCAACAGCTGAACTTCTTGATAAGACTCCAGAATTCCTTCTTTATGACGAGTCAGAGATGGAAGAAGAAGCGTATTATGGCTTCGATGAGGAAGAAAAACCATTTGAGATTGGTCGTGATGACGATGCTACATGGGTTCTTTCAGGTGAAAAACTCATGAAACTCTTTAACATGACTAACTTTGACCGTGATGAGTCTGTTATGAAATTTGCTCGTCAGTTGCGTGGTATGGGAGTTGATGAAGCTCTTCGTGCTCGTGGTGCCAAAGATGGAGATCTAGTTCGTATCGGTAAATTTGAGTTTGAATTTGTAGACTAGGAGATAGCTATGGGTGATAAACCAATATCTTTCCGAGATGCTGATGGAAATTTTGTTTCTGCTGCAGACGTCTGGAATGAAAAGAAATTAGAAGAACTTTTTAATCGCCTCAATCCAAATAGAGCTTTGAGACTTGCGAGAATGAAGAAACAAGCCGAAGAAAAAAAATAAGAATAAAAGAACCCGTGATCTGTTTATCACGGGTTTTCTGATTCACTAATTACTGTTGATAGGGGATTTCAAGACTAGATTGCGCAAGGTCTACAGTTAATCGATAGTCTGTATTGTCACGGACAGTAATTTCAAAGTCAGTAGTGTATAGAACGAGACGGAGAGTATCGCCTTCTTTTAGTTTGTAAATTGTTGGTTGCAATTCAAATTGGAATTCCATCCATTCATCGGGTTTAACTTCTTCAATTTTCAATAAATCGTGTCGATTTTGAAGATTGAGATATCCTTTGGTAATCACACGCTGTGCATTTTGGCTAAATGGTAGCTCGCAAAGGTTTTCCAGCATATGGTAACGACCATTATCAATAGCACGAGCAGACAAGACTGCAGGATAAGGTTGTAGATATTTCTTTTGACCAAGTTCGAGAAGTTGGGCAGATAACAAGCCTTTATTAGTGCTTGATTTGAGACGAAGGTTTAGTTTAACACGCCCATTGAGATGAAGATCTTCAGTCACTGGAAGATCAATAGTAACTTGGTTGACCTTACCTTGATAGAGTTCATTGTTAAAGGTTTGGTAGGTTTTTCCAAAACGCTCGAAGTCTGAGTCCTGATAATGGTTTTGAATGACATTTTCCTCAGTACCTAATGTGAAAGTTTTATGATCATCTTGATTTCCAAAATCATCAAGAGACATCCAAGTTTGTGGATTAGTATTATCTTGCCAAACGACTCTTGGAAGTTGGTGGTCAGTCTCTTGACCCAATAATTTTTGTGTCAAAAGGGCGTTCATAGACTCACGGAAGTCGATAGACTGCCAGTTGTTCATATACACATGGGCACCATTATGATAAAAGAGGTGCTTTTTAATGTGGCTAGGCAGAGCATTGAACATTTGATAGACATGAAGTGGTTTCACATTCCAGTCTTGCGAACCGTGGGTAAAGACAACCTCGGTTTTGACCTTATGGGCATTGAGCAGGTAGTTTCTGTCATGCCAGAATTGATTGTAATCCCCAGTCTTACGATCTAGATTTTTCTTAAGTTCTTCTATGGATGCTTTATGAGCCTCGTTTCCACGAATAAAGTCACCAGCTAGGAGATTGCGAGAATAAGTTAATTCATCTAATGAATCGAAGTCCTCACCTGGATAACCACCAGGACTCGTCACAAGACCATTTTCACGATAGTAATTGTACCAAGAAGAAATACCTGCTTCAGCAATGATGACCTCTAAACCATCAACTCCTGTAGTAGCAAGACCATTAGACATT
Source organism: Streptococcus sp. Marseille-Q0941 (assembly GCF_943736975.1). Taxonomy (GTDB): domain Bacteria; phylum Bacillota; class Bacilli; order Lactobacillales; family Streptococcaceae; genus Streptococcus. The sequence goes on along the minus strand of NZ_CALSFO010000003.1, from coordinate 497,945 downwards.
GTTCCTAGGTAAGAAAGACCAGTAGTTGCGACTTTACCATTTGACCAGTCAGCTTTTACTTGACGCTTACGACTATGGTCTGTGAATGCACGACAACGACCATTAAGCCAATCAATGACATTTTTATAAGCTTCAACTTGTCGATAGTCTCCATTGGTCATTAGGCCTTGAGAATCTTTGGTACCAATACCAGATACATAGATATTGGCAAAACCTCTTGGAAGGAAGTAATCATTAAGTGTGTAGCTGCTATTGATATGAGTGAGCTTTTCTTCAGCTTCTGGAACTAGCTCAGCTTCGCCAACCGGTTCAACTAAGTCTAATGTCGGTTGCTCTAATGAAATTTCATGTGGTTCCTTGACTGCTAGCTCAGCTTCCATCTTGTAAAGAGCCTTATCGCTTGCTTTATCATTGGTTCCTTGGTGGTATGGACTGGCTGTCATGACAGCTGGAATCTTTCCATTGTATGCTGGACGAATGATGTTTACCTTGATGATATCAGGTAGGCCATCCTTGTCAGAATCAACACGACTCTCTACATAAACGACCTCACGAATGACATTGGTAGTATTGAAGGTTGCCAAAGTCTTGCCATTGAAGTAGTGATAGTTATTGTCCTCAGGAATAAGACCATCACTAACTAACTGATCGATAAGAGTGTTACCTTTTTTAGTGCGTGTATTTAGAAGTTGGTAGAGATTGTCGATTAAATCTCCGTAAACGATTGGGAAAGCTGTTTCTTTATGAAAAGCAAGACCATCTTCAAAGTCAACTAAGTAACTGAATCCAAGCAATTGAAAGGCAACAGTATAGAAGACTTCTGCTGTCAATTCACGGTCTGAATTGAAGAAAGTGAGTAAATCTGTTTCTTTATCAACTGCTAAAGTAGTGAGGGGATAATCCGTATTTTTGTAATTAAAAAAACAAGTTCTAACAAATGCTTCAAACTGTTCTTTTGCTGAAGTTGATTGATCAAACTTGAAGTCCAGTTCAGATAATTCTTGCAGGGCTTCTTGGTTTGTAACGGGAAAATAACTAAATTGATTAAAACGCATGGATATCTCCTTTAAAGATTCATTTAAAAGTCATTATATCAAAAAAAGGTAGAAAATAACAGAAAGAGTAGAGATATGACTTATAGTCAGGTATGATAAGAGAGCCGATACCAAAACAAGGACAATTTTCATTTTTTGAGTATCCTAGAAGGATATGCTATACTAGATATATGTTAGATTTGGAAAAATACGGTGTGAACATGTGGGAAGAGGAGAAAATTCTCTCTTTCCGTCAAAAACTGTTAGCCTGGTATGATGAAAATAAACGAGATTTACCTTGGAGAAGAAGCAAAAATCCATACCATATCTGGGTTTCTGAAATCATGTTGCAGCAGACTAGAGTTGATACAGTTATTCCCTATTATGAACGTTTTTTAGAAAGATTTCCAACTGTAGAGAGTTTAGCAACTGCACCTGAAGAGGACTTATTAAAGGCGTGGGAAGGTCTTGGATATTATTCGCGTGTTCGTAATATGCAAGCAGCAGCTCAGCAGATTATGAACGAATTTAATGGAGAGTTTCCTACAACTTACGAAGGTATTTCAAGCTTGAAAGGGATAGGTCCCTATACAGCCGGAGCTATTTCAAGTATAGCCTTTAATCTAGCACAGCCTGCAGTTGATGGGAATGTCATGCGTGTTTTGGCTCGTTTATTTGAGGTCAATCACGACATTGGTAAACCAAGTAATCGAAAGATATTTCAAGCCATGATGGAAATTTTGATTGATCCAGAACGTCCAGGTGATTTTAACCAGGCTTTGATGGATTTAGGTTCAGATATTGAAGCACCGGTCAATCCTAGACCTCAAGATAGTCCAATTAAGGATTATAGTGCTGCCTATCAAAATGGAACAATGGAACGCTATCCCATTAAAGCGCCAAAGAAAAAACCCGTTCCCATTTATCTAAATGCCTTAGTTGTTCAAAATGCTAAAGGACAGTTTTTACTAGAAAAGAATGAAAGTGAAAAGTTACTCGCTGGATTTTGGCATTTTCCCTTGATTGAGGTAGATGAATTTTCAAAAGACGAAGAAGAGTTAAATCTCTTTAATCAGGTTTCTGAAGCATCACTGCAATTCGGTCCATCACCTCAAGACAGTTTTGAGCAGGATTATGATTTAGAGGTTGACTGGCAGGATACTCATTTTGAAGAAGTGAAACATGTCTTTAGCCATCGAAAGTGGCATGTACGAATCCTATCCGGGCAAGTAGTTGATAGCAAAGAATATTGTGATAAAGAGGTAGTTTGGTTAACTCCTGAAGAGTTTGACCTCTATCCACTAGCAAAACCTCAACAAAAAATTTGGCAAGAGTATTCAAAAAAATGCTGACAACACTAGTCTTTCGTGTCTTCTTTGTATTTTTTTGGTATAATTGATACAAGGAAAAAGGTGACTATATGAAAAAAATATTGATTGTAGATGATGAAAAACCAATCTCAGATATTATTAAGTTTAATATGACCAAGGAAGGCTATGAAGTTGTGACAGCCTTTAATGGACGTGAAGCGATTGAATTGTTTGAAGCTGAAAAACCAGATATTATTATTTTGGACTTGATGCTTCCAGAGATTGATGGTCTGGAAGTTGCTAAAACGATTCGTAAGACAAGTAGTGTTCCGATTATCATGCTTTCAGCCAAAGATAGTGAGTTTGATAAGGTTATCGGTCTTGAACTTGGTGCGGACGATTATGTGACAAAACCATTTTCAAACCGTGAGCTACAAGCGCGTGTGAAGGCTCTTCTTCGTCGTACTGAGTTAATAGCAGTGGATAACCAAGAAGAAGATACAAAACTACAAAGTCTTAAAATTGGAGATTTAGAGATTCTGCCAGACGCTTATGTAGCGAAAAAATACGGAGAAGAATTAGACTTAACTCATAGAGAGTTTGAGTTGTTGCATCACTTAGCTTCTCATCTTGGTCAAGTTATTACCCGTGAACATCTCCTTGAGACTGTTTGGGGTTATGATTATTTTGGTGATGTTCGTACTGTCGACGTTACCATTAGACGTCTACGTGAGAAGATTGAAGACACACCAAGTAGACCTGAATATATCTTAACTCGTCGTGGTGTGGGTTATTATATGAGAAATAATGATTGATATAATTAAACAAACAATTCTGACAAGAGATTTTGTCTTTGTGCTAATCTTAATTGGTTTTATCATGCTTGTCAGCTTTCTCTTACTTGAAGGCCGTAGAGATAATATCCGACTCAAACAGTTAAACCAAAAGATTAAAGATTTAATTGCTGGTGATTATTCTCAGGTATTGGATATGCAAGGAAATTCTGAAATAACCAATATTACCAATAATCTTAACGATTTATCAGAAGTCATTCGTTTAACTCAGGAGAATCTTGAGCAAGAGAGTAAGAGACTGCATAGTATCTTGTCTTATATGACAGATGGAGTCTTAGCAACCAATCGTCGTGGTCAAATCACTATGATTAACGATATGGCTAAAAGACAACTTGGGGTTGAAAGCGATGATGCGCTCAATCAGAACATTTTAGAGTTGCTCAAGATTGAAGATGAGTATGAACTCAGAGATTTGATCACTCAAAGTCCTGAATTGATGATTTATTCCCAAAATGTAAATGGGGAGTACGTCAGCTTGCGTGTGCGTTTTGCCTTGATTCGTAGAGAATCTGGCTTTATCTCTGGTTTGGTAGCAGTCCTACATGATACGACTGAACAAGAGAAAGAAGAACGCGAGAGAAGACTATTTGTTTCAAACGTTAGTCATGAATTGCGAACTCCTTTGACCAGTGTAAAATCTTACCTGGAGGCCTTGGATGAGGGAGCATTATATGATCCTGTTGCTCCTGATTTTATCAAAGTATCTCTAAACGAGACCAACCGCATGATGCGAATGGTAACGGATCTCTTGCATCTTTCGCGTATTGATAATGCAACCAGTCATTTAGATGTTGAGTTGATTAACTTTACAGCATTTATCACATTTATCCTTAATCGTTTCGACAAGATGCGAGCGCAGGATGAAGAAAAAAAATACGAGTTGGTTCGAGATTATCCGATTACATCAGTATGGATTGAGATTGATACAGATAAGATGACTCAGGTAATCGATAACATTCTAAATAATGCTATCAAATATTCTCCAGATGGTGGTAAAATTACGGTTAGTATGAAAACCACTGATGACCAGATGATTTTATCTATTTCGGATCAAGGACTTGGGATTCCTAAAGAAGATTTGCCGAAGATTTTTGACCGTTTTTATAGAGTTGATAAGGCTAGAAGCCGTGCACAAGGTGGTACTGGTTTAGGTCTTGCAATTGCAAAAGAAATCATCAAACAGCACAATGGATTTATCTGGTCCAAGAGTGAATACGGTAAGGGATCTACCTTTACCATTGTTCTTCCTTATGATAATGATGCTGTAAAAGAAGAAGTATGGGAGGATGAAGTAGAAGACTAGAATGAGTGAAACAGGCTTTAAATATAGTATTTTAGCATCGGGTTCTAGTGGAAATTCCTTTTATCTAGAAACCCCCAAGAAAAAAATTTTAGTAGATGCGGGCTTATCTGGTAAAAAAATTACAAGTTTACTGGGTGAAATCAATCGAAAACCGGAAGATATAGATGCTATCTTGATTACGCATGAACATGCTGACCATATTCACGGTGTTGGGGTTTTAGCTCGTAAGTATGGCATGGATCTTTACGCCAATGAAAAGACTTGGCAAGCCATGGAAAATAGTAAATATCTAGGCAATGTTGACTCTTCTCAAAAACATATCTTTGAAATGGGGAAAACCAAAACTTTTGGAGATATTGATATTGAGAGTTTTGGTGTGAGTCATGATGCAGCCGCTCCGCAATTCTACCGTTTTATGAAGGATGACAAGAGCTTTGTTATGCTGACGGATACAGGTTATGTTAGTGACCGTATGGCAGGAATTGTCGAGAATGCGGATGGATATCTCATCGAGTCCAACCACGACGTGGAAATCTTACGAGCAGGATCTTACGCTTGGCGACTCAAACAACGGATTCTATCTGACCTTGGCCACCTCTCTAACGAAGACGGAGCTGAGGCCATGATTCGTGCAATGGGAAATCGAACTAAGAAAATCTACCTTGGGCATTTGTCCAAAGAAAACAATATCAAGGAGCTGGCTCACATGACCATGGTCAATCAGTTAGCTCAAGCAGACCTAGGAGTAGGAGTGGATTTTCAAGTTTACGATACATCTCCTGATACTGCAACAACCTTAACGGATATATAAAAAGGAACACCAAGAGGTGTTCTTTTTACTAAAAATTAAATTTTTAATTTATGTTATAATAAATTCATAAGAATTATAATGGAGAAATATAAATTGAAAAAGACTTGGACATTTGCAGATTACTATGACACCACCATATTATTATTGGCATTGATTTCTGTGGTGCTGGTTATTTTTGGATTTATGGATGTTATAGATTTGGATAATCCTCCATACAATATTATTGATTTAATGATTTGGATAGTTTTTATAGTGGATTATCTATGGCGGTTCTTTACTAGTAAAGATAAATTTCGTTTCATTATTGATAATGTTTTTGATTTATTAGCAATTCTTCCATTAAATGCTATTTTTACAGTTTTCCGTTTGGGACGTATTTTTCGTTTAGCAAAATTGACAAAATTAGTTAAACTTACAAGGTTATTAAGAATAATTGGTTTAAGTGGAAAATTAGAAAGAAAAGCTAGTAAATTATTGCGAACGAATGGCTTGCTTTATATCTTATATGTCAATGTATTTATTGTATTTGTTGGAAGCTCAATCTTATCAGTTGTAGAGGAGAAGTCTTTTTCAGATAGTCTTTGGTGGGCTGTTGTTACAGTAACAACTGTTGGATATGGTGATATAGTCCCAAGTTCGATATTTGGGAAATGGTTAGCAATAATCTTAATGCTAGTGGGTATAGGAACGATAGGGATGCTGACAAGCGCCTTAACTAATTTTTTTGTTAAAGAAAATTCAAATGAAGAATGCAAATTGGACGAAATACAAAATGAATTGGTTATGCAAAGACATTTAGTCGAGAAGCAGGCTGAAAGGATTGAAGAATTACATAAAATGGTCCAAGAATTGCTCAACAAGTATTAATTTAGAAAACAAAAAACCACTCAATCGAGTGGTTTTTATAATCCTGCAAATTCTTTGATTTCTTGAGCTGACATTGAAGAGTCACAACGGACCTTAATCTCACCATTTTCAACATGAACAAAACCTGGTACAGTTGGGATTTCGTAACGTGATCGGAAGGCTTGCAAAGCATCAAGTTGACTTGGTTCTTCACTATTAATGAAATAGATGTGAGCTTTAGTTTCGGCTACAACACTGGCCAACGTACCAGCAAATTTTCGGCAGTAAGGACAAGTCTTGCGACCGATAAAGAATGTTGCAGTTTCCTTTTTATCAAGAGCCTCTTGAGCACAAGCAACAGTTGTCACTTCAAGATCTTTAATATTTTCTAAAAATTGTTCCATGAGTTTACCTCTTTTTCATTGATAAATCTAGTATGCCATAAAGTCTTTAAAAATGCTTGGATTTGATACGAAAAAGGAAGTGGGACAGAACGAATTTTGACTAAAAATCGTTCGTTGTCCCACCCCCGCAAGGCTGATTAGATCATCTTTGGAGCTTAAAAGGCGAACAAAGATGCCAATCAGCTACTGCGTCTTGCTGTTATAACTATCATAAATAAGAGGCTGGATGCTTTATGCCCAGCCTCTTTATGTTTCTTAGCTTACAAAAGCATTGATTTCAGCTTCGATGTTAGCAATCTTAGCTTGTGAATCTTCGTTACTTTCACCTACAACGGCAATGTAGAACTTGATTTTTGGTTCTGTACCTGAAGGGCGAACTGCAATCCATGAACCGTCAGCAAGTGTGTATTTCAAAACATCACTTGGAGGAGTTGTCAAGTTTGTAACAGTACCGTCAGCAGTAGTAGATGTTTGTGCTTTAAAGTCTTCAGTGATTGAAACTGCTGTTGCATTCCATTCTTTTGGAGCACTGTTACGGAATTTAGCCATAATAGTCTTAATTTGCTCAGCTCCGTCTACACCAGAAAGAGTTACAGAGATTGTCTTTTCAGCGTAGTAACCGTACTCTTTGTAGATTTCCTCAATACCGTCAGCAAGAGTCAAACCACGAGAGCGGTAGTAGGCTGCAAGCTCAGCAACAACAAGGACGGCTTGGATGGCATCTTTATCACGCACGAATGGTTTGATCAAGTATCCGAAGCTTTCTTCAAATCCCATCATGTAAGTGTGATTGTGTTTTTCTTCGAATTCTTGGATTTTTTCAGCGATAAATTTGAAACCAGTCAAGACGTTAAACATGATTGCGCCATAGCTTTCAGCAATCTTAGTTACCAAGTCAGTTGATACGATCGATTTGCAGAGGGCTGCATTTTCAGGAAGTGTTCCAGCATTTTTGTGAGCTTCCAAGATGTACTTAGCCATAATAGCACCGATTTGGTTACCTGAAAGGTTAAGGTAGCTACCATCTTTTTGAAGGACTTCAACACCGACACGGTCAGCGTCAGGGTCAGTTGCAACAAGAACATCAGCTCCTACTTGGCGACCAAGTTCTTCAGCAAGTGCAAAGGCTGCTTGGCTTTCTGGGTTTGGAGATTTAACAGTAGAGAAGTCTGAATCTGGAGTTGCTTGAGCTTCGACAACTTGAACAGAATCAAATCCTGCTTGAGCAAGGGCACGACGAGCCAACATTTCCCCAGTACCGTGAAGTGGAGTGTAGACAATCTTCATGTCTTTACCAAATTCTTCAATCAAAGTAGGGTTGATGTTTACATCTTTTACTTCTTTAAGGTATTCAGCATCAATGGCTTCACCAATGACTTCAATTAAACCAGAAGCTTTTTCAGCTTCTACATCAGCGACTTCCACAGCAAATGGATTTTCGATAGCTCGAATGTAAGTTGTTAAAGCATCTGCATCGTGTGGAGGCATTTGGCCACCATCTTCACCATAAACCTTATAACCATTGAATGGAGCAGGGTTGTGGCTGGCAGTAATCATGATACCTGCAAAGCAGTTGAGGTGACGAACGGCGAATGAAAGTTCAGGAGTTGGACGGAGACTTTCAAAAACATAAGATTTAATACCGTGTTTAGCAAGAACCGCTGCAGATTCAAAGGCAAATTCTGGAGAGAAGTGACGGCTATCATAAGCGATGGCTACACCACGTTCCTTTTCATTTCCACCTTTTGACTCAATCAACCGAGCCAAACCTTCAGTTGCTTGACGAACAACATAGATGTTAATGCGGTTTGTACCAGCACCAATCAATCCACGCATACCAGCAGTACCAAATTCAAGGTTTGTGTAAAAGGCATCTTCCTTTGTTTTTTCATCCATATTTTCCAAATCTTTGCGAAGATAGTCTGGAAGTTCTGCGAAATCAAACCATTTTTGGTAATTTTCTTGGTAAGACATATGAAATCTCCTTTATATATAATCTAATCGCCTTCATTATACCATGATTTAAAGTTTTAGTAAAACGATAGCGTGGCTCAGTTATATGAATTTAAGATTCATTTAAATTAAAGAACAAGTAAAATTTTATTATATTTAAAAATTTGCAATATTTTTAAAGTGATTTCCTATCATGATATTGCACTTTACAACGAAAAAGACGAAAAAGTTGAACCAATTCAAATTTATGAGTCAGACAGTAAAACTAAATTCATGTCATATGGAGATAGCCTGTCTAAAGGTAAGAGCGTAGCTGGTTACGTAGTTTATGAAGTTGATAAAGATGCTAAATATGAACTTCACTTTGCACCAAGCTTTTACGATGATGTAAAAGAAAATAAAAAGGGTAAAAATGACGTAGCTATCAAGGTTGACCCAAGTTAATACGAAGATAGTATTGATGAAGCTAAAGAAGCTATGAAAAAATATGTAGATGCTGTTTACCTAGATGGAGAAAACACTGGTGGTACATCAAACGTAAGCTTTACTAATGATAATACCAAAATCGTTGCACTTGAAGATAAAAAGTCAGACGATAAAAAATCTGATGACAAAAAATCTGATGATAAAAAATCTTCTAACGATTCTGATTTGATCACAAATGACGTGAAGAAAGACAGAGAAGAATTTATTAAGAAATTTATCGAGTCATTTGGTAAAGGATTCTACAATTACAAACCATCTGATTCTGAACTTCGTACATTTGCAGAAGCATATATCAAAGCAAATGCTAAAAGAGCAAAAGTTGATTACAAAGTAAAAACTTATTTGCCAGACTATGCAGTTGTCTATGTAAGACCAGAAACAATCGACTTGGATAACTTGAATGTTCATGAATTGAGCCGTAAATTCTATGACGAAAACAAAGGAAAATACAGTAACTACTCAGAAGCTATGAAGGCTGGTGAGAAATACATTCTAGAAAATGCACCAAGTCAATTTGATTCAACACCACTTGATACTAGTGACAATATGCAAAAAGAAGGTTACGAAATCAAGATGACTAAGAAAGACGGTAAATGGACGATCGACACATCTTCTAAGAACTATAACTTAAAAGATATGGCACGTACATTCCGTGGTGGTATTGGTTACTAACATTTAAAAGTTCGAGTTTAAATCTCGAACTTTTTTTATTAGAATTGTTAAAAATGGAAAAAGATAGTAAAATAGTTACATGATTATTTTACAAGCTAATAAAATTGAACGGTCTTTTGCTGGAGAAATTTTATTTGATAATATCAATCTCCAAGTAGATGAAAGGGATCGTATTGCTCTAGTTGGAAAAAATGGAGCAGGAAAGTCTACATTATTGAAAATATTGGTGGGAGAAGAAGAGCCAACTTCTGGTGAGATTAATAAGAAAAAAGACATTTCCCTTTCTTACTTAGCACAGGATAGTCGATTTGAATCAGAAAATACTATCTATGACGAGATGCTTCACGTCTTTGACGACCTACATACTACTGAAAGACAACTTCGCCAAATGGAGCTAGAGATGGGGGAAAAGACTGGTGCAGAACTAGATAAGCTCATGTCTGACTATGATCACCTATCTGAAAATTTTCGTCAGGCTGGAGGATTTACCTATGAAGCTGATATCCGTGCTATTTTAAATGGTTTCAAGTTTGACGAATCTATGTGGCAGATGAAGATAGCCGAGCTCTCTGGTGGTCAAAATACACGTTTAGCTCTTGCGAAAATGTTACTTGAGAAACCAAATCTCTTGGTTTTGGACGAGCCGACCAACCACTTGGATATCGAGACTATTGCCTGGTTAGAAAACTATCTAGTTAATTATAGCGGTGCTCTCATTATCGTCAGCCACGACCGTTATTTCCTAGACAAGGTAGCAACCATAACGCTGGACTTAACCAAACATTCTTTAGATAGATATGTTGGCAATTACTCCAGTTTTGTGGAGCAAAAGGAACAGAAGCTAGCAACTGAAGCTAAGAATTATGAAAAGCAGCAGAAGGAAATCGCTGCTTTAGAAGACTTTGTTAATCGAAACCTTGTTCGAGCATCGACAACCAAACGTGCTCAATCTCGACGCAAGCAACTGGAGAAAATGGAGCGATTGGATAAACCTGAAGCTGGGAAAAAATCAGCTAATATGACCTTCTGCTCTAATAAAGTCTCTGGAAATATCGTTCTGACAGTTGAAAATACTGCTATAGGTTATGATGGTGAAATACTATCTGAACCGATCAACCTTGACCTTCGTAAGATGAATGCTGTTGCAATAGTTGGTCCTAATGGTATCGGGAAGACAACCTTTATCAAGTCAATTGTGGGTCAGATCCCATTTATCAAGGGTGAGAAGCGCTTGGGTGCCAATGTTGAGGTTGGCTACTATGATCAGACTCAGAGTAAACTGACACCTAGCAATACAGTACTTGATGAACTCTGGAATGATTTCAAATTAACACCTGAGGTTGAAATCCGTAATCGCCTAGGAGCCTTCCTTTTCTCAGGTGACGATGTTAAGAAATCAGTTGGCATGCTGTCAGGTGGAGAGAAAGCTCGTTTGCTTCTGGCTAAACTTTCCATGGAAAATAATAACTTCCTGATTCTCGATGAGCCGACCAACCACTTAGATATCGATAGCAAGGAAGTATTGGAAAATGCTTTGATTGACTTTGATGGAACTCTTCTCTTTGTCAGTCACGACCGTTATTTCATCAACCGTGTAGCCACTCATGTGCTGGAATTATCTGAGAATGGATCAACCCTTTATCTAGGTGATTATGACTATTATGTTGATAAAAAAGCAGAGCTAGTAGCTAGCCAAGCAGAAGAAGCGTCAGCTATTAACCAAGAAAAAGAAGTTTCTCCAGTTAATGACTACCAAGCTCAAAAAGAGAGTCAAAAAGAACTGCGTAAATTAATGAGACAAATCGAGAGTCTTGAGGCAGAAATCGAAGAACTGGAAACTCAAGCCCAAGCTATCTCTGAACAAATGCACACTACCAATGATGCTGATGAACTCATGCAATTACAAGCAGAACTAGATAAGATCAGTCAGCGTCAGGAAGAAGCTATGCTAGAGTGGGAAGAATTATCGGAGCAGGTGTAGATATAAATAAAAAAAGCAGTGATACTACACTGCTTTTTAATTATTAATTTTTCTATCTATAATCCACCCTGAGGGAATCGAACCCCCATTTCAAGAACCGGAATCTTACGTGATATCCATTACACTAAGGGTGGAAACTCTCATCATTATATCAAAAATAGGAGTTTTACTCAAGACAAATATAAGTCAAAATGAAAGAAGTAAAAAAGGATTCAGACGATATCTAAATCCTTTTAAATGTTTATTTTTTTTCAAGAAGTGCTTTGATTTCTTGAAGAACTTCCAATTCAGTTGGACCAGCTGGAGCTTCTTCAGCAACTTCTTCTTTCTTAGTAAGGCTTTGAGCTTTTTCGATTCCTTTAACCATGAAGAAGAGAACAGTACCAATAACGATGAAGTTAATAATAGCGCTCAAGAAGCTTCCGTAAGCAACACCATTCCATGAAAGTTCAGCGATACGATCAACGTTCGCAGCTTTCAAAGCTGGGTTCAATAGAAGTGGAGTGATGATATCGTTAACGAATGAAGTTACGATAGCACCAAATGCAGTGGCGATGATCACACCGACAGCAAGATCTACGACATTACCGCGGAGCAAAAATGCTTTAAGATCTTTTAACATTTTCTTTTTCCTTTCGAAATTTTTCAGACTAGATTATATCGTAAATTTATATTAAATGCAAGAAAAGTGCTTATTTTTTTTTAAATACAAAAAGCTTACTAAAAACGTAGTTGAGAACAACCATCGTAACCTGCGCAATAAATATTTCAACTGTATTAATTGTATTAATATCATTTCCAACAAAGTAACCAATGATTTGGGGGAAGCTTGTTACAAAAATAAAAGTTAGTAGAAGATCTAATAAAAATGTTATTAGTCTTGCAGAGGTAAACTTAATTAATCGATTAAACCAATTTTTTCTTTGTTGCTTAAATACAAAAGTGTCATTTGTAAAAAAGGCAAATAGAATTCCAGCAATATTCCCCAAGGCAGTCGCAACTAACTCTTGTTGTGTTAAATAAAAGATGGCGATGCGGACAAATATTGATACTACGGTAGTTGCTACTCCAAAAAATAAATAGGACAAAATTTCATTATCGAAAAATTTTTTAATGTATCTTTTCATAAGAATAGTATAGCACAAAGCTGATAAATGTGCTATACTAATAAAGTTGACTTGCTCAACCCTTGGTGCTTAGCTTCTTTCACCAAGCATATTACACGCGGGATAGCCGCTAAAGGAGAAAACATGAAAAAACTAACTGTCCGTGATTTGGCAGACATTGCCATTGTCGCTGCTATCTATGTGGTTTTGACAATCACACCACCACTTAATGCTATTAGTTATGGTGCCTATCAGTTCCGTATCTCTGAAATGATGAATTTCCTAGCTTTTTACAATCCTAAGTATATTATCGGTGTTACGTTTGGATGTATGATTGCTAATTTCTTCAGTTTCGGACTTATTGATGTCGCTGTTGGTGGTGGCTCAACACTCGTCTTCCTAAGTTTAGGAGTTTTGTTGTTTAGCAAATACAGCAAAGACTATCTTTTTAATGGATTGATTCGTAAAGATCATTTCTTCTTTTCGATTCTATTTTCAATTTCAATGATAACAATTGCTGCTGAATTGCATATCGTAGCAGAGGCACCATTCTTCTTTACATGGTTCACTACTGGTATCGGGGAATTCGCTTCACTAATTGTCGGAGCAATTATCATTGGTAAAATTGGTCAACGTATTGATTTGACAAGATAGGATGATTCATTTTTAATTAAAAGAATAGAGCTGAACCTTGTTCAGCTTTTTTCTTTTCTTCAAAGTCTAAAGAAGTCATAAAAGTGATATAATAAAGAAAAAAAGAAGGATTATATAAATGTTCGATTATTTTTGGAATGGTTTTAAAAAGATCTTGGAATCCTCTGCTTTCAACTTTAGTATTTACTTTTTAGGTTTTGTCCTTTTATTAATTTTATGGCGTCGATTTAGTATTTCTAAGAAAAGTGGTGGAGATTTTCGGGCCCCATTTCATATCTCAAAAGGATATTTTTTTATTCATAATGCATTTGTTTTTAAAAATCGAACGATCCCCTTGAGCGAGATTAAAAGTATAGACATCAAATTTCTTCCTAGTGTTAAACTAAATGGAGCAAGATATTTTTTATGTCTGGAACTAAAAAGTGGGAAATCACTAGCCTTTTTCTTTGGCAAGTCCAAACAAAATGATTTACTTGTCAAGAATCTAAAAAACAAACACAAAAATACAATATCAGGATTCATTTTTCATAATAGCCTATCTTATTTTTCAAAAATAATGGAATTGCTTTTGGAAAGCCTTTCCATTATATCGATTTTATGTTATAATATTCACAAATAAAAGTTTTAGGAGTTTATATGGTTTCATCAGAATTTATTTCAAAAATTGAATTTGCTTGTAAGAAAAAAGAAAGTCTTTATAGTCAAAGTAAATTCAAATATGCGATTCGTTCAATGTTTGCGGGTGCTTTCTTAACGTTTAGTACAGCAGCTGGTGCAGTTGGAGCTGACTTGATTAATAAGATTGCACCAGGTAGTGGACGCTTCCTTTTCCCCTTTGTTTTTGCTTGGGGATTAGCCTATATCGTCTTCCTGAATGCTGAGTTAGTTACATCAAACATGATGTTCTTGACAGCTGGTAGCTTTTTGAAAAAAATTAGCTGGAGAAAAACAGCTGAAATTCTTCTATATTGTACTTTCTTTAACTTAATCGGAGCGCTTATCGCTGGTTGGGGATTCGCTCATTCAGCGGCTTACGCTAATCTAACACATGATAGCTTTATTTCTGGAGTCGTGGAGATGAAGCTAGGTCGTTCCAACGAACTAGTATTACTTGAAGGTATTCTAGCTAATATCTTTGTAAACATCGCCATTCTTTCTTTCGTTTTAGTGAAAGATGGTGGAGCTAAGCTTTGGTTGGTTCTATCAGCCATTTATATGTTTGTATTCTTAACAAATGAGCACATCGCCGCAAACTTTGCTTCCTTTGCTATTGTTAAGTTTAGTGTTGCCGCTGATTCTATTGCAAACTTCGGTATTGGAAATATTCTTCGTCACTGGGGTGTTACCTTTATTGGTAACTTCATCGGTGGTGGTCTTCTGATTGGATTGCCTTACGCCTTTTTAAACAGGAACGAAGATACATACGTAGATTAAAAGTTGGATTGATTCCAACTTTTTCTTTTTGTTTATCCATGCTATAATGAATGTAGTAATGTTAAATACAGAGGAAAATCATGAACGAAATTAAATGTCCAAATTGTAGGGAAGTTTTTACAGTAAATGAAAGTCAATATGCAGAGTTGATTTCTCAAGTTCGAACTGTAGAGTTTGACAAGGAATTGCATGAGAGATTGGAGCAAGAGTTAACATTAGTGGAGCAAAAAGTCTTAAATGAACAACAGACTAAACTTGCTCAAAAAGACCAAGAAATAGTCCAGCTTCAAAGTCAAATTAACAACTTTGACACCGAAAAAGAATTAGCTAAGAAAGAAGTTGAGCAAAGTGCGAGTCAAAGCATACTAGAGAAAGAAAAAGAAGTCCAAGCACTTGAAAATCAACTAGCTACCTTGCGCTTGGAGCATGAGAATCAACTGCAAAAAACACTGTCTGATTTAGAAAAAGAACGCGACCAGATTAAAAACCAGCTCCTTTTACAAGAAAAAGAAAACGAGCTTTCTCTGACTTCAGTTAAGCAAAACTATGAAGCTCAGCTTAAGGCTGCCAATGAACAGGTCGAGTTCTACAAGAATTTCAAAGCCCAACAATCAACCAAGGCTATTGGGGAAAGTCTGGAGCAGTATGCGGAGAGTGAGTTTAACAAGGTTCGTAGTTTTGCCTTTCCAAATGCTTACTTTGAAAAGGACAATAAAGTCTCAGCTCGTGGCTCTAAAGGTGACTTTATTTTCCGTGATTTTGATGAAAATGGCCTAGAATTCATTTCCATCATGTTTGAGATGAAAAATGAAGCTGATGGTACGGAGAAGAAGCATAAGAATGCCGATTTCTACAAGGAATTGGACAAGGATCGTCGTGAGAAAAACTGTGAGTATGCAGTTTTGGTATCTATGCTTGAAGCAGATAACGACTACTTCAACACTGGGATTGTCGATGTCAGCCACGAGTATGAGAAGATGTATGTCGTTCGTCCTCAGTTCTTCATCCAGTTGATTGGTCTTTTACGCAATGCGGCTCTTAACTCTCTTAAATACAAGCAAGAATTAGCACTTATCCGAGAACAAAATATTGATATTACTCATTTTGAAGAAGACTTGGAAGCTTTCAAGGTAGCCTTTGCCAAGAACTACAATTCAGCATCTGTCAACTTCGGTAAGGCTATTGACGAAATCGACAAAGCCATCAAGCGGATGGAAGAAGTCAAGAAATTCCTCACCACATCCGAAAACCAACTCCGCCTTGCAAACAATAAGTTGGATGATGTTTCAGTCAAAAAACTGACACGTAAAAATCCAACCATGAAGGCTAAGTTTGATGCCTTGAAGGGAGAGTGAACTTGACTATCAAAAAAACTCTAAAATTTACGGATGTATATATTGCCTATTTACCATTAGTTGTGTTTCTTCTTAATCTCCTATATGGTCTTTTAAATATTGAAGGTGTAAGTGACACAGACTCAAGATATAGTTTATTATTTGGTATTTTTGGCCTTGTTCCAACAATCTTAGGCTACGGAATTAGCTTTTTGGCCAATCTTATTGTAGGTATAACTTATGTGATAAAGGCAAAAAATCGAACGAAGTGTTTGATTGCATTCCTATTGATTGGCAATGTTTTTTTTGCAATATTTCTCATGTTTTTACTAAGATTTAAAATGATCGTTTCCTTTGACTTTATAAAAGATCTGGATCTTTGGAGTTTCATTTTTTCTTTATTTTTATTTCCGTATTTAGATTGGATTTATCAAAAGGATGACTATAATCAAAAAGTGAGTAGAATTCTACTCATTATACTTTTAGCGGGAATTTTTTCTCCATTTCTAGGTAGTGAAATTCAAACTTACTTGAGAAATAATGCCAAAGTACAACAATTACAAGAGT
This sequence comes from Streptococcus sp. Marseille-Q0941, assembly GCF_943736975.1. GTDB lineage: Bacteria > Bacillota > Bacilli > Lactobacillales > Streptococcaceae > Streptococcus. Next base: position 481,196 of record NZ_CALSFO010000003.1, on the reverse strand, counting down.
TTTATCATTCTAGGGGCTTGAACTACGAATTAACACTTAAGTCTACATACTATGATAGTAATATTTCCGATGTTGGTGTCTTTGATGTTTTCGATAAGGGAGTTTCCATAAGAGTGGGTGCTAAGTACACGCGTCAAAAATTGAAATATGTTACTTTCATTGATCAAGATTACGGCCTAAAGGAATTTATAAAAAATGCTATTTCAAGTGATGAGGCTCAAATAGTTCTAAAAGATTTTATATCAGTAGTAGAAGATGCTATAAAAAAGAAAGGCTATGATTTATCTGTATTTGATGCTGAAGATCAGCCATTAGCTAGCCCAGGTTTTCAAATATCACGTTCATTTAGAATCACTTCTTTTATTAAAGAAAAAGCAGTTCAAAATCAAAACTCATCTAGTCCAGAAAAACAAGCATTTGGAGGATATGCAGCAATTTCTCTTAAAGACTATATGAAAGAGGGAGCCCTTCGTTTATGTTTAACACTTAGTGAAAGTGACAAATTGAAGTTAGAAGACATTGATTTTTCTGGACTTTCTGATGGACACTACATGATTAATAATGACTATTTTATAGTTATTAATGGAACGTATAAAATAGTTGAAGATGAAGGTGATTTTGAAAATTTTTTACTGAGAGAATCTAGTAAACCATTTTATTTGGAGGATTTTTATAAAATTGAAAAGCTTGATTAAATTATTAGCAAATAAAGATGAAACATTTGTTTATAATATTTGTATCAGATTATCTACATATTTAGTAGTCGTTGCAGTTTATATGGCCATTTTGAGTTTGTTTTTATTGTATAAACAAAATATTATTGCAGTACGTTATCTGTTATTTTTGTCGGTATTGTTTATAGTTATTGGCATCTTTTTAAGTTTATTGACATGGAAAGTTCTTCTATATTGTAAGGAGACTTTGATTGATTTTAAGAAATATCAATCTTTCTTTGAATACAGTGTTAGTCATTCCAATAAGTTTAATAAGAAATTTAATGAAGTAAGTTTTGAATTAATCACAGGAGAATTATCTTACCTCAGAGGAGATTTTTTATTATCACTTAGTCAATATTCAAATCTCAATCTTTCTAATATTTCTAAAAAAAATAGAAAAATATTTGAATTTAAGAAATTATATTATGAATTTCTATCTTCTATCCATCTTAAAGATGCGCAAAATATAGCTTTCTTTGAGGAACAATTGTCCAAGGCACCAGATTCGAAAGGTGGTAAGGCTAAGTTCGTTGCACAAGCCCAAGCCATAAAAGATATTGTGTTCAATAAAGAAGTGAATGACTACTTCGACACTGCTGAACCAGAAAATAAATTAGCTCGAATCAAGTTTTCTTATTACGGTGCTCTCAATGCCCAATTAAAAGGAGATGAAGCTCGTACTCGCAGTTTGTTTGAAAGCATCGCCCATGAAAATCCAGAACTCTTTTATGTTCAGGAAGCGCAGAAATATTTAGGAGTAGAGGAATAAGAGGGTAACATATGAAATTAGTAAATAAAATAGTAAGTAGGGCGACAGAGAATATTCTTCTACAAATTGAGACTATTAGTCAAATTAGCTCAATTATTGGACTTGTTTTGGATGTGTTGGCTGTGTTTTTAATTTTCCAAAGTGATACGGAAAAGTGGGGAGTAATATTAGTAGTAGTAGTAGTACTAATTGCTAGTCTAGTTTTATACCTACGTTTTGTCCTAAACAAAGTTATTTATCTAGTGTTAAACGATTCTATTAATCTTAAGCTATATGAAGACATGTTCAGGGTTCAGTCCGAGAAATCCATTAAGATTTTTAGGGCAACATATCGTGAGTATTGCCAATTTATCCAAGGTCAAGTGGCTTATCTAAAAGGGGATTTTCAATCTGCCAAGGAAAATATGTCCAAATATGATTTGAAGAAAATTTGGAAGAGATTCAGGAACCATACATTTTTAATATCAACCTATGAGCTATTAAAAGTTTCCATCCATCTTCAAGATGCGCAAGATATTGCTTTCTTTGAGGAACAATTGTCCAAGGCGCCAGATTCGAAAGATAGTAAGGCTAAGTTCGTTGCTCAAGCCCAAGCCATAAAAGATATTGTGTTCAATCAAGAAGGGAATGACTATTTCGACACTGCGGAACCAGAAAATAAATTAGCTCGAATCATGTTTTCTTATTACGGAGCCCTCAACGCTCAATTAAAAGGAGATGAAGCTCGTGCTCGCAGTTTGTTTGAAAGCATAGCCCATGAAAATCCAGAACTCTTTTATGTTCAGGAAGCGAAGAAATATTTAGGAGCAGAGGAATAAGAGAGTAACATATGAAATTAGTAAAAAAAATAGTCAGTTCAGCGACGGAGAACACTCTTCTACAAATAGAGACTATTATTCTAATTAGTTCAGTTGTAGCAATAGCTATTGGAGAAATAGGAGTTTTTTTATGTTAGATAATATTTCTAAGAATATTTTGAATTGGTCATCAGTTAAAATTTGCAGTATACTGGAAGTTTATATTTTATTTTACCTACGTTGGACAATTATAGCAACAGCAATTAGTTTATTATTTGTAAAATCAACCGTCGTGACTACATTACTGCTTATATTTCTAACATTACTGACTATTATCGTTGTAATAACTCATTTTTTAGTAAATCACGTTGCAGAAGTTATTTTATACGAGCAAGTAAATTTTACAAAATATATTTCTCTTTTAACTGAAACTTATGAAAGGCGTCCTGATAATAAAACAGGGAATTTAAATGCATTAAATATGGGTTTAGCTAGATGTTCGTTGTATCAAGGAAATTTTAGTGAGGCAATCCAATATACTGAACGAATAAGAGTTAAACGTTCTAAATGGAATGTAAAGTGTATTTATGAACTAAATATCGTATTTATAGAATCATTATCCTATCTTCACTTAAGAGAGATAGATGATATTTCTAAACTTTCAATACCTTGTGATTGGGAAAAAATTAAAAGAATTGACAAAAATAGAATATTGGATTTAATTGAACCAGTATCAAAAATACTCAATGGAGAAGTGCACGACTACTTCGATACTACCGAACCAGAAAATAAATTAGCCCGAATCATGTTTTCTTATTACGGAGCTCTCAATGCTCAGCTAAAAGGAGATGAAGAACGTGCCCGTAGTTTGTTTGAAAGTATCTCTCATGAAAATCCAGAACTCTTTTATGTTCAGGAAGCGCAGAAATATTTAGAAGGAGAAAACTGATGTCAGAACGTACCGCTTTATCGATTGGGAGTGTTGTTCGTGTTAGAGAAGGTGTGAAGTCTGACATGATAATAAATTGGTATCCAGTTATTGAAAAAGCAGAGGCAAAAATGAAACTAGGACCATTTGGGTTGTGCTTATCAATAGGATGGTAAAACATGGAAATACAATTAAAATTACTTGGAAACTCAGAAGGATTTATCCTTCAGTCAAAATTACCTGATGATGAACATTGGACTGAAAGAATTGAAATCGTTCAAGAAGAGGAAGGTTACCGTCTATATGCAAAAGATGTAGAAATTCTTGTCTTGAAAGAATCAGAATATATTTCTAAAAGAAAAAGAATAGTCGCAAGAGGGTTAAATAAGGATTTGATTTATTATGAAGAAAAAAGATTTGAACATTTATGGGAACAAGCATACTGGTATGGAGTTTTTCAATTCAATTTAAATAACTATGAAATGAAGTGTGTAGGTTCAGGTAGTAAAGGAGATATTTTACCTGTCACAAAAGATGGCATTCCGATTGCCGTTTATGCTGCAAGTAATATTGCAATTGCTGGAAAGAGAAACTTTTCTCTCTATACTGAAAATATTGACGAAATTGACAATTTACTGATGTTTTACGTAATTGATTATATTAGGGGGTATGACTTTTTAGATATTGATTCTTTATCTGCAAGATATCGTTTCTTTTATCAATTCAGTAATCGCTCAGCTATAACGAAGGAACACTTAGATATGATTCCAGAGGCTAGAAAACCTTCTAAGTTAGAGGCGTTTATCATTTATTTTTTATCAGCCTTCCTTGTTGTAGGTGTAAGCTTGGTATCATTACGCCCTTTGTTCGCATTTTTAGTAGGATTACTGATACATTTTATTTATACTATCATAAAGAATTGGAGAGACAGAGGTGAATAGTAGGGTATTTACCTATAGATTTGTTATTGATGCTACATAAAAAAATCTAAAAAAAGTGCCAATAGCCTGATTAAAGGCATGAGAGGATGGTTTAAATGAAGAAACGATTTTATAGAACATTGATAGATATATTAAATAATGCTAAGGGACCTGTTCCGATGTGGGGGACACTAACCCAAGTATTTGTTATATTTCCTTTGATAATGTTCATGTTCTTTATGGCAGCAAATAGCCTTGTAAATCAATATGTTTTCAATTCTATAAATATCATAGCAGTAGTTTTAGAGTTATTTTCTTTTATAATTATTTTAATGTCAAAGTTACAAAGTAATTTTGCAACGGGACTAATTACCTATATTATGGGTGTTGTTACATATATAACTGCTCCCTTTGCTGTAATAGGACTAGGTGGAGGAGAACAATTCCTTTTATTTCACTTATTTGCAATATTTTTATATCCAATAATAATTTTTCTTCTTATGCTATTATTAGGTGGTGTTGATGGTCAGCAAGTGCTGAAAGAAAAAGTTATTAGTGTAATTTTTGGTATCCCAGGAGCTATTATTGTAATTTCAGTTATCTTACTTATTTTAATAGGAAACCCTGCTGCTTCTTGGTTATTATTTGGATTACAATTGCTATTTTCACCTTTCCTATTTCTTTCGTGGGGGTATATACTTTATCCATTAAGACATAGGTCAGATGTATAAAGTTTTAATGCGACAATAGCCTGATCAAAGGCATGAGAGGATGGTTTAAATGATACTGGAACGAATTAAAAAAACATTTGAATTTCAAAGAAGTAGAATAAAGGGACCGGTTCCTCTTTGGGGGGTGTTAAATGGGATTTTTATTTTATATCCTATATCCTTTTTGGCGTTTTTTGCAGGAGGATTAGAGGTACTCAACAATCCCTCTTTGTATCAAGGATTGATTATGACAGGAATTGTTGTTTGGATTTTAAATCTGGTATTTTTACTGGATCTTAGGCGAGGAATTTTAACTAGTTTTGGAACCTATCTCATGTATTTGACTGGTCATATTTATATCATTATTGGTTTTGGTGCTATGAGTGGGGACCATAACTTTATTGGTCTAAAGCTATCCCTCCCTCTTATTCAATCCATTATTGTTATAGTCGTCATGAGCTGCTTGGTCAATTTGGACTCTGAAGAAATTATCTCGCAGAAAGCCAGCAAAGTTATGCTTAACTTTGTATTCGCTCCCCCGCTTATTATATCGTGTGTCTGTATATTTTTGGCGATAATTGGATATGAATATTTTTGGGGATGGGGTGTATCCTTATTTTCGATGACCTTTGGGCATTTGTTTTATGCTACGTGGTTTTATATTATCTATGCATACCAACACCGCCATGATGTTGAGGAAACAAGACCAATCAAGCATATAGAAGTGTCTTCGGATTTGATTCAAAATAAAGAATTTGATAAAAATAGATTTAAAAAGGAAAAGAAACATGATTAAAGAAATCCAGATTCATATGGATCATTTGATGACAGACCAGGTCCAGATTCAAGCGGACGAACTATTGGAGTTGTTTGTCCACACAGAACTCTTACCCTACACCAATGGCATCTATAAAGATGGTCCGACCATTTTTGAAATGACTCCAACTCAGTTTGATGAAGAAAAGCAAGATGTGGGAGTCTATATTCCAGTTATATCTGAAGCAGAGCCAACAAGTCAACTGGATTATCAGGCATCTCTAGATATAGAAGGAATTAGCAAGCGGGTTCTATTTGATGGTAGCTTGGATGAAACAATTGAGGAGATGAAGGCTTATATTCGTGAACATGGTTGGGAATTGCAAGACAAGTTATATCTGGTCTTGATACCTGTTTATGATGATTTGTTTGTAGATTTGATTATCCCAGTGGAGAAGTAAAATGGCAGAAATTACATATGGTATGAATCAATCATTAATGATAAGTAATGTTTTGAGTGTGAACTATAATATTGTCGGTGATGAGATTGAAGTAGCCTTTCAAGATATGGTTCAAACAGCCGTAGCTGCAGGATACACACCCAAGAGCAATCCCTTTTACTCATGCCCTCATATAGGAGAATTGGATGATGGAACATACAACATCACAGTCTATCTTCCCGTTCATGAGGATTATCTAGGAAAAGAAGAAATAATGGAAGGGACAGCCTATAACAGCTATTTTTTAGTTCCTCAAATGGCAGGAGTACGAGTTACTGGAGAGGAAGCTGTTGACTTTGATAAGGCTATATACCTGCTAACCAAATTATTGCTTGACAATGACTTAGAAGAATCTACACCGGTATTTTATATTTCAAGTAAGATAAATGATGTTTTATACACAGATATCATGGTAGGGGTTCGAGAAAAAATGAATTGAGGATAATAGAAAACTTAAGGAAATAAAGAGACTTAAAATGACTCATGTTTGTTTCCTTTTTAGAACTTATAAAATGAATACAAACTGTTCTAGGAGGAGTACTTAGCACCTTATATCAACTAAGTGATTCAGTCGGAAACTTTATTAACCTAGGTACTAATGGACTAATTTCACCCAATGTACTTGATGGTATTAGTAATTCCTCTTCAGGAGTCATTAGAAGTTTGAGTGAAGGAATTGAAACTTTTGCCAAGTCTGGTCCTGAAATAGGTAGAGCAATGGCATTTATTGGTCCTGCAATTGATTTCACTTCACAAGTTTCAGCAGGAGAAAATGTTCCGAACGCAGTTATTAAAACAGGTGTTCATACGGTTGTTTCGAATACTGCAATGGCTATTGGAGGAACAATTGGTTCAGCTATCCCTATTCCAGTTGCAGGAACTGCTGTAGGTGGTATTGTTGGAGCTGCTGCAAGGTTTATAATAGGAGTAGGTTTATCAATTGCAGGTAATGCTGTATTTGATATGATTTATGATAACACTGTTGGAAAGGAAGTCACAAAAATAACAAATGATGTAGTAAAAGCAGGTAAAGAAGTTATAGATGGTGTTGGTAATGCAGTATCTGACTTTTTCAGTGGTATTGGAACTGTATTTCAGTGATAGGAGATTCTCTTGGACAAAAAACAAATTATAAAGTTAAAGGACGTTGAATTTGTAGGAATTGGTAATTTTGAAGGGGAAACAGTTTTTTTTTGATAAGAAAACAGACAAGATGTTCTTAGGTCATTCTAAAACAAAGTTTAAAGTGTCTCCTGTGATCATTGTCTCAAAACTCCTCTACAGACCAGCTTTGAATGAAGAATTAATTATTAGTCCTTTTGTGCTTTCAAACGTTGATATGATAACTTTTCTTAAAAATGAGAAGAAAAATATAGTTAAGAGCTATCTAATTATATTATTGGCATTTCTTCTTCCAGTGCTTTTTTCTATAGTTTATTTATTGACTTCTAATTTTTTATTTTTGTTTTTAGCCATTTTATTTTTTATGTTTCCTCTATTGTTATTAAACACGAAACCAATACAGAGATTTAAAGTGGTTCATATGTTAGATAAAAAATATTCCACTAAGGAAAATGATATATGAAATTATATTTAAAAATATGGTTCCGATAGGAACAATTGATAAAAATCCAGTTTATTTTGATAAAAAAGATTCTAGTTTATACATGGTAAGAAAAAAGACTTCTTTTTTGGAAACTGCTGGCAGTAGCATGATCATGATTATTTATGGCATAATTGGAAAAGTCAATTCCAAATACTATTTAACCATTCCGGGAAGATATCAATTTTTAATGATAGGCATCCTGATTTCCTTTATAACAGCCTTTGTTGTTTGTTATGCGACCTTCCATCGTGATAAAGAAGTGGAAGAACTTCAATTAGAGAAAAAAGCAATGAGGGACTTTGTGTTAAGAGAGCGAAAAAATGTCTTCTTTACCTATTTATCTCTTATCATATTACCACTAATTATAATATTCTTTGCATACCTCTTTATCACATATGGCAATATTTCATGGGGAGTTGTTTCAGTTTTATTTATGACTATATATTTTATGTTCTTTTATAATAAAATCTTCCAAAGAGGAAAAATCATAAATGAACTGTATAAAACTTATAAATGAGAAAGATAATTATGAAAAGTAACACTAAAAATTTTATTGTCCTAGGTATATATCAGGAAAAATCTGTCTATTATAACAATGAAAATCATCAACTTTTATATCCAACAAAGGATAAAACTATTGGAGCAACTGCCATTACTGGTTACAGTTCAATTGCTCTTGTTTTATATATTGTTTTAAGAAGTATAAGTAAAAATGGGGAAGTACCAACAGATTTTCGGTTGCTGTCTTTGGTCCTTGCTTATATTATCATTAGTATTGGTAGTAGCTTATTACTTTATTATGTTTTAAATCGTGTCATTGAGTTAGAAGAATTTCAAATTGATTTAAGAAACTATCAAAACTTTTTAAAGCAAGAAAAAAGGAATGTTTTAATATTATATATAACGATGCTCTGTTTTTTGATTATAGGAATAGTGACTGCTGCAATTTTTATAAGTTCGGGTAATTATATTAGTCTTGTATTAACTTTATCATCATATTTTATCGTATACACTATTTTAAATACCAAATTGATTAAACGCAGCATGATATTGAGACAGTTATACAAAGAATTAAGTAATAAAGATATTTAATTGAAAGATTGAGTCCTAGAGATTTTTTTAATTTATCAAAAGATTAGAATAAGTTGATCAATCTATGATTTTTAATTAAACGAACTTATAGTTAGGTCAATGTAGGAGATTAAAGTGAAAGAAAAAACAGTGAAAGAAGTTGAAGAATTAAATAAAGCATATTTTAAAAGTTTAGCTAATACTCGGGCATCTGCGACGATGATGGTTATTTCATGGACAGGAGTATTTATATTAGCACTAGAAATTTTCGTTTTTTATTACTATTTTAATACAGTCTCTTTAATAAATCCATTTATGAATTGGTTCTTTGATTTACTCTTGATTTCTTGTTTCTACCTTATCATTGCATTTTTCATTCCATTAGTTGGTCTCTTTGTATATAAAAAGCAAATTTTGTCAACAGTTTTTTTGCTACTAGTCTATATGCTCATATACTTTTCTCTGCAGTTGATGATGCTTTTGATTATAGTGACTTCTATTTCAACGAAGGAATTTACTATGGGATTCTCTCTATATTCTCCAATTTTTATTCCATTTTTAGTTATTTGTACAATTTTAAGTTTTATTTATCAGTATTTTTGGCTAAAAAGAGAGTTAAAAAAAGGTTTTTCTATCAATAGAACAATGGGTAATTATTTTGCAAAATCCAGTGCTTATAGTAAGAACTCTCTCCTTATTATTTTTATAGTTTCTATGCTAGGCGGTCTTCTTTCAGGTAAATTGATACTTATTTTTGGAATTCTTGGAGCTCTTCTTTTCAGCTATGCATTTTCTCAATTGATTACAGAAGTTGCCTACCTTTTATACCTAAAAACTCAAAGCAAGGAGTATTGGGAAGATGTGCCTACGAAAAAAGAGACTTTTCGAGATTTATTTAAGGGTTTCAGTTTAAAGAAAGCAAAAATTCGTATCCCACTTGAGATGGTAGCTTTTGCAATATTATTAGGGATTATTAATTATAGTGGTTATTCAGATGAGAGCATTAAGCGACCTATTTGGCTGGTCTGGAGTGTCAAATTGTTCATCTATGCAATAGGACTGGATATTTTGGGGAGCTTTATTCTATCTAAGATGAAAAGATTAAAAACTGGATTCAAAAAAGGAAAGAAAAAACAGTGACAGAAGTTGAAAAATTAAATAAAGCATATTTTAAAAGCTTAGCGAACACTCGCGCATCTGCAAGTATGATGTTGATTTCATTTACAGGAGCCTTCGCTTCGGCATTGTTTCTACTTTTCCAATATTTTTATTTTGTTAAAGGCTACGGAATAAATCCTTTGGAAAATTACTTTTTTGATTTTGTTTTGATTTATGTTATTTATCTTGTCGTGGCAACCTTTATTCCGCTAGGAATGACATTTATTTATCGTAGACAGATTTTATCAACCATATTATTACTTTTATCTTATATAGGTATTTTTTTATCTTTGATACTTATATCTTATATTATTCTTGTTTATTCAGGGACTAATTTGCAAGAATATAACGAACGCTCATTATACACCATTCCTTTTTTGTTAATCTGTACAGTTACTGGTTTTGTTTATCACTATTTTTGGCTAAAAAGAGAATTAAAAAAAGGTTTTTCTACCAATAGAACAATAGGTAATTATTTTGCGAAATCTAGTGCCCACAATAATAATTCTCTTCTCATTATTTTTACAGTTTCCATGTTAGGCGGTGTTCTTTCTGGTAAGTTTGCGCTAGTTTTAGGAATTCTAACAGCGGTACTTTTTAGCTATGGCTTCTCCCAACTCATCACAGAAGTCGCCTATCTTTTATATCTAAAAACTCAAAGCAAGGAGTATTGGGAAGATGTACCCAAGAAAAAAGAGACTTTTCGAAATTTATTTAAGGATTTCAGTTTAAAGAAAGCAAAAATTAGAATTTCCCTTGAGATTTTGTTTTGTTCAATATTCCTTGGTATTATGTATAATATAGGCTATTTTAGTCCTAGTTCATACACCCCCCTTTGGCTTATTTGGTTTGGGAGAATATTTATAATTTTGATAGGACTGGATATTTTGGGGAGTTTTATTCTTTATGTTATAAAAAAAGTAAATACTAGATTAATAAATAAATAGATTCATTTGGAAATTGCGAGGCTAGTTTAAATGATACTGGAACGAATGAAAAAAATGTATTATTCGCATGATGAGAAAGGAAATTAGAAAGCAACACATGAACGGTATTATCAACTTAAAAAAAGAAGCGGGGATGACCTCGCATGATGCGGTTTTTAAACTGCGTAAGATTTTGGGAACTAAGAAGATTGGTCATGGTGGGACCTTGGATCCGGATGTAGTTGGTGTTTTGCCCATTGCGGTTGGCAAGGCGACACGCATGGTCGAGTTTATGCAGGATGAGGGCAAGGTCTATGAGGGAGAAATCACTCTCGGCTATTCCACGACCACCGAGGATGCCAGTGGAGAAGTAGTTGCAGAGACGCCTGTCTTAGCTCCTCTAGATGAAAAGATTGTCGATGAAGCAATTACTAGTCTGACTGGGCCTATTACTCAGATTCCGCCTATGTATTCGGCAGTCAAGGTCAATGGTCGCAAGCTCTATGAGTATGCGCGTGCTGGTCAGGAGGTCGAGCGTCCTGAGCGTCAGGTAACGATTTATAGTTTTGAAAGAACGAGTCCGATTTCTTATGAGGATAGACTTGCGAGATTTACCTTTCGTGTGAAATGCAGTAAGGGGACTTATATTCGCACGTTGTCTGTTGACCTTGGAGAAAAACTTGGTTATGCGGCCCATATGTCTCGGTTAACACGTACCAGTGCTGCAGGTTTGCAACTCGAGGACGCCCTGACTTTAGAAGAAATTTCCGAAAAAGTAGAGGCTGGACAACTCGATTTTCTACATCCGATTGAGATTGGGACAGGGGATTTAGTTAAGGTTTATCTTACTCCGGAGCAGGCAGAAGAGGTCCGTTTTGGACGTTTTATTGAGTTAGAACGAAGCGAGAAAGAAGTTGCAGCTTTCGAAGGTGAGAAACTACTTGCTATATTGGAGAAACGTGAAAATCTATACAAACCAAGAAAGGTTTTCTTTTAAAATTTTATAGCTTAAAAAACCATTGGAAATACAGTGTTATTTGACAGTTTAGCTTACTTATGATAAGATTTAATTTAAGAAAAGCTAGAGAAAAATAGAGGATATTATGAGTATTGAAATGACTGTCAGTGAGATTGCTGAGGTCTTGGGACTATCTCGACAAGCAATCAATAATCGTGTCAAGGAATTACCTGAAGAAGATATTACAAAAAACGACAAGGGTGTTACTGTTGTTACTCGCAGTGGATTGATCAAACTTGAAGAAATCTACAAAAAGACTATCTTTGAAGATGAACCAGTTAGTGATGAAGTAAAGCAACGAGAGCTCATGGAGATTCTTGTTGATGAAAAGAACGCTGAGATTATCCGTCTTTATGAGCAATTAAAAGCTAAAGATAAGCAACTTGCTGAAAAAGATGAACAGATGCGTGTAAAAGATCGCCAAATCGCTGAAAAAGATAAGCAATTGGACCAACAACAACAGTTAACCCTTCAAGCTATGAAGGATCAAGAAACACTCCAGTTGGAGTTGGATCAAGCTAAGCAAGAAGTTCAGGCATCGAAGAAAGGCTTCTTTGCTCGCTTATTTGGAAAATAAGAAAAAACTGCTTGGTTTCTAGGATTAGACCAGGTGGTTTCTTTTTAAAATCAATAAGGAATGATAAGATGGAAACATTAAGAGAGTATATCTCATTTGATTTAGAATTCAATAAACACCAGGATCAGATTCATTTGATTCAAGTATCAGCGGTGCATTTTAAAGAAGGTGAAGAAGTAGGAGTATTTGACTCTTATGTATACACGGATGTTCCTTTGAAGAGTTTTATTAATAGTTTGACTGGGATTACTTCGGACACACTGAAAGGCGCACCAAAGGTAGAAGAAGTCCTGCAACAATTTCAAGAGTTCGTTGGTAACTTGCCTCTTATTGGCTATAATGCAGCAAAAAGTGATTTACCGATTCTACTAGAGCATGGATTTGACTACAGTCATCAATATCTAGTTGACGTTTATAATGAAGCCTTAGAGAGACGCAGTACCGATCTCCATGGAATTGCTAATCTAAAATTACAAACCGTTGCTAGCTTTCTGGGTTTTAAAGGTCAATCTCATAATAGTCTAGAAGATGCTCGAATGACTGCCCGTGTTTATGAAGCGTTTTTGGAGTCAGATGAGAGTAGACTTTTACTCAATTCTCAGAGCAGCCTCAACTCAAATCCATTTGGTGGGTTAGATCTATCTCAGCTGTTTGATTAGGAGTCCTTATGAAACCTGAAAAACCAAAAAAATTGGGTTTTAAAAAGATTTACCTAAATCTAGATAAAATCCTCTTTCTATTCTTTTTAATTTTTATGTTGGTTGACTATGTCTGGTTGCCACTAAACTCAGTGATAGCTGGATTTTTACTGAGTCAAACAGGATATTTGTTTATATCCTACAACAATATTTTTGCTATTATAAAAAACGCACCCATAGTCAGTCTTGGTTTCGTAATCTTAATAGCCATCAATCTGCTGGTAGCCTATTTTCAACTCAGCCTTCTATTTATAGGAGCACGTCATCTCCTTTATCACGAAAAGAGAACTCTCATAGAATATAGTCGAAAAGTATTTCGTGAAAGCCTTGCGTTTATGAAGAAGATGACCATTTCAAAAGCCTTGTTTATCTTTCTTTTCGTAGCGATGTTGTTCCCTTTTATCAGAAAGATATTTAAGATTTATTATTTCAATAAAATTGTGATTCCAGAGTTTATTCAAACCTATATGGAAGAAAACTATTGGTTATGGTGGGTAGTTATTATCGGCTTATCACTCTTATTCTTTTATGTTTCTGTTCGATTAATATTCACTCTACCAAAAATCTTTTATGATAAGATGACTGTGAAGGAAGCGATTATTTATAGTTTGGATAGGACTAAGAATTTCTTTTGGTTTTATGCCTGGCATTTATTTTTAATTGTTGTAAAAACCAATCTATTCTTTTATCTCCCTCTCATCCCAATATTATTAACTCAGTACATAGTCGATAGCATTACTCAGAGAGAATCCCTGATCCTTGCTATTTCCAACTTTGTTCTCATCAAGAATTTGCACTATATGGCTCTGACTTATTTCCTTGTCAAATTCACTTCTTTCTTAACGGGAGAAGAACTTGACATTATGCCAAGGCGGGAGAAGGATCATATCATGAGATGGGGAGTCATGGTTTGTGCGAGTATCTTCTTTGCGATTGAAGGATATACTTATCTAGAAGCTCCAGTAGTCAAGCCACCTCTTTTAATTTCACATCGTGGTGTATCAAATGCAAATGGTGTCCAAAATACAGTGGAATCCTTAGAAAAGACAGCTCAATTAAAACCGGATTTAATCGAGATGGATGTTCAGGAAACCAAGGATGGCCAATTTGTCATGATGCATGATGCTAAACTAAAAGGATTAGCAGGTATCAATAAAACACCGCAAGATTTGACCTTAGAAGAGTTAAAACAGATTGACATTCATGAGAATGGTTATGAGACGAAGATTTCAAGTTTTGATGATTATCTGAATCGTGCAAATGAACTGCATCAGAAACTACTTATTGAAATTAAGACCAGTCACAAAGATAGCCCGCAGATGATGGAACATTTTCTAGAAAAATACGGTGCAAAAATTAAGGTTTATGGTCATCAAATGCAATCTTTAGATTATAAGGTAATTGAAAAAGTGAGAGAGTATGACACAGATATTCCTGTATACTTTATTCTTCCCTATAATTCTGTTTTTCCTAGAACGTTGGCAACTGGATACACAATGGAGTACTCTACTTTGGATGAATATTTTGTAACGAAACTATGGAATACGGACCAAAAACTCTATGTATGGACAATCAATAGTTCTGAATCGTTTAATAAGTCTTTTCACCTAGGTGTTGACGGAATGATTACGGACGACTTGGAAAAAATAAAAGAAGAATTACAAACGGCTCAGGAAGACCCTGAATACAGCTACTTACTGCTGAATAAAGCAACTGAATTCTTTGCTTTTTAACATAAATTAAAAGAGGCTGTGCAACAACCTCTTTTTCTATGATTAAAATGGCAACTTACCTGCAAATGCACCAAGTTTCTTTTTAGTGGTTTCATCAATTTGTTCAAGAGCAGCATTGAGCGCTTGAACAGTCATATCTGAAAGAGTCTCAATATCCTCAGCATCCACAACTGCAGGATCAAAGTCGATTTTTAAAACTTTCTTATCACCTGTTAAGGTAGCAGTTACCAAGTTTTGAGCAGAAGTTCCAACAAATTCTGTAGCAGCAAGTTCAGCCTGACTTTGCTCCATCTGTTTTTGAAGTTTTTGAGCTTGTCGCATCATGTTTTGCATATTCATCATAACGTTTTAAATTTCCTTTTTTTATATTATTTGTTTCTTATTTTATCAATTTTAGCTTTAAAAGTCTAATAATAGTTTATCTGTCCAAACATTAAATTTTCTGATAATTTATTGAAAAATGAGTACAGACATGTTATAATGGGACATAAAATAAATTCAGGATTCCTGAACTAATAGGAGTAAATAATGAAAAAACTAAGTTTCGTCCTTTTATCTTCAGCCTTGCTATTGACAGCTTGTGCCAATAATCAAACCAAACCAAGTGACACGAGTGACTCTTCTAAGGTGACAGCTCTGTCAGATGACAAACAAAAATTGCTTGATCAGGCAACCACAGATTATAAGACCTTTGTTCAAGGACAAATTGATAAATTATTGACGGATACAGAAGGTTTTGTTCAACTCTTAAAAGATGGTAAGTTAGAGGAAGCTAAAAAGGCATATCCATTGATTCGTATGTCTTACGAGCGTTCAGAACCAATTGCAGAAAGCTTTGGTGAGTCTGATGTGAAGATAGACTTTCGTTTAGCAGACTATTTAGATGAAAATAAAACAGAAGAAGGTTGGTCTGGTTTCCACCGTATCGAACGTATTCTTTGGGAAGAAAATACTACAAAAGGAACTGAAGCATATGGTGATCAATTAGTAAACGATATTAAGGAATTGAAAGCTAAAATTGCTACTGTAGAAGTAGATTACAAAATGATGCTGACAGGTGCTGTTGACCTGCTTAATGAAGTTGCTACAAGCAAGATTACTGGTGAGGAAGAAATTTATTCTCACACAGATCTATACGATTTCCGCGCCAATATTGAAGGGGCAGAGAAAATTTTCCAACTCTTTAAACCTCTGCTTGAAAAGTCTGATGCAGCTCTGGTTAAAGAATTGGAAGAAGATTTTAAATCTGTCAATAGTCTTTTAGATAAACATATGACTGATAAAGAGCATTATAAACTCTATACAGACTTAACAAAAGAAGACACTAAAGAATTATCTGAGGCTGTAACGAAACTTGGAGAACCATTGTCACAAATGGGTAAATTTCTTGGTGGAGAATAAGTAGGATGACAAATAAAGACGAAAAGTTTTTTGATAAAAAAATGGACCGTCGAGAATTTCTAAAGAAAGCAGGTATCGGAGGGGCTGGTATTGCACTTGGTCTCTCTGGTGCTTCTGCTTTTTTCGCACCTAAGTTAGAGGGTCAAGAAAACATCTCGTACGGAGACGAAAAAATAGCCTTTTATGGCAAACATCAAGCTGGAATCACAACTGCCATGCAGAAAAATATCTATTTTGTTGTTTTGGATTTGCATACGACTGACAAAGAGAAAATTATCCAGCTATTTAAAGATTGGACGGATTACAGCGCTAAACTTGTAGATGGCGATTTAGTTAAAAAGGATGGTGGTAACAGTCTCTTGCCGCCGAGTGATACTGGTGAAACTGTTGGGTTAAATCCGCATCGCTTAACTCTCACGTTTGGTGTTTCAACTAGTTTCTTGGAAAAGATGAAACTTGAGGATAAACGTCCAAAACTATTTAGAGATATGCCTCCCTTTCCTAAAGAACAATTACGCGAAAAGTATACTGGTGGTGATATCGTGATTCAGGCTTGTGCAGATGACGAACAGGTTGCTTTTCATGCTATTCGTAACCTTATCCGCAAGGGGAGAAATGCTGTTACTCTTCGTTGGAGTCAATCTGGTTTTGCTGCAATTGGTAACCGGATGGAAACACCTCGTAATCTATTTGGTTTCAAGGATGGAACTGCTAACGCTACAACCGAAAAAGAATTTGATAATGTTGTCTGGGCTGATAGTAAAGATTGGATGGAAAATGGTTCCTACATGGCTGTTAGACGTATTCAGATGTTTTTAGATACCTGGGATAGAACCAATCTTGAGGAACAAGAAAATACCTTTGGACGCTATAAAGAAAGTGGGGCTCCCTTTGGCAAGAAACATGAATTCGATGAAGTTGATTTGAGTCTTCTTCCAGATGATTCCCACGTTCGCTTAGCAAAAGAAGCTAATAAACCTCTTTTACGTCGCTCTTATTCTTATTCTGATGGAATTGATGAAAAGACAGGTCAGTTCGACACAGGATTACTATTTATTTCTTTCCAAAAAGACCCGGATAGTTTTGTTAAAGTTCAAACAAATCTTGGTGCTATGGATAAAATGAATGAGTATGTAACCCATATTGGTAGTGGTCTCTTTGCTTGCTTTGGTGGTGTAGAGAAGGGAGGTTACATTGGGCAGAAATTATTGGAATCTTAAATATATTGTTCCTCTTTTAGCTTTCTTTTTACTTTTTGTCATACCTGTAGGAGCTAAGGAGAATTTAAGTCCCTATTTTGTAAAAATCACTGATGCGACCAAAGCTGTCAAGGAAGGCAATCAAGACGAAGCCCAGAAACTAGTTTCTGAAATCTCTAAAGAATTCAGTAAACTTGAACATGCAGATTCGGAAGCAGGTAAGAAAGTTCAAGAGAAACTCTCTTTATCAGGAAAAATTACTGAAGATCAGTTGACCCAGATTTCTTTAGCTCTTTTAACATTTGAGAAAGAGCAAAATCCAGTTGACCTTGATGCAGAAAAAGAAAAGCTTGTTACTCGATTAGAACCTCGTTTTGAAGCTTTAGACAAGGCAATTGCCTCTCATAATCTAGAAGCAGTAAAAGAAGCTTATAAAAAAATGAATTCAACCTGGACTATCAATGAAGCAGTAGTTCGCGACCATAGTACAGCTCATTATGGGAAAGTGGAAACGGCTATCTCTTTTTTACGTAGTAGTATTGAGACTGAACCAACAAACTATGATACTATTAAATCTTCATTTGATGACTTAAAAACTGCTATTTCAAACTTTATTGATGGAAAAGAAGTTGAAACGAATTCAACGAATCTGACACTAAAAGATGGAATCAGTCTATTAAAAAAAGCTCTATCACAATTTGAGGCTGGAAAAAATACTGAAGCTGCAGCTACGATGAAGGAGTTCATCACTATTTGGCCAACCATTGAAGGTTCTGTAAGTACA
Source organism: Streptococcus sp. Marseille-Q0941 (assembly GCF_943736975.1). Lineage (GTDB taxonomy): Bacteria > Bacillota > Bacilli > Lactobacillales > Streptococcaceae > Streptococcus. The sequence continues at coordinate 462,929 of NZ_CALSFO010000003.1, read as the reverse complement.
ACAAATCCTTCCCTATATACAAAAGTTGAGAGTGAAAGTCCTGTGATTATGGTTAAGGGACAGGAACAAGCTTATCAGGATAAACTATCTAGTTTGATTTCAGAGCTATCTCAAATTGACACGAGTGCTTCTTATAATGCATTTGATGCTATGTTAATTTTACTTCGTGAAGGAGTGGAAGCTCTCTTAATAGTGATGGCTCTTGTTACAACTTTGAAAGCTTCTAACTTGCGTAAAGGACTCAAGTGGGTATATAGTGGTGCATTTGTGGGTATAGTAGCTAGTCTTTTGATTGCCTATATCCTACAGATTGCTTTTCCAGCAGTCACCTCGGGAACCAACCGTGAAATCATCGAGGGAGCAGTTGGGGTTTTTGCAGTAGGCATGATGATTTTAATCGGTATTTGGCTTCATAGCAAATCCTCTGTTAAAAAATGGAATACTTTTATGGAATCGCAAATGCAAACTGTCACGAAAACAGGATCTTTCCTTTCCATGTTCGCTCTTAGTTTTCTAGCAGTATTTCGCGAAGGAGCAGAAACCATTCTCTTTTATGTAGGAATTTTACCAAGGATTTCAACTTTTGACTTTGTTTTAGGAATTTCTTTAGCACTTTTGGTTTTAGTAGGCCTTGCCTTTGTCATGAATAAAGCAAGCCAGTTTTTCCTTCCTCATAAAGTTTTCTTTCTTTTAACATGGATGATTTATGCCTTGGCCTTTAAGATGTTAGGTGTCAGCATACATGCACTACAGTTGACAAATATGGCTCCTAATCACCCTGTAACTTCACTTCCTATGATAGATTTCTTAGGTTTCTATCCAAGTTGGGAAGTCCTAGGTGCCCAAGTTATATTTTTACTAATTATTGTAGGTGTGACTTTGAAGCAAGGTAAAAAATAATGGATAAAAAAGAATTGACAATTATTGAGCATCTGGTAGAATTTAGAAAGAGATTACTAGCAGTCATCATTTGTTTCTTGTTAGTATTTTGCATTTCACTATTATTTGCCGATCAGGTCTATCAGTATATAACTCAAGGTTTTAGTCAAAAATTAATTGTGCTTGGGCCAAATGATATTCTTTGGATTTATCTGCGCTTAGCCAGTTTAATGGCTTTTAGTCTTACCTTACCCTATACTGTCTATCAAGTATGGTGCTTTGTAAGACCTGCCCTTAAAACTGAAGAAGCAGGAGCTATTTTTGTCTATATACCTGCAACCTTTATTTGTTTTATAGTAGGGCTAGCCTTTGGTTTTTACTTTGTTACACCAGCCTTACTCCAGGTCTTACTAGGATTGGGTGAAAATTTATTCGAAACTCAGTTAACCGCGCAAAATTATTTAGACTTTGTATTTCAAACAACCATGCCCTTGGCATTGATTTTTGAATTGCCTGTTATCATTGCCTTTTTAACCTCAATAGGTTTAATTGGGCCAGGGCTACTTGTTTCCTATAGGCGTTATGCTTATTTCATCTTATTGGTATTAGCGGTTATATTGACACCTGCAGATTTTATTAGTGATTTAGCAATGACTGTTCCTTTAATTCTTTTGTATGAGGTCAGTATTGTAATTAGTAAATGGATTATAAAAAGAAGGGAAGAAAAAAATGGGAATCTTACGTGATATCGGAGCACCAGGCATAATTATTATTATACTGGGGGCACTTTTGATTTTAGGACCAAAACGCTTACCAGAGCTAGGAGAATCAGTAGGAAAAATGCTTGCTGAGTTTAAAAAAGCCGTTAAAGGCCTTGGGGATTCGGAAGAAAAATAAAGAAACTTAATAAAAGAGTTGAGAAATTGGTACAAGATCATTATCTTGTCTAAATTCACAGCTCTTTTTCAATTACCTATTTAAACAGTTTAAGGTTTCTTTAAGGTTTTTATAATATTCTGAAGAACTCTATATTATCCGAACAAATATCTTCAGTTTCATAAATAGAGAAAGTTTTCTTGGATAATTGTTTACTTTAAATAAATGATTAATCCTAAAAGTTCAGATTATTATTTGAATACAAATTCATTATAGCTTTGCTTGCTCGCTATTTATTTCAAGATACCAGTAGATTGTGATATAATAGTAAACAATGAGTTTTTAAAACAAACCAAAGGAGTATCAAAATGATTTACGCTGGAATTTTAGCAGGTGGAACCGGTACGCGCATGGGTATTAGTAACCTACCCAAACAATTTCTTGAGTTGGGAGATCGCCCGATCCTAATCCATACAATTGAAAAATTTGTCTTAGAGCCAAGTATTGAAAAGATTGTAGTTGGAGTTCACGGAGACTGGGTGACACACGCAGAAGATTTAGTTGAAAAATTCCTTCCACTCCACAAGGACCGTATCATCATCACAAAAGGTGGGGCGGATCGTAATTCGAGTATTGAAAAGATCATCGAAGCTATCGATGCTTACCGTCCAATTACGGAAGATGATATCGTAGTCACTCATGACTCAGTTCGTCCTTTTATCACACTTCGAATGATTCAAGATAACATTGCTCTTGCACAAAATCATGATGCTGTTGATACAGTAGTTGAAGCAGTAGATACCATTGTTGAAAGTACAAATGGTCAGTTTATCACAGATATTCCAAATCGTGCTCATCTCTATCAAGGGCAAACTCCTCAAACCTTCCGTTGTAAAGACTTCATTGATTTGTATGGTTCTTTATCAGCAGAAGAAAAAGAAATTTTAACAGATGCATGTAAAATTTTTGTCATTAAGGGTAAAGATGTAGCCTTGGCAAAAGGTGAATACTCAAACCTTAAAATTACAACAGTTACAGACTTGAAGATTGCTAAAAGCATGATTGAGAAAGAATAGACATGATTAATCAAATTTATCAACTGACAAAACCAAAGTTTATCAATATTAAATATCAGGAAGAAGAAATTGATCAAGAGAATCATATCCTTATCCGACCAAATTACATGGCGGTTTGTCACGCGGATCAACGGTACTACCAAGGTAAACGCGATCCAAAAATTTTAGCGAAAAAACTACCAATGGCTATGATTCACGAGTCTTGTGGTACAGTCATTTCTGATCCAACCGGTACCTACAAAGTTGGTCAGAAGGTTGTTATGATTCCAAATCAACCACCTATGCAAAGTGATGAGGAATTCTACGAAAATTACATGACTGGAACATATTTCTTATCAAGTGGTTACGATGGATTCATGCGAGAATTTGTTTCTCTGCCTAAGGATCGTGTGGTATCTTACGAAGAAATCGAAGACACAGTTGCCGCCATTACAGAGTTTGTCAGTGTGGGCATGCATGCTATGAATCGTTTTCTGACTGTTTCACATAGCGGACGTCAACGTATCGCTGTCATTGGTGATGGAAGTTTAGCTTTTGTCATGGCCAATATTATCAACTACACTTTGCCTGAAGCAGAAATTATTGTCATTGGTCGCCACTGGGAGAAATTGGAACTCTTTTCGTTTGCGCACGAACGTTATATTACTGACAGTATTCCAGAAGATCTCAGCTTTGATCATGGATTTGAGTGTTGTGGTGGTGACGGTAGTGGACCTGCTATCAATGATTTGATTCGGTATATTAAACCCCAAGGTACTATTTTGATGATGGGTGTTAGTGAGTATAAGGTTAATATCAATACTCGCGATTCTTTAGAAAAAGGCTTGTTATTAGTTGGATCTTCTCGTTCAGGAAGAGTTGACTTTGAAAATGCCATTCAAATGATGGAGATTAAAAAGTTTGCCAATCGTTTGAAAAATATCATTTATCTAGAAGAACCAGTAAGAGAGATCAAAGATATTCATCGAGTTTTTGCAGCAGACCTGAATACTGCCTTCAAGACAGTATTTAAGTGGGAAGTCTAATGGAGGAAGATTATGAAGGAAATCGTTAAAGAGAAGATTGCCTCTTTATTATCAGGTGATGAAGAAATTCAGAGCGTTGAACAGCTGGGTGGAATGACCAATCAAAACTACTTGGTTCAAACATCCTCAAATCAGTATATCGTTAAGTTTTTCGGTAAAGGTACGGATAAATTAATCGACCGTCAGAATGAAAAGTTCAATCTTGAATTGTTGAAAGATTTGAAATTAGATGTCGAAAATTATCTTTTTGATATTGAAGCTGGCATCAAAGTTAATCAATACATTGAAAATGCTGAAACACTTAATTTAGATACCATTAAAACTAGATTTGAGAAAATTGCTCCCATTCTACAAACGATTCATGCATCTGGTAAAGAATTAAAAGGAGAGTTTGCTCCTTTTGAGGAAATCAAAAAATATGAATCCTTGATTCAAGGAGAGATCTATTATCCAAACTATGAAGCTGTTAGAAAATCGGTGTTTTCTCTGAAAGAAGAGCTTGAACAAATCGGAATTGAGAAGAAGTCTTGTCATATTGATTTGGTTCCTGAAAATTTTATTGAAGCACCAGATGGGCATCTTTATCTGATTGATTGGGAATATTCATCCATGAACGATCCTATGTGGGACCTTGCGGCACTCTTTCTAGAGTCTGAATTCACTCCAGAAGAAGAGGAAAACTTTTTGGCTCATTACGAGAGTGAAAAGACTCCTGTTTCGAGAGAGAAAATTCGAATTTATAAAATTTTGCAAGATATTATTTGGAGCCTTTGGACTATTTACAAAGAAGAAAATGGTGCAGACTTTGGAGATTATGGAATCTCTCGTTACAATAGAGCAGTAAAAGAATTGGATTTTAAGGGAGGTTCTCATGAAAACTAAAAATGGAGTTTCTTTTGGTTTACTTTCAGGTGTATTCTGGGGATTAGGATTAACTATTAGTGCATATATTTTTTCAATCTTCACAGATCTTTCGCCCTTTGTGGTAGCAGCTGCACATGACTTTCTGAGTATTTTTATCTTGCTAGGATATCTACTCGTTAAAGAAGGAAAAGTTCGCTTTTCAATTTTCTTAAACATTCGAAATGTCAGTGTTATTATTGGAGCGTTACTAGCTGGTCCTATTGGTATGCAGGCTAATCTCTATGCAGTCAAATACATCGGTAGTTCCTTAGCATCTTCCGTTTCAGCTATTTATCCTGCAGTTTCTGTCCTTCTTGCCTTCTTTATTCTAAAGCATAAGGTTTCTAAGAATACAGTATTTGGAATTTTGTTAATCATTGCAGGAATTATTGCTCAAACCTACAAGGTTGAGCAAGTCAATTCCTTCTATATCGGAATACTTTGCGCCTTGATTTGTGCGCTTGCTTGGGGGAGTGAAAGTGTTCTAAGTTCATTTGCTATGGAAAGTGAACTTAGTGAGCTCGAAGCCCTCTTGATTCGACAAGTAACTTCCTTCCTGTCCTATCTTGTGATTGTTCTCTTCTCGCATCATTCATTTGCAGAAGTGGCAAACGGACAATTGTTGGGACTTTTGATTGTCTTTGCAGCATGTAATATGATTTCTTATCTAGCCTACTATATTGCTATTAATCGATTGCAACCAGCAAAAGCAACAGGTCTAAATGTGAGTTATGTAGTCTGGACTGTTTTGTTTGCAGCAATGTTCTTGGGCTCACCTCTTAATTTATTGACCATCATTACTTCACTGATCGTAATGGCTGGTGTTTACATTATTATTAAAGAATAAAGGAGAAAATGCGTGAAAGCGATTATCTTAGCAGCGGGATTGGGAACTCGTTTGAGACCCATGACAGAAAATACTCCCAAAGCCTTGGTTAAAGTCAATCAAAAACCTTTGGTTGAATATCAAATTGAATTTTTAAAAGAACGTGGTATTGATGATATTATCATCGTTGTAGGTTATTTGAAAGAACAATTCGACTACCTTAAAGAAAAATACGGTGTTCGTTTAGTCTTCAATGATAAGTTTGCTGATTACAATAACTTTTACTCTCTCTACTTGGTAAAAGAAGAGTTGGCCAACAGCTATGTTATCGATGCGGATAATTATCTTTTCAAGAATATGTTCCGAAATGATATCGAGCGTTCAACTTACTTCAGCGTTTATCGTGAGGATTGTGACAATGAGTGGTTCCTAGTTTATGGTGATGATTACAAAGTTCAAGATATCATTGTCGATAGCAAGAATGGACGCATTTTGAGTGGTGTGTCATTCTGGGATGCTCCAACAGCTGAAAAGATTGTTGGATTTATTGACAAGGCTTATGCAAGTGGCGAGTTTGTTGACCTTTACTGGGATAATATGGTTAAAGATAATATCAAAGAACTAAATGTTTACGTAGAAGAGTTGGAAGAAAATTCTATCTATGAAATCGATAGTGTTAAAGATTATCAAAAATTGGAGAAAATTCTCTCTTCACAAAAATAAGCTGTTTTTATGAACTGATACCTGACCTATTTTTACTTGACTTTTTAGGCTTGATGCAGTATACTAGTGAAAATTTAACCTTTAAGGGAAGTCCAGAGAGACTTACAAGGTGTCAGAGAAAAGAAACTACGATAGAAGCAAGTAAGCAAGTGCTTATTTGGTACCTTTGTGTGAATATCTTAACTGAAACCTTGCAATTGCAAGGTTTTTTCTTTATCTGATCCCCTTAAAATTTAAGGAGGAAAAGTTATGAATCCAAATTGTAAAAAGCGGATGGGAGCTATTCGCTTGGAGAATATGAAAGTAATATCTCAAGAGGAAATCGCGCCAGCGATCTTTGAGCTCTTTCTTGAAGGCGAAATGGTTGAAGCTATGAAAGCTGGCCAATTTCTTCATTTGCGTGTACCTGATGATGCCCATCTCTTGCGTCGTCCAATTTCAATCTCATCCATAGATAAGCATAAGAAACAATGTCATCTTATTTATCGCATTGAAGGTTCAGGTACAGCAATCTTTTCAAGCTTGAAACCAGGTGATAGTTTAGATGTCATGGGTCCTCAAGGAAATGGTTTTGATCTATCTGAGCTAGACAAGCATAGCAAAGTTCTCCTTGTTGGTGGCGGAATCGGTGTCCCTCCTTTGCTTGAAGTAGCTAAACAACTCCATGAGAGAGGTGTAGAAATTACAACTGTTCTAGGATTTGCTACTAAAGATGCTGTTATTTTGGAAAATGAGTTAACTCAATATAGTCAAGTCTTCGTGACAACAGACGACGGAACTTATGGTATTAAAGGAAATGTATCAGTAGTGATTAATGAATTTGACGCTGAATTTGATGCCATCTACTCTTGCGGTGCACCTGGTATGATGAAATATATCAATCAAACATTTCATGACCATCCAAGAGCTTATCTATCTCTAGAATCCCGTATGGCTTGTGGTATGGGAGCTTGTTACGCTTGTGTCTTGAAAGTTCCAGATAGCGAGACAGTTAGTCAACGTGTATGTGAAGATGGACCTGTATTTAAAACAGGAACAGTTGTTTTATAAGGAGAGTCTACATGACAACAAATCGATTACAAGTTTCTCTACCAGGCTTAGAATTAAAGAATCCGATCATCCCTGCTTCAGGCTGTTTTGGTTTTGGTCAAGAGTATGCCAAATACTATGATTTAGATCTATTAGGTTCTATCATGATAAAAGCGACGACTTTAGAACCACGTTTTGGGAATCCTACGCCACGAGTGGCAGAAACACCTGCTGGTATGCTCAACGCCATTGGTTTACAAAATCCTGGTTTAGAAGTCGTTCTCTCTGAAAAGTTACCTTGGTTGGAAAAAGAGTACCCAAATCTTCCTATAATCGCCAATGTAGCAGGATTCTCGAAACAGGAATACGCAGCAGTTTCTAGTGGTATTTCTAAGGCGAGTAACGTGAAGGCTATTGAGCTCAATATCTCTTGTCCAAATGTCGACCATGGAAATCACGGACTCTTAATTGGTCAAGATCCGGATTTGGCTTATGATGTGGTAAAAGCAGCCGTAGGTGCATCAGATGTGCCAGTTTACGTTAAATTGACCCCGAGCGTAACTGATATTGTGACCATCGCAAAAGCAGTAGAGGACGCAGGAGCTAGTGGCCTCACTATGATCAATACCCTTGTCGGTATGCGCTTTGATCTCAAAACTAGAAAACCAATCATTGCCAACGGTACTGGTGGAATGTCTGGGCCTGCTGTCTTTCCGGTAGCTCTTAAACTTATCCGTCAAGTGGCTCAAACAACGAATCTTCCAATCATTGGTATGGGAGGCGTAGATTCTGCTGAAGCTGCCATAGAAATGTATTTGGCAGGTGCCTCAGCCATTGGAGTCGGTACAGCAAACTTTACCAATCCATATGCTTGTCCTGATATCATTGACAATCTACCAAAAGTCATGGACAAATATTATATCGAAACTCTGGAGCAATTGAGAAGAGAAGTTAAAAGTAGCCTATAATCTTTTTAAATTCGTAATATTTTGAATGCCTTCTTCTTTTTGATATAATATGACTATGATTGTAACAATACCTATAAAAACTGAAAAAGACATTGCAACACCAGGTCCAACCGTCCTTGTATTGGGATATTTTGACGGTATTCACCTAGGGCATCAAAAATTATTTAGCATTGCTGGTGAAATAGCTGCTAAGAAAAGATTGAGTGTTGCCTTAATCACTTTCCATGAATCGCCAAAATTAACCTTAAATTCTTATTCGCCAGAGAATCTTCTTCATATTTTAAATGCTGAAGAACGTGAACGTAAGCTTAAGAGAGCTGGAGTCGAAAATCTCTATCTGATGGATTTCTCAAGTCGTATTGCAAATATGACAGCTCAAGAGTTCGTAGATAGCTTTGTCAAAGAAGCTAAAGCAGATACAATTGTAGTGGGATTTGACTATAGTTTAGGTTCTGATAGAAAATCAGCAGAAGATTTAAAAGAAATCTTTGATGGAGAGGTAGTTGTCGTTTCTGCTGTAGAAGATGAAAAAGGGAAGATTAGCTCTACTCGTATTCGACAAGCGATCCTTGAAGGGGATGTGAAAGAAGCAGGTCAGTTACTAGGAAGTCCTCTTCCAACAAAAGGAATTGTTGTACATGGGAATGCCCGTGGACGAACAATTGGATATCCCACTGCCAATCTGGTTCTTTTGGACCGTACTTATATGCCGGCAGACGGTGTTTATACTGTTGATATCGAAATTAAGAGAAAACTCTATCGAGGAATGGCAAGTGTCGGTAAGAACGTAACCTTTGATGGAGAAGAAGAACGTTTTGAAGTGAATATCTTTGATTTTAACGAAGATATTTATGGCGAAACAGTGACTGTCTATTGGTTGGATCGTATTCGAGATATGGTAAAATTTGATAGTGTTGAACAACTGGTAAAACAGCTTGAAGAAGATGAAAAAGCTGCGCGAAAATAAAAAGTAACAGTTCGAATGAAAGTTCGAGCTTTTTTATGATAAAATACTGAGAAAATAGGATAAAAGATGAGATATAAGTTTAAGTCTGATATAATTTTAATAAGATACTAAAGGAGACAATCATGTTTACAGAAAAAAGGAATAAGGGTTTTATTTCTGCACTCTTGATTTCGCTAGTATTTTTTTCAATTGCTGCTATTTCAGGATTCTTAGGTCAAATTCATAAGAAACCAACAGAGAGGTTTGCGGATACGACTGAAACGGGAAGAGAAGTTACCATGCCAGTTTACGGTATCTATCCTGAACCTGTTGGTGAAGTTGATGGTGGAACTGTAGTTTATATTGTACAATACAGCAATGAAGGTCAAGGGAAATTTGCTGTAGTTGAGTCAAAAATAAAGGATGAATCAATCAATAAACTTCTTGAAAATGCAGAAGATCTTGCTGATAATCCTGTTATTCTTACAGGTATACAGTTAGAACCCCTCACCAAGACCAATTTTATCAATACTTCGAAAAATACTAAGATTATTAATTTAGATGAGTTTATTCGTTCGATCCTTCCTGCTGAGTCGGTTGTCGCTCGTAATATGAATACAAGAATGTATCTCAGTTTAAGTGAATATTCTCGAGACAGCTTGAGCTATATTTTTGGTATTGTGATTTTTTCTGGTATGGGATTAATGACTTTAGTCGCAGCTTTTATCATCCTTAAGAAATCTATTGAATCATTCAAAGAGCTTTATCGTCTCTACCCTGAATTAGAAGGAAATCTTGAGCTGCTTGATACTCAAGCTGATTTTTACGACCAGGACTTGAAAGTTATTTTATATAAAAACCATCTCATTACTTACTACAAAGGAACTCAGGCCCTTGATCTTAGAGATGTGTGGAGGATCTATTTAGTGAGTACAAGTTTTAGCCGTTTTAATAAAGTTTATCAGTTTGTATACACTCGAAAGGATAGTTCTAAAAAGTATAGCTTAACTATTAGAAATACCAATAGAGTAGAAGAGCAATTAGAAGAATTCTGGAAACTTCTTCCCAAAAAATTTCCTGAGATCAACATTGGTAGTTTATAAGAAAGCATCTTTTAGGATGCTTTTTCTTTTGGGTAAAATTTTGGAAAAAACTGAATTTATAACTTGACATCGTAAATTTTTTGGAGTAGAATGTTTACTAGTTAATTAAATGGTTAAATACTAGTTAAGGAGTGTTTATGATAAAAAGAAGTATCCTATGGTTCATGATTGCTTGCTTTGCGCTTGCCTTAGGAGCGTGTGGACAAAAAGCCAGTCAAGAGAATCGTCATGAAACTAAGGGAATGAAGATTGTGACTAGTTTTTATCCTGTCTATGCTATGGTCAAAGAAATATCTGGCGACCTAAATGACGTTCGGATGATTCAATCTAGTTCAGGTATCCATTCTTACGAACCATCCGCAAATGACATTGCAGCCATTTATGATGCAGATGTTTTCGTCTATCATTCCCATACCTTAGAATCATGGGCGGGAAGTTTGGATCCAAGTCTGCAAAAGTCTAAAGTAAAAGTCTTAGAAGCATCAGAAGGTATGACCTTGGAGCGCGTACCTGGATTAGAAGATATGGAAGCCGGAGATGGAATTGATGAGAAAACCTTGTATGATCCTCATACCTGGCTTGATCCTGAAAAGGTTGCAGAAGAAGCACAGATTATCGCTGACAAGTTATCCGAACTAGACAGCGCAAACAAAGAAACTTATCAGAAAAATGCACAAAGTTTTAGTACCAAAGCTCATGATTTAACCAAAAAATATCAACCCATCTTTGAAAAAGCCAAACAAAAGACCTTTGTAACCCAACACACAGCTTTTTCATATTTGGCAAAACGATTTGGACTAAATCAACTTGGAATTGCTGGCATTTCTCCTGACCAAGAACCAAGTCCGAGACAGTTAACAGAGATTCAAGAATTTGTAAAGAATTATAAGGTTAAAACCATCTTTACAGAGAGTAATGTTTCGTCTAAGGTTGCTGATACACTTGTCAAATCAACAGGTGTGAGTCTTAAAACCCTCAATCCTTTAGAGGCCGACCCACAAAACGACAAGTCCTACTTGGAAAATTTAGAAGAAAATATAGCTATTCTAGCTGAAGAATTGAAATGAGGAGTTTATGAAAATGAATAAAAAATATCTAGCAGGATCTGCTATAGTTCTCACCTTAAGTGTTTGTACTTATATACTAAATCAGCATCAAACATATGAAAACAAAGAAAACAACCGAGTATCTTATGTTGAGAGCAAGGAATCGGGTGCTAAAAAGAATGAAAATCTGACACCTGATCAAGTCAATCAAAAAGAAGGAATAGAAGCCGAACAGATTGTTACTAAGATTACAGATCAAGGCTATGTGACTTCCCACGGTGATCATTTTCATTTTTACAATGGCAAGGTCCCTTATGATGCTATCTTTAGTGAAGACTTGGTCCTAAAGGATCCAAACTACCAGTTAAAAGATGAAGATATCGTCAATGAGATTAAAGGTGGCTACATCATCAAAGTGGATGGTAAATATTATGTCTATTTGAAAGATGCGAGTCATGCAGATAATATTCGTACCAAAGAGCAAATTGAGCACCAAAAGCAAGAACACACATCGGATAGAGGCAGTGACTTTAAGGAAGTCCTCGCTGCTCGAGCACAAGGTAGATATACAACGGATGATGGCTACGTCTTTAATCCTGCGGATATTCTAGAGGATACGGGTGATGCTTATATCGTTCCTCATGGAGGCCATTATCACTACGTACCAAAAAGCGCCTTATCTTCAAGTGAATTAGCTGCTGCTCAAGCTTATCTTGCCGGAAGAGGAAGTCAACCAAGTTCGACAGACTACAAACCGATTCCAAGTGTTGAACCAAGTCATCAAGTAGAAAAACCAGCTACAAGCAGTCCAGTACGAGAAGAAAATAATCTTCAAAGTCTTCTAGATCAACTTTACGCTTTACCAGTTAGTCAACGCTATCGAGAATCTGACGGTCTAGTATTTGATCCAGCTAAAATTACCAGTCGTACGGCTAGTGGAGTTGCTATCCCTCATGGAAATCACTACCATTTCATCCCTTATAGTAGCATGTCTGCTTTGGAACAAAAGATTGCACGTTTAATACCACTTTCAGGTCTTGTAACACCATCAAATTCTGTAGAAACTCCAAGTAAACCAAGTGAAGGCCATGAACACCACCATGACCACGAAGATGCAGATCACCATCACGAAGAAGACCATGGGAATGCAGACCATCATCACGATGAAGAAGAACATGACCATGACTTTGCAGCTGACCGAGTGATTAGCGAGGACGACCAAGGTTTCGTCGTTTCACATGGAGACCATGCCCATTATTTCTTTAAGAAAGATTTATCATCGGAGCAGATTAAGGCTGCACAAGAACATCTTCACGGTCATCAACAGACAGAACCCGTTAGACCACTAGCAAAAGATGTAGATGCTTTTTCAAGAGACGCGAGTGATGAAGAAAAGATAGCTTACATCTCTAAAACCTATGGTGTTCCACTTGAAGCGATTCGTATTTCAAATGGATTCTTTGTATTTGGTAATCCAGACCAAGCTTATGACCCAACTCACATTCACCCTTACGCGGTTCGTAAGGAACACGTTAGAATTCCACTTCAGACTGGAGATCCAGAACTTGATTTCCTAAACGAACTCTACACAACCGCTCTTCGTGATGGAGTTTCTCCTTATAGTTTGCAGGTTGAAAATGGTAGTTTCGTCATTCCTCATGGAGACCATAACCACTATATCAAGGTTCAAACTAAAGGTTATGAAGTCGCTTTGAAAAACAAAATTCCTGCATTACAGTCAACTTACCAACCTGGTGCTTTTGATGAAAAAGCAGTACAGTATAAGGTTGATCAACTCTTAGCAGAGAGCCGCGAGCTTTATAAAGATAAACCAAGTCTGCAAAGACAGATTGAACTTGCTTTGGGGCAATTCTCTGAAAATATGAAGAAACTCTCAACCAACTCTACTGCAGGATATCTTGCTGCTTTGGATTTGTTTGATAAGCAGTATATCCATATTGACTCTAGTGTCAAACCAACAGAAATCAGTCCTTTAGACAAAAAATATCAAGCTTTAGTAGATAAGATCAATACCTTGGATACAGATGCTTATGGACTTCCTAAAAAGGATCTCTTGACTCAGCTCCAAGAAAATAAACTGGCGCAAGATGAAGCAGGTTTAGATGCAGTTGAAGCTAAGTTACAAGCTCTGCAAGACTTTAATGACCGTACTGGCGTTACAACAGTCGAATACATCAAGTATTTCTACCAACATCTATCTGATGGACGCTTAAATGACAATCTCCGCAGTAAAGTTGCCAACTTAACTTGGACACTTTATCAGTCCCAATCCTTCCTTAAGGCAACTGACTTGAACAAACTCTTTCCAGAAATCTATCAAACAAAACTAGAAGTTGAAGAAGCACTGAAAAATGAGCCGGTTGCAAGCAAGACTTCTGAAACAATCTTAGATACAGAAAAAGTGGATGGTCATAGTGCTAAAACTGCTGTTTATGAGTTCTTGAAAGGTTTGTATGACGATATCAAACCTGAGGAACAAAGTAATCATGTCTTAAAAGGGCAGGTAGAAGGTCTCGTAACAAAAGCTGACGAATTAGTGAATCAAGTCAAGGAAGAGGGGGTTAAAGCTTCACTGGCTGACGAAGTGAAAAATCTGAAAGCTGCTTTGGAGAAAGAAGACGCAGATCTTGATGAATTAAATACACAAGTCCAAGATCTTCTAAAACGTATTTCACAGACTATTCAGAATGAGCGTGAAAATGCAAAACAAGATCCAGAGGTTGTAGCTCTCTATCAACAGCTTTATAACGGTATCATTGCTCTCCATAGTTATTTGGAATTGAATCATGGTTCAGATGCTGACTTTGAAAAAGTAGATGCTCTGTTTGATAAATTAGCAGCAGCAAGTAAGGATAAGCAGGCTCTTCTAGCAGTTGCTCAAGAAATTCTCTTATTGAACCAAGAAATCAGATCAAAAGCATCATCAAACCAAGCTGCACAAGTTGAAACAAGACAAGAAACACCAAGTCAAGCAAGTACTGAAGAGCAAGTAGAGAGCTCAGCGCATACAACAACTGAAAATACTGCTGAAACAACAACTGAACTGAATCCTGAATCAACAGAAAAAGTCGCAGAATAAAAAAAGACGAAGTAGCTTAGCCACCTCGTCTTTTTCTAGTCTTTATAAGCTACAATTCCAATAATAGTATCAACTGCACGTTCCATTGTTTGAAGGCTGACATATTCAAAACGGCCATGCATGTTTTCACCGCCAGCAAAGATATTTGGCGTTGGAATTCCCATAAAGGAAATCTTAGAACCATCTGTTCCACCACGAATAGGCTCGATAATTGGTGTAATATCAAGACTTTCTATTACTGATTTAGCGATGGTGATTGGAGTCATATCCTTTTCAATGACTTCTTTCATGTTGTAGTACTGGTCTGTCAATGTTAACGTTACACGATTGTTACCAAGTTCTTGGTTCATCTTATCAGCAATAGCTTGCATAGCAGCTTTACGCGCTTCGAAAGCCTCTTTTTCAAAGTCACGAATGATGTAGCTAGCACGCGCTTCCTCGACCGTACCTGTCACATCCATGAGATGGTAGAAGCCTTGGTAACCCTCAGTCAGTTCAGGTCGGTCACCAGCAGGAAGTTGATTGTGGAAATCAATGGCTAACTGAAGGGCGTTAACCATTTGTCCTTTAGCTGTTCCTGGGTGAACATTACGACCTTGGAAATGGAGCTCTGCACCCGCAGCAGAGAACGTTTCATACTGAAGTTCACCAAGAGGCCCACCGTCAACTGTATAAGCAAAGTCAACATTGAAGTCCTCAGCATCAAATTTGTTGGCACCGACACCGATTTCTTCATCAGGTCCAAAGCCGACACGGATTTCACAGTGTTTAATTTCAGGATGAGCGTTCAAGTATTCGATAGCTGTCATGATTTCGGCGATGCCTGATTTGTCATCAGCACCGAGAAGGGTGGTCCCGTCTGTCGTAATTAACGTTTGTCCAGAGTATTTTTCAAGACTCTTGAAATCAGCTGGATCAAGTTTGAAACCAGAATTCCCAAGTTCAATAACTCCGCCATCGTAGTTTTCAATAACTTGCGGGTTAACCCCTTCCGCATTAAAATCTGCAGTATCCATGTGAGAGATAAAACCAATTTTACGAGTCAAACTAGGATCGTTAGCTGGAAGTGTACCGATAGCAAAACCGTTTGGCAAATAATAGACATTTTGCAAACCGACACGTTTCATTTCTGGGATGAGGACATTAGTGGCAAAGTCTACTTGACTCTGAGTGCTTGGTGTAGTAGTAGAATTTTCGTCTGAACGTGTGTTAACCTTAACATAAGTTAAAAAACGCTCTAGTAATGTTGGATATTTCATCATAACTCCTTTTTTTCCTTCTTTAAAACCATTGTATCATAGAAAGAAGAGAAAAACAAAAGTCAAAAGGGAGATAAAATCCTTATGTTAGCGTTTACTTATGAGTTGTTTAGTGATACAATAAAAAAGATAAAAACATCACAAGGATACAGAGATGAAAAAAGCAATTTTAATGATGACATTTGGTTCACCAGAAGAGATTACCTTTGAAGGCGTAGCTGATTTTTTCACAAACATTCGTCATGGGGTGAGACCTCAAGACCACGAGATTCAAACCCTCTATGACAATTATGTACGAATTGGAGGAACTCCACTTCAAAAAATTACCCGTGAAGAAGTTGCCTTGGTAGAAGCTAGGTTGGGAAATGAATATAGTGTCTATTTTGCCAATAAATTTTCAACCCCTTTTATTCCGGATATAATTCGGCAAATGGAAGCAGATGGAATCGAAAAGTGTATTTGCTTGATTTTGGAGCCACACTATTCCTTTTACTCTGTCATGGGGTACGAAAAGTTTCTGGAAAGCAAACAAATTCAGTTTTTAGTTATTAAGGACTGGTATCAAGAAGAAGCACTATTAAACTATTGGGCAGCTGAAATTGCTAAGATTTTAAAAGAAAAGGTGAAACAAGATAGCTTTAAAGTCATCTTTTCTGCCCACAGTGTGCCCATTTTTGCCTTGGATTTTGGCGATCCCTATATCGACCAGATTTTCGAAAATAGCAAGTTAATTGCTGAGAAATTAGGCTTGAAACTAGAGCAATATACCAACACCTGGCAGAGTGAAAGTGATATTGGTATTCCATGGATTAAACCAGATGTATTGGAGTATCTTAGAGAACAGGAAGAACATCCAGAGCATTATATTTTTGTGCCTATTAGTTTTATCAGTGAGCATATTGAAGTCTTGTTTGATAACGATGTGGAATGTTATGAGTTATGTCAGGAATTGGAGGTGAACTACCATCGTCCACCAATGCCAAATACAGATTCTCGTTTGATTGATGCCTTGGTTAATACTGTCCGAGCTAACGAACATAAAGAATTTAGAGAATTCTTCCCAGAAGAAGAGACCTTTGATGAATTAGTCCCTTCGGAGGAAACTAAGAATATTTTAGATGAATCACAAGACTTACAAATGCCAGAATTTGTTAAAAAATTAATTGAGAAAAAAGGTCGTGAAAATGTCAAGATGCCTTATTTAATCAAAAAAATGCTTGAAAAAGCTGGCAAATTACCTAAAGACTAAGTGAAAATAGAAAAGTACTGGTAAATTTTGTTTCAAATATCTGCTAAGGCAGGATATAATTTAGAAAGTAAAAGAAAAGGCGGTGGGACAGAAATCGATAGACAAAGTCTTGATTTCGTAGTCCCAGCCCCGCGAGGATGATTAGGAGCTTTTTGGAGTCTAAAAGACGAACAAAAAGTTCAATCAGCTACCGCGTCAAATTATGATTGATAATAAAAAGTGAGGTCGGGATCTTTTTGTCCCAACCTCTTTTTAGGTGACTAGCATTTTTATGACCTAGTTTTTATGTTATTTACCTAAACAGAATTGGCTAAATAATTGTGTGATAAGCTCATCTGGCGCAGCATCACCAGTAATTTCTCCAAGAATTTCCCAGGTACGGGTCAAATCAACTTGAAGTAAATCAACTGGCATACCGAGTTCGAGACCTTCGTTAACAGCTTGCAGGCTTTCAACTGCTTTTTCAATTAATGAAATATGACGGGCGTTGGATAGATAGGTAGCATCTTGCTCAACAAGTCCTGCATTTTCGAAGAATAGATTATTGATTCGATCTTCAATCTTATCAATGTTTTGATTTTTGAGAACCGAAATGCGGATGATATCTTCAGGAAGTTCCTTTGTTTCAATAGCTTCTGGCAGGTCAGTTTTGTTGAGAAGAATGATTCGATTAGTATCTTGACTAATTTCAAGAAGTTGTCGGTCTTGAGTAGTCAGAGGTTCACTAGCATTTAGCACCAGTAGAACCAAGTCAGCTTCCTTGAGGGCTTTCTTGGAGCGTTCAACACCGATTTGTTCCACAATATCGTCTGTTTCACGAATACCTGCAGTATCAATCAATTTCAGTGGAACACCCTTGATATTCACATATTCCTCAATGACGTCACGGGTAGTACCTGCAATATCAGTCACGATAGCCTTGTCTTCGCGCAGGAGGTTGTTGAGGAGACTTGATTTCCCAACGTTTGGACGACCAATAATGGCCGTTGAAATTCCTTCGCGGAGGATTTTCCCACGACGTGCAGTTTTTAGGAGATTGGTCAAGAGTTGTTCAAACTCCATAGTTTTTTCACGGACAACAGCAGTAGTGGCTTCTTCCACATCGTCATACTCAGGGTAATCGATATTAACCTCAACCTGAGCCAAGGTATTGAGAATTTCCTGACGAGTATTGTTAATGAGGTCAGACAGGGATCCATCAAGTTGTTTGACTGCTATATTCATAGCCTTGTCAGTCTTAGCACGAATGATATCCATTACAGCTTCAGCCTGAGTCAAGTCTACACGACCATTGAGGAAGGCACGCTTGGTAAATTCACCAGGTTCTGCCATGCGAGCCCCTTCACGGATAGCCAATTGCAGGATTTCATTGGTCACGGCAATCCCTCCGTGGGTGTTAATCTCGATAATATCCTCACGAGTGAAGGTCTTAGGAGACCTCATAGCACCTACCATAACCTCATCCATCACTTTACCAGTCAAAGGGTCGGTAATGTGGCCGTAGTTAAGTGTGTGGCTAGCAACCTTGCTCAAGTCCTTGCCTTTAAAAATTTTTTGCGCAATAGCAAAGCTTTCTGTTCCGCTCAAGCGGACAATACCTATTGCTCCTTCTCCGAGAGGTGTGGAAATTGCAGCAATGGTATCAAATTCACGTGTAATCATGTTAATTCCTTTTTAAAAATGAAGCCTTTTATTTACTAATATCTCTTAAAATTGTAACAAAATATAGTGTTTTATTCAACGAATGCCACTTATTAAGAAAAGCCTAAGCATATTGCTTAAGCTTTATTTAGTGCGCATTTCACCTTGCGGGAAGTAAGTTCCTTCTGGCATATCGTTTATAATAACATGAACGGCAGATTGTGGTGCGCCAGTGTTACGAACCACAGCTTCAGTTACTTCCCTGGCTAGGGCTTTCTTTTGCTCTAAGGTGCGTCCTTCAAATAAATCGATGCGTACAAATGGCATAATAGTTCCTCCACTAGTTCTTGATTTCTTTTATTTTACCACATTTTGCCGTTTAAAGCTTTTGGAAAATATGGTATACTAGAATGTAGCAAAAAATTAGAAATGGACGTGAAATAGAAGCATGGCACAGTTGTATTATCGTTATGGGACTATGAACTCAGGAAAGACCATTGAGATTCTTAAGGTAGCCTATAACTATGAGGAGCAAGGAAAGGGAGTTGTTATCATGACTTCGGCTCTGGATACAAGAGACGGTGTAGGCTATGTTTCAAGTCGGATTGGCATGAAGCGACCAGCCATAGCTATCGATGATACTACGGATATTTTTGGGTTTATTCGAGATTTGGAAGTTAAACCCTACTGTGTTTTGGTCGATGAAGCCCAGTTTCTGAAGCGTCATCATGTTTATGATTTGGCTCGTATCGTCGATGAGTTAGACATACCTGTTATGGCATTTGGTCTGAAAAATGACTTTCGTAATGAACTTTTTGAAGGTTCAAAACATCTGTTGTTACTAGCAGACAAGATTGATGAGATTAAAACCATCTGTCAGTATTGTAAGAAAAAGGCAACCATGGTACTACGAACGCTGGATGGGAAGCCTACTTATGAAGGTGATCAAATCCAGATAGGTGGTAATGAAACTTATATCTCGGTATGTCGTAAACATTATTTTGCCCCTGAAATCAATAAGGAGAATGAGTAAGAATGAATATCTATGAACAACTACAAGCTGTAGAAGACCGTTACGAAGAATTGGGAGAATTGCTCAGTGACCCAGATGTAGTCTCTGATACCAAGCGTTTCATGGAGCTTTCAAAAGAAGAAGCTTCGACTCGTGACACAGTAACAACCTACCGTGAATATAAGCAAGTCCTTCAAAATATTGTCGACGCTGAGGAAATGATTAAAGAATCTGGCGGAGATGCTGACTTGGAAGAAATGGCCAAACAAGAACTCAAAGATGCCAAGGCCGAAAAAGAAGAGTACGAAGAAAAACTCAAAATCTTGCTTCTTCCAAAAGATCCAAATGATGACAAGAACATCATCCTTGAAATCCGTGGAGCTGCAGGAGGAGATGAGGCAGCACTTTTCGCTGGCGACCTTCTAACCATGTACCAAAAGTATGCTGAAGCTCAAGGTTGGCGCTTTGAAGTCATGGAGGCTTCTATGAACGGTGTCGGTGGTTTCAAAGAAGTGGTTGCCATGGTGTCAGGTCAGTCTGTATACTCTAAGCTTAAGTATGAGTCTGGTGCTCACCGTGTTCAACGTGTTCCTGTGACAGAGAGTCAAGGTCGTGTCCATACCTCGACAGCGACAGTTCTTGTCATGCCTGAAGTAGAAGAAGTTGAATACGATATTGATCCAAAAGACCTTCGTGTTGACATCTACCACGCGTCTGGTGCTGGTGGACAGAACGTCAACAAGGTTGCGACTGCAGTTCGTATCGTTCACTTGCCGACCAATATCAAGGTTGAGATGCAGGAAGAACGTACCCAACAGAAAAACCGTGAGAAGGCCATGAAAATCATCCGTGCGCGTGTTGCTGACCACTTTGCACAGATTGCACAAGATGAGCAAGACGCTGAGCGTAAATCAACAATCGGTACTGGTGATCGTTCAGAGCGGATTCGCACTTATAATTTCCCACAAAATCGTGTAACAGACCACCGTATTGGATTAACCCTTCAAAAACTAGATACGATTTTGTCTGGTAAATTGGATGAAGTTGTGGATGCCTTGGTTCTTTATGACCAAACACAGAAATTAGAAGAATTAAACAAATAATGAAATTAGCTCAATTATTTTCAGATTTTGAAGAAGAGTTGATAAGACAAGGAGAGGAAGCAGAAAGCCTCTCCTTTGTCTATCGTAGCCTGAAAAATCTCTCTTTTACAGACTTCGTCTTCACACTTCATCAAGAAATCACTGATGAAGATTACAAATTTGTAGAGGACATTTTCATCAAGCTAGCTAACCACATTCCCGCCCAGTACATCATTGGTCATGCTAAATTCTTTGGGATGCAGTTAAAGGTGGATGAGAGAGTCTTGATTCCTCGCCCTGAGACAGAAGAGTTGGTGGAAGTCATTTTGTCTGAGAATCCAAAGGAAAATCTCAAAGTATTAGATATTGGGACAGGAAGCGGAGCGATTGCGCTAGCTCTAGCTAAAAATAGACCAGATTGGTCGGTTACAGCTGCAGATATTTCTCAGGATGCTTTAGAGCTAGCAATGGAGAATGCTAAGGTTCAAGATCTAAATCTCTCATTTATCAATTCTGATTGTTTCTCTGAAATTTCTGCAAAATATGATATAATTGTATCCAATCCACCATACATTTCTCATGAAGACCAAGAAGAAGTTGGTTTGAATGTCCTACATTCCGAACCTCATCTGGCACTCTTTGCAGATGAAGATGGTTTAGCAATCTATCGCAGAATCGCGGAAGATTCCAAGGACTATCTAAATGATGGTGGTAAGATTTACCTTGAAATTGGTTACAAACAAGGACAAAGTGTCCCAGCAATTTTTAGGGAGAATCTTCCTGAAAAACAAGTGAGGATAATCAAGGACCAATTTGGTCAAGATAGGATGGTTGTTGTTGATGATGGAGAAAATTAAGCAAGAGTTGGAAAAAGGTAAAGCTGTAGTTTTGCCTACAGAAACAGTTTATGGCCTCTTTGCAAAGGCACTAGATGAAAAAGCTGTTGACCATGTCTACCAACTGAAACGTCGTCCTAGAGACAAGGCACTCAATCTAAATGTCGCTGGTCTGGACGATATCTTGAGCTTTTCTAAGAATCAGCCACCCTATTTACAACAACTAGTTGACCACTTTTTACCTGGTCCATTGACCATTATCCTAGAAGCGAATGAAAGGGTTCCTTACTGGGTCAACTCAGACATGGCTACAGTTGGTTTTCGGATGCCGAGTCATCCTGTTACCTTGGAATTAATCCGTGAGTTTGGTCCTTTAATCGGTCCATCTGCTAATCTCTCAGGTCAAGCTAGTGGGGTTAGCTTCTACAAGATTCTACAAGATTTTGATCAAGAGGTTCTGGGAATAGAAGATGATGCTTTTTTAACAGGTCAAGATTCGACTATTATAGCCTTATCTGGCGACAAGGTGAAGATTCTACGCCAAGGAGCGATTACACGAGAAGATATTCTTTCCAAGATATCAGCAATCCCTTTTGAGGAGGTATGATATGCTACGTGCTTTGAAAGCAACTGATGTTGCATCTATTTATGAGATTAACAAAGAGGCTTTAGGTTATGCTTTTAGTCCAGATGAAACGGCTAGTCAACTAGCTAAAATGTCTCAAGATCCTCATCATTTCCTACTAGGTTTCGAGAATCCAACTAACCATGACTTACTAGGTTATGTTCATGCAGAAGTCTACGAATCACTCTATTCACATGCAGGATTTAATATTTTAGCTTTGGCAGTATTACCCCAAATGCAAGGTAAAGGAATCGGAAAAGCTCTACTCGAAGGATTAGAACAAGAAGCAGAAATACGTGGCTACACGTTTATACGTTTGAACTCTGCAGACCATCGTATTGGCGCTCATACTTTCTATGAAAAAGTTGGTTATACCTGCGATAAAACACAGAAACGATTTATTAAATTGATTAAAGGAGAATCCCTATGATTTTTGACAAAGATGATTTTAAAACATATGACGCAGAGCTTTGGAATGCCATTGCTAGAGAAGAAGAACGCCAACAAAACAACATCGAGTTGATTGCTTCTGAAAACGTAGTATCAAAGGCTGTTATGGCTGCGCAAGGGTCCATCTTGACCAATAAATATGCTGAAGGTTACCCAGGACGTCGTTATTACGGTGGTACGAATGTAGTAGATGTCGTCGAAAGTCTAGCGATTGAACGGGCTAAGGAAATCTTCGGAGCAAAATTTGCCAATGTCCAACCTCACTCAGGAAGTCAGGCTAACTGTGCTGCTTATATGGCTTTGATTGAGCCAGGTGATACAGTTATGGGAATGGATCTAGCTGCAGGTGGTCACCTGACCCACGGAGCTCCTGTCAGTTTCTCAGGTCAAACCTACAACTTTGTTTCATATAGTGTTGATCCTGAGACAGAACTCTTGGATTTTGATGCTATCTTGAAACAAGCCCAAGAAGCGCAACCAAAACTAATTGTTGCCGGAGCTTCAGCTTATTCTCACATTATCGATTTCTCTAAATTCCGTGAAATTGCAGATGCTGTTGGGGCAAAATTGATGGTCGATATGGCTCACATTGCTGGATTGGTTGCAGCGGGCCTTCACCCAAATCCAGTGCCTTATGCACATATCACTACAACAACGACTCACAAAACCCTTCGTGGACCACGTGGCGGTTTGATTTTGACTAACGACGAAGATCTTGCAAAGAAAATTAATTCAGCTATTTTCCCTGGTATTCAAGGTGGACCATTAGAGCATGTTATCGCAGCAAAAGCTGTTTCATTCAAAGAAGTATTGGATCCTGCTTTTAAAGAATATGCTGCTAATGTTATCAAGAACAGTAAGGCTATGGCAGATGTCTTCTTGCAAGATCCTGATTTCCGTATTATCTCTGGAGGTACTGAGAATCACCTCTTCCTTGTGGATGTCACAAAGGTTGTAGAAAGTGGTAAAGTAGCCCAAAACTTATTGGATGAGGTCAACATTACCCTTAATAAAAACTCAATCCCTTACGAAACATTGTCACCATTCAAGACAAGTGGGATTCGTATCGGAGCGGCAGCAATTACTGCTCGTGGTTTTGGTGAAAAAGAAAGCCGTCAAGTTGCTGAATTGATTATCAAAGCCCTTAAAAATGCAGAAAATGAAGCTGTCTTAGAAGAAGTGAGAAGTGAAGTCAAAGCTTTGACAGATGCCTTCCCATTATATGAGGACTAACATTTTATGGACATTTATATTAAGAAAGCCATTATCCATCAGTTCAGCCCTGATGATACAGAGTTGTTCTTAGCAGATAAGTTTCTCAATATCACTCCTAAAATCGAGGAATACTTGCGTAAAAAAGTGGAGCGTGTTTATTCGGACGATGCCAAAACTGGTATTTTCGAAGAGGATAATCCTTTTTTCAACCACATCACAGAAGATCTAATGGAAACTTCAGTGACAATTACCAATCTCTGGAAAGAGGAATTCTCTGTATCTGAAAATCAAAAGACCAATGATTTGGTCTTTGTCCAGTTTTCAAAAGAGGGAGTCGAACACTTTGCCTTTTTACGAATTGCATTGCGTGAAACTTTGACACACTTAGGTGGCGAGGTTGACAATCCGATCAAACTAACACAAAATAACTTACCTGGATTTGGAACTGGAGCAGATGAAGCCCTAGTTGTTAACCTCCAAAGCCGCAAGTACCACTTGATCGAAAAACGCATCAAGTATAATGGTGCCTTTTTGAACTACTTTTCTGAGAATCTTATTCAAGCACAACCAAAGATTTCACCTAAGAAATCTATTAAGGAACTAGAAAAAACGGCTCAAAAAATTGCCGAAACCTTTAATACAGATGATTTTCAATTTCAATCAAAGGTAAAATCAGCAATTTTCAATAATCTTGAAGAGAACAATGAGCTCTCTCCAGAAAAATTAGCCAATGATCTTTTCGATAATAATCTGACTGCTCGGCTTAGCTTCATTGACCAGGTCAAAGAGGCGGTACCAGAGCCAGTACAGTTTGATGAGATTGATGCCAGTCGTCAGTTAAAGAGATTTGAGAATCAGAAACTTTCCTTGTCAAACGGAATTGAACTCATCGTACCAAACAATGTCTATCAAGATGCAGAATCCGTTGAGTTTATCCAAAATGATAATGGGACTTATTCTATCTTAATCAAAAACATCGAGGATATTCAAAATAAATAATGTTTAAATTGATACGAAGAGTGCTAGTGCTAGCAATCTTCCTTTTCGTTGGATATAAAGCTTTTCTCATTCGTCAGGATGTCAAACAAGTCATGACTTATCAACCTATGGTACGTGAAATCTTGAACGAAAGAGATACTCCAGCAAACGAAGAGCTTGTGCTCGCCATGATCTATACAGAAACGAAGGGTAAAGAAGGAGACGTGATGCAGTCAAGTGAATCTGCTAGTGGCTCTACTGATACCATAAACGATAATGCTAGTAGTATTCGGCAAGGGGTTCAAACCTTAACAGAAAACCTCTATCTAGCTCAAGAAAAAGGAGTAGATGTCTGGACGGCTATACAGGCTTATAACTTTGGACCTGCTTATATTGATTTTATCGCCCAAAATGGGAAAAAGAATACTATTGCACTAGCTAAGCAATACTCCAGAGATACAGTTGCGCCGATACTAGGGAATACAACAGGAAAAACCTATCGCTACATCAACCCCATTTCTATCTTTCAGGGTGGAGAACTATATGTGGATGGGGGAAACTATTATTACTCTAGACAGGTTCAATTAAATCTCTATATTATGAAAATTTTTAATCTATTTTGAGAGGCTGGGATAAAAGTCCTAGCCTCTCAATTGTCTTTGGATTATCGAGCAAGACGCAGTGGTTGAGTGGGCTCTACTACGCTGATTTCATCAGCTTTTACAGCCCTACTCAACTGTGCGGAGGTGAGACGACGAAATCGAATTCTAACGAATTACCGATTTCTGTCCCACTCTCTTTTATAAGTTTTCTTTAAGGATACTTTAATATGCTAGAGTGGAAAAGGAGGAACGTCTCATGCGAAAGAAATTCTTTCTGACTAGCGCTGCAGTACTTTTAGCAGTTGCAACACTGCAAAGCGCCCAGGCAGCTACTGATGTTCAAAAAGTAATTGATGAAACCTATGTTCAACCTGAGTACGTCTTGGGTTCTTCATTAACGGAAGATCAAAAAAATCAAACACTTAAAAAACTTGGCTATGATGCCTCAAAAGATACTAAAGATTTGAAGACCATGACACCAGATGTCTACTCAAAAATTATGAATGTCGCAAACGATTCAAGTCTTCAACTTTATTCATCAGCAAAAATTCAAAAATTAGGAGAAAAATCACCACTTGAGGTCAAGATTGAAACACCTGAAAACATCACTAAAGTGACACAAGATATGTACCGTAATGCGGCTGTTACCTTGGGTGTGGAGCACGCGCGTATCACCGTTGCGGCACCAATCCCAGTTACTGGTGAAAGTGCCCTAGCAGGTATTTACTATTCCCTTGAGTCCAATGGTGTCAAACTTCCACAAGAAAATAAAAACTTGGCTCAGGAGGAGTTAAAAGCCTTGTCAGATATCAATGATGAAAACAAGGACAAATCAGGCTATGATGCCAATAAACTGAACGTAGCCCTCGCTGATATCAAGTCTGCTATTGCTAAAGCCAAAGAGTCTAAAGGTGAGCTCACAGAGGATGATGTTCGTAAGATTGTAGAAGACACTTTAAAGAACTATAAACTAGATCAGGTCGTTACAGGTAATCAAGTGAATGTCATCATCAACTTCGCCTTCAATCTTTCAAAGAGTGATATTCTTAATAACGAGGACTTTACAAAGACACTAAAAGATTTAAAACAAAGTATTGTTGCGCAGGCAGGTGATAGTTTCAGCAATATCGACCTAAACTTTGATGCCAATAAAGCGATTCAAGACGGTGGAAACATCCTCAGCTCAATTTGGCAAGCTATTCTTGATTTCTTCAAGAGTTTTGGTGCTTAGGTCAATTCATGGTATAATAGATGGTAACAGGATTGTTGCCGTCTTTTTTTGTCGGCTCATAGAAAGTGAAACATATGTTAAAGAAAAATGATATTGTAGAAGTTGAAATTGTCGATTTGACACATGAAGGAGCGGGTGTTGCAAAGGTAAATGGCTTGGTCTTTTTTGTAGAAAATGCTCTTCCGACCGAAAAAATTCTCATGCGTGTCCTTAAAGTCAATAAAAAGATTGGCTTTGGGAAGGTTGAAGAATACCTTGTTCAGTCACCTCATCGTAACCAAGACCTTGACCTAGCTTACCTACGTTCAGGTATTGCCGACTTGGGACATCTAGCTTATCCAGAGCAACTAAAGTTTAAAACCAAGCAAGTAAAAGATAGCCTATACAAGATTGCAGGAATCACGGATATTGAGGTTGCAGATACACTTGGCATGGAACATCCTATCAAGTATCGTAACAAGGCTCAGGTTCCTGTTCGTCGCGTCAATGGTGTTCTGGAAACTGGTTTTTTCCGTAAGAATTCTCACGACCTCATGCCACTCGAAGATTTCTTTATCCAAGATCCAGTGATCGATCAAGTTGTATTAGTCCTACGTGACTTACTTCGTCGGTATGATTTGAAACCTTATGATGAAAAGGAACAGTCTGGCTTGATTCGGAACCTCGTTGTGCGTCGAGGGCATCATTCAGGACAAATCATGGTTATCATAGTGACTACACGTCCTAAAATTTTCCGAGTGGAGCAATTGATTGAACAAATCATCAAGCAGTTCCCTGAGATTGTCTCTGTTATGCAAAATATCAATGACCAGAATACCAATGCCATTTTTGGAAAAGAATGGCGTACGCTATATGGTCAAGATTACATTACGGATCAAATGTTGGGAAATGATTTCCAAATCTCTGGACCAGCCTTTTACCAGGTCAATACCGAAATGGCAGAGAAGCTCTACCAGACAGCTATTGACTTTGTAGGCTTAAGAGAAGATGATGTCGTAATCGATGCCTACTCAGGAATTGGGACTATTGGTTTGTCAGTTGCAAAGCATGTTAAAGAAGTCTACGGTGTTGAAGTGATTGCAGAAGCAGTCGAGAATAGCAAGAAGAATGCTGCATTAAATAATATCACAAATGCCCACTATGTCTGTGATACTGCTGAAAATGCAATGAAGAATTGGCTCAAAGAAGGCATCCAACCAACCGCCATTCTGGTCGACCCACCACGCAAGGGCTTGGCGGAAAGCTTTATCAAAGCAAGCGCCCAAACAGGAGCTGATCGCGTCGCCTATATCTCTTGTAATGTCGCAACCATGGCGCGTGATATCAAACTCTACCAAGAGTTGGGATATGAGTTGAGGAAAGCCCAGCCGGTGGATCTTTTTCCACAGACGCATCACGTGGAGGCGGTATCACTGCTTGTACGAGCTGAGGCATCAGCGAAGTAGAAATAGAACAGTGGTTTATATTCTTACAGAAAATCTAGCAATTTTATAGTAAGCATTACCATCTAACAGGAGTCAATAACTTTTTAGAATATTATCTTAGTTAACGATTAAAATTCTAAGTTTAGAAAATAAAATGGTTTAATTATGTGCTTGTTATTGGACAGAATAACAAGCACATAAAAAGGGGGAAATTGCCTTCAAGTTTTAGATGGACTGAGGTAGAGTTTCAATCGACTGTGACCGAATGGTTAAGGTCTTATTGTGGTTTTAGTGGTATAATAAACAATATGAATAAGCTGTTTTGGGAGGACGAAATGACTGATAGTAATAAAGTGAAGAAAGTTGAAAAAGACTCTATAAAAATTGCCATAGACAGCTCAACAAACGACTCTGAGAAGATAAAATTGGGACAAAATACTACATCTATTTCTGTTTTGGCTGATACCTTTAGTAACTTTCAAGCAACTGTAAATGCTAACATTATTTCAGAATTAATTGCAACTTCAAATGTATTAAATTCAGCTAAATTAGTAAATTTTGCTAATTTGACGACTCCTTTAGTAAGTCTGCCTTCATTAATTCAAGTTGAAAAAAGCGCTATTAATGTCATGTCAGAAGTGGTTGCGTCGTACAATAAAACGTTGTCAAGTACACACTTGCAAGCAATTCAAAACATTGCAGATTCTGCAAAAAATTTAATTGCTAGCTATCAAATTGATTATTCAAAGATTTTTAGTGGCATCAATGAACTTTTAAAATCACTGCCTTCGATTTATACAAAAGAAGAAATTGAGCAGATTATTTCTCGAGTTCAACTGCTGGCAGAAAATGGATGGGTTATTTATTTTCGTGATAGAAATGTTTATCAACGTTTACTTGCTGAGGAATGGAATACATTGGAGGACGAATGGATAGAGCTGCTTAGGGATAAACTAAAAAATGAGGATTTTATTATTGACTTACAAAATTCGCCGTGTTATTCAGCTCCTCTTGTAAAATCAATGGTTGATTGCTACTTTAATCGAAACTTTTATGCAGCATACACTTTGGGAAGTTTGGCAATCGATGGTGCACTAAATAGAATTTCAGAAATGACTTCATTAGAGAAAAAAATACCAGTAGGTCACCGAGCGATTAAGGAAATTGATAATATATTTATTGATAAGTCGTTTAGCGATGTAGGACTGATGCACTGGCTGTATAGTTTCTTCAAAGATACTAATAGATTTACACTTGATGAACCAAATCGACATATGATTAGTCATGGTCGGTGGGAGAAAGAAATCGAAGAACAAGAGTTTTTGAAGTTATTTAATGCAATGTTGTATATTTGTGATGAGTATGATTATTGGGAAGAAATTATTCGTTATGAACAAGACAACTAAGTATTTTTGGAGGTTAAACACCTATGCTTGAAATATATCCTTTTATTCAGGAGCTAGTTAAGAGTGAAACGACCATACAGAAAATAGAAGTTTTCAATAGATGGAACCTTCATGAGTGTAGAGTTTTTCTATTTGATGAAGAAAAGTCAAATTTTGGTAATATAGGCAAATCATTTAGCTATGGAAAGTTTAATCTGATTGGTTTGGGAGATTACCAAAAAATTTGGGTTATTGATAAAAATACTGTGAATGCTAAGGATAATTTCTTACCCGTTGCCAGAATTATCAATTATGACTTAAACATTTTTACCTACATACATGATTTATATAGAGGAAGAAATGTCCCAGATAAGGAGAATTTAATTAAATTTTTACACGAGATTAAATCGTTGCGTCTAACAAATAATATTTCAACTGCTTTAATGGAAAGATATACCACCCCAATAAATCGTGAATTATTAGCCAAAATGATTGAAAGTTATGTTTATTTTGATAGCACAAATTTTGAAGTATTTCAATCTAATGTGCCTCAGACTCTAAAACCAGATAAATATATTTGGATGAAAGAAATCTGGGAAGATGCAGAAAACTACCTAAGCAATGATGAGGTGATACAACAGTATGAGGCAGTGTGTTGCTATATATTGAAAGCATTCATTTTGAAAAATACAAAAAATCTTTCTACAAAAGCTAAAGTCGCTGAGTTTAAACGCTATTGTTTTGAGGATTTATGCATATTTTTAGAATTAGAAATGACTTTATTAATACTATTTTTGAAAAATGATAGTACTGTTCAAGAAATATTTAAAAAGTTGCAGCTAGGGGCTAAGAAGTTAATTGATAAAATACATAATACAGCATGGGATATTTTTCATATAAGACTCTTGGAACAAAGTACTTTATTCGATTATATTGAAAACTCAGATGTGATTTATCTCCATTATTTTGCGACTGCGGATTCTGGGGTGGCTGAGGTATTACGAGCCAATCCAATTAAAATGCTGGTTTATTATAATGAAAATCTTATACCTATACGTCGATATGATGCACTAGATTTCTTCACTCAAGATGAAATAGGTTTTTATACTACTGAAGAAAAAATTACATTACGTGAGACGAAAGTTCAGAGTATTAATTTCTGTTCTATAAAGCAAGGATTGGTCAGTGAGTTAGGGGATTTCCTTACTAAATAAATTTTAATAGTTCCGTTCTATAGTATTATTCCAAAATCACTTTTACATACTTTCATTCTATAATATAGAAGTTTGCTAGCACCACATGTTGAGGTGGTAGTTTTGATGTCAAAAGTGAACTCAGGTAAGTGAATAAACCGTTGAATATATCATATTTTCTAGTGAACAATCGTTAAATCACATAGATAGCCAACCACAAAGCCTTATTTTAGCTGTTTTATCGTCACTGCAAGAACTGGTCAATAACTGGGAGTTGACACTATTCTAATTCAGTTCTTCAAACACTGACAAAGAATATAGAAATGGTGCTTGCAGAAGATAGTATAGAGGGAATGGATCGCATCAATATGCTTACGAAGGAAAAACAAAAAGAACTGTTTATCTTAGCACGCGCAAAGGTGGATTAGGGAGCACTGGCAGATGAGATTGACATTCTAAGGAAAGGAAATAGAATTTTATGAAACAAGAAATATTTAAAGAATTATATGATAAATTTGATGACCAATTTCAAATAGCGGATTATCAAAAGAATTTAACTTACTGGAAAAAATATGTGGATGAGCTCGGAGATATCGAAGAATTTCCTATAGATAAATGGATCAAACAAAATGAAAATGATAAAACATATCTGCCTAGCTATTTGGAACATCAAGAAAAACTATTCGGACATGCTAGACCAGGGCTATCTTCAAATGGTTATATGATTTATAAGCATTCAAAAGGTGGATTTTACGATGGTTATCAGAAAAAGGACAAGTTTTTTGATGATATTAGTAAGATAGAAAATGATTATAACTCAAATATATCTAAGTTAATAATGAAGCTGATACATGCAGCTTCTCTTGAAGAAATATATGAGATTGAAAAGAGCGATGAATATATAAAATTTTCTGGGAAACAGCTGCTTAGAAA
Source organism: Streptococcus sp. Marseille-Q0941 (assembly GCF_943736975.1). Classification (GTDB taxonomy): domain Bacteria; phylum Bacillota; class Bacilli; order Lactobacillales; family Streptococcaceae; genus Streptococcus. The sequence goes on along the minus strand of NZ_CALSFO010000003.1, from coordinate 431,314 downwards.
AATATCAGTATTAATGTCAATGCTAGAAACCTCAAACTATAAATATGAGTTAACATGGATTTATAGAGATGAAAGTTTATATAGTATTGCAGAAATTCTTGATGTTGATACAAATGAATGCGAGACAGTGCTTCAACTAAATAACCATATATATTCCCGAGCGAAGATATGGGCTGAAATTGGTGAGTCATCAGATTTATTGGCTCATATAAAGCTGACCGAATTTTTATGGTTCCTCACAGATACCTCATATAATGTAAAAGAACTTTCTGATATTAATTCAAACAACATAATATTTAATGGTGCTCCAGGTACAGGGAAGACGTATAGCGTATCAAATGGAATTAAAAAGCTTCAGTCAATAAACAGTACATTATATAAAGATTCTTTATTTACTCAGTTTCATCCATCGTATACGTACCAAGATTTTATAGAAGGAATCAAACCGGTAGGTATTGTTGGAGGAAATTTAGATCTAAAGGTAATTAACGGTACTTTTAAAGACTTTTGTATTAGAGTAAAAAAAGAAAATGAAAAGTATTATTCGGAGCATTATGAGGGGCGTAAAACAGATGTTGAAAAAAACATAACTTATGAAAACTGGCCACAATATTTTTATGTTGTTGATGAAATAAATCGGGGTAACTTGTCTAATATCTTCGGAGAAACATTTACTTTACTAGAATATAGAGATTATGATTTTTCTGGAGAATATACAGAGCCATCTTCTAGTTTAGTTTCTACCGCTTTATCAAGAGTGATAGAAACAGTTGATAATAATGATGAGCTTATTTATAAAAATATTAATGATAGAGCGTTCTTTGGAATTCCATTTAATATTCATTTTGTTGGAATAATGAATGATGTTGATAGAAGTATTGATCCGTTTGATCTCGCCTTAAGAAGAAGATTTAAATGGGTTTCTATGTTCTGCAATTATGAAATCATAGAAGATTTATTGATTGAGAAGGGATTTAATGAAGAGACTGTTTCCGATTATATCGAGTCGTGCAAAAAGTTAAATGACTATATATGTAACAAAGGAATGGGCTTAGGCAGAAGTTATGAGATAGGGCATGCATTTTTCTTAAAAATATTAAATGTATCAAATCAGAAAAGGATAACAAAAACTGCTAAAAATATCGTTTTTGAAAATTTCATTCTTGGTACGCTACAGGAATACATACGACAAGTAGCAGATGAAAGTGAAGTAGATGATTATGTGAAAAAAGCTCAAAATGAGTTTGGTATTTAACTATGGCAAAAGTTGAAAAGTTAGTGACCAAAGTAAACACGGAATTAATTGGGAGTTTTAAATATGCTCACGATACTGTTGTAGGGCTGTCAGTAGTAAAAGGAGCAAAAAGTGATGAGGATAGAGAACGTTTAGTTAATAATGCTTGTAAAAAGATTGCAATAAAAGAAATGACGACAGAAGTGTTTGATAAAGATAATGGATTAAAATTAATTTCATTTTCTGAGTATCATGCACATAAACGCGATAGCGATAAAGAAGAAAAGCCACAGTTAATTTATCGTATAAATCAAAATGGTGATGACTTCGCAATAATGGCGGGTCTGTATACAGGTATTGTTAATGTTGGAAAAGATAAATTAGAAATAAAAACCCAATGCTCTGATTTGTTTTTTCGGAGAATAATAAATTTTTGTTGTGGGATTTATGTCGATATCGATTCATCCGAAACAAGTAGTGACAGTAGTGGAGTATATTCTCTAATTGTTCAATATTTATTTTTAGTATCTCTTCGAAAAGTTGCAGGAACGAATCTCCCTAAAAAATATGTGTATAAAAAGGACAGAGATTATAGCATTCGAGGGAATATTGATATTGAACGTTATATAACTAATGACTTAGTATCATCAGACAAAAAAATTAGTTTCAGATATCCTGAAAGAGAAAATGCACAAAATATTATTGATATTTTATATTGTGCTATTAAAGAGTGTAACGTTGAACAAGCTGTGCTACCTGATATTTTGAGTGTAAGAAATTATTTGGCTGAAAGTTTTTCTGGACGAAGACCATCAAAGTATACTGTTAATAGTATTTTAAAAGATAAGATTCTGAAAAATAGTTTATATGCAAATTACAAGAAGCCACTTCAATATGCTCAGTACATATTAAATCTGAGAGAGTTTAATGATGGAAATACAAACAAATCTAATAGCGTAAGTGGGTATTTAGTAGATGCCTCATTCTTGTGGGAGATGTATATATATAATTTGATGAAAATTCACCTTCATGATTGGGAAGTCGAGGCACAAGAAGAATTGCGTTTTTATGAGCAAACATTTTATGCGAAAAATAACTATCCGGATTTTGTATTACGTCATAGATTGACTGGAGAAATTGTAGTATTAGATGCCAAATTTAAAAATATGGAATTTAATGGACGTGATGTTGACAACGAAGACATCAGACAACTTCATGGATATTCTTATTATTATCATTTGCAATATGGAGATAAATTCATAGGTGCAGGTTTGATTTACCCAGCGAAGGAACGTATCCCTCAGAATAAAGTAAATGTTGATTTTATGTATGGAATCGATGACTTAGTTCAAAAGTTTGGTGTATTTACTGTTAAAGATCCCTCAGAAGATGAAACAATAATTGGAAATGAAGAATATTTCATTAAAGAATTAAAATTATTTATAGGTGATGAATCATGAGTGGTGTTCCAATAGTAATTAAGTTTACGACGAAACAATTCGGTAAGAGCGAACCGTCGAGTGTGTATCTTTGCTTGTAAAACCGTAAAAACCTTGTAACGAAAGAGGCTAAAAAAAGCCTTGATTGTAAGGCTTTTTTTGCATTTTTGTGATAGAATATAGTTAGTTATAAATCGAGTGCAACTTAGAAGCAGAAAAAATATTATTCATAAAATAATCAAGCTAAGGAAGATAAAATGACAGAAATTGACAAAAAGGATTTAAAAAATTATCTTTGTTCTACATTTGGAATTACTTATATAGCTTGGGGGCTTCTTGCCATATTTACACAATCTAATATTTTTGGATTAGAAACTTTTATAGGAAGAATATTACAAATAATAGGTGCACTCGGACCAGCTATTGCAAGTGGGTTTTATTTGAAAAGGAATAATATAAAATTTAAACATTTTTTATTTAATAAGAGAGAAAATAGTAGTATCTATTTCATTATTCATATGTTAGCAATTTTGATACTATTTTCTGTATCTTCCTTAGAATTAAACGGAGTATCACTTTATCTGATGCCATTATTCTTTATTCAACTAATTTTTTTTGGTGGTGGACATGAAGAATTAGGATGGAGAGGCATACTACAACCGTTACTTGATAAAAAATATAATTATTGGCAATCTAATTTGATTGTAGGTTCAATCTGGGGAATTTGGCATCTGCCTTTATGGTTTATAGTTGGAGAAAGTCATCAAGGATTTCCTTTTATTTTATTTTTTATATATACATTATTTTTAAGTTTTGTTTTAGGAGTTCTTTACCGTCAAACGAAATCTGTGGGATACTGTATATTCTTTCATGCGTTCGCAAATTTGTTAAACCTTTATTTTGTGTTAAAAATTAATGTTATTTTTATTATCATTTTTGTTGGTTATTTAATTTATACTATATTGGCTAATAATAGAATTAGTAAGAAAAAAATATTTTAAATTTTAGAAAAGGAACTATTATCATGGGAATATTCGATGATTTTGAGTACAAAGAAAACTACCAAAATGAAGAAAAAGTAATTGAAGTACTTAAAAAGATTTTAAGAGCAATTCATCTCAATAATTATAGAGATATTATGGATTGTGTTGATGGTTCAGAAGTTGATGATGTAAGAGAGTTACTTGAATACATTGACGATTCTTTACAATTAAATGATTTTGATAAAATTGATGAATATGGTGTAGAATGTAATTTCCATCCGAATTATGAGTATTCTCAGCTACAAGTTTATGAATTTAATGATCAAACTGGCTTTGCTGTTGAATATCAGATGACCTCCAATTCTGAATTAGTAGATTTAACCCTACAATTAGAGTTTTTATATAATGAGGATGATTACAAAATAACTTCTATAGACGTAGATCCTGGCTAAACTATACTTAATTACGTTTGTTATATACTTAGGATAGATAATTAAATTGTATATCGCTTAAAATCTCGGATAGTTTATCAAATACTGAAAGGTTTAAAGAAGTATCTATTGGAATTGTATCAAGGTGTTTATCAGAAAGATTTAGTCGCTTTTGATTCTTTAGAAGAGGGGAAAGCCTTTGCTGCTCAAATCCCTGGATATACTCTAGAAAACGAATATGATTTTGTTCAAGGTAATAAAGTAGAAATAACGAACATTTAGATGAAAGGTTTAGAGTAAACATGAGTCTCTTATTTGAAGAATTTAAAACCATTTGTTTCCATTTAAATCGAGTTGGAATTACACCAACACTGATGGGGTCTTTGGGATTGGAGTTTAGAACGAAAGAAAATTGGGAGCCGTCTGACATTGACATTCATGTGCCTGGTGACCCTAGAGGTTGGGAAGCACCTGAACATCTCAGAATTTATGACTGGGACAAGATAATGAAAGTGATGAATCACTTAGGTTATGCCTTAATAGATATTCATGAGCATGAATTCCAAAAGGATAGAGTGAGTGTTGAATTTGGAAGTATCGATTCCTTACCTGATTTTGCAGGAGTTTCGGAATCGGATATAGAGCTTATTCACATTGAAGGCATCACTTTTCGTCTTCCAAGTATAGAGCAATATCTAAGTATTTACAAAGCTTCTTCTCAAGACTCCTATCGAAATGATCACAATAACAATAAGGATTTTAAAAAGATTGAGTGGCTGGCAAAACATTTGTAAATTATCATATGAAAAGTAGTAAGTTGTAAGACTGGCTGCTATGTTATTTTTATTATCATTTTTATTGGTTATTTAATTTATACTATATTGGCTAGTAATAGAATTAGTAAGGAAAAGGATTTTAAATTATAGAATGGATGATGTTTCTTTTGGAAGAAGTGATCAACTTTCCGTTCTACAGTATCATTTTAAAATGATTTTTATTGCCTTTTGTTTATTAGTATAAAAGCAGAATATTACCACATGTCGAGTGTGTAGAGGATTACTTATAAAAGAGTAAAAATCTTGTAACGAAAGGGATAATGAAAAGCCTTGATTGCAAGGCTTTTTGTCGTTTAGGTGGGAAGTATTAGAGTGAGAAATTTTTTGAGGTGAGAAGAAGTAATAACTAGAAATAATCAAAATCTATTTTTGTTTCCTCTGTGGGGACATTTTAATTTCCATTGACAAAGAGTTAATGAGAATAGAAAAGCCCCACTCTGTTTTATGATAACTAACTCAATCTGAGATGGTTCTATGGAATTAAAGTCTGATCTATCTTAACTTTCTTTAGAAATTGTTACTATGAAAATTTTTATGATAAAATACGTTCATCCGTACAAACACATAAATTAATAAACATAAAGGAGAAGTATTCTATCTATTCAAAAGTTATATAACAGTAATCAGGAGATACTATTCCCTGTTGAAAAAAAGTAATTGAATTAGTTGAATATAGTCCTCATCACATTTTATAGACGAATGAATTAGCTTTCAGATAAGAAACTGTGACTGTGAAGTTGCAGTCTTTTCAGGGGTTTAATGGTATAATGGTATAATGAGATTATAGATGTGAGTATTGTTTAAATTTTCTGGAGGCGCATAATGTTGAATTTAGTAAAAGGTCACCGAGTTAACTTGGTAGAAAACCTGTTTGAATCATTTACAAAGTTAACTGAACATCATTTGATGGCGAATGTACACGCAGAAAAAATATTAGAGGTTTTTCAACACTTTATTGTGATTCATGACGAGCCTTTGTTTTTTATTTTGGAACTGCCTGTCAGTATTGATAGAGAAAAAGTGATAGCAAATAATATTATCAAGGAATCCCATAAGGATGTTTATTATATTGATGGTTGTTCAAGAGAAGAATGCCTAGCACTGTTGATTAGATACGGTGATTTACTTGTTAATGATGGATTAAGTAAGTTTGGATTTGGTGGGCATAAAAGTCATGATGAGATCATGCTTGATAGCTATAATGTTGTGACAATTTATAGTAAAGAACTATCGAAATTTAATGACTTTTTTGAATCTCATAATATTCAATTTGTAGAAGAACTAGTGACAGCTTGGAAAACTTTTTCTAAGACCTCACCAGGAATCTCTGAAATCTATGAAAGTAATGGAAAAACTGTTTATGACTTGCCTGAAGAATTAGCTGAATGGGGAATATATTTAGCTGAAACTCGAACAGAATAGGTATAGTTATAGATTAGAAAGAGAATATTTCAATTCTCTAATACCCGAAATTTAACTTGAGTCAATTTATAGAAGGAAAAGCTAGATATAAGCACATGTTGAGTGTGTAAGTTTGTTAGTGAAATGTGGATAATCGTTCAAAATCCGAAGGACTAGAGATGTATATGTTGAAATTATATCAAAATCCTTCTTATAAAGATTTAGTCGCATTTGGTTCCTTAAAAGAAGGAAAAGAATTTATATCCAAAATAACTGGATATACTCTAGAAACTGAAGATGATTTTGTTCAAGGTAATAAAGAAGAGATAACGAAGATTTATATGAAAGGTTTAGAGTAAACATGAGTCTCTTATTTGAAGAATTTAAAACCATTTGTTTCCATTTAAATCGAGTCGGAATTACACCGACACTGATGGGTTCTTTGGGATTGGAGTTTAGAACGAAAGAAAATTGGGGGCCGTCTGACATTGACATTCATGTACCTGGTGACCCTAGAGGTTGGGAAGCACCTGACCATCTCAGAATTTATGACTGGGACAAGATAATGAAAGTGATGAAAGACTTAGGCTACGTCTTAATAGATATTCATGAGCATGAATTCCAAAAGGATAGAGAGTGTGTTGAATTTGGAAGTATCGATTCCTTACTCGATTTTGCAGGAGTTTCGGAATCGGATATAGAGCTTATTCACATTGAAGGCATCACTTTTCGTCTTCCAAGTCTGGAGCAGTATCTAAGTATTTACAAAGCTTCTTCTCAAGACTCCTATAGAAATGAACAAAATAACAATAAGGATTTTAAAAAGATCGAGTGGCTGGAAAAACATTTGTAAATTATCAAATGAAAAGTAGTAAGTTGTAAGACTGGATGCTATGTTATTTCTATTGGTTATTTAATTTATACTATATTGGCTATTAATAGAATTAGTAAGGAAACAACATTTTAAATTTTAGAAAAGGAAGTATTATCATGGGAATATTCGATGATTTTGAGTACAAAGAAAAATGCCAAAATGAAGAAAAAGTAATTGAAGTACTTAAAAAGATTTTAAGAGCAATTCATCTAAATAACTATAGTGATATTATGGATTGTATTGATGGTTTAGAAGTTGATGATGTAAAAGAGTTACTTGAATACATTGACGACTCTTTACAATTAAATGATTTTGATAAAATTGATGAATATGGTGTAGAATGTAATTTCCATCCGAATTATGAGTATTCTCAACTACAAGTTTATGAATTCAATGATCAAACTGGCTTTGCTGTTGAATATCAGATGACCTCCGATTCTGAATTAGTAGATCTAACCCTACAATTAGAATTTTTATACCAAGAGGATGGTTACAAAATAACTTCTATAGATGTAGATCCTGGCTAAACTATACTTATTTATCATTGTTATTTAATACATGTGAATACTTAGGATAGATAATTAGGTTGTAAGTTGCTTAAATCTCGGTTGGTTTTTCAAATATTGGAAGGATTAATGATGTATATATTGGAATTGTATCAAGGTGATTATCAAAAGGATTTAGTTGCTTTTGATTCTTTAGAGGAGGGAAAAGCCTTTGTAGCTAAAATCCCTGGGTATACTCTAGAAAACGAAGATGGGTTTGAAGTGGAGTATGTTAATCCAAAAAATCTGCCGGATTATATGGAGATTGTCTATAATGGAAACATTGTCCCTTTATCTAGATTTTCGTTTGACCCTGAGGAAAATGTGGACATTATTTGGAAAGAAATTTCAAATCTATCCGTTAAAAACGATAAAGTAATCGAAGGCGCTACAAAAATCGACGCGTATGTCGTTAACAACGATGAAGCGAAAGCTTATGTCGAAGCTAGAGAAGCAAACTTCCGCAAGGTAAAAGCCTTCTTAGAAAGCAAAGGGTACGAAGTCGATAGAAGCTTTTTGGGAAGTGAAGACGGCGAAGCAATTCTCTATAGAAAAAAAGGCTCCGAAGACTGGCACTTCTTATGTCATTTAGATCCAATGTTCGTAGAGATTGAAGATGTAGAGGGATATGTAAAAGAAGCGATGGAAGAGATGCAATAGTCAACCGACTTCTTTGTGAGTGTATGCCACTGCTTGAGTAGACGGATTGAGCGGTAAAGAGAAACATCTAGCAATATCTAGCTTCTTAAGGAGAAATATCTATCATGAAAATAGATATTTCTCCTTAAATCGAAGGTTTAAAGAATCAAAAGCTAAAATACTGTATAGATTTTGGTAAGATTCTTTTCTGCAGATCTATCGATGAGGGGTGGGACCTGAATTTGCTCGAAGAAGATTTACTTAGTGGACCAGAATTTCCTCATTTATCAGATGGGATTTTACTTGAAATGATAGATAGTCACCTCAAAAAAAGACTTCAAAAGTTTTATACTGACCCCATCTATCATTATCAAGTACAGGGAATTAATTTTGGGATAGACGTCCTTACAGAGGCAAGTCCGATTATAAAAAAACTAGACTGAAGCCAAGGTGAAAACCGTCTTGTCAGTCTTTTTTTCTGTTTATGTAGTATAATATAAGATGTAGGTATTTTATTTTAAAAAAGTTTTTTACAAGAACGATTATTTATCTAGAAAGAGAAAAAATATGAAACGATCACTTGAATTTTTAAGAGAAAGAATCACCGATAAGATGCCCTTAGAGGAAATGGTAGCAATCTTTGAAGACTTGTGCCGTGAGCCTATTGAGGATGAGATGATTTTATTTGAAACAGGGACGTTTACAACTATATCTGATAAGCCAATGTTTCAACTATCGTTGGTAAGGCAAGCCCCAAATGAAGATGAAGAGTTTTATCAGGTTCACCTCGATATTTTCTATGAAGTATGTCAAGAGAATGAAATATTTCATGAATCAATCTGGGATGAAGATTTAGAGGAAAATATCTTTGATTACATTAGAGCTTCAGAGGTGTTTGCCTATGCTAAAGAGCAGGAATGCCAAGCGGTCAAAATTTATATGGACCAAACTTGAGATGGTTAGTTAAAGTATGAAAATCTAATGACAGGAGAATTATAAATGAATAAAATAATGGTGATTATTAATCCAACCTCTGGTGGCGAAAAAGCCTTAGATTATAAAGTGAAACTGGAGAATAAAGCTAGAGACTATTTTGAAGATGTGGAGATTAAAATTACGGAGAAAGCGCAAGACGCCACAAACTTTGCAGAAGAAGCTTCTCGTGAGCGATATGATGCTGTTCTTGTTTTTGGTGGAGATGGAACTGTCAATGAAGTCATCTCAGGTATTGCTGAAAAAGACTACATACCTAAACTTGCGATTATCCCAGGAGGAACTGGAAACCTCATCACAAAGCTATTAGAGATTAATCAGGATATTGATGGAGCTATTGACGAGCTTGATTTTAGTTCTACGAATAAGATCGACATTGGCAAATCTAACGGAAATTATTTTGGATATATCTTTAGTATTGGTTCACTGCCAGAAGCCATCCATAACGTTGGGATAGAAGATAAAACGAAGTTTGGCATGTTCGCCTATGCGATTAATACCATGAAGTCTGTCGTAACGGATCAAGCATTTAACATTAGAGTTGAGACAGAAAATGGAAATTACATTGGCCCAGCCAGTCATGTCTTGGTTCTCCTTACCAATTATTTCGCTGATAAAAAAATCTTTGATGAAGATAAGGATGGTTATGCTAACATTTTGATCTTAAAAGATGCCTCAATTCTCACTAAATTGTCAGTGATTCCTGATTTATTTAAAGGTGATGTTGTCGTAAATGATAATATCGAGTATATAAAAGCTCGTCATATAAAAATTTCTTCAGATGCTGCATTAGAAACGGATGTTGACGGCGACAAATCAGATGAGCTTCCAGTAGAAATCAAGGTACTAGGGCAGCATATAGAAGTCTATTCTCAACCGAAAGAATAAGATTTTTAAACTTTAACAAAGGATACCCTATGAAAATAAAAAAATTAGCATCTATTGGCCTTTACTTCATGCTTCTTTTAAGCTTAATGGCATGTAGTCAAACTCAAAAGACATCTGATGGTACTACTGAAACCTCAGCCAGTCAATCACTGTCCAATCAGGTTTCCTGGAAAGCCACTTATAGCAATTTGAACAGTAAACCTAGTGAAGAAGAAGTTCGAAAAGCCTTGGTTGCACATTTGCATAAAGACAGTGTGGATGCATTTTTCAACCTTGTAAATGATTATAACGCTACTGTAGGTTCAGTTGGGCTCACTGGGGATTTTTCTACATTTACCAAAACAGACTATGATGTTGAGAAGATAAGCAATCTTTGGACACCTAAGAAAGGTGATTTTGTTGGGACCAACTGTCGCATTAACAGTTATTGTTTATTGAAAAATTCTATAGAAATTCCTAAATTAGAGAAAGATGATTCTCTCTTGTTTGTCGATAATGATGCCATTGACAAAGGAAAAATCTTTGGTGCGGAAGACAAGGATGCTTTTGATATTTTATTCTCAAGAGTTAAGACTGAAGCAACGACAGATGTCAAGGTTCATGCTGAAAAGATGGAACAGTTCCTTTCTCAATTTAAGTTTAATGAAAATGCTCGAATGCTCTCCCTAGTAGTCCATGATGATTTAGATGGACAATCTCTCTTTATCGGTCATGTCGGCATCCTGGTACCAAGTGAGGATGGCTATCTCTTTGTTGAAAAATTAACCTTTGAGGAGCCTTATCAAGCTATTAAATTTGCGACCAAGGAAGATTGTTACAAATATTTAGATACAAAATACGAAAACTATACGGGTGAAGGTTTAGCGAAACCCTTTATTATGGATAATGATAAATGGGTCCAATCTTAAAGGAAGTGAACAATATGGATACAATATTAGGTTTGATAGTTTTATACCTAATTGGAGTATGGGCTGTTTAGGTTATCAAGGGAAACCAGAAGAGACCAAGAAAAAATGAACGATTTATTGGGTATACCAATAAATACGATAGTGAAGGAGAACCTTACCAAGCTGAAGTTTGGGAAGTGACTGAGGATGGGGAGTAAGAAAATTTAAATTAAAAGAAAAAATTCTACAGTTAGATTTGTGTTCGGGAGGTAATCAGATGAATCAATATTTACAAAAATACATTTCTTTAAAGAAACAATACATAGCCCAAGAGGGCAATCAAGCAAGTGTCGCAGCTCTTTATGGTTTGGTTAATGAATTAGCTAAGTTAGATGATTTGGAAGCGAAGAAAGTCTTAGTAGATCTCTATGAGCAATTAGGGCTCTACGCAAGTGCCTATGATTTATTTACAAAAATAATCACTAAACCGGATCGTAAACAAATTAAAAAGTTAGCTCGCTTAGAAGAGATGAGTCAAAGCCATGGAGATCGCTTCGCCCTTCCTCGTCCTCTGACGGAAAAAGAAGAGAGTAAGAGACAGGAGTTATCAAAATCTTTACCGCATTTTATCTATCATCCAGATCCTCTAGCGACAGGTTCATTTGTTGAAGGAGAAGCCAAGGTTTGTCCATCTTGTGGGAAGGAAAGCAATGTTTATTATGCTCTTAGACCCTATAGTATTGAAGAGATAGAACATCTCTGCCCAACTTGCATTGCAAATGGTCGAGCAGCCAAGAAATTCGATGCAGAATTTGTTCAAGATGCTGAGGGGCAGGGTGAATTGGATCCAGAAAAAGATAAGCTTCTTTTTTGCCAGACCCCTGGATACTCTAGTTGGCAGGGAGAAAATTGGCTTTCTTGCTGCCAAGATTATTGTGCTTACTTGGGTACAGTTGGCACACAAGAATTGATGGATATGGGAATCGCTGAGCAAGTCTTGGCAGACTATGAAGAGCGTGGAGAATATCAAGATATTGAAGAATACTTGGTTAAGGATGGCTCTCTTTGCGGCTACCTTTTCAGATGCCTCCACTGTCAAAAATACCATATTTGGGTTGATGCGGATTAAATTTTAATGGTACAATTACATAAACATATGTTTCTTTGAAATTTTAACGACTAATCTCTAATTTAATTTTAGAGTATGAAAACAGGTGCATTGTGCCATAGTATACTTTTATCATCTTTTAATCATCATACAAAGAATAGGAACTATCAAACTTAGTTCCTATTTTATTATTCAAAGGCAAACTTGAAATAGTTTTCATTTTTTAGATATAGTAAAAATACGAACAAAAAAATAAAACTATTTATAAAGTTTCCTAAAAATGCTTTACAAATTTGTGAAAACATGATATAGTAATGAAGCTTAGAAAATGAGAAGATGTTTTCTAGCAAATATAAACCCGAGTAAAAAATGCCTACGGACAGGCAGGGTTGAATGCCGAAGCGTGGTTGAGAAAGCCACATTATTGATAGGGTTAAAAGCCTACTTTTATAAGTTGATGTTAGAACATTCGTTCTAATTCGTATACATTTGTTAGTGTGGTGAAAGCACACGTCATCTTGTGAAACGATCAATAAAGTACGTAATATTTGCTACTAGAGAGTTAGGAAACATCAGGAACAGACATACTCAAAAGAAACAAACATAAACACGTCAGTAGATTGTAGAGCAGGTGCCAACCTGCTCTTTTTTCATAAGTATCCTTTAGCACCTTACATGGTTAAGGTGTAAAACTATGGTAAAGGAGTATGTCTTTATAATGTTAAATCAAAACCAAGCTCCAATTTATGAGGGACTGGTCAAGTTACGAAAGAAAAGAATTGTACCTTTCGATGTACCAGGTCACAAGCGTGGACGGGGAAATCCAGAACTTGTTGAATTGTTGGGAGAAAAATGTGTTGGCATTGATGTCAATTCTATGAAACCCTTAGATAATTTAGGTCATCCCATTTCGATTATTCGAGACGCAGAGGAACTAGCAGCGGATGCTTTTGGTGCAGCGCATGCCTTTCTCATGATTGGGGGAACAACCTCATCTGTTCAAACCATGATTCTTTCCACCTGCAAGGCAGGAGATAAGATTATTTTGCCGCGTAATGTCCACAAATCTGCTATCAATGCACTGGTTCTATGTGGTGCCATTCCCATCTATATCGAGATGAGTGTAGATCCCAAAATCGGCATCGCATTAGGACTTGAAAATGACCGTGTTGCCCAGGCAATTAAGGAGCATCCAGATGCTAAGGCTATCCTGATAAACAATCCAACCTACTATGGAATTTGTTCAGACCTTAAGGGATTAACAGAGATGGCTCACGCCGCAGGAATGAAAGTCTTAGTAGATGAGGCTCACGGTGCTCATCTACACTTTACAGATAAACTTCCTCTGTCTGCTATGGATGCAGGAGCAGATATGTCAGCTGTATCTATGCATAAGTCCGGTGGTAGCTTGACTCAAAGTTCTCTTCTTTTAGTTGGCGATCAGATGAATTCTGAGTACGTACGTCAAATTATTAATTTGACCCAGTCTACATCTGCCTCTTACTTGTTGATGGCTAGTCTCGATGTTTCTCGTAGAAACCTAGCCCTGCGTGGAAAAGAGTCCTTTGAGAAAGTCATTGAGCTATCTGAGTACGCTCGTCGTGAAATCAATGCCATCGGTGGTTACTATGCCTACTCAAAAGAATTAGTAGACGGTGTGTCCGTTTGTGATTTTGATGTCACCAAGTTGTCCGTCTACACTCAGGGAATTGGTCTCACAGGGATTGAGGTTTATGATCTCTTGCGGGATGAATATGACATTCAGATCGAGTTTGGTGATATTGGGAATATCTTGGCCTATATTTCGATTGGTGACCGTATCCAAGACATTGAACGCTTGGTAGGGGCTTTAGCTGATATCAAGAGACTTTACTCACGAGATGGGAAGGACTTAATAGCTGGAGAATATATTCAGCCCGAGTTAGTGCTGTCTCCACAAGAAGCTTTCTATGCAGAGAGAAGAAGCTTAACATTAGACGAGTCTGTTGGCCAGGTCTGTGGGGAATTTGTCATGTGCTATCCTCCAGGAATTCCAATCTTAGCTCCAGGTGAACGCATTACACGAGAAATTGTCTATTATATTCAATTCGCCAAGGAACGCGGTTGTTCCCTACAAGGTACTGAAGATCCAGAGGTCAATCATATTAATGTCATTGAAAGAAAGGAGAACTAGATGGATTTATGGTTTTCTGAAGTTCATACTCCAGATGTGAAATTAACGATGAGAACAGCCAAACAGCTGTATTCGGGGCAAAGTGAATGGCAGGATATCGAGGTTCTTGACACCCCAGCTTTTGGGAAAGTATTAATTTTAAATGGCCATGTTTTATTCTCTGATGCGGATGATTTCGTCTACAACGAAATGACCGTCCACGTTCCTATGGCTGTCCATCCAAATCCAAAGAAAGTTTTGGTTATTGGGGGTGGTGATGGTGGTGTTGCACAAGTTTTAACACTCTATCCAGAATTGGAACAAATCGATATCGTGGAACCAGATGAGATGCTGGTTGAGGTTTGTCGAGAATACTTTCCAGATTTTGCTGCTGGCCTTGATGATCCTCGTGTTACCATTTACTACCAAAATGGACTGAGATTTTTGAGAAATTGTGAAGATGATTACGACATCATCATCAACGATGCGACAGATCCATTTGGTCATACAGAAGGGCTCTTTACCAAGGAATTTTACGGCAATAGTTATAGGGCTCTCAAAGAAGACGGAATCATGATCTATCAGCATGGTAGTCCTTTCTTTGACGAAGATGAGTCAGCTTGCCGAAGCATGCACCGCAAGGTCAATCAAGCCTTTCCAATCAGTCGGGTTTATCAGGCACATATCCCAACTAGTCCTGCTGGCTATTGGTTGTTTGGATTTGCATCGAAAAAATATCACCCTGTCAAAGATTTTGACAAGGAAGGCTGGAAAAAACGCCAGTTATTTACTGAATACTATACTGCAAACCTACACATTGGTGCCTTTATGTTGCCTAAGTATGTAGAAGACATTTTAGAAGAAGAGGAAGGAAAAAAATGAGTCGTTTATTAGTTATTGGATGTGGGGGCGTTGCCCAAGTTGCTATTTCAAAGATTTGCCAAGATAGCGAAACTTTTAAAGAGATTATGATTGCTAGCCGTACAAAGTCAAAATGTGATGACTTGAAGGCAAAATTAGAAGGTAAAACAAATACTAAGATTGAAACAGCTGCTCTTGATGCCGACAAGGTAGAAGAAGTGATTGCCTTGATTGAGAGTTACAAACCAGAAGCTGTTTTGAACGTAGCTCTACCTTATCAAGACTTGACCATTATGGATGCTTGTTTGGCAACAGGTGTGCACTATATCGATACTGCCAACTATGAGGCTGAGGATACAGAAGATCCTGAATGGCGTGCTATTTATGAGAAGCGTTGCAAGGATCTGGGTTTTACAGCTTACTTTGACTACTCATGGCAATGGGCTTACCAAGACAAATTTAAAGAAGCTGGCTTGACAGCTCTGCTTGGGTCTGGTTTTGACCCAGGTGTGACTAGTGTCTTTTCAGCATACGCACTCAAACACTACTTTGATGAAATCCACTATATCGACATTTTAGACTGTAATGGTGGTGACCACGGTTATCCATTTGCGACAAACTTCAACCCAGAAATAAACCTACGTGAGGTTTCTGCGCCAGGTTCTTACTGGGAAGATGGAAAATGGGTAGAAGTCGAAGCTATGTCTATCAAGCGTGAGTATTATTTCCCTCAAGTTGGACAAAAAGATATGTATCTTCTTCACCATGAAGAAATTGAATCATTGGCCAAAAACATTCCAGGCGTTAAACGCATTCGTTTCTTTATGACTTTTGGTCAATCTTATCTTACACATATGAAATGCTTGGAAAACGTTGGTCTCCTTCGTACAGATGCTATTAATTTTAACGGACAAGAAATCGTTCCAATTCAATTCTTGAAAGCCTTGCTTCCAGATCCTGCCAGCCTTGGCCCACGCACTGTTGGAAAAACCAATATCGGCTGTATCTTTACAGGTGTCAAAGATGGCGTTGAAAAGACAATCTACATTTACAATGTTTGCGACCATCAGGAATGCTACGCAGAGGTTGGTTCACAAGCCATTTCTTACACAACAGGTGTTCCTGCTATGATTGGGACAAAATTAGTGATGGATGGCACTTGGAAACAACCAGGAGTTTATAACCTTGAAGAGTTGGATCCAGATCCATTTATGGAAGCTTTGAATGAGTATGGTTTGCCTTGGGTTGTGGTTGAAAATCCACAAATGGTGGACTAATGAAGTTAGAACAAGTACCAACACCTTCTTACATTATCGACTTAGCAAAACTAGAAGAAAATTGTAGCATTCTACAAGAGGTTAAGGAAAAAGCTGGTTGTAAAGTTTTGCTAGCTCAAAAGGCTTATTCTCTCTATAAAACCTATCCTTTGATTAGCCAGTATCTATCAGGTACGACAGCCAGTGGACTCTATGAAGCGATGTTAGCTAGAGAAGAGTTTCCAGGGGAAGTCCATGTATTTGCGCCAGCTTTCAAGAATGCGGACTTGGAGGAATTGCTTGAGATAACAGACCATATCGTTTTTAACTCTGAGAGACAATTACGTAAACATGGGCCTCGTTGTCGTGAGGCTGGTATCAGTGTCGGTTTGCGTATCAATCCTCAATGTTCAACCCAAGGAGAACACGCGCTCTATGACCCTTGCGCACCTGGTTCTCGTTTTGGTGTAACTTTGGATAAGATACCAAGTGATTTATTGGAATTGGTTGACGGACTTCATTTTCATACTCTTTGTGAGCAAGGAGCTGATGATTTACAGACAACTTTGAAGGCAGTAGAAGAGCAGTTTGGAGCTTATTTGCACCAAGTTAAATGGCTCAATATGGGTGGTGGCCATCACGTTACAAGAGATGGCTATGATGTAGATTTGTTAATTTCTGAAATCAAGCGTATCCGAGAAACTTATAAGCTTGACGTCTATATCGAACCAGGAGAAGCCATTGCACTGAATGCTGGATATTTGGCGACTGAAGTCTTAGATATCGTGGAAAATGGGATTGAGACCTTAGTGCTAGATGCTTCAGCAAGTTGTCATATGCCAGATGTTCTTGAGATGCCTTATCGTCCACCGTTGAGAGATAGTTTTGAAGCACAAGAAAAAGCACACACTTATAGACTTTCTTCCAATACCTGTCTAACAGGTGATATCATTGGAGACTATAGTTTTGAGAATCCTGTTGAGATTGGAGATAGACTTTACTTTGAGGATATGGCAATCTACTCCTTTGTCAAAAATAATACCTTTAACGGCATTGGGCTTCCAAGCTTGTATCTCATGGATAAAGAGGGTGAGTGCAGTCTAGTCAAAGATTTTGGCTACCAAGACTTTAAGGAGAGATTATCATGATGGACAGTCCAAAGAAATTAGGCTATCGTATGCCAGCAGAATATGAACCCCATCATGGAACTCTCATGATATGGCCGACTCGACCCGGATCTTGGCCTTTTCAAGGAAAGGCTGCAAAAAAAGCTTTTAGCCAGATTATCAAAACTATTGCTCAGGGGGAAACAGTCTACCTTTTGGTTGAGGAGGACTATCTATCTGAAGCGCAATCCTATCTAGGAGACAAGGTCCTTTATCTAGATATCCCGACAAATGATGCCTGGGCTCGTGATACTGGACCGACCATTCTCCTCAATGATCAAAGGGAAAAGTTGGCGGTAGATTGGTCTTTCAATGCATGGGGTGGTGCTGTTGACGGTCTTTACCAAGACTATGAAGCAGATAACCAAGTAGCCAGTCGCTTTGCTGAGACGTTGGAAATGCCTGTTTATGATGCCAAACCTTTTGTACTGGAAGGTGGAGCTATTCACAGTGACGGTCAAGGAACTATTCTTGTTACAGAAAGTTGCTTGCTCAGTCCGGGACGCAATCCTCACCTGACTAAAGAGGAGATTGAAAAGACCTTACTAGAAAGCCTTGGTGCCGAAAAAGTTATCTGGTTGCCTTATGGTATTTATCAGGATGAGACAAATGAACACGTCGATAATGTGGCAGCCTTTGTTGGTCCTGCAGAGCTTGTTTTAGCTTGGACGGATGACCAAGACGATCCCCAGTATGCTATGTCTGCAGTTGATTTAGCTCTTTTAGAGAAGGAAACTGATGCAAAAGGCCGGAGTTTCACTATTCATAAACTCCCGATTCCAGCTCGTCATCAAGTCGTTACAGAAGAAGATTTGCCGGGCTTCACTTATGAAGAAGGAGAAGAGGAGCGCTATGCTGGGGAACGTCTAGCAGCTTCCTATGTGAACTTTTACATCGCCAATAAGTCTATCTTAGTGCCACAATTTCAAGATGTAAACGACCAAGTAGCCTTGGATATTCTGAGTCAGTGTTTCCCAGACCGTAAAGCTGTCGGAATTCCAGCACGAGATATTCTATTAGGTGGTGGAAATATTCACTGTATTACCCAACAAATTCCAGAATAGGAGAAAAAGATGAGAAATGTAACGGTTGCAGCTATTCAGATGCAATGCGCTAAGAATGTGGAAACCAATATCCAAGCAGCTGAACGTTTAGTTCGACAAGCTGCTGAGCAAGGAGCCCAGATCATTCTTTTACCAGAATTATTTGAACGTCCCTATTTCTGTCAGGAGCGTCAGTATGACTACTACCAGTATGCCCAGTCGGTGACAGAGAATACGGCCATTCAGCATTTTAAAGTAATTGCCAAGGAGCTAAAGGTCGTTTTACCAATCAGTTTCTATGAAAAAGACGGGAATGTCTTATACAATTCGATTGCTGTCATTGATGCAGATGGAGAAGTATTAGGAGTTTATCGCAAAACTCATATACCAGACGATCATTATTATCAGGAGAAATTCTTCTTTACTCCTGGAAATACTGGATTCAAGGTCTGGGACACTCGCTATGCTAAGATCGGTATCGGCATCTGTTGGGACCAGTGGTTCCCTGAAACAGCCCGTTGCCTTGCGTTAAATGGTGCAGAATTACTCTTTTATCCAACAGCCATTGGTTCAGAGCCTATTTTGGATACAGATAGTTGTGGTCATTGGCAACGTACCATGCAAGGGCATGCGGCAGCAAATATTGTTCCAGTCATTGCAGCCAATCGTTATGGCTTGGAAGAAGTCACTCCTTGTGAAGAAAATGGGGGACAAAGCTCCAGTCTTAACTTCTACGGTTCCTCCTTTATGACGGATGAAACAGGAGCTATTTTAAGTCAAGCTCAACGACAAAGTGAAGCTATCCTCTTAACTACTTATGACCTTGACAAAGGAGCAAATGAGCGCCTGAACTGGGGTCTATTTAGAGATAGAAGACCAGACATGTATAAAGATATTGTTAGATGAGAAAAAGCCTATCGTAGGCTTTTTTCTGTAGATACTATAATAATTTTTGATAATGTCCTAGGATTCTGATAAAATGGGGTATAAGAAGTTAATAAGAAAGAGAACCACCATGCAAACACAAGAGGAAATGAATGTTCTGGTACCTGAAAAACTTGCAGAAATTGAGCGTGATTATGATGTTACTGTTTTGTGGGCAATTGAGTCTGGTAGTCGCGCTTGGGGCTTTGAGTCTCCGGATAGTGATTTTGATGTGCGTTTTGTATACAAGCACAAGCAAGATTTTTATCTAAGCTTGAACGATCATCGAGATGTCATCGAACTACCAATTGACGATACATGGGATGTGAGTGGTTGGGATTTGCACAAGGCTTTAAAGTTGCTTTATAAGTCAAATCCAACCCTCTTTGAGTGGTTACAGTCGCCAATCATTTACCAGCAAGACGAAAGCTTTATTAACCGCATCCGTCCGCTTGTCAGTCAGTATTTTTCAGAGAAAAAGATGCTCCACCATTACTTGAATACTGCTAGAACTCAAATGAATAAGTATCTTTCAGGAGATAAGGTCAAACCTAAAAAGTATTTCTATGTACTTCGTCCCATTTTAGCTTGTCGTTGGATTGTAAAACATCACTCTGTTCCACCGATTTTGTTTGATGATTTAGTGAAAGAATTGCTTCCTAATTAAATGAAAGAGCATGTGTCTAGATTGCTTGATATAAAGGTAAAGGAACCTGAAGGTATGGAAATTGAGCCGATAGAGCCAATTCAGGACTTTATCATCAAAAATATCCAAGAGCTGGATAACTACGTCAAAAGTGTTACAGAGGAAAAGAAAGAGTGGAAAGCTCTCAATCAATTTTTCCTTGAAGAATTAAATCGTGACTGAGGTTAAATATGGGGAAATGGACTTGTAGATGTGGCCAAGCAATGGACGACCACCAAGCGCCCGATACAAATGCTTATTCGGTTTATTCGGATGAGTTGTTTGAAGAAATCTCTCATGCAGGAGTATTTTGGCTGATATTCTGTCATTGTAATTACGGTAATTATTTGTTATAATACTTCAAAGGAGGAAATCAGATGGTAGTAAAAACAAGAAAACAAGGAAATTCAATCACCATTACCATTCCAAGTGAATTCAATATTCCAAGTGGTGTAAAATACGAAGCGAAATTGTTACCAAGTGGTGAAATTATCTTTACTCCCGAAGAGTCTGGACATCAGATTTCTTATGTATCTGATGATGCCTTTGACTTAAATTTGGACAAAATTTTTGACGAATACGATGATGTTTTCAAAGCTTTGGTGGAAAAATGACAGTCTATCTGACAGAAAGGCAAATCGAGAAGATCAATGCTTTAGCAATTCAACGTTATTCACCTAATGAAAAAATTCAGACAGTGAGTTCATCTGCCTTAAATATGATTGTTAATTTACCAGAACAATTTGTCTTCGGTAAACCTCTTTATCCAACAATTTTTGATAAGGCAACGATACTATTTGTCCAATTGATCAAGAAGCATGTTTTTGCCAACGCTAATAAACGAACTGCTTTCTTCGTTTTGGTGAAATTTCTACAGTTAAATGGTTATCGTCTTTCTGTAACAGTTGAAGAAGCGGTCGATATGTGTGTAACTATCGCAGTAGATTCCTTAACAGATGAAAGGTTATCTAGCTACACCAAATGGATTTCTGAACATTCATTTAGAACTAATGGAAAAAATTAAGCTTGAGTGTTTAAATTCAATAAATAAAAATAGATAAACAGACAATATTAGAATTCTGTAATGCAGAAAACTAATATTTTGAATATGCCAAACATTCAACCTTACTAAACAAGAAAAAGTAGCCCACTCAGGCTACTTTTTTAAAATTCTTTATAAACATAAGGATTCTCTGGTTTGTCTACTTTAATGAAAGATTGGACTTCAAGGGTTGGGAGGATTTGATTGAGCTCCTTGTGATAGTGATTTCTGATCCTACCTTTGACTCTGACCCAGGTGTTATTTTCATACTGATTGGTGTTTCCTGTGGTCAAGAGGCCAAATACTCCTGAATCAGCGATACAGTGCATAATACCAAAACGAAAAACAAATTGACTATTGGTATGATTTGGATCGTTGTAGATAAAGCCAATAAACTCGATTTCCTTGCCTTCAAATTCATTTGGATAATCATAGATATCTTCCATGACCTCCAGGTAATTTTCATCATTGATAACTATACTAGATTGAGCTAAGTATTTATCAGCACTCTTTCGAATAATATTTTGATGAGCTGTTTGTGAATAAAAGCGGCTGGTATCCGGCTTAAGATACTGACTGCTCGTTCCTTCACTTGCTTGGATTGCCTTGTCAGTTCCTTCCGACAAAGGGAAATAATAACCTTTTGCCGATACTGTTTGTGAATCCAGAGTGACAGTCGGAAATGTAAATCCAACTAACAAGGGTAAACTTAAGAGGACAAAACTAGCAAGCTTAGCTGAAAAACTATGTAAGTGACTATGTTCTTTCAAACGCTTGAAGCAAATATAGGCTTGAACAATGGCTAGTAACAAAGATAAAAACGTAGTGATATAAGCCAGATATGAGTAGTGGAGGTTTATATACTGATTGAGCTTACCTGATAGGTGCAGATAAAGGCTTAAGATAAAATAGCCGAATAAAATAAGAAATCGAATCATAACATCACTCCGACTAGATAAGAATAGACAAGAACAACAAGAGTTACAATTGTCATGAACTGCCATATAAAGCGAGATTTGAGATAATTCTTCATCATGAGTAGGTTCTTGACATCAAGCATGGGACCTATAACCAGAAAGGCTAAAACAGGAGCGAGACCAAAACTTGATAGAAGAGAAGAGCCGATAAAGGCATCCGCTTCACTACAGAGGGATAGTAGGAAAGATAAGACCATCAGAAGAACAATCGCAAGTAGTGGTGTTGCGCTGATAGATGTCAGAACCCGAGTTGGTACATAGACCTGGACTATACTTGCAAAAAGACAGCCAAAGACCAAGTAACGCCCCATATCAAAGAATTCATCAATAGCTTGGATAAAGACCTGAAGCAGTTTTTGACTTTTACTCAAGTGAGAAAAATCATGCTCATGACAAGCCAATCTATTTTCCTTTTGGATAGGTCCCTCCCAGAAAAATCCAAGAAAGATACCCAATATAGTAGCAACTAGCATCGCGCCCAAAGCTCTTAGGAAAACCATTTGAATTGAATTACCAAAGGCTGAATAAGTAGCAAAAAGTACGATGGGATTAATGATAGGAGCAGTGACCAAAAACGGAACAGCCGTATAGCTTGGAACCTTCTTTTCTAAAAAGCGATTGATGATAGGAACGATTCCACACTCACAAGAGGGAAAGAGAAAACCGATGAAGCTACCAAAAAAGATTCTCCCCAAGCGATTTTTAGGGAGAAATTTATAAACCTTCTCAGGTGTGACATAGACTTCAATGGCACCAGAGATGATGCTACCAATTAAGACAAAGGGTAAAGCTTCAATGATAATTGAAAGAAAAATAGCTCCAGCTTGTAACACACTAGAAGGTAAACTTTGAAAGAGTGTCATCTATTTTTTCTTTTCTGCCTTATCTTTCTTTTCTTTGTCATCTGGGAATGTCACTTGCTTCAAGTCAGGAAGCTTGGCGAATTCTTCAAACATTTTATCTAAGTCATCAGTTTTTGTAAATTTAACAGCCATAAGGCATACCTCGATTCTTTTAGTTAAGACTATTATACTATTATTTTTGAGAAATGTTTGGATTTTAAAATAAACATGGCTTTTATCTTTATAAAGTTGAAATAAAGCAACAAATTAATGAAAACAAGCTTTCGCGCTTATGGTATAATAGTTTCATGGATAAAAAATATGAAAAAATTTCCCAAGATTTGGGTGTAACTTTAAAGCAGATTGATACTGTTTTGTCTTTGACAGCAGAAGGAGCAACTATCCCCTTTATCGCCCGTTATCGTAAAGATATGACCGGAAGTCTAGATGAGGTAGCCATTAAAGCTATTATCGACCTAGATAAGAGTTTAACCGCTCTAAATGATCGTAAGGAAGCCGTCTTAGCAAAAATCAAAGAGCAAGGCAAGCTAACCAAGGAATTGGAAGAAGCTATTCTATCAGCTGAAAAACTTGCAGACGTAGAAGAACTCTATCTTCCTTATAAAGAGAAACGTCGGACCAAGGCAACCATTGCGCGTGAAGCTGGACTCTTTCCTCTTGCTCGTTTAATCTTACAAAATGTTTCTGACCTGGAAAAAGAAGCAGAAGCATTTGTCTGTGAAGGTTTCATGACTCCACAAGAAACTTTAACTGGGGCAGTAGATATCTTGGTTGAAGCTCTTTCTGAGGATGTTACTTTACGTTCAATGACCTATCAAGAGGTTATTAGACGCTCTAAGATTACTTCTCAAGTCAAAGATGAGAGTCTTGATGAAAAACAAGTCTTTCAGATTTATTATGATTTTTCAGAGACAGTTGCAAACATGCAAGGCTACCGTACGCTTGCCCTTAATCGTGGTGAGAAGCTAGGCATTTTGAAGATTGGCTTTGAGCATGCGACTGATCGTATTCTATCTTTCTTTGCTGCACGTTTCAAGGTTAAGAATGCTTATATTGACGAAGTTATTCAGCAATCTGTTAAGAAAAAAGTATTACCAGCTATTGAGCGTCGTATTCGTACTGAACTAACAGAAAAGGCAGAAGAAGGAGCAATTCAACTCTTTTCAGAAAACCTCCGCAATCTTCTCCTTGTTGCACCTCTTAAAGGGCGCGTGGTCCTTGGTTTTGACCCTGCTTTTCGTACAGGTGCCAAGCTTGCGGTTGTAGATGCGACTGGTAAGATGCTGACAACACAAGTTATTTATCCTGTCAAACCAGCTTCAGCTCGTCAGATCGAAGGAGCAAAGAGAGATTTGGCGGATTTGATTGGCCAATATGGTGTTGAAATCATTGCTATCGGAAATGGTACCGCTAGTCGTGAGAGCGAAGCCTTCGTCGCTGAAGTACTTAAAGATTTCCCTGAGGTTAGCTATGTTATTGTCAATGAGAGTGGAGCTTCCGTATACTCCGCTAGTGAACTTGCTCGACAAGAGTTTCCTGACTTAACCGTTGAAAAACGTTCTGCTATTTCTATTGCCCGTCGCTTGCAAGACCCCCTTGCTGAATTGGTTAAAATTGATCCAAAATCCATCGGTGTCGGTCAATATCAGCACGATGTTAGTCAAAAGAAACTGTCTGAAAGTCTTGACTTTGTTGTGGATACAGTAGTGAACCAAGTCGGTGTTAATATCAATACGGCTAGTCCAGCCTTACTTTCACACGTAGCTGGTCTTAACAAAACCATTTCTGAAAATATCGTTAAGTATCGTGAAGAAGAAGGTAAAATCACTTCACGCGCCCAAATCAAGAAAGTTCCTCGTTTAGGTGCTAAAGCGTTTGAACAGGCTGCAGGCTTCCTCCGTATCCCTGAAAGTAACAATATCCTTGATAATACAGGTGTTCACCCAGAAAACTATGCTGCTGTAAAAGAACTCTTCAAACGTTTGGATATTAAAGACCTCAATGAAGAAGCTCAAGTCAAACTCAAATCTATTTCAATTAAGGAAATGGCACAAGAGCTAGACCTCGGTCAAGAAACACTTAAAGATATTATTTCAGACCTTCTCAAACCAGGGCGTGATTTCCGTGATTCTTTTGATGCTCCAGTCCTTCGGCAGGATGTCTTGGATATCAAAGACTTGAAAGTTGGCCAGAAGCTTGAAGGCGTTGTTCGTAACGTCGTTGACTTCGGTGCCTTTGTTGATATTGGTATTCACGAGGATGGCCTGATTCATATCTCTCATATGAGCAAGAAATTCATCAAGCATCCGAGTCAAGTCGTTTCAGTTGGTGATTTGGTAACCGTTTGGGTGAAGAAGATTGATGTCCAACGCGAAAAAGTAAATCTGTCGCTCCTTGCTCCAGATGAATCTAACTGATTACGTTAAACAAGTCTCTTTAGAAGACTTTGGAAAACCTTTCAAACACCAAGCTCAATGGAATACTCGCTTACGGTCGACAGGTGGGCGATTCTTTCCACAGGATGGGCATTTGGATTTTAATCCAAAAGTCTATCAAGAACTTGGTTTAGAGGTTTTTCGGAAAATTGTCCGTCACGAACTCTGTCATTATCATCTATACTATGAGGGCAAGGGGTATAAACATAAAGATGTAGCCTTTAAGGAACTGTTAAAAGAAGTGGATGGACTCCGCTTTGTTCCTCCCTTATTAAGTGTCAGTCAAACACCAGTTCTAGTCTATACTTGTCAGACTTGTCACCAAACCTATCAACGAAAGCGACGAATTGATACCAAACGTTATCGTTGTGGTCTCTGTCGTGGCAAACTCATTTTGCAAAATCCGCCTAAGGACTGATGCAGGCTGTTTTAGTTCATGTTATACTTATTTCAAGAATACCGAAAGAGGTACAAACAATGAATAAAAAATTTTATAAAATGAGACGAAATCGTATGATATCAGGAGTACTTGCTGGACTCTCTGATAAATGGGATCTTGATGTTACTCTTGTGCGCTTCATTTTTGCTATCTTTACAATCGCAAACTTCGGACTTGGTATCATCATCTATTTCATCCTAGCCTATATCTTACCCACCAAGGAAGATATCGAAGCAGAAATGTACGGAACAGGACCACGCAAAATCAAAGAAGCTGAACCAATCAAAGATGACGAAGGTTGGTTTTGGTAAATCATTATATCGATCATTAAAGAATTAATCCCTTGTAGTATCAAGGGGTTTTCTTTTACCTAAACACAATTTGTTAGTTACATTTTCTGTTAAAGACAATATCTTATTTCAATAAGAAAGAGGTATAAGGTGTATTTTAAGGATCTTAATATAGAAATAATTACGATTGAATACTCATTTTTAATTGTACCATAACCATATTCATTTACTGAAGAACATGGGGGATATGAGTTTGTTTTGCAAATTCTTACTTTATAGATATCCCTATTTTCCAAAAAATTATATTTAAAAACACTTGACAAGCCTCAAAAAAAATACTAAAATAAAAAATGTAAGCACTTACACCGAAATGTGTTCAATGTTTTTCTAGCTGCAAGTGTTTTCAGTTTTAGCTTTGCTATTGCAGCTAGTGTTGTTAGTGCAACTACAGCACATCCTGCTCCATATCCGATTATGGATGTATGGGAGTATGGTGTAAGTGATAGCTATGGTTATTCGAATTACTTTGTTAAGTCTCCAGCTAATATTGGTTCAAAATCTTCAGTAACGAATTTTTGGGGAACAGTTAAAGCTCAGGATAAAAAAGATTATGGATGGGCATATTCAGGTGCAAGAAAATCTTGGAGCGATGTTCGATTAAATGCATAATGGGATTATTATAGATTTTAAAAATAATTTATGAAAACAAGAGACCCAATTATAAAATAGGGTCTTTTGTAATATGGTAATTGCTTATGAAATTAAAATTATGTATCATTGGATTCTTCTTTTGTTTGATCGCTGCAATTGGTCTGGTCACTATTAGCGATACCGAAACTCCCATACCTTTACCAATTGATGGTGCTTTTTCTATTCAAGGGAAAAGCAATCTTTCAAATAACGAAATTTACGAAATGATTCGTGACCTATCAAAAACGGAAAATGTTACCATTTACAAGCCGGTCGTTCAGAGTTCTGGTCAGTTGAAGTATGTAAATGTCGATGATGTAAATAATGAACAATTAAAGTCAGCACCAATAATAGGGATGTATTACACCCTTGGAAAAATAAATATAGACAGTTTGAAACCACTTACGATGACAGGACTGCAAACAGTCTATATGGCTTATCCTTGGTATATAGGAGGAATATTACAATTCACTGGAACTTTAAGAATACTTTTAATGGGGTCAATTTACTTAACTTTATTAGTTGTTTTATTTGTTGTTAGGACGAGGCAGATCAAAGAAGGAGTGATACGACGGTCTTTGGGATTGCCTGTATACGACCTTAGAAGAGAGTATGTCATTTCTCTTATTTTTGAACTGATTATGATGGCTTTATTGATGATTTCTTACAGTTCTTTTTTGGGAAATGGTTTCTTCACTTATAGTTCTAAGTTATTTTTCTCTCTGCTTTTAACGAATTTTATACTATTTCAAATCATTGATCT
The DNA here is from genome assembly GCF_943736975.1 of Streptococcus sp. Marseille-Q0941. GTDB lineage: Bacteria > Bacillota > Bacilli > Lactobacillales > Streptococcaceae > Streptococcus. The sequence continues at coordinate 403,470 of NZ_CALSFO010000003.1, read as the reverse complement.
CATCACCTTTGTTTTATTTTGGTTGACGATTCAGATTGAAAAGCCCATTGAAATTATCAAAAACAAGGCGAAAAACAAGCTTATTTTTGTCGTATGGCTTGCCATTATTTCGATTATCATCCTTGTATCAGGAATTTTTTTACAAGAAACAAAGAGTAGCCAATCCAGTATTAACATACAGATACAGAATTTAGTACCATGGGACACAGTAAAAGACTGGAGAAGGATTGAGTTCCTTGGAATTGAAAATAACTCTGCTAAAAATGGAGAAGTAAGCGATTCGGATGGTCAGTATCTACAGATAGCTGCTTCCTTAAAAAACTTAGATTATTTATATATAGAACGATCCTCGGCCTATGTTCCAGATTTTATGAAAATGTCTCATGCTTTCGAAGACTTTTCTAAACAATTAGAAAATGACGGAATAACGAATCCAGAAATAAATAAAGAGTTGATTTATATCAATCAAACAGGTGCTAACCTAGAAAATAAAGTGAATGGAACAAACTATCATCTTTTAGATAATAAGATAGCAACCATTTATATTCCTGAGAAATGGAAAGAAAACCAGAAATCCATTGAGAATACAGTTGTAGCAGAACAATTTATTGGAACACACTATACAAAAGAAGAGCTTGCAGTACAAATAATTCCTGATGGTGAAAGAATTTTTTATTTCAATGAGGATGCTGATGATAATTATAAAATGAAAGAGCTTTTACCGCTGCCAAGTGTAGCAGATAGCAAAGATAACATTGTTGTTGTGTTAGATACAGACAAAATGATCGAAAACAACAATTTTTCTTTGGCTAGTAATATAACAAGTAAGTCTCTTTTTAGTCCTGAGGCGGTAAAGAAAATAAATGAGATGGCTACCCAGTTGAATGTTTCAATGAATCCAGTAGATGTTTACCAAATTGTCAAATTAAAGATCCAGTCCTTAGAGCACCAAATTCTACTGTCACAAATCTTGCAGAAGATAATTTACAGTATTGTCTTTATACTCATTTATCAATATGTCCAACTTTATATTGCCCTAAAACAGAATGAATATGTGAAAAAAATCATTTTGGGTCTGTCAAAAACATATATAGCAATTTCAAGTCTCAAGTATTTTATGATGACAATTACACTGGTTATCCTATTTACATTTCTTATGACAGGGCAAATAGAGCTGCTATATATTGGTCTTGCTTCTCTACTCGTTTTGATGTTGTCAATAATCATGAGTTTTAGAAAATTATCTGAAAGCTATACTAAAATTTTAAAAGGAGATGAAACATGACAATTGACCTTTTGAACGTTTCAAAAAGTTTTGGCTCAAAAAAGATCTTTACAGACTTAAATTTAACATTTGAATCTGGAAAAAGCTATGCATTGATTGGAGGTTCTGGCTCTGGTAAAAGTACTCTTCTTAATATTATAGGAAGATTAGAAAAAATTGATAGTGGGAACGTTTTAGTTGATAAACAGGATATTTGGAAGATAAAAGAAAGAACTTTCTTTAAAAATACTGTTGGATATGTATTTCAGAATTATTCTTTAATCGAAAACAAAACAGTATATGATAATTTGAAACTTATTACTAAAGACAAAAAAATAATAACTGATACACTTGAAAAAGTAGGACTGTCGAGCGACTATTTACATCAAAAAATATATGAATTGTCTGGAGGGCAGGCTCAACGTGTAGCTATTGCCAGAATGTTAATGAAACCACGTAAAATTATCTTAGCAGATGAACCCACAGGAGCTTTAGATGGTGAGATTGGAAAAGAAATCATTCGTTTATTATTAAATGAAAGAGATGAAGACAAATATGTTATAATAGCGACGCATGATCCAGCTGTCTATAACAAAGTTGATGTGATCATTGATATGAAAGATATAGGGGATAATGTATGAAAAAGATAATTTATATTGCTTTGATCTTTGTAGCTGGGTTACTTGCCTTCTTCTTTTTTGGAAAACAAATGACCAAAAAAGAAAATACCAATAAACCAGCGATGGAGTTAACCGTTTTTACGGTTTCTGCTAGTGATACAGAAAAATGGAATAAAGTGAAACAAGTAGAAACGGAAGAAGCTACATACTTCATAACTGTAAAAGAAGTAGCATCTTCAGAAGAAGTATTTTCAAACATTATTGCAAATGGTGCTGCTTTTGGGTTCGGAGTTCGTGAAGAAGAAGTGAAGCAATTTAATAATAATTTAGGAGACACTATAGAGGACTCTAAGCATAACAAACTCATTGAAATAGAATTTTTTACTTTCTCTAATGCTGACGAGGGATTTGTATTAGCAAATTTTGACTATGGTAAAGAAGAGTTGAATTCTCAGAAAAAAGATATAAAAGAGTTATATAAAAAAATATATGAATCTTTTAAAGAAAAAAGTAAGTGATTGTGTTTTATATGTATGTTCAGATAAAAAAAGTTAATTCTTAATCTTAGCATCTTAACTTGACAATCGCGTCCTTAAGTGGATAATATTTTACAAGTTATAACATAAATCAGTTAAGTTTGGAAGTAATTCTGTTCTGTGATATTCTAACAACTAATGAATGTCTAGTCTATTTGTTGACAGTATCCCAAGTCAAATGTTTCTATAGGAAAACTCTCATACTGGTTGTGCTAGATTTCATCCAACTATGCATATGAAGATGCACTGTTAGCTTATGCTCTTCAAGTGTTATCTGGACCTAAAATCATTCAAATGACCCCTTAAAATGGTAGAGCATAGATTGTTTTTTGCTTTCGAAGAGTTCGTGTTAGTGACAAACAGGCCGTCTAAACAGAGATAGGATTCACCTTCATGACTATGAATCTCACAAAATTGGTCCAGAAACTAGCCTCTAAAATATCTATTATTCAAAAACCACACAGTATTTCTTTCTTCTTGATGGAATTCAAGACTGAAATCACTGTGTAGTTTTATTTTAAAGCTAGTTTTTGCCCAGCATCATTTTTTTTCTTATACTCAATGAAAATCAAAGAGTAAACTAGGAAGCTAGCCGCAGGCTGTACTTGAGTACGGCAAGGTGAAGCTGACGTGGTTTGAATTTGATTTTCGATGAGTATTAAATACTAAACAACTGACCCAATAGATAGGTCACTCCCATGGTCAAAAGACCGATACAAAGGTTACGAATCATAGCTGTTTTGGTTGGGGCTTTTCCGAGTTTAGCACTGGTGTAACCTGTAATCAATAGAGAAATTGCTACGATAAAGACAGTTGCAGGAATTCTGAATTCGCTTGGAAAGATGGTAATGGAAAGCATTGGTGGTAAACTACCAAGAATAAAAGCAATGAAGCTAGATGCTGCAGCATGCCAAGGATTGGTAAACTCTTCATACTCGATTCCGTATTTTTCCTCAACTAAGGCTTTAAGTGGATTTTTTAGAAAGGCTTTATTGACTAATAGTTGTGCTGAAGTTTCACACTCACAATTTTGAAGATAAGCAGCATAGAGAGATTTCTTTGCAGCCTCGATATCCTTATCCAAAAGTAATTGTTCACGAGCTACAGCGGCTTCCTCAGTGTCTTTTTGAGTAGAAACTGAAACATATTCACCTCCAGCCATAGAGAAGGCACCCGCTAAGATGGCAGCCAAACCTGAAAGAAAGATTATCCAGATATTAGTGGTTGCACTGGCAACCCCGATAACAACTCCTGCGATGGAAATGATCCCGTCATTTGCTCCAAGCACACCAGCACGTAAAATATTTAAACGACTAGCAAAGTTTGAATCAATTTCATGTGTAATTTCTGACATAGTCTTCTCCTTTTTATCCATTATAAAGTATAGGAGAAATGAAAACAAACTTTTTAAACTATCTGAAAAAAGTTCTACAATTTTAATAATAGCCATAGCTATTGCTTATGCCAATATATAACAAAGTTGTATTTGTAACTGACTGCTATAGATGATACAATTAATCTAATGAAATCTTTGGAGGTCTGATGATGACTCGTGAATTTAAATTCGAAACCCTACAATTGCATGCAGGACAAGTGGTAGATGCTACTACCAAGTCTCGTGCTGTCCCTATTTATCAAACAACATCCTTTGTATTTGAAGATACACAAGAAGGTGCAGAACTCTTTGCACTTCAGAAGGCTGGTAATATCTATACTCGTATCACAAATCCTACTACATCAGCCTTTGAAGAGCGTATTGCAGCACTAGAAGGCGGAGTAGGTGCACTTGCCACAGCTTCTGGGATGGCAGCTCTTACTTATACTATTCTTGGACTTGCTCATGCAGGTGATCATGTTGTTGCAGCTTCAACTATCTACGGTGGGACCTTTAACCTTTTGAAAGAAACCCTTCCTCGATATGGAATCACCACAACTTTTGTTGATATTGATAATCTAGAAGAAGTAGAGGCAGCGATTAAAGATAATACCAAACTTGTTTTGATTGAAACTTTGGGTAATCCAGTTATCAACATTCCTGATATCGAAAAAATTGCTGAAATTGCTCACAAACACCAAATTCCTTTAGTTTCTGATAATACTTTTGCAACACCATATCTCATTAATATCTTTTCACACGGTGTAGATATCTCAGTTCACTCGGCAACCAAGTTTATCGGAGGACACGGTACAACAATAGGTGGTGTGATCGTAGATAGCGGTAAATTTGACTGGGCTGCCTCAGGGAAATTCCCTCAATTCGTCAATGAAGATCCAAGCTACCATAATTTGAGCTATACTCGAGATGTAGGTGCTGCAGCCTTCATCGTTGCTGCTCGTGTTCAATTGCTTCGCGATATGGGAGCTGCCCTTTCACCATTTAACTCATTCTTGCTCTTGCAAGGTCTTGAAACACTATCTCTCCGTGTTGAACGCCATGTGCAAAACGCTGAGAAAATTGTTGATTTCCTTGTGAACCATCCAAAAGTTGAAAAAGTTAATTATCCAAAATTAGCTGATAGCCCTTACCATGCCTTGGCGGAGAAATATTTACCAAAAGGTGTTGGTTCCATCTTTACCTTCCATGTTAAAGGTGGAGAAGCAGAAGCTCGTAAGGTGATTGATAGCTTAGAAATCTTTTCAAACCTTGCAAACGTAGCAGATGCCAAATCATTGGTCGTTCATCCGGCAACTACAACCCATGCTCAATTGTCTGACTCTGATCTGGAAGCAGCAGGAGTTGCTAAAAATCAAATCCGTCTATCAATCGGTCTTGAAAATGTCGATGATTTGATTGAAGATTTACGTCTTGCTCTTGAAAATATTTAAAAATAAATAAAATTTATCCTGTTTACCATCCTTCTCACGAATAATAAAGTGAGGAGGATTTTTATGTATAGTATTTCATTTCAAGAAGATTCACTTTTACCAAGAGAGAGACTAGTCAGAGAAGGAGTAGAAGCACTCAGCAACCAAGAATTACTGGCAATATTACTAAGGACAGGCACAAAACAGGCCAATGTTTTTGAAATAGCACAGAAGGTCTTAAATCAGATGACATGCTTAACGGACTTAAAAGGAATGAGTCTACAGGAATTGCAGACTTTATCTGGTATTGGACGAGTTAAAGCTATCGAACTGCAAGCCATGATTGAACTAGGCTACCGGATTCATAAACGAGAAACGGTAGAGATGGAGAGTATTCTCAGTAGTCGAAAGTTGGCTAAAAAAATGCAAGATGAACTAGGGGATAAAAAACAAGAGCACCTGGTGGCACTCTATCTGAATACTCAAAATCAAATTATTCATCAGCAGACGATTTTTATCGGGTCAGCTACTAGAAGTATTGCTGAACCACGGGAAATTCTCCACTATGCTTTGAAGCATATGGCAACCTCCGTGATTCTGGTCCATAATCATCCATCTGGTGCTGTCATGCCAAGTAGAAATGATGATCAAGTTACGAAGCTTGTAAAAGAAGCCTGTGACTTAATGGGGTTGGTTCTATTGGACCATCTAATCGTCTCACATTCTGATTATTTCAGTTATCGTGAGAAGACGGATCTGATATAAAAAAACCTGTATATGATACAGGTTTTACAATTTATTCACAACATAGTTAAAGAGTTCTTTATCCTTAGGACGATTTTCAAAAAGAAATTCTGGATGCCATTGAACACCAAGATAAGGGAAGCCGTCTGTAGTTGTAACAGCCTCGATAATACCATCTTTAGGATCATGAGCTACAACCTTTAGATTCGGAGCTAATTCTTTAATGCTTTGATGGTGGAAAGAGTTGATATGAGAGATTTGCCCATATATTTCTCGGAGAATCGTATCCGGTTCAGTAACCAGTCTCTGAGTTGTATACTCAGCAGAAGTATCTTGCCAATGATTCTCAATCTCTTGATAGAGAGATCCCCCCATAGCTACATTAAAGAGTTGAGTTCCACGACAGACAGAGAAAATAGGTTTCTTTTGTTTGATGGCCGCTTTGATAAGTGCAAGTTCAAAAATATCTCTTTGAAGATGGAAGTCATCGCTATCGATTGCTTTAGGTTCACCATAGAATTTTGGGTCAACATTTTGCCCACCTGTTAGTATGAGTTTATCAATTAGGCTAATGTAGTAACCAGCCATTTCTTCATCAACAATTGGTAGGATAATGGGAATTCCTCCGGCTTCTTTAACACCTTCTATAAAGCCTTTTGCAGCATAACTCATCATAAGTTCATCATCTGGATGAGCTTTTTCATTTCCTGTAATCCCAATAACTGGTTTCTTCATAAATAATTTCGCTTTCTAATCCTCTTTACGCATGAAATAGAGGAGGGTTTGAAGTTCGCTTGTAAGATCGACATACTGAACAACTACGTCTTTAGGAAGATGTAGGTGAACAGGCGAAAAACTGAGAATACCTTTGATACCAGCATCGACCAGAAGATCAGCAACTTCTTGTGATTTAACACTAGGGACAGTCAGAATGGCTGTTTTCACATCACCATCTTTAATTTTTTCCTTAATCTGGGAGATACCATAGATTGGAACACCATCAGGAGTTCGAGTGCCGACTTCTGGATGATCATCTAGGTCAAAAGCCATGATGATTTTCATTTTATTGCGCTCATGAAAGCGATAGTGGAGAAGGGCGTGCCCCATATTTCCAATACCTACAAGCATGACATTGGTAATAGAATTATCATTTAAAAGATCAGCAAAAAAAGTCATGAGCTTTTTGACATCATAGCCAAATCCACGTCGACCAAGTTCCCCAAAGTAGGAGAAGTCACGACGAACTGTTGCAGAATCAATACCAATGGCTTCTGCGATTTGTTTTGAATTAGCTCTTTCAATTTTTTCAGCATTAAATCTTTTAAAAATACGGTAATAGAGAGAAAGTCTCTTTGCTGTTGCTTTAGGAATAGCAGACTGTTTTTCTTTCACAAAATCACAACCTTTCTATCTACTATTTTATAGAAAGCTTGTGAAAATTGCAACAATAACGAAAAAAAACTAAGAAAAATCTTAGTTTAGTTATTTTCGTGATAGGTTATTAAAAAGCGATAGAGGTTGCCTAGAAGTCCTTGATAGATTTCAACTCCATTGTGTGTTAAGGAAGTGATAAGAGTCGTATCTGGAAGAGTCACGCAACCTGATAGGGATAGCATGAGAGCATCGTAGTCTTCATATTCTAGTACACGGTCTACTTGATAGCTATCTTTATAATTTAATTGATACATAATTACTTTCTATTTTTCGCTTTTAGTAAAGACACCACGTTCCACAAGACTGTCCATCAAGAAGTAGAATTTTTCTTGATGAATATGAGTTTCTTCTGATTTGAAGATATCAACTAGACGTAAGCCAAATTTATCAGTGATATTGATTTTTGCACCTGTCAAGTCTTTATTGATAATAATCTTAAGTTGAAAGCCTTCTCCACTGTTTGGAATTTTTTCAAGAAGGCGTGTTAATTCATAGTTACCAACTTTAGTTTCGAAAAAAGTGTTATCTTTAAGAGTAAATTTCTTAACAGTTGGACTTAGTGTATAATCATGACGACAATTTTTTAGTTTAATCGTTTGTTCAAATGCCATTGAGTTAACCTCCGATTATTTTTTTTAAAGTTTTGGCGAGAGTGATCATTTCTTGTTCTGTATTTTGAGGTGAAATGCTGACGCGAACAGATTCATGTAAGCGAGGAGAATCCTCTCCGTAGCAGGCTTGAAGAACATGACTGACCTGAACAATACCAGCTGTACAAGCGGATCCTGTTGAAATAGAAATACCTTCAAGATCCAAGCGAAGGAGTAGCAGGTCATTTCGTTGTCCTGGGAATCCGATATTGAGGACATAAGGAAGATTTTTCTGACCTTGATTCAAATAATAGGCTGTCCCATTCAATTCAGTTAAAAATGTTTCCTGTAACTTTTGAACTTTTTCAAAGTTGCTTTCTAAATGTTCAAGATCATCTTTAAGTGCTGCAACCATCCCTATAATTGCAGGAAGATTTTCTGTCCCTGCTCTTTTTTTCTGTTCCTGATCTCCACCATGTAGGTAAGAATCAAAATCTGTAGAAGTAGCGTATAGGAAACCGATGCCCTTTGGACCGTGGAATTTATGGGCGGAAGCACTGAGAAAGTCAATTCCCAATTGTTCTGGCAAAATCTCCAATTTTCCAACTGCCTGGACAGCATCTACATGATAAGCTGCTGGATGTTCTCTTAGAACTTCACCAATCTCAGCTATTGGTAATAGAGTGCCTGTTTCATTGTTGACATACATAGTTGAAACTAGAATGGTATCTTCACGCAGTGCATTTTTTACTTGGTCAGCCGTGATTTCTTGATTTTCAGGTTTTAAAATAGTTACTTCAAATCCGAAATTTTCCACCAGATATTCGATTGGTTCAAGAACTGCATGATGCTCGATAGCAGTAGTGATAATATGTTTTCCACGATTTTGATGACGGAGACAGTAACCAATAATAGCTGTATTATTGCTCTCAGTCCCACCAGAAGTAAAGAAAATGTGTTGGGGCTTTGTACCTAGTAACCCTGCTAATTCTTGACGTGCTTCACGCAAACATTTGCCTGCTTGACGCCCATGTCCATGAATACTAGAAGGGTTGCCATAAGTTTCTTGCATGACTTGAGTCATTGCTGATATAGCTGCAGATGACATGGGTGTCGTAGCAGCATTATCTAAATAAATCAAAAACTCACCTAATTTCTATTTAAATTTAAATAGTGGACTAACTGGTTTTCTTTCGTGAATACGAACCATTGCATCGCCAATCAATTCGCTTGCAGTGATGTATTGAACGTTTTGAGGTTTTTTACTTTCTGTCGATACAGAATCTGTAACCAGAATTTCCTTGATATTAGCAGCATCCAACAACTCCGCAGCACCGTTAACGAAAAGACCATGACTTGACACTGCGTAAATTTCTGTTGCACCATCACGTTCTAGAATTCTAGCAGCCTCAGAGAAAGTGCGACCGGTGTTAAGAATATCATCAATCAAGATCGCCTTCTTATCTTCAACATCACCGATAATGTAACCTTGGCTACGTTCAGAATCATCTTGAGCATAGTCGATGATAGCAATTGGTGCATCTAGGTATTCTGCAAGACTACGAGCCCGTTTTACACCAGAGTTTTTAGGACTAACAACAACCACATCTGAACCAGTCAAACCTTTATCGCAGTAGTGTTTTGCAAATAGTGGAATTGTATAGAGGTTATCTACAGGAATATCAAAGAAACCTTGAACCTGAACAGCATGAAGATCAAGAGTTAACACACGACTAACTCCAGCTTTTACCAACATATTGGCAACAAGTTTAGCTGTAAGAGGCTCGCGAGAAGAAGCAATACGGTCTTGACGTGCATAACCAAAATAAGGCATGACAACATTTATTGTATTTGCACTAGCTCGAACACAAGCATCGACTGTGATTAAAAGCTCCATTAAATGATTGCTAACGGGATAAGAAGTAGACTGAATGATGTAAACATCATAACCACGTACACTTTCTTCAATGTTAACTTGGATTTCGCCATCAGAGAATTGACGAGAAGATAATTTCCCAAGTGGAACACCTGCAGCATCAGCAATCTTTTGAGCAATTTCATGATTAGATGAAAGTGAAAAAAGCTTCATATTTTTTGTATCTGACATTGATAAACCGTCCTCTATAAACTATGGGAATCAGCGAAAGAAAACAAATTCAAAAGAAAGTGTTTTCTTTCGCAGACTCAATTATTTTTTATCCCTTCTATTTTATCAAAAAAAGAAGATTATTTCAGTATTTTTTTATATTTTCTATAAATCGTACTAATTTTGAAGGAGCCTTCTTATATTGGATTTCATTTGCTCGTAAAAACTCTTGAAAATCAAGGTTTCCTTGGACGCCGTTTTCTACTTCCAGTTCAAGTTCATAATCAACAATATCGAAGTAGTGGCTTTGGTCAAGAGCCATAAGTCCAATAGCTGTTTCTTTTTCGTAACGAACGGTTGTTAAACAACCTAAAACTCCCCAACCATTTGGTGAGAGCCCTCGATTTTTCAGTTCTTCCATAATCATTCCCTGAGGGAGTTTACATTCTTCAAGACAATCGTTAGCTTCCTCTAGAGTAAGCGCTTGGTTGTATTCCATATTTCCAACTTTTTGAGGGATTTTAATGGTCAATTCAGCGCTGGTATCGAAGGTACGAATACGCATAGCGATTTTATGTTGGCGAAGATAAAAATCAGGCGTATCTAGGTAGTAATTTCTTTGTGTAACAGGAGTGACTTGTGAAAATTGAGCTAGCAATCGATCATATTCTTCTTCACTGAGAAGTGTTTTCATTTCAATTTCTAAATGTTTCATTTTTTCAACCTTTTCTTTATATTTGAAAGCGATTTATGGTATAATAAGCATTGTATTTATTGTATATGATTTTCATGAGAAAATCAAAAACTAGATGAATGAAACTGCTTAAAGAATTGGATGTAATAGTTATATGATTACAGAATGGGAAGAATTTTTAGATCCTTACATTCAAGCTGTCGGAGAGCTAAAAATAAAACTCCGAGGAATTCGAAAACAATATAGAAAACAAAACCGCCATTCTCCCATTGAGTTTGTCACAGGTCGGGTGAAACCGATTGAAAGTATCAAAGAAAAAATGGCACGTCGGGGAATTGGCTACGACACACTTGAACAAGATTTGCAAGATATTGCAGGTTTACGTGTCATGGTCCAATTTGTAGATGATGTGAAGGAGGTTGTTTCAATCCTTCGCAAAAGACAGGATATGAGAGTTGTTCAAGAACGTGATTATATCACACATCGTAAGGCGTCAGGTTATCGTTCTTACCATGTGATTATTGAGTACACGGTTGATACCATTTCTGGTGCGAAAACGATTCTTGTTGAAATTCAAATTCGTACCTTGGCTATGAATTTTTGGGCTACAATCGAACATTCCCTCAACTATAAATATCAGGGAGACTTCCCTGAAGAAATCAAGGAAAGACTTGAGATTACAGCCAGAATTTCACATCAGTTAGACGAAGAAATGAGTAAAATACGTGCTGATATCCAGGAAGCACAAGCGCTCTTTGATCCTTTGCACAGAAAGTTAAATGACGGGGTAGGAAACAGTGACGATACCGATGAAGAATACAGGTAAACGAATTGACCTAATTGCCAACCGTAAACCTCAGAGTCAGAAAGTTCTATTCGAGTTAAAAGAACGCCTCAAAAAGAATAATTTTATCCTTAATGATAAAAATCCAGATATTGTTGTCTCTATTGGTGGAGATGGCATGTTACTGTCTGCCTTTCACAAGTATGAAAATCAACTGGATAAGGTTCGGTTTATTGGAGTGCACACTGGACATTTAGGTTTTTATACAGACTATCGGGATTTTGAGTTGGACCAATTGGTCACAAATTTACAGTTGGATACTGGAGCTCGTGTTTCTTATCCACTCTTAAGTGTCAAAATATTTCTCGAAAATGGTGAAGTCAAGTCCTTTCGAGCACTAAATGAAGCTAGCATTCGTCGAGCGGATCGAACTATGGTTGCTGATGTCATTATTAACCATGTTCCCTTCGAACGCTTTCGTGGTGACGGCCTAACAGTTTCAACGCCGACTGGAAGTACTGCTTATAATAAATCACTTGGTGGAGCAGTACTGCACCCGACCATAGAAGCCTTGCAATTGGCTGAAATTGCTAGTTTGAACAACCGAATCTACCGCACACTTGGTTCATCAATTATTGTTCCTAAAAAAGACAAGATTGAATTGATACCGACTCGAAATGACTATCACACAATCTCAATCGATAATAGTATTTATTCTTTCCGAAATATTGAGAAAATAGAGTATCAGATTGATCACCACAAGATTCATTTTGTAGCCACGCCAAGCCACACAAGTTTTTGGAATCGTGTCAAAGATGCCTTTATTGGTGAGGTGGACGAATGAGGTTTCAGTTTATTGCCGACGAACATGTCAAGGTCAAAACCTTTCTGAAAAAACATGAAGTTTCAAAAGGGTTACTTGCCAAGATTAAGTTTCGAGGTGGTGATATTCGAGTAAACGGGCATCCGCAGAATGCAACCTATCTCTTAGATATCGGAGATGAAGTCGTCATTGATATTCCGCCAGAGGAAGGATTCGAGACACTTGAAGCAATTGATTATCCTCTAGATATTCTATTTGAAGATGATCATTTCTTGATTATCAACAAACCCTTTGGGGTTGCGTCAATACCTAGCGTCAATCATTCTAATACCATTGCCAACTTTATTAAGGGCTACTATGTAAACCAAAATTATGAGAATCAACAAGTCCATATTGTGACTCGGCTTGATAGAGATACCTCTGGATTGATGCTTTTTGCTAAACACGGCTATGCGCATGCCAGATTAGATAAACAGTTGCAAAAAAAAGCTATTGAAAAGCGTTATTACGCCTTAGTCAAGGGAGATGGTCATCTGGAACCTCAGGGAGAAATCATCGCTCCGATAGCCCGAGATGAAGATTCTATCATCACTCGACGAGTAGCAAAGGGAGGAAAATTTGCCCATACCTCCTATCAAATCGTGGCATCTTATGGGGATATTCATCTAGTCGATATTCGTCTCCACACCGGGAGAACCCATCAGATTCGTGTTCATTTCTCGCATATTGGATTTCCATTACTTGGAGATGATCTTTATGGGGGAAGCTTAGAACATGGCATCCAACGCCAGGCACTACATTGCCATTACTTATCGTTCTATCATCCTTTCTTAGAAGAGCAGTTAGAGCTAGAATGCCCACTGCCGGATGATTTCAACACACTTATTACACAGTTATCAAATAATAATTTATCTTAAAAGGAGTCAAAACTCATGGAAGTTTTTGAAAGTTTGAAAGCCAACCTAGTTGGTAAAAATGCTCGCATCGTTCTACCTGAAGGTGAAGAACCACGTATCCTTCAAGCTACCAAGCGTTTGGTTAAAGAAACAGAAGTTATCCCTGTACTCCTAGGAAACCCTGACAAGATTAAAATCTATCTTGAAATCGAAGGAATTACAGAAGGTTACGAAGTCATCAATCCAGAACATTACCAACAATTCGAAGAAATGGTAGCGTCTCTTGTTGAACGTCGTAAAGGAAAAATGACAGAAGAAGAAGCGAGAGAAGTACTTATCAATGATGTGAACTACTTTGGTGTGATGTTAGTTTATATGGGCTTAGTAGACGGTATGGTTTCAGGTGCGATTCACTCAACAGCTTCAACTGTTCGTCCAGCTCTTCAAATCATTAAAACTCGTCCAAATGTTAGCCGTACATCAGGTGCCTTCCTCATGGTTCGTGGCACTGAGCGTTACTTGTTTGGTGACTGTGCGATCAACATCAACCCCGATGCTGATGCTCTAGCTGAAATTGCTATTAACTCTGCTATCACTGCTAAAATGTTTGGTATTGAACCTAAGATTGCTATGCTTAGCTATTCAACTAAAGGTTCAGGTTTTGGCGAAAGTGTTGATAAGGTTGTTGAAGCTACTAAAATTGCTCACGACTTGCGTCCTGACCTTGAAATCGATGGTGAGTTGCAATTTGATGCAGCCTTTGTTCCAGAAACTGCAGCTCTTAAAGCTCCTGAAAGCAATGTAGCTGGACAAGCTAATGTCTTCATCTTCCCTGGTATTGAAGCAGGTAACATTGGTTACAAGATGGCAGAACGTCTAGGTGGATTTGCTGCAGTTGGACCAGTTTTGCAAGGTCTTAACAAACCAGTAAATGACCTTTCACGTGGATGTAACTCTGACGATGTTTACAAACTAACTCTAATTACAGCAGCGCAAGCTGTTCATCAATAAGAATGAAATCCCTCTTTTCCTCTTGGTAAAGGGGGATTTCCCTTTTTTAAAGACATAATTCATCTGCAAAAATAGCCAAAATATGGTAAAATAGTCAGTAATCATCTATATTTTCTATATTTTATGAAATAAGTTTGTATGAAGAAAAGGAAATAAAATGGCAACTATTCAATGGTTTCCTGGCCACATGTCCAAAGCACGTCGTCAGGTCCAGGAAAATTTAAAATTTGTTGATTTTGTAACAGTTTTAGTAGATGCACGTTTGCCCTTGTCTAGTCAAAATCCGATGCTGACTAAAATCATCGGGGACAAACCAAGGCTATTGATTCTAAACAAGGCAGACCTTGCAGACCCAACATTGACAAAAAAGTGGCGTCAGCACTTTGAATCACAAGGTATTCAGACACTTGCTATCAACTCTAAGGAACAAATAACAGTAAAAGTAGTAACTGATGCTGCTAAAAAACTCATGGCAGATAAGATTTCTCGTCAAAAAGAACGTGGAATTCAAATTGAGACCTTGCGTACCATGATTATCGGGATTCCAAATGCTGGTAAATCGACTCTGATGAACCGTTTAGCTGGTAAGAAAATTGCTGTAGTTGGAAACAAGCCTGGTGTGACAAAAGGTCAACAATGGCTTAAAACCAATAAAGATTTAGAAATTTTGGATACTCCAGGGATTCTCTGGCCAAAATTTGAGGATGAAACGGTCGCCCTTAAACTTGCACTTACGGGAGCCATCAAGGATCAGTTACTTCCAATGGATGAGGTAACGATTTTCGGTCTCAATTACTTTAAAACGCATTATCCTGAAAAACTTCAAGAACGTTTCAAACAAATGAATCTGGACGATGAGGCTCCAGAAATTATCATGGATATGACGCGTATCCTTGGTTTTCGTGATGATTACGACCGTTTTTACAATCTCTTTGTCAAAGAAGTCCGTGATGGAAAACTTGGTAACTATACCTTAGATACATTGGATGATCTCAATGGGTACGATTAAAGAAATCAAAGAAAAATTAGCAAAGATAACTGATCTTAAAAGTCCCTTGTTCAAGGAATTTGAAAAAGATTCACGAGCTGGTGTACAAAAAGAAATTCAGAAGCGTAAAAAAAACATCCAAGCTGATATGGATGAAAATCTTCGCTTAGAAGGCATGTTATCTTATGAAAAAGAGCTTTACAATCAAGGCATTCGCTTCATTGCTGGTGTAGATGAAGTTGGACGTGGACCGCTAGCTGGGCCAGTTGTAGCTGCTGCAGTGATTTTACCTCAAAATTGTAAAATAAAAGGCTTAAATGACAGCAAAAAAATTCCTAAGAAAAAACACGAGGAGATTTTCCAAGCCGTCAAAGATAATGCTATAGCAATTGGCGTTGGGATTATGGACAACCATGTCATCGACCAAGTTAATATCTATGAAGCGACAAAACTAGCTATGAAGGAAGCTATTTCTCAACTCGAACCACAACCTGAACACCTTTTGATCGATGCTATGAAGTTGGATTTGCCGATTTCGCAGACATCCATCATTAAAGGAGATGCTAACTCGCTGTCCATTGCAGCGGCATCTATCGTTGCTAAGGTTACGAGAGATAAGATTATGGCAAATTATAACCAAGAATTCCCAGGTTATGATTTTGCCCAAAATGCTGGCTATGGAACTGCTAAACATTTAGACGGTTTAGAGAAGCACGGTATTACACCTATTCATCGCACTAGTTTTGAGCCAGTTAAAACACTTGTTGTGTCAAGTAAAGAAAAGAATTGAGAGGAAGCAACTATGGAGAAGCAGTCGGAAGCCCTTAGTTCCAAGAAAGAATTTGCCTTTGCATCAAGTACGATCCTTTCTCAAGTAGGACGTGGGATCATTGTTGGACTAGTGGTGGGACTTATTGTAGGTTCTTTTCGTTTTTTGATTGAAAAAGGATTCCACTTGGTACAAAATCTTTATCAAGATCAGGAGAATCTGATACGGAATCTAGTGATCATTTTCCTTCTTTATCTTTTTATCAGCTGGCTTAGTGCTAAATTAACGACGTCAGAGAAAGATATCAAAGGATCTGGTATTCCTCAAGTTGAAGCGGAGTTAAAAGGTCTCATGTCTCTCAATTGGTGGAGTGTCCTCTGGAAGAAATACATTCTAGGTATCTTGGCTATTGCAAGTGGGCTTATGCTCGGTCGTGAAGGTCCCAGTATTCAGCTAGGTGCCGCTGGAGGAAAAGGAATTGCTAAATGGCTCAAGTCTAGCCCTGTTGAGGAGCGTTCTTTAATTGCTAGCGGAGCTGCTGCTGGACTTGCTGCAGCCTTTAATGCACCGATTGCGGGGTTATTATTTGTAGTAGAAGAAGTCTATCACCATTTTTCACGATTCTTCTGGGTTTCTACCTTGGCTGCTAGTCTCGTAGCAAACTTCGTTTCTCTTCTCATCTTTGGCTTAACACCTGTGCTTGATATGCCTGATAATATCCCTCTTATGAGTTTGAGCCAGTATTGGATTTATCTGCTTATGGGCATTTTTCTTGGGTTATCAGGTTTTGTTTATGAGAAAGCTGTTCTAAATATTGGAAAAGTATATGATTGGATTGGTCAAAAGATTCATCTGGATAAGGCTTATTATCCAATTATCGCCTTTATCCTTATCATTCCAATCGGTGTTTTCCTACCTCAGATACTTGGAGGGGGCAATCAAGTTGTCTTATCCTTAACGGAACAAGATTATAGTTTTCAAATTCTCTTAGTTTACTTTATCATTCGCTTTATCTGGAGCATGATTAGTTACGGAAGTGGACTGCCAGGTGGTATTTTCTTACCAATTTTAGCCTTAGGTTCCTTACTGGGTGCTCTAGTTGGCGTCATTTGTGTCAATCTTGGGCTCATTACCCAGCAGCAATTTCCTATCTTTGTTATCCTTGGAATGAGCGGCTATTTTGGGGCTATATCAAAGGCACCATTGACATCTATGATACTTGTGACCGAAATGGTCGGAGATATCCGTAATCTCATGCCTCTAGGGATGGTAACTCTTGTTGCTTACATCGTTATGGATTTGCTCAAAGGAGCGCCTGTATATGAAGCTATGCTGGAGAAAATGTTACCGGAAACCGCAAGTGACGACGGAGAAGTTACTCTTATTGAAATTCCTGTTTCTGATAAAATAGCAGGTAAGCAAGTACATGAACTCAATTTACCACATAACGTACTGATCACAACACAAGTTCATAACGGAAAACGTAAGACGGTTAACGGTTCAACAAAAATGTATCTGGGAGATATGATTCATCTCGTTATTCCAAAAAGTGAGATTGGAAAAGTGAAAGATTTGCTGTTGTAGGATTGGTTTTTTACATAAATTATGTTATGTATTTTGAATTCTGGATTTCTTAATAAATTACATTAGAAAACCGATTCTCAGCAATGAGATCGGTTATTTCTTACTGATAAGGTATTTCACATACAAATAATTGAACTTTGTAAAAAATAAGACTATAATTAAGTTAGGAATAATAAAGCATAAAAACTAGAAAGGAGTTTACTGTATTTAATCTATGCAGTAAGATTAAAAATCATGAAAAAGAAAATGATTTCCATTATGTATGCAATGTATTTTGTATCCCATAGCTCCTTATATGGCTCTTCAGTTATGTAGAATGAACAGAAGTATCGTTACTGATAATCTCTTTTTTATTTTCCTTATTCTGCTGACTATTTCATTCTGGCTTAGTATTTGGAAACTAGAAAGAGCACTAGATAATGATTCACAATAGAAACTCTAAAGACTTAGCTCTGTATTTCATAGATCTGAGTCTTTTTTCTATTTTATTCCTTTCTTTAAAAGCTCATATATCATCTTTCCGAAAAACTATAATTTTCTTGAAAAATATATCTGGCTATGCTATACTACTAGTATAGAAAGATTTGGAGAAAAACATGAAACGTGAGAACTTATTAGAACGTATTGATAAACTCAAACAAGTCATGCCCTGGTATGTATTAGAATATTACCAATCGAAACTGGCCGTTCCATACAGTTTTACAACCTTATACGAATACTTAAAGGAATACGATCGATTTTTCACCTGGGTTTTGGAATCTGGTATATCAGATGCTGACACCATGGCCAATATCCCTTTAGAGGTTCTGGAGCACATGACCAAGAAAGACATGGAATCCTTTATTCTATATTTGCGTGAACGTCCCCTGCTCAATGCCAATACGACTAAAAATGGGGTTTCTCAAACTACCATTAACCGTACCCTTTCTGCACTTTCTAGTCTTTATAAGTATTTGACTGAGGAAGTTGAAAATGAGCAAGGGGAACCTTATTTCTACCGTAATGTCATGAAGAAGGTTGCAACCAAGAAAAAGAAAGAAACCTTAGCTGCTCGAGCTGAAAATATCAAGCAAAAGCTTTTTTTAGATGACGAGACAGAAGGTTTCCTGAACTATATCGACCAGGAATACCCTAAAATACTCTCAAATCGCGCCTTATCTTCCTTTAATAAGAATAAAGAGCGAGATTTAGCAATTATAGCACTTCTTCTTGCCTCTGGTGTCCGTCTCTCTGAGGCGGTCAATTTAGACCTACGTGACCTCAATCTTAAGATGATGGTGATTGACGTCACTCGAAAAGGTGGAAAACGAGACTCGGTTAATGTTGCTGCCTTTGCTAAGCCTTATTTAGAACAATATCTTGCTATTCGAGACAAACGTTATAAGACAGAAAAAACTGATACAGCCCTCTTCTTAACCTTGTATCGAGGTGTTCCGAATCGGATTGATGCTTCTAGTGTCGAAAAGATGGTGGCCAAGTATTCAGAAGACTTCAAAGTCCGTGTAACACCCCATAAGCTTCGCCATACTCTTGCAACTCGTCTCTATGATGCTACCAAATCTCAAGTTTTGGTCAGCCATCAACTAGGACATGCCAGCACTCAGGTAACGGACTTGTATACCCATATCGTAAACGACGAACAGAAAAATGCCTTGGATAGTTTATTAGATACATAATATAAATTATGTAATTTATTTCTGTTAGAAAAAGAGCGCAAATCTTTGATAGAATCATACGCTCTTTTATTCTTTTTATAAAAATTCGATCCAATAATTACGGTGTGGCTCAATAATGAATGATTTTCCCCAGAATGATTTTAGATAGGCCAAGTTTGCAGAGGTAACAGGTTTGTTTTCACCGTTGTACTTCTCTGCACTCTCCTCCGTTAGAAAGCATTTAACTGCTTCATATTGTGTACCATCGCTCGCTATTCGATCAATTCCTAAATAAGCAATGTCATCACCAGCTTTTGGAAAATCTGTAAATAGTTTACCAATAAAATAAACCGTCTTATCTTTCATTAATTCATAAGCCTTACTATTTTCCAGTCTGTTATTCACTGTAGCGTACATAATACAAAAACTATCTACGATATCTTTCAAAGGCATTAATTCTTCTTTGCTGACCATAATTTCGTCGGGAGCAAGCCCACCAATGATTAAGTTTGTATAATAAGGTTGCTGGATGACATTATCTAAAGCCATTCCTAATGGTAGTTGGACAGCTTGATAGCCTAATGGTTCCAGCTCTTGCTTTTTCTGGTCAAGGTGTTCTTGTGTGATACTGATATTTAAATCATAAGGACTGGAAGCTTGTTGCTTCCTAAAAAAAGGTACTACTATACGATCTAACTGTTCAAATAGACCGAGATTTTCAACTGGAACTTTCATTATCGGATATGATCCCCTTTTTTAGATTTCCTTTATATTCTAGTCTCATTATTTTTGAATATCAAGTTTAAGATAAATGATATCCATTTAACATGGATATCTTTTACTTTATTCCACCACTGCCTCAGCAATTTCTTCTGCAGTGATTCCTGCGAAATAACGACCTAAGTTAATGGTTTGAAGGGCTTTGAGAACGTCTTCGCGTTCATATTTGACACCACGAAGGAGATCTTCTACTGCTGCAACGTCTTCGATACCAAAGAAGTCACCATAAATCTTGATGTCTTGAATTTTTGATTCAATAACATTTGCAAAGATTTCAACCTTACCGCTTGGGAATTTAGTACCACGGCGAACGTTATATTCAGGTGATTTCCCATAGTTCCAGTCCCAAGTTGCAAACTTAGTATCTTTGATACGATTGATTTCAGCCAATTCTTCATCTGATAATACATACTCAGTCATTTCAGGGTATTCTTTTTTCATGTATTCCAAAAGTAGATCACGGAATTGTTCAACAGTAATCTTTTCTGGCAATTCATCAATGATGTTGGTCACGCGTGCACGAACTGATTTAACACCTTTAGACTCGAACTTATCCTTAGATACTTTAAGTGCATTAGCAAGGACAGACAAATCAACGTCAAAGAGAAGGCAACCATGGTGCATAATGCGGCCATTGATATAGGCTTGTGCATTTCCACAGAATTTCTTACCGTCGATCTCTAAGTCGTTACGGCCTGTAAATTCAGCTTTAACACCAAGTTCGGCCAAAGTATTGATAACTGGAGTAGAGAAGCTCTTGAAGTCAAAGGCCTTGTTTTCATCTTCTTTTGAAATGATGGTATAGTTAAGGTTGTTCAAATCATGGTAAACAGCTCCACCACCACTGATACGGCGGACTACCTCAATACCATTTTCGCGAACATAATCACGGTTGATTTCTTCGATAGTGTTCTGGTGACGACCAACAATGATAGATGGTTTGTTAATCCAAAGAAGGAAGATTTGATCTTCATCAAGAAGATGCTTAAAAGCGTATTCCTCTAAAGCAATATTAAAAGCAGTGTCGTTTGAATGATTGATAATGTATTTCATAGTATTTCCCAAAAATTAGTTTTTAAATTCTGTTCATAGAAATCCAATTTTCTAAAGTGGTAAAAAGAAATGTAACGAGATATCGTTACATTTCTCGGAAAAATTGAGACAAGAGGCTCAATTTTTAGGCATGGAACTCTAATAGAGGTCGCTGCCGTCCGTACTACTTTAAGAAAATTTTATTGAGAGACTTGTTTATTTTTTCTTAGGTGAATGGATAGCCATTCCAAGAACATCCGCGAATGCTTCGTACATAACTTCAGAATATGTTGGGTGTCCGTGGATTGTCTTCAGCATTTCTTCTACAGTGATTTCCATTTCGATGATGCTTGACGCTTCGTTGATCAATTCAGCTGCTGCTGGACCAATGATGTGAACCCCAAGAACTTCACCATATTTCTTGTCTGCAATAACTTTAACAAATCCTTGAGCTGCATCTGATGCAATTGCGCGTCCGTTTGCAGCAAAGTTAAATTTACCGATTTGGACATCATATTTTTCACGTGCTTGTTCTTCAGTTAAACCAACCGCTGCTACTTCTGGAAGTGTGTAGATAGCTGCAGGAGTCAAGTTGAGTTTTGCTACGACGTGATTTCCTTTAAGCGCATTTTCAGCGGCAACTTCACCCATACGGAAGGCTGCGTGAGCCAACATCTTAGTACCGTTGATATCACCTGGTGCATAAATACCAGGAACAGAAGTTTCCATGTACTCGTTAACCTTGATACGACCACGGTCTAACTCAAACTCAACTTCTCCGATTCCTTCAAGGTCTGGAACACGACCGATTGAAAGAAGTGCTTTATTTGCGATGATATCATCTTTTCCTTCAACTTTGATGCGGAGTTTGCCATCTTCTTCAATGATTTCTTGCAGTTTAGTACCTGTCAAGATAGTCATACCTTTACGTTCAAGAATCAAACGAAGGTTTTTAGATACTTCAGCATCCATAGCTGGAACGATACGGTCCATCATTTCGATAACCGTTACTTTTGAACCAAATGTCATGAAGGCCTGACCGAGTTCGATACCGACAACACCACCACCGATAATCACAAGGCTTTCTGGAACTTCGTTCATTTCAAGAATGTCGTCACTTGTCATCACGAGTGAAGATTCCATACCAGGAACATTGATCTTGCTGACTTTTGAACCACCAGCAAGGATGATCTTCTTAGTTTCAAGCAATTCAGAACCATTTACTAAGACATTCTTATCTTTAGTAATAGTACCGATACCTTTATGAACATCAACTCCATAGCTACGAAGAAGTCCTGCCACACCACCTACAAGGGTATTGACAACTTTAGATTTCGTTTCTAAAAGTTTCTCCATATCAACTGTGAAATTAGGATTTTCAATTACGATACCACGATTTGCTGCATGACCGATATTTTCAATGATTTCAGCGTTGTGAAGGTAAGTCTTAGTTGGGATACATCCACGGTTTAAGCAAGTTCCACCAAGTTCAGATTTCTCAACAAGAGCAACCTTACCACCTAATTGAGCTGCTTTAATGGCAGAAACATAACCAGCAGGTCCGCCACCAATAACAACGATATCGTAAGCATCATCGCTCTTACCATCATCGTTCGAAGCACTTGCTGCAGGTGCTGGACTAGCTTCTGGTGCAGCTGCTCCAGCTGTTGGGATATTTTCCCCTTCTTCACCAAGATAACCGATAACTTCAGTAACAGGAACAGTCTCGCCGTCCCCTTTCAGGATAGCGATCAAGTAACCGTCTTCTTCTGCTTCCAATTCCATGCTGACTTTGTCAGTCATGATTTCCAAAAGGATTTCTCCTTCTTTTACAAATTCTCCGACTTTTTTATTCCATTGGACGATTTGTCCTTCTGTCATATCCACGCCGGCTTTTGGCATAATTACTTCTAAGGCCATATCTTACTTCCTTTATCTATATTTCTAAAAATAAACTCTTTAAACCAACATTGAGATTGGGTTTTCAATCAAAGCTTTCAAGTCTTTCATAAACTTAGCACCAGCCATACCATCTACGACACGGTGGTCAATTGTTAAACCAAGACTCATAATTGGACGAATCACAATTTCACCATTTACTACAACTGGTTTCTCAACTGTTGAGCTAACCCCCAGGATGGCTGAGTTTGGTTGATTGATGATTGGACCAAACGATTGAACCCCAAACATTCCCAAGTTACTGATGGTGAAGGTTGAATTTTGCAATTCACTTGGAGCTAGTTTACCATCCAAAGTACGTCCAATGACGTCTTTGAAGGCAACAACCAACTCAGACAAGCTCATTTTTTCAGCATTATAAACAACTGGTGTCATCAATCCATTATCCATTCCAACTGCCATCGCAAGGTTGACGTAGTTGTGAGTGATAATGGTTTTACCATCTTCCGTTAACGAAGCGTTGATGTATGGGTGTTTCATCAGAGTCTTAACAACCGCAAGTGAAAGCAAGTCTGTAACTGTAATTTTCTTACCGGTTGCTTCCATGATTGGTTCTAGAACTTTCTTACGAAGGGCAAGCATTTCAGACATATCGACATCGTAGTTAAGCGTAAAGGTTGGTGCAGTCAAGTAAGACTCAACCATACGTTGAGCGATAACCTTACGCATCGGTGTCATTGGAATACGCTCGATTTCTCCATAAGGTGTTACGTTATCTGGAACTTCTTCAACTTTCTCGATTTGAGCAGGTGACTTGATTGTCTCGTTCTCGATATTTTCAGGAAGGAAAGCTAAAACATCCTTCTTCATAATCTTACCACGATGACCAGTTCCTTGGATTTCTTGCCATGCAATGTTATGTTCAAGGGCAATTCGTTTTGCGAGTGGCGAAATGCGAACCACATTAGTGTCTTTAAATGTTTCCACGTCTTCTTTGTGGACACGACCGTTTGCGCCTGAGCCAGAAACATCGTAGAGATTAATTCCTAAATCATCCGCTAATTTTCTAGCTGCAGGAGTCGCTCTTAGCTTATCATCAGCCATGACCTCTCCTATTCTATTATAAGATACTAAGGGCGTTTAAAAGCGACCGAAAAATAGGAAATCAACGCAGACTTCGATGAAGTCAAGGTGATTTATCTTTTTTCCAAGCTTTTAGCCCGTGCTCTAATCTAAGATATCAAGGACGCAGAGAACTTTGCATCACTAGATACAAAGTTTCTTCGTCTAAATTGATACATGTTACATAATTTATGTTATGTATTACTGTTTGTTATGAGTTTTACGGATTGCATCTTTGATGCTTTCAACCGTTGGAATCATCGCATTTTCAAGGTTTTGTGCGTAAGGCATTGGCACATCTTCTCCTGCACAACGACGGATTGGGGCATCCAAGTAATCAAATGCTTCTGATTCAGAGATAATCGCTGAGATTTCACCGATAAATCCACTTGTTTTGTGGGCGTCGTTGACCAGAACAACCTTACCAGTCTTCTTGACTGAGTTAATAATGATATCCTTATCAAGTGGAACCAAGGTACGTGGGTCTACTACCTCTACTGAGATTCCTTCTTCAGCCAACTCTTCAGCTGCTTGCATAACACGACGAAGCATTTTTCCGTATGTTACGACAGTTACATCTGTTCCTTCGCGTTTAATTTCACCAACACCAAGTGGAATGGTATAGTCAGGATCTACTGGTACTTCACCTTTCTGGTTAAATTCCGATTTGTATTCAAGAATGATAACAGGGTTGTTGTCTCGGATAGAAGACTTAAGAAGTCCCTTCATATCAGTAGGCGTACCTGGAGCAACAACTTTCAATCCAGGAATGTGAGTGAACCAAGATTCCAATGATTGTGAGTGTTGTGCTGCAGAACCTACCCCATTACCAGCGGCACAGCGGATTGTAATAGGAACTTGACCTTTACCACCAAACATGTAACGGGTTTTAGCTGCTTGGTTAACAATATTATCCATGGCAATAACAGAAAAGTCCATGAAAGTCATATCAACGATTGGGCGAAGTCCAGTCATAGCAGCACCAGCAGCTGCACCAGAAATAGCTGCTTCAGAAATAGGACAGTCACGAACACGCTCTGGCCCAAATTCTTCAAGCATCCCTACAGATGTACCAAAGTCTCCACCAAAGACACCGACATCTTCACCCATCAAGAGTACATTTTCGTCGCGACGCATTTCCTCAGACATTGCAAGGATAATGGTATCGCGGAAAGACATTAATTTTGTTTCCATATTTCTCTACTTCTCCTTAGTCTGCGTAAATATCTTCAAATGCTGATTCAAGTGGAGGGAATGGACTTTCTTCTGCAAACTTAACAGATGCTTCCACTGCTTCCTTGACTTGAGCCTGAATTTCTTCGAGTTCTTCTGCACTAGCAATATTATTTGCTACAAGGTACTTGCGGAGGTTTTCGATTGGATCTTTTTCTTTCCACTCATCGACTTCTTCACGTGTACGATATTTACCAGGGTCAGATGACGAGTGACCAAGCCAGCGATAGGTGACACTTTCAATCAAGACAGGACCTTTACCAGAACGAACATGGTCAACTGCTTTCTTAAATCCTTCGTAGACATCGATAACATTATTACCGTCTTCGATAAACATTCCAGGAATACCGTAAGCAGCACTACGCTCATGGATATGCTTGACATTTGTCATTTTCTTAATATCAGCAGAGATTCCATAACCGTTATTGATACAGTAGAAAATAACTGGTAGATTCCAGATAGAGGCCATATTAACAGCCTCGTGGAATACACCTTCATTTGTTGCGCCATCACCAAAGAAGCAGACAACGATTTTACCAGTGTTTTTCATTTGTTGGGTAAGGGCAGCCCCTACAGCAATCCCCATACCACCACCTACGATACCGTTGGCACCAAGGTTACCTGCATCTAGGTCGGCGATATGCATAGATCCACCTTTACCTTTACAAGTTCCAGTATATTTACCAAGGATTTCAGCCATCATCCCATTAAGGTCGATTCCTTTAGCAATGGCTTGTCCGTGACCACGGTGGTTTGAGGTGATGAGGTCATCTTCGTTAAGAGCTAACATAGCCCCAACGTTTGCTGCTTCCTCACCAACAGAAAAGTGCGTCATTCCGGGCACTTTACCTTTTTTTACTAATTGAGCAATTTTTAAGTCCATACGACGAATTTCTTCCATCTTACGGAACATCTCAAGCAAAAGATTTTTATCTAAAGTTGACATAATCTTGCCTTTCTAAGTTTAATTTCTTATAGTTCTATTTTAACTTATAGGTTAACTAGAGTCAACGATTATGCTTAATAATTTTTCACAATATTAAAAAAGAAAAGTCAATGAAATCAAGACTTTTCTTTACATAAAACAACTATTTCACAAACTGATTTTCAAAGATATTTTCAACAAATTATTTGAATCTTTTCATAATAACTTGTAAACGCCGTTGATACAGTAGCCCGCTGACTACTAAACTTACAATAAGTCCTATCCAGTAGGAATAGGCATCGAGATCTGTTGAGTAATCTAGGAGTAAACCCAGAGGTATCGCAACTCCCCAGTATCCCAAGAGTCCCAGATAGAAAGGGATGACTGTGTCTTTGTAACCGCGTAATATACCTTGTAATGGTGCTGCAAATGTATCAGCTAACTGGAAAAATAAGCTATAGGTCATAAAACTAGCAGTTAGTTGAATGAACTCTGGATCATGACCATAGAGACTGGCAATATTTTCTCTAAAAACATACAGAAAAGAAAGTGTTAAAATTGCGAATGCCATAGCGGATAGTCGTCCAATTTTTATGTATTTCTTAGCATCCTCTAGACGTTTAGCACCAACTTCGTAAGAAACAACAATAGCCATTGCTGTTGAAATACTCATAGGAAAAGCGTACATGAGAGATGAAAAGTTCATGGCAGACTGATGACTAGCTATTATCAATGATGAAAACTTCGCCATAATCAATCCCACTGCTGAAAAAATAGCAACCTCTGCAAATACAGTTCCACCAATAGGTAATCCTAGTTTTATCGCTTCTTTTATTTTATTCCTGTCTAAAGGTAATCGATTCTCTAAATGTAGTTCTTTTAGTTTTTCTTGTTTAAGAAGAACGAATATAGAGATTAGCAATAAAGCCCAATAAGCCAAAGATGTACCAAGACCTGCTCCTGCTCCTCCCAACTCAGGAAAACCAAAGGCACCATAAATCAATAAATAGTTAAAACCGCTATTTAAAGGGAGTAAAAGAAGCATCAGATACATGGATAACTTGGTCAGCCCCAGCGCGTCCAGTAATGAACGAATGACACTAAAGAGTAAGAGTGGAATGATTCCGATTGACAAAAACCATAGATAACGAATAGCAATATCTGCCACTGCCGGTTCTAACCCCATATTGCTTAGAACCAGCGGAGCAGCAATAAAGACTAGAACAAAAAGAAAAATGGATAAGCCAAGTGAAAGATAAAGAAATTGATAAAAGTCAGAAGACACTTCCTCTTTCTTTCCCCTTCCTAAATGATGGCCAACGATAGGGACTAGGGCTGAAACAATCCCCGTTAAAAAGGTAAAAAAGGGATTCCACAAACTAGTCGCCATGGATACTCCAGCCAAATCAATCGTATTATACTGGCCAGTCATGGTCGTATCGACAAAGGAAGCTGAATAATTGGCAAATTGATAAACTAAAATTGGAAAGAAAATCTTAAGAAATAAGATAAATTTATCTTTAAAATTGTGGGTTGGATACATACAGTCTCTCTAGTTAATGATTTGAAAGAGCAGATTAAAACTAGTTTTTATAAATAATCTGTCCATTACAGATGGTGTATTTTATCTGCCCTTTTAAAGTTTCACCGATAAATGGTGAATTAGATGCTTTAGAAGCAAAATGTGAGCCTACGATACGATCAGCTTTATCATCGAAAATGGTAATATCAGCTGGACCATTTTCAGCCAAATAACCTGCTTCAAAATGATACAATTTAGCTGGGTTTACTGTCATTTTTTCTAATAATTCCATCAAGCTTAGCTCACCAGCTTCGACTAAGTAAGTTAAACCGAGTGACAATGAAGTTTCTAAACCTGTCATACCTGATGGAGCTTTGGTAATATCTTCGACATTCTTTTCATCAGCATGGTGAGGCGCGTGGTCAGTCGCAATGACAGAAATGACACCTGACTTGAGCCCTTCAATAACTGCACGGCGGTCTGACTCCAATCGTAAAGGTGGGTTCATTTTTGCATTGCTTCCTTGGGTCAAGAGAAGAGCTTCAGTTTTAGAGAAATGTTGCGGTGCTACTTCTGCAGTTACATTTGCTCCTAAACCTTGAGCGAACTCCACAACCTTAACACTTTCTTCCTTGGATAAGTGCTGGATATGAACATGGGCTTTTGTTGCATAGGCAATCATGACATCACGTGCAATCATTGCATACTCTGCAACTCCTGTAGCGCCACAAATATGGAAGTGTTCTTTAGCAATATTTTCATTAAAACCTAGCGTACCATTCAGACCAGGATCTTCTTCGTGCAGACTGATAAAGGTGTTAAGTTTTTTAGCCTCTTCCATAGCTTCTTTAACTACTTTACTACTTTCAAGAGGAATACCATCATCTGAAAAACCAACAGCACCAGCTTCTAAAAGCCCCTTAAAGTCAGTCAAGTCTTTGCCATTAAAGTTCCTGGTAATCGTTGCTACAGATTTAACATTAATTTTTTCCTTTGCCGCAGATTGAAGAACTTCCTGCAAAGTCTCAACATCTGAGATGGTTGGATTTGTATTGGCCATCATTACGACAGTTGTAAATCCACCTGCAGCAGCTGCAAGGGCTCCTGTATGGATATCTTCCTTGTGAGTTTGACCAGGCTCACGGAAATGAACGTGGATATCTACCAAACCGGGAGAAACAACAAGACCCGTAGCATCAATGACCTCTGCTCCATCTACGTTAATTTGAGGAGCAATTTGAATAATTTTCCCTTCATCTACCAAGACATCACACACTTGGTCCAAGCCAGACTTAGGATCCATGACTCGACCATTTTTGATTAGTAACATAACTATACTCCTTTACTCGTAAAAATCCACTTGGGTATCTAACAATTCATCGCCATCATAGACAAACTTAGCTGAAAAGAATGGTTTATCTTCTAACAACCACTCAACAAAGGTGTGGTCACCTTCCCAGGTTGGTTTACTCAAAACCTCATCATAAGGAACCCATTCTAAGGTCCCTTCATTACAGTCAATCAATTCTCCTTCAAATTCTGTCACCTTAAATACGTAGGTGTACCAGTCTAAGTCTGGTGTAAACTCTGGAAAGGTGATAACTCCTTTTAGAACAGGTTTGGCTTTTAACCCAGTTTCTTCTAAAATTTCACGAGCAGCACATTCTTGTGGAGTTTCTCCGCGTTCTAACTTTCCACCGACACCTATCCATTTTCCTTCATGCACATCATTAGGTTTCTTATTGCGATGAAGCATGAGTAACTCTTTTCCATTATCAATGTAACAAATCGTCGCTAATTGAGGCATATTCTCTCCTTATCTAAGCCAATCGATTGGCTCTTGTCCTGTCTCTGTTAAGAATGCATTGGCCTTGGAAAAAGGCTTAGAACCCCAAAATCCTCTGTAAACAGATAACGGACTGGGATGGGCTGATTCGATGGTCAAGTGCTGAGGATTGGTCACCAGTGTTTTTTTCTTACGTGCGTAAGCTCCCCAGAGTACAAAAACCACAGGTCTATCAAGATTATTGACGACCTGAATCACTGCATCCGTAAAAGGCTCCCATATCAGACCAGCATGACCATTGGCCTGACCAGCAGGAACGGTTAAGCAAGCATTGAGAAGTAAGACTCCTTGCTCAGCCCAAGTTGTCAAATCATGGGATTCCTTAACTCCAATATCATCTGCTAATTCTTTCAAGATATTTTGCAAGGATGGAGGTGCTGGAATAGAGTTAGGTACAGAAAAACTCAAGCCCTGCGCCTGACCTGGTCCGTGATAGGGATCTTGCCCTAGAATCACCACCTTAACCTCTTCTAGAGGAGTTGTCAAAAGAGCCTGAAAAACTTTTTCCTTAGGCGGATAAACCGTTTCTTGAGCATAAACCCGGTCCATAAAGTGATTAATCTGAGTAAAATACCCTTCAGGAAGTTCTTGCTTAATCAATTCATGCCAAGATGAGTGTTCCATCGTCTTCTCCTTTGTTTTCACTGCCTCTATTATAGCAAAAAGTGGCTATCTAAACCACTTTTTACAGTATCTATAAACATCCGAGAAGTTTTTATAAATAATCTATACTAAAGAGCCTTTATTCAACACCTTTTCTGGTATTAGAAAGAATAAATTCTTTGTCGATGTCATCAACATTCATTTCAGTTCGAGTATTAAGATTTTCATGATATCTTTTATTCAATTCCTTTGCAATGCTTGCCTTAAACTCATCAATTGATTTTGGTTTATAGTAATCAAATCCTCCAGAAGCCGCGCTACAGCAGCTCCCCCAATCTGAAAGATAGCCTATAATTTCAAAAACACTATCATTGTATTTTTCAAATCTTTTAGTTTCTGTACTTTTTAAATAGCCTGAAAAGCAATTTACAAAGGTATAGTAATATCTCGAGTCTCGAAATGAATTGAATTCTGCACTATGAAAACTTGGATCGAGAATCCTTGCTGATCGTACATCTTCCATGGTGGGTTTTCTGGTTATTTTAATATCAGTCTGCAGATAAGCATAATAAGTTTCCTTATCAAAGAAAGCTCCGTCTACTGCTATCAATGAACCGTAGATACCATCCTCATACTGAAACACCATCACAGCACCGTTCCTATATTTACTTTCTACAGGAACAGGCGGAGCAATTCTCTTTTTGGGCTTTTCTTTTTTGACACTTATCTTTTCTAAAAACTTATCTAGATGTGCACTCCTCTGTTTTAAAAATTTACTATCTGCATCTAATTCTTGGGCAAGAGCTAAATCTTCCTTTTTATCAATAATCTCTTTGATTTCAAGTAAGAATCCATCATCTAATTGCCCAACTTCCCACATACAATGTGCCAGAGCGAACAAGACATTATATCTATCGTCATCGTATAAATCCGATGTCAAGTCATTTTTGATTGTATTTACATCTTCACCTCGATTGTATCTCTCAAAAAAATCTTCTTTAATATCTAAGGAAGTATCATTTCCAAATATCGTTGCATCCCATGTTCCCATAATTTTATGCACCTTTTATTTAATTTTATTTTAGCATCTTTAAAGTTTTCCCAAACAATCCAGTAAATCTTGGTAAGAATGGACTTCGTAAGTCGACTGGGCTTGCGTCTTATTTTCTAAATGTTGAGGATTGTACCAGACAGTATCAATTCCTGCATTATTCCCACCCTGAATATCAGCCGATAAAGAATCACCAATCATAAGGGCATATTTTTTATTAAAGTTAGGGATACGAGCTCCTATTCTTTCATAGAATTGTGCATCCGGTTTTTGAGTTTGCAATTGTTCAGAAATGAATACTTGGTTGAAATAGGGTGCCAAACCCGATTAAGCCAAACGACCTGTCTGAATGGTAGTTATCCCATTTGTCGCTGCGTAGAGTTCATAACCACGATCAATAAGGGCATCTAAGAGTTCTATAGCACCAGAAAACACCTGTCCCTGTTGAGCTAAATAAAACTGATAGCGATTGGCTAAATAGGTACCATCTTTCTCGATCCCAAAATGCTCAAACAATTTTGAAAATCGTGTATTCACTAATTCCTGTTTTGTAATTTTCTTTAGCTCTAAATCCTTCCAGAGAGCCTTGTTCATAGGAACGTAATAATCTTTGTAGGCTTGAATATCCGTAACTCCTTCTTCTTTAAGAAGTTGTGTCAGAGCCACATCCTCTGCAGCATCAAAATCAAGCAAGGTGTGGTCGAGGTCGAAGAGTAAAAATTTATAAGTCATAAGAATAGTATCCTAAAGTTTCTAAATAATGATTGTTAAAACGCCTTCACAATCCTTAGCTCTAAGTATATCATATTGAACATCTTATTTCTAAGACTTAATTCCTATTCTAACTAAATTTTAACTCAATGTAGGTTTAATTTTTTTAAAAGTTTGTAAAAAATGAACAATTTTCTTATTCTTTTTAAGAATTTATCGGAAATTTCCTACTTTTTTATATTAACATTTCCCTACACTCTTTATTGTGATATAATTCACGTTATAGGGGAGTTTTAGTGTTAGACTAGGATGAGGCTTGGTTAAGGTTTGTCTATAAAATTAACCTATATGACTAACTCGTCTTTCAGTTTCTGATTGACGCTACTTTATATTATATTTAGAAACTATCTTAATTTATAAGAAGGATGTATATGATGAACAAAAAGAAAAAGTTTAGTATTTTTTCATTTTTGATATGCGTATTAACGACTGACTATTTTCGTATTTAGTTTGAATAAGACATTTGCTTAAACTCCTGAGGTTTCAGTAACTAGAAAATTCGTAGATACAATCCAAAATGTTAAGGTATCAAATAATGAAGGCGGAGTTCTAGACTGGGAATTAAAACAATGGGCTACATTCCGTCTTAATGTAGATTTTAATTTAACCGGAAAAAATGTTAAGGCAGGAGATCAAACGATAATTATGGTGCCTGATGCTCTAATGATTAACTCTGATAATATTGAAATCAAGGATATCAATACAAACGAGGTGATTGCACATGCAAAACTAAGTGCTGATAACAAGTCCATTACTTTAACTTATAATGATTATGTTGAAAAACACTCAGATACTCAAGGATCTTTCTTCTTCTATGCTCGTGTCGATTTCAAAAAACACCCTCAACAAGGAGAAATTCCAATTGAGATTACGATTAATAAAGAAACAAAACCTGCCGGGAAGATTACATTTAAAGGTATCGGAGATGGAGATCCACAATTTTATCAAAGACTAGTTGGGTTAATGAGAATGACCGAAAAGAGGTTCAATACACTATTTCAGTCAATCGTACAAAACAAAACATCAAGAGTGTAACAATTGAAGATCACTTGAAATTTACAAATGCTTCTTACGTAAAAGATAGCATTAAGGTTATCAAAGGTAAACTTGCATTTGTAGATGGAGAATGGCAATTCTCTGACCGTGTTGATGTTACAGATCAACATAAAGTTACAGTCGCTGAAGATGGACAATCTTTTGTTATTGATTTAGGAGATATTACTGAAGCGGATCAATACCGAATCGATTATGATGTTCGATTAAACTACCAACCCGTTGATGGCGAATTATTGAAGAATGACGCTACATTAAAAGGTAAAGGTGTTGTTGTTAAAGAAGTAACCAATGCTGTTGCAGTTCAAATTGCTGGTGGTGCTGGTGGTGCTGGTGTTGGTTATGTTTACTCAATCAATATCCATAAAGTTAATAATGAGAATCAACCGCTTAAAGGTGCTAAATTTAAAGTAGTACGTGAAGCCAACAATCAAGTGATAGGTGAATACGAAACAGATGAAAATGGTAAAATTACTGTTAATGCATTATTAAAAGATAAATATATCTTGACAGAAACAGAAACTCCTGCTGGGTTCGTTATTAAAGATGCTGATACTGTAGTTAATGTTGAAGATTTTGGAGCTGATCATTCAGTAACTAAAACGATTGTGAATCCAAAAGAAGAAACAACTACAACAACTACGACTGAAGCAACTACGACTTCAACAACCACTACTGAAGCACCTACAACTTCAGGAACTACAACCGAAGAAAAACCCGGACTTCCTAAAACCGGAAAAGGTAAAGGAACATTAGTTACGATCATTTGTTTTGTAACTTTAATTTCATCAATTATTTTGGTAGCATTTCTACATAAATCAAAAAAAGACTAATTCTAGTTTAAAAATTAGGTTTGATTAGTCTTTAAAAAGGATTTACTTTTAAAAAGTAAATCCTTTTTGCATGCTTTAGATAAAAAAATCGATAACTAGTTTTGTTTAGTTATCGATCATAAAGAATTTTAGTCCTTTTCACCAAGTTTGCTATTGATGGTCATCATGATACTTGCTATTTTCTCACCCCAGTATGGATCAGAAGCGTATAAAACGTTCATCCCAGATGATTTATTACCAAGATGAGTTCTACCTTCATCAATATAATTCTCTCGAATCCATTTTGCTGCCCCCAATATTCCTTTGTCAACATTATCAAAACTCTTTGCAGAATCATAAGGAGTTGTATCGTAGGCTGCAATACCAAAGAAGTTATTCTTATCTTTTGCAATCTGACTACGTCCCCAGGCGCTTTCTAAGGCACTGTGAGCCATTAGATAGAGTGCGTTCACCTGATAACGTTTTTCCGCTTCCTTAAAGACAGCTCCTTTACCTGCAAGACGACTTCCGTTAATATTCATTAGAGAATAAACTTTATCGAGTTCAGCTGCGGTATAATTTGTTGGCTTTCTTAGGTCCCTATAGAGGAATGGATTCTCCACTTTAAAATTATCAAAGTTAATGCCATCTGTTGAATAGTATTTTGTACCAATAGCCATAGATGAACTATGAGGTGCTACACGAATACTTGTATAAGGCGATAATTTATGGTAAATGTAACGCCCGTCACTTGTGTAATGAGGGATAAACTCATTATTGGTGTTAACAGCTACCAGGTCACTCCTATTCATAAAGCCTGAAAGACCAGAAATTTTAACAGGTATTCTGTCTCCTTGAGACTCTGTGTCAGAAACCGCAACGATAGTACCTTGAGAAATATAGCTAAGTCTAGCTCCAGAAGCACTATAAACATAGGCTGTGATTGGTTTTACTTTATAATAGCTAGATGGATTAGAAATCCATTTCCCATTATTTTCAAAGCTATAATTTTTACTATTGATTTTCAGAGTCCCAGTAGCGTATACGCCGTCTTCTTTGAGATAGTACCAAGCATTGTAAGATTTATCAAAAATCCACTCATTCTTAGCCATATAGCCATATGATTTGAGATAGTAGGATCCTTGCCATTGATTTTCAGCATAAGTCCCATCAGATTTTAAGTAGAACCAACTATTGTACTTTTTATCAAAGAACCATTCACTTTGAGCCATGGCACCACTCTCTTTTAGGTAGTACTTATCTTTCCATTGACTACTCAGCATGACCCCATCTTTGTCAAAAAGATACCAAGAACCGTTGATCTTTTCCCATTTATCGCGGATGATTTTTCCTGAATCAGTTGCATAGTACCACTTTTCATCCATTTTTACCCAATCTTTTTCAGCCATGGCACCGCTAGATTTTAGAAGGTAGTCATTATAAATGGTTTTGCTTAACATGGCACCCGTTTCATCGAAACGATACCAAGAACCGTTGATCTTTTCCCATTTATCGCGGATGATTTTTCCTGAGTCAGTTGCATAGTACCACTTCTCATCCATTTTTACCCAACCCTTTTCATGCATAGCTCCACTAGTCTGAAGAAGGTAGTCATTATAAATGGTTTTACTTAACATGGCACCCGTTTCATCGAAACGATACCAAGAACCGTTAATCTTTTCCCATTTATTACGGATAATCTTTCCTGAGTCAGTTGCATAGTACCACTTCTCATCTATTTTCACCCAAGAAGTTTCAACCATAGCACCGCTTTTGTTAAAGAGGTAGTCATCATAGACTGTATTGCTAAGCATGGTACCATCTTGGTTAAAATAATACCAATGACCAGCTATTTTTTTCCAATTCGTAACAGCCTTTTTACTTTCATAATAACGCCATTGACCATTCTCTTTTTGCCAACCTTCTTTGTTGATCTCCTCAGTAATTTTTTCTGTTGAAGAATTATCCTTGGTCACGGCTGTTTCTTGCTTCTGTATCGATTGAGAAGAATCTTTTTCTGTCTGATCGTGTCTTTCGTTTTGATTCTCTTTCTTGCCTTTCTCTTGACCTTGAGATTGCTTTTTCTCTTTCGCTTCCTTATTCGTTTCATTTGCTACAGTTTTTTCTGAATTTTGTACTTTGTTTGTAGCATGGTTTTCTTTCGCTAATACTGTTGTTTTTGAAATTCCTGCCATGGAAAGAACAACTGTACTTGCTAGCAGTATTTTTTTCATTATTTTATCCTTTCAACTTTATAATCCCTATATTTTATACTTTTTGGTTGTCGTTTCAAAGACGGTAATTATCTATTTCATTATACATTATAATTTCAAATATAGAAGTAACATCTTTAAGAAGAAAGAAAGTTGTAATATGATTAAAACATTCTAGAAATAAAAGCCCTAAAAAGTAGTCGAACATGATATGAACGACTACTTTTTATAATAGATCTAAACTTCCACTGTTCTGCCTTTCTTCTTTATTCGAATAGGATTTATAACTATCGATAGAAGAGTTAGGATAACAAATCCGATACCGACATACCAGTAAAGGGCATCAAGTGTCGTTGAACGACCAGATAAATTGACAATGCCTAGGAATAGTGTTCCTGTTGTTAGAATCGCTACTGCCGAATTCCATAAATTGAGACTCATACGAGAAAACTGAGGAAAAACTTTAAGAAACACTGTTAGTAGTATTCCTCCTACAAGAGGTACCGTAAATAAATAATGCATATGAACAGAACTCTCACCGAAACTGAATGCTTCATAAATTCTAGAAAGGATAAAGAAGAAAATCGTAATTTGAGTATAAGAAATAACTGTTTTTTTAAAGCGTTTCTTGCTAGGATTAATAATCGATGTAGACAATATCACTCACCGCCCTTTCTGAAATTTTATTTCCACCAGTCGTTGGCTTATTGACAACCTGACCGTTGAAGTAAAGTGTAGAGGATCCACCACCATCAAGATTATAAGCTGTTTTAACACCGTATGATTTCATAACTTCAGCTAGCTGGTACAAAGAGAGACCTTTACTTTCAGAGGTACGTCCGTCAGAAACTACAATAATATAGTGGTTCTCATCAATAATTCCAATCGCTGTACGAGGATTTGATGCCATTGCTTGTCCAACTTCTGTATTGGTATCAACAGTAATTTCACCATTTTCGACCAAGGCTGGTCCAAAAGCTAAGAGATTAACAACCCCGTCATTGACAAGTTGCTCAGCAGTAATCTGATCTTCGTAAATAATCTTGAAAGAGCCGTCTTTATAAATAGCTAAATCACCATTATTAGAATTTTCACGGACAGTATCACGATAGACAACTCCATTACGGATTACATAACCGGAAGAGTTGGCGCCGTAATAGTCACCATTAACTGCTAGAATTGCGTTATTATCTGCAGCAGTTACAGATGTTTTAGCTGTTGCGTTTGTTCCAAATGAGTTTTTTTTTAGATAGTCTGATGAACTTACTGTGACATCAGCAACGTATACCTGGGTGTTATTCACCGTCGTTTCTGACAAATTGATAGAAATATTGTCATCCTTATAACTTGAGTCAGTTACTGTTGCTGTTTTAGCAGCTTTGCTTGCTGTGGCTGTATTTGCACTAGTGTTAGTTGTTGTCACTGTTGAAATCGTCTCAGCTAATACAAAGGTTTTCAGCATAGAGTAACTAAAGGACCCTGTCAAGAGTAAACTGAGAACCGAGGCATAAGCATATCGTTTCTTTAAAAATTTCATAGTACAGTAGATGTCCTTACTTTAAAGATGAATTTCTTCTGAACAGTCCATGAGACCACAAAGAGAAGAATACCGACAATAATCTTAGAAATTAGGAGATTAATACCAAATACAGTAAAGAATAGACGAATAAGCAGAGTATCCTATTCCTGTCTTAGCAAGGCTATCGTCGTTTTTAAGGACTAGTTTTTTATTTGTAGAGTAGTTAAAAATAAAGCTGGTCACACGGGCTAGTCCGTTAGCTAGGAAAATTCGAAAACTCGTCGGAACTGTTGGTAAAACCAAGATTGCAATAGCGTAGACAAGGTAATCTACAACAAAACTACTGAGAGACGACAAGGCAAATTTAAAAATATTTTTATAAATCATCAATCCATCTCGAATTGGACGAAAGTGTGATGCCTCATTATCGTTGATATAAACTGTTTCAATTGGAACTTCTAAAATTTGATATTCTTTGCTTGCTTCGAGTAACATGTTCATTTCATATTCGTAACGATTTCCTTCTATTTTCAACATAAAAGGAATGAGATTAGTTGTAAAAGCACGGAGCCCTGTTTGTGTATCTGTTACTCCTACTCCTGTTTGCAGTTTAAAGAGTGCTTTTGTTAAGCTATTTCCAAAACGGCTACGAAGAGGTACTTTACCTGTGAAGGCACGCACACCTAAGATTAGTTTGTTAGGATTTTCAGAAGCTTTATTAGCCGCACGGAAAATATCCCAAATTTTATGCTGACCATCTGCGTCAGCTGTTACGACCGTTCCATAGCTATTTTGTTCTTGAATATAAGCAAAGGTCGTTTTAAGTGCTTGGCCTTTACCTTGGTTCACATGGTGACGGAGTACCGTAGCATATTCTTCTGCTTTATCAAAGATAGTTTGACACTTTGATGAACTACCGTCGTCAATAACTAGGATATGAAAATCACTCTTTTCATGGATTTTTTCGATGAGTTTGATAAGTTTATTATCAGGTTGATAAGCTGGAATTACTATATAGTTCATACCGGTACTCCTTTCTTAGTGGTTGTATAACTATACAGAATATCGCTTGAAGATACCTTATGTCAGTTTTATTTAAGAAAAAGTTTAAGAAATTTTAATATAAGAAGCTGTTTCTTCTATATAGCAACAAATAATCTAGGTTAATAAATATACAAAAAAACCTCAAATAACCAGTGCACTTGAGGATAAAATTTAATATAAAATAGGATATTCACTCGATTTTATCTCTTAATTTCTCAACGAAGAGATAGGCTGCAGGACAGGTTAGAGTGTTTTTGATAGTCAAGTTATTGATTTGATAAATCTTTTTACGGTCAGTATGTGGAAACTCTCTACAAGCCTTGGGACGAACATCATATATAGAGCATAGATTATCACCACCGAGAAATGGGCATGGCATTGACTTAAAGATCTTATCACCGTCTTCATCCACCTGTAGAAATTCGTCTTCGAAGGCTGGTAATTTCATTTTAAAATACTTGGCAATGCGTGTGATATCTGCTTCTTTAAAATCTGGTCCAAGGCTCTTGCAGCAGTTGGCACAGGCTGTACAATCAATTTCTTCAAAAACCTCTTGATGGATTTCAAGCGCAATTTTATCTAAATTTTTAGGAGCTTTCTTTTTTAAATTTCCAAGAAATTTCCGATGTTCTTTTTGCTTTTGTAATGCTAATTGGTGGTAATATTCGATATCGATTTCTTTTGACATAGATTCTTTAACATCCTTTTCTGAAACTAGTATACCATAACTGAAACTAAATAAAAACTACTGCCAAGAAAGGCAATAGTTTTTACAAGATTAGTTAACTTCGACCACCTCAACCAACTCTTTCCCGAGTAAAATCAAATATTTTTCAACTTTATTTATTTGGTAAGAACGAGACAAGGCTTCTGCATAAAGTTCTAGTTGGCCACGATAACGCTCAATCAGTTGACTAGCATGATCGTATCGGTCTGTCTTGTAGTCAAATAGAATAATCTTATCGTCATAAACTAGATAACCATCTAAGATTCCACGGACAACAAAGTCTTCCTGACTCTTATCATCTCGTTTTAACATTGAGAAAGGTTGTTCTCGATAAAGTTTATCTTGGTTTGCAAGAATCTCTTGACCAAGAGTTGTATCAAAGAAAGACAAGATTTTTTCTAGATTCACTTTATCTTTAACAGCTGAGCTCGCTTGCACTTGTTCTAAGGCTTCTGCTAGAGTTTCTATACTTGGCTTCTGAGAAAGGTTGATTCGTTGCATGAGTTCATGGGTGGCACTACCAATCTCAGCTCCAGTAACTTTTTCGGTTTTGAAGAAGTCTGGAAGTTCAAAGTGAAGGTTATTTTCTTTTGGTTTAGTTTGACCAGCTACTACTACACCGTCCATATCCATGACTGGTTCATAAAACTTTTTAATCTGGCTTGGGGTCTGAACACTTGGAAGATTAATTGCTGCACGGTGGATTTCATTATAGACTTCCACTTCTTTTAGCATTTGTAAAGCTTCCCTAATGGTATCAGACTGACGGTTGCTTGCCTGAGAAAGATCTTGGAGCTGGCTTTTAGTTTCCAATTTACCGATAGCTTCTTCTGTCAGTTGTTCTTCACCCTCGAAACGCACACTAAAGTGTAGGTCTTCTTTAGAAAAGGCCTGATAGATTGACCAAATCCAGTCCTGGAAATTTTGAGCTTCGAGTCTAGTTTCACGAGTCAAAAGACCTTTTCCGTTTGTCGGATATTCTTTAGACTCCAACTTTTCTCGAGATCCCTTACCGACTAGATAGAGCTTTTTCTCAGCACGCGTCATGGCTACATAAAGTAAACGCATTAACTCAGAATAGCTTGCTAATTGGAGCTCTTTCTCATTTTGAGTATAAGTCAAGCTTGGAATGGATAACTTAATCGTTGATGGGAGATATTCCTCTTTTGCATTTGTAGCGACTCTAGCTACGTACTTAAGACCAAGGCCATTTTTTCGACTTAAGATAACATCAGACATGGAATCTTTCTTATTAAACTGCTGATCGATATTGAGAATAAAGACATAAGGAAACTCAAGTCCCTTACTCTTATGAATACTCATCAGCTCGACAGCGTCCTTAGGTGGAGCTACAGCAACACTAGCAAGATCATGCTGGGCTTCCAATACTTGATCAATCATAGCTATGAAGCGTGATAAACCTTTAAAATTACTCTTTTCAAACTGATCAGCTCGTAGAGCTAGGGCATAAAGGTTGGCCTGTCTAGCCTGACCATTTGGCAAGGCACCAACATAATCATAGTAGAAACGTTCACTATAGATTTTCCAAATAAGGTCATAAAGCGAATGAGTTTTTGAGAACAAACGCCAAGCATCAATAGTCTCCATGAAAAAGTTAAGCTTTTTATGGAGTTCAGATGTTATCAAATCCTTTTGAGGACTAGTTTTGGCTTGAGCATTGACTAATTTTTCAAAAAAGTTCTCTTGAACCTTATTCTCAGATTTTTGAAGAGCTAGACGAGCTAATTCATCCTCATCAAAATTAAACATCGGAGATTTCATCAAAGCTACTAAAGCAAAGTCTTGCAGAGGATTATGGACGACACGAAGAGTATCCAACATAACTTGCACTTCTAAAGATTGCAAATAATTGTTTTGAGCGCCATCCGTTTTAACCGGTATGCCATATTCCGACAAAGCAAGTAAAACCTGATCATTGCGGCTTCTGCTGGCAGTTAAGAGAGCAATGTCATTGAAAGGGACACCTTTATTATGATGAAGATGCAATATTTCCTTAATGACCATGCGCATTTCACCAGTCAGTTTGTTGGTCGAAAACTCTTCCTCTTCCTTAGAATCGCCCTCATCATCCTTATCATACAAGAGCACTTCTGCCTTGTTTTCTGGATTTGGCTGTAAATCAGTATTTCCGAAAACAAGTTGATGCATGCCGTCATAAGATATCTCTCCAACTTCTTCATCCATGAGATGCTTAAAGACGTCATTAGTGGCATCTAGAACTTCGGAACTACTACGGAAGTTTTCCTTAAGCAGGATTAATTGACCTTCTTTACTATCTTGAGCAAAGCTGTGGAATTTTTCATTGAAGATTTGGGGATCTGCCTGTCTAAAACGATAAATAGACTGCTTAATATCGCCCACCATAAAACGATTAGAGCCGTTTGAGAGAAGTTCCAACATTCTTTCCTGGATATGGTTGGTATCCTGGTACTCATCGACCATGACTTCGTGGAAACGTTCCTGATACTCTTGTCGCACCCGAGGGAAGTTTTCCAATATCTCAATGGTATAGTGGCTAATATCAGCAAATTCGAAGGCATTTTCTTCGCGTTTACGCATTCGATAAGCTGAAACAAAATCACTCATGAAGGCTTGGAAAGTCTTTGCTAAGTCCCAAGACTCTTGATGATAATCTCCCTGGAAATTCAATAAAGTAATTTGGTCATTTAGTGCGATTAGTTTTTCAAACCTGTCTTTTCTCTCTTGGTTATATGCTTCTTTTAGAGCTTGGAGCTCAGCCTTGCGACTAGCATTTGACAGTGCCTTACCATTTTTTTCCTTAGATATAGTTACAACTCGCTCTAAAATTTCTTGGTATTGCTTGAAAGTCGAGTCAGGCGTTAAAGTTCCAATTTCATCAAGAACTTGTTGGACAGA
Source organism: Streptococcus sp. Marseille-Q0941 (assembly GCF_943736975.1). Lineage (GTDB taxonomy): Bacteria > Bacillota > Bacilli > Lactobacillales > Streptococcaceae > Streptococcus. The sequence continues at coordinate 361,137 of NZ_CALSFO010000003.1, read as the reverse complement.
TTCTAAGTAGGCTGCTTTTCCAAATTCCTTGGCATCATTATCTAGATGGTAACGGAAGAAACTTTCCAAATCCCTGAGTTTTTCCTTTATATCTTCTGCTATTTTTTCTTTAGCAATCGTAAAATCAGCCATTTCGAATCCTTTTAAGAAAGATTCCTCTAGCCAAGTCTGAGGATTACTTGTAGATTGCAAAAAGTCATAAATCATATAGACCTGTTTACGCAATCCACGTGCATCCTTGCTTTTACCCGCAAAGTTCTTGACCAACTGACTAAACTGTTCTTGTTCCTTACTTTGGTAGTGACTTTCGAAAACTTGTCGAAACACATCATTCTTTAAGAGGAGTTGCTCACTTTCATTCTCAAGAATCCGAAAGTTTGGGGCGAGATCAATCAGATAACCATGTTTAGCCAGGAACTTCTGAGTAAAAGAGTCCATAGTTCCAATAGTAGCATTTGGTAAATCAGCTAATTGTCTTCCAAGATGCTTTTTTAGCTCCAAATCTTGAGTCTCTTGGATTTCTTGGCTGATTTTCTTTTCCAAGCGTTCTTTTAACTCGGTTGCTGCCTTTACCGTAAAAGTTGAGATAAAGAGTTGGCGAATTTCTATACCACGTGCTAGTTGATCAAGAATTCGTTCAGTCATGACAAAGGTTTTTCCTGAGCCAGCTGATGCTGAGACCAGAATGTTTTGACCAGAACTGTAAATAGCTTGAATTTGTTCAGCTGTTTTCTTGGGTTTCTTGTCAGAATGAGCTTCTTCTATTTGCAACTTTTCAATCTCTTCTTGGGATAAAAATTTCATCACTCCAACTCCTCTCTAATTTTATTAAACCATGTTTCCTTATCATTGCTCTTAGCGACCTTATCTAACAATCTAGCCTGACCCAGATGGTAATTAGCTTCAAAACCAGTTATCGACTGATATTGTTGGACATAAGGGGCAATACTTCTGCCGTCTTCTGTGTAGGGATTAATAGCAAATTTACCAGATAAAATCTTCTCTGCAGCTTTCTTATAGATAAGGGCATTATAGTCCAGCAACAACTGGAATTCCTCATCAGACAATTGATAGGTCTTGTTTTTGTTGTATAGTTCCCCAAGGTTCTTTATCTCTTTTTCGAGAAATAGTCCTTGATATTTCATACTCTTAGAAGTTTCCACTAAAGCCTTTGAAAGAGTTTTAACAGATTGTAAGGAATGAACTGGCTCAGCCATCTCTAAATACATAGCACCAAAGAAGTCTGTATTTCCTTCTTTCTTAAGAGCAGCCAGATAGGTTGGTAATTGTGAATTAAGGCCGTTATAAAAAAGAGGGAAGTTAAACTGAGTTAGAGATGATTTGTAATCGACAATACCGATAGCATCACTGGTCTTTAGGCGGTCGATACGGTCAACTTTACCACGGACATAGACATTTCTGCCATTATCTAACTGAACAAAAGTTTGTTCCTTGCCACCAAAGACTACTTCTTCCTGAATGGTTTCAATTTCAGAATTGTGACGCAGAATATGTCCTGTAGCGCGTGCAACATCCAAGAGAACTTCCTTGCTTAATTGGGCTTCCAAACTTTCTTGATAAATCGCTTGAAACTCTCGCTCTTGACTGGTTTCAGAGATTGCTTGTTCTAGGCGACGATCAAAAGATGTATCATCAGGAAGTTTCATAGCGCGTTCAAAAATACGATGCAAGAAATTACCATGGCTTCGAGCATCCGGTCTCAGACGCAATTCTTCCTGCAAGCCTAAGACATATCGAAGGTAATAGCTGTATTCGTTTCGATAAAACTCTGTTAATCCAGAAGTTGATAGATAAAAATCTTGATCTTGAGGATACAAAGCTTCCAAAGTTTCAGTAGCTAAGGTCTTACTTTTTGGACTGGTCGGTAGGACAGGATTATCAAGACCTTGATCTTCTAATTTTCTACCCATAACCCGAGCTAAAACCTTAATAAATGTCAAGTCCTGGTCACTTGTCTCCAACTCACCCTGCTGGTGATAAGCAACAAGACTAAACAAAAGACTGTGATAAGAACCAATATCATCCTTTGATAGTTTTTTTCGATCGATTCTCTTTTCAATCTTGCTAAAACCAAAATCCTGCAATTCTTTCAGATAAACCGACTCTTTACTCTCGTTTTCATTGAGTAAACTTGGCGCTGATAAGACCAATTGCTTCTTGGCAGAATTTACCAAAGAAAGCATGGTATAGCGATTCTTCTTAAGATTTTCATGGCTAGCAATCAATAATTGAGAACCTTCTTGAGTCCTTTGATTCAGTACTTCCCTTTCTTCATCACTCAATAAACTCATGTTTTGAGTAATTTTAGGCAAGTGTTCTTGAGTTAAGCCAAGTGCATAGATATAATCAGAAGTCAAAGGCGCAATCAAATCATAACTTTGGACCAGAACAGTATCTACAGTTGCTGGAATTGTACGATAATTTGATAAGGACATCCCTGAATGAAGAAGAGCCAAGAAATCATCTAAAGCAACCTGAGAACCTTGAAAAACGGTAGCAAATTGCTCCATTACATGGCAAAATGCCTTCCAAACCTCCTCTTGTCTTTCTTTTTCTGCCACTTCCATCGTTTTAGTTAAGGTTTGTAATTGCTTGGTCACAGATGCATCCTTCAAAAAGTTATTCCATTTTGTAAGGATATTTTCAGTCTTTTGCTTACGACTGGATAATAAGGTTTCTAGTGGATTTAGAACACGGACACGAAACTCGTTTAATTTCTCTAAATCAAATTTCCCATGATGGTTTTTTGTAAATTTTTGTTTAAAGTTAGAAAGACCATCAATGCCTAGATAGCGGATATATTGTTCAAAGCTGTCGATTTCTTCTTGTGTAATGTCAGTATATAAGCCAGTACGTAAGAGATTTATCAAATCTTCCTGACGGAAATAGTATCGTTTGAGACGTCCCACAGATTCTACAAATTGAGTCAAAGGATGGTGAGACATAGACTCACTCTTACCTAAATAGAAGGGAATCTGATATTGATTAAAAATAGTCTGCAAGGACAGTTTGTAAGACTCTACGTCACCTAGTAAGATACGAAAATTTTTGTAGCTAAGTTGAGCTTCTTGGTGTAATTTCTGACGAATACTGCGAGCAACTAGCTCCAGCTCTTCTTTTTGCGTCAGACAAGACCAGATTTGTAAGTCTTCTCTATCCTTATCGTCTACATCGATACTGATTTCAGAATAATCATAAGCACTTTCTAGTAATTTTGAGGCCTTGGCAAAAGCGTCAAGGTTTTCATGTTCTTTACAGGCATCTTCTGCCTTGGTCTGATATTTAAAGGCTAAATGACGTAGAAACTCAACACTGGCTTGATAGAGATTCCCTTCACTAAAGGGGCTAGTATAGGCTTTCTTAGTCGCATAGACGCCAATAATAATCTCAACACCCTTGCGATGAAGCAGATCCACTAGGTGTTCCTCTTCTGCAGAAAAACGCGTAAAACCATCAATGACGAGAGCAATTTTGTGGAAATCACTACTTACCTTGTTTTCTTGAATAGCATCAATCAGATAGGATAATGGACTCCCCTGTGAAACTTGACCTTGATTTAAATACGCTGTTATCTTTTCAAAAATTAAGAGCAAATCAGAGCGTTTATCAGCGTCAGTCAGGCTTTCCAAGTCCAAAAAGCTCATCTTTGCCGTCGTCATTTCATGATAAATCTCAATCAGTTGCTGGATGAATTGTGGATCTTGCTTAATAGCGCCGTAAACACGTAAATCCTTAGCGTCTATCTCAGACAGACACTTATAGAAAGCCATACCAAGACCAATATCATCGAGACTTGACCTCTCAGGAATATCATTTAAAACCAGATAACGAGCCATTTGAGCGAAGCGCGTGACTGTGATCGTAAAAGAAGCCTGCTGACTCAAGTACTCCAGCACGGCGCGTTCCTTTTCAAAAGAAAGAGAGTTAGGGGCAATGTAAAAGACTCGTTTGCCATTGGCAACCAGTTCTTGAGCCTCCTTAGTCAGGATTTCTGTCAAAGAAATCCTAATATCGGTATAAAGTAGTTTCATCTCTGCCTCGTTTGTTTTTTCATTACCTTTTATTATATCATTTTTTAAGTCAAAACAGATTGATATAAAGCCCTAATTTTAACCTGTCCCATATCAAAAAAGTCGGAATAAAATCCGACTTTTTATAGTTATTAACTACCAGAAAACAAGAGTACCCACAAATCCCAAAATGCAGTAATGTTGATCATGATATGAAGTAAAATAGGGTAATAGAGAGAATGAGTTTTTCGGTAGAGGAATGCACAAATTGCTCCTCCACTTGCATAGGTGAAAAAGGCGAGTGGTGTTAAACCTGAACTGACATGCACATAGCCAAAGACACAGGCTGATAGCAAAACATCTCCATACCATGGTGAATCTTTCAGAAATGTATTCATCAGAACTCCTCGATATACCAATTCTTCTGTAATTGGTCCTAGCAGACAAACAATAAGTAAAAGATAAGGTAACTCTTGTCGCCCTGTAATCTCAGTCAATTCATTTAAAGCGATTTGATTGGATGTTGCTGGGGTTAAAAAAGAAAACACAATATCTGAAAGATAACTGACTCCATAAGCAAGAAGCAAATAAACTAGATATCTCCATTTCCACTTCAACTCAAGAATTTTTTTACCTTCGAATACTAGTAAATATAGCATAGCTAGAAGAATAACAATAAACTCTAAAAAAGCAAGAATTTGAAAAAATTCTCGACTAGCAACTACAAATCTAGCTGAAAAGTGATTAAAAATCCACCAAAACCATGTCTTCCTATAAATGATTACCAATAAGGCTAGTAAAATCTGTACTACTCTTTTTTTCATGACAAGTCCTCTGCTTTTTAACTATTATCTCTATAATCTCAGATACATTGCAAGTATAATACAGTATATCATATTATAACATATATTCGAAGAGCATCATCTTCAATCTTGAATTGTCATCCAAACATCCTAAATTGACACAGTAATCCTTATTTTCCTCAAAATATGCTATAATATAGGCAAAACACGAGAAAGGGAAAGACTATGATTAAACTACTTGCTCTAGATATGGATGGTACTCTGCTCAACGAAGCTAAAGAAATTCCTCAGGCTCATATTGATGCCATTCATAAGGCTATCGAAAAAGGTGTCAAACTGGTTCTCTGTACTGGACGACCTCTCTTTGGAGTCCTCCCCTACTACAAGAAACTCGGTCTTGATTTGGAGAACGAATACGTCATCGTCAATAATGGTTGTTCTACCCATCAAACCAGCGACTGGAGTCTGATTGATTGGCGCGAACTTAGCAAATCAGACATTGAATATTTGAATGGCCTTGCTGAAAAGAGTGAGGTGCAATTGACGCTTTTCGATGAAGAACACTACTTCGTTCTTGGAGGTAAACCAAATCCTATCGTTCAATACGATGCTACGCTTGTTTTTGCTGACCTGACTGAAATCTCACTGGAAGAAGCTACTAGCGGGAAATATCGCATGTTCCAGGGCATGTTCTTAGGCACAAAAGAGCAAACAGATGACTTTGAACAACGTTTTGCTGATGAACTTTGTCAGAGATTTAGCGGTGTTCGTTCTCAACCAGTCATCTACGAAGCAATGCCACTTGGCACAACTAAGGCTTCTGCTCTTTCTCGATTGGCTGAGATTTTGGATATCCAACCTTCTGAAATCATGGCCATAGGTGATGCCAATAACGACATTGAGATGTTAGAGTTTGCTGGGCTTGGTATTGCCATGGGAAATGCCAGCGACTACGTCAAATCTCTCGCTGATGCCGTAACTGCTAGCAATGAGGAAGATGGCGTTGCACGCGCCATTGAGAAATATATTTTATAGAGAACAAGCCCAGTCAACTAGTATTTCTAGCCAACTGGGCTTTTATTTTTTTAGAAACTTAAAAACTTTAGAAACTCTTTAGAAATGCTTGACGATTCTTTGATATCTATGCTTTATACTTGAATTATAAAAATAAAACATCTTATACTCTTCGTAAATCTCTTCAAACCACGTCAGCTTCCATCTGCAACCTCAAAACAGTGTTTTGAGCAACCTGCGGCTCGCTTCCTACTTTGATCTTTGATTTTCATTGAGTATTAAAGGTTAAAGGAGAAAACTATGAAAACAGTCCTCGAAATCCATGGCTTGTCCAAACAATTTGGCAAACAACCTATTCTACAAGATCTTAATCTCTCAGTTAAAGAAGGAGATATCTATGGACTTATCGGAAAGAATGGTGCTGGTAAAACAACTCTGATTAAAATCATTACCCAATTATTATCTGCTGACCATGGAACGATTTCCCTCTTTTCCAGTCAAGGGTATAAGGAGTGCACGAAAGCCTTATCACGAGTAGGTTCAGTCATTGAATCCCCAGTAGCTCACAATCATTTAACTGCCTATCAAAATCTGAAATACTATTGTACGATTCGACATATCCCAAATGCTGATCAAGTTATTCAGGAAACATTAAAGTATGTGGGGTTAACAGATACAGGTAGAAAAGTTTTTCGAGATTTCTCTCTTGGGATGAAACAACGCTTAGGCATTGCGATTGCCCTGCTATCAAAACCAGACTTTCTCATCCTTGATGAACCTATCAATGGGCTTGATCCAATCGGTATCAAAGAGTTTCGTCAAATGATTCAACGTCTGAATCAAGAACTAGGCATAACAATTCTCATCTCTAGTCATATCTTGTCAGAACTCTATCTGGTTGCCAATCGATTTGGAATTCTTGACCAAGGGAAAATCATTCGAGAAATCAGTAAGACCGAATTTGAGACACTGAATGAAGACTATATTGTTCTAAAAACAAGTGACAAAGAAAAAGCTAGTCAAATCTTAAAAGACAAAATTCATCTCGAATTTAAAGTTGTTAATTCAGATAATGAAATTCATATTTTTAGTCATGAACAAGATGTTAAACGAATTCTCAAAGAACTTACTCTAGCAGATGTCGCTGTGGATGAGATTTACTATGCTCGTCAAAACCTTGAAGAATACTTCACACAATTAGTAAAATAGGAGGAACACCATGATACACACAATTCAAGCAGACTTTTACCGCCTTTTCCGTTCCAAAGGTTTTTGGATTACAGAACTCGTTCTCTTTGCACTCATGTTAATGGGGGCTACTATTGGGGCTACAGGACAGCTCATATCCGTCAATACAAGTACAAACGTAGAAACCGAACTGCCAAGCAAGGGATGGGATGGGATACAAGCCCTTATTAACACCTCTAGCAATAGCTCAAACCTAGTTTTCCTCTGTATTATCCTTGCTTGCTTAGTTCTAGGAGTTGATCTTATCGGAAAACTCTATAAAAATAGTTTGACAGTGGGTGTTTCTCGCACAGAATTCTTCCTAGCTAAGTTTGTAGTATTAGCAAGTATCGCTCTAATGCAAATTCTTGTTAGCCTAGTCATTGCTTTCGTTCCAGCGACTATCCTAAACGGAGTTGGAACGATGCCAGAAGGATTTATTGGCAATCTCCTTCTAACAATTACTCTGCAATTTCTCTGCCTTCTAGCTTGGCTATCTATTGTGTCCTTTATTCTCTACGTGACTCATTCTTATTTGGCTGTTTTCATTGGTTATTTAATCACTTCTATCTTACTTTCAATGCCAATGCTTATCTTCCCAGATATCGAGATTTTGCGCTATTTATCCTTGAATTTTGCCTATGCCATGACTGCCTATAGCCAGGCCATTCTATACACCGTTATCGTTACAGTGACTGTTATTCTATTCTTTACCATAAGTGGACTTGCTGTTTTCAAAAAGAAAAGCTTATAAAAATGACCTCCTCTGTTCAAATAGAGGAGGTTGCTTGTTTTAAAAGAGGATTCTAATTGTAAACCAAGCACCATCAGTACTTAGTTGTAGTTCTGCACCAAGGAGATGGGATAATTCTTCTGTAATATAAAGACCTAAACCTGAGGATTCTTCTGTATCTGAGAGGTTTTCAGAGTAAAATCGTTGACTGAGATTTTCTATTTTACGAATCGGTTGTTTGACAAGATTAGAAATTTCTAAACAGATGTGATTGTCCACTTCCTTCAATGAAAATCTAGCTTCTTCCTTACCATGTTTTAGAACATTGCCAATGAGATTTTGCAACATACGGTCTAATAAATCTGAATCTGTTAGTAAATATAAACCAGGTTCTACTTGTAAATCCAGGTCAATCTTTGCCGTCTGAAAAGAATCATAATAGGTCAATAATTTTTGCGTCATAAATGTTGAGACTTCTAACTCAGATAAGTCAGGCTTAACTGCTCCTTCCATTAACCGACGATAGTCCAAAAGAGTCTCTAGACGTTTTGAAACTTGATTGAGATGATGGGAAATTTTTTTCAGATTTTCAGACTCAGAATTTTCTGTTTTAATCAATTGCTGAGTATAACCTGACGCAATCGTTAAAGGTGTTCGAATATCGTGTGCAATATTGCTAATAGCCATGTCTAAAGTCTGCTTCTCTCGCTTCATAATCAACCGTGACTGTTCAACTTCTTGAAAGAGTTGATTAATTTGCTGGTACAGATGTATAAAATCCTTGGAAAAAGTAGATACTCCAATTCTCTTCATACTTCCAGTATGTATTTTGTCTTCGATTTGTTGACTCAAATTCACGAGTGCTAAATGATAGCGAATCAACCATATTATCAATACGATAATGACTATCAGCAGCAAGGATAGTAAAATATAGATCATTATTCGTCTCCTTTTAAGCGAACACCAACTCCCCAGATTGTTTCAATATACTCTTGCTCTGGATCCAATTGAGTTAATTTTTTACGGAGATTGCTTAAATGAGTGTTGAGAGTATTGTCACCTGGTAAATAAGTATCCTCCCAGACCAATTCAAAGAGTTCTTCTTTCGTAAAAATCTTCTTAGGATGTCTCAACAAGGTTTGGAGAATCAAACACTCTTTCTTAGCCAATCGAATAGTTTCCTGGTTGTTTTTGATTTCAAAACTATCTGGATCAAATTGAATATTTTTTAACTGTTGAATCGACTTATCTGGACGTTTGATTTCAACTGGTTGCTTGTCACTATTCTGACGTAATTGTACCATAACCCTAGCAAAAACTTCATCCAAATCAAAAGGCTTTACAATATAATCATTAGCACCATCTAAGAGATATTGACTGATAAGCTTTTTATCGCTTAGGGCAGTTAGCATGATGACGGGAACTGAACTATCTTGTCTAATGGCTTTTAAAACCTGATCACCATTTTTACCCGGTAGCATAATATCTAACAAGATTAGATCAATGCCGCCTTGTTCAAATCGAATCATTCCTTCGGTACCAGAAAAAGCCTGAATCACTTCATGTTCCGCAGAAAGAAGAGTTCTCAAAATTTCTTGAATCTCATTATTATCTTCAACGATAAGTATTCTAGCCATAAACACCAACCTTTCTAATAGTATTATATCATGTTTTTTTAGGAATTTTGAATAAAGAAAACTCTCCTTCATGCTTTAATACGAAGAAGAGTTCACTCTATAATTTTAAATTAAAGCTGTCAATGCAGTTATAATTCCTAAAATTATCCCAGGGATATTTGCCGCAACGATAGGGATGTCTCTCTTTTCTTTAAAGAAGCCACAATAACACCAGAGGCAACAGTTTAGAACTGCAACTGCTGGTTGGATAAAATTGCCCTTATGACCTGCTAGATTATCTAAAATTTGTGGAATATAAGAAACATATATCATGATGGACATAAAAGTTGCAATCCAACCCACAGTTTTCATTTATTTTTCAGTCATTTATTCTCCTTTTTTGTCTAACTATATTTTTTTCATTTTTGACTTAAGGTTTTTTCTCAATCGGTGCTACACTGGCTAACAGTTTTTTGAGGCCGACTTCTGGGAAATTAATTTTCAATTCCTGAGTTGATCCACTACCTGATACTTCAAGAACAGTACCTTCTCCCCATTTTTTATGAAGGGCAATATCCCCAATAGACCAGCTTGTCTCACTAGGAACCGATTTTGATCCAGCCGCAAACTGTCCAAATGGTAGACCACTTGACTGAATAGATGTTGGCGCAGCATTGCGTTTTCGTTCTTGCAATGCCTGAGCCAGACTCATTCCTTTACCAAATGTAGTACCACCACTACTGTATGATGCCTTAAAGCTAGTATTAGTAGGGCGAGCTAAACCTTGATAGGTCAACAAATCTGAACTAATCTCGTTTATAAAACGGGTCGGACGATTGTAACTTGTACGCCCGAAAAGCAAGCGAGAGTTTGCGTTGGTTAGATAGAGAATTTTCTCGGCGCGCGTGATTCCTACATAGGCTAAACGACGTTCTTCTTCCAATTCATCCGGATCTTCAGAGGCACGACTAAGAGGAAAGACATTCTCCTCCATCCCGATGATAAAGACAACTGGAAACTCGAGTCCTTTGGCAGCGTGTAAGGTCATTAAGGTTACTTCTGACGTCTCCTGACTACCAGAGTCAGTATCTGCGATCAAGGCAAGGTCATTCAAGAAACGACTGAGTTTATCCAAGCCAGTTTCTTCCTCTTGACTTTCAGGATGTTCATCAAAGTTTTTGGTAACAGAAAGGAATTCCTCTATATTTTCAACCCGAGCCTTACTCTCCAATGTTGCTTGTGCATTTAGAATATCAACGTAACCTGTTTTTTCAAGGACAGCCTCAACCAACTCTGTAATTGTTAATTGGTCCAGTTGCTCTCGCAAGTCAAGAATCATATTGGCAAAGTCCCAAATAGACTGGGCTGCCTTACCCTTAATTCCTGATAACATGATATTTGCTGAAGCATCCAGCATGGACATTTCTTGTAAATTAGCAAAATCACGAATCTTCTCAACAGTACCTGGGCCAATTCCACGCTTTGGTTCATTGATAATGCGATCAAAACTGATATTGTCGCTCAAATTTGCAATGAGATTGAGATAGGCGATAATATCACGAATTTCCTTACGGCTGTAGAATTTTGTTCCACCGACCATGGTATAAGGAACATTAGACTTGAGAAGAGCTTCTTCAATTGTACGTGACTGGGCATTGGTACGATAGAGAACAGCAAAATCCTTGTGTAGGAAGTTTTGGCTTCGACCAAGTTCATCGATGGTTTTAGCTACAAAAACAGCCTCGTCCTGTTCATCATTAGCACGATAGTAGACAATTTGTTCCCCATCCGCATTTTGAGTCCAGAGATTCTTAGGACGACGATTTTTATTATTTCTGATAACATCATTAGCTGCTTGGAGAATGGTTTTGGTTGAACGGTAGTTCTCCTCCAACAAAACAACCTTAGCTTGAGGATAATCCTTTTCAAAATCAAGGATATTCTGCATATCTGCACCACGCCAACCGTAGATAGACTGGTCAGCATCCCCAACAACACAGATATTTTTAAAGCGTGAAGCCAAAAGTTTGACCAGTTGGTACTGGGCATGGTTGGTATCTTGATACTCATCAACATGGATGTATTGGAACTTTTGCTGATAGTAAGTCAAGACATCAGGATTTTGATCAAACAGACGCAAGGTCAACATAATCAAGTCATCAAAGTCCACCGACTCTGACTGACGAAGTTCCTTTTGATAGGCCGTATAACATTTAGCGACAATATCCGCATACAAATCTCCTGCTTGGGCAGCATAAGCCACATCATCAATCAGGTCATTTTTAGCATTGGAAATGGTCCCCAAAATAGTCCGTTCATTCCATTTTTTTGGATCCAAGTTTAACTGCTTGAGAATACGTTTCATCAGTGTTCGCTGCTCACCTGGATCAATGATCGTGAAATTACGATTATAGCCAATGTGGTCTGCATCACGACGTAGAATACGCACACACATAGAGTGGAAGGTCGCAATCAAACAGTCCTGAGAGGCTGGATTAAGTCCGTAAGCACGCTCTTTCATCTCACGCGCAGCCTTATTAGTAAAGGTAATGGCCAAGATATTCCAGGGATTGACCATCTTTTCATCAATCAAGTAGGCAATACGGTGAGTCAAAACTCGTGTCTTACCAGAACCAGCCCCTGCCATGATAAGCAGTGGTCCTTCTGTTGTTTGGACCGCTTCTGCCTGTCGGTCATTCATACCATGTAATAAAGGATTCATTTTCTCTTCCTATTCTTCAAATCAATGTTTCTATTATATCAAAAAAGACTGAAAATAACTCTATCAGAGACAAGCTTCTTTTTTCCTAAAAAAAGAACACTAACAAGTGCTCTTTTTATATTAATCATGAATAGATTGTAAAAGTGTCAACAAGGCTTGAGCAGATCTGCGTCCTGCTTCTACGATAAATTCATCAAATGAAATAGAAGCTTCGTGGTTAGCATTGTCACTCATGGCACGGACAACTAAGAAAGGTAGATTAAGCACGTGAGCTGCTTGAGCGATAGCCGCTCCTTCCATCTCAACCGCAAGAACTTTAGGAAAATGTTCTTTTATAGCTTTAATCTTATCTTCACCCGCAATGAAACTATCACCGGTCGCAATCAAACCTAAATACCATTTTTGGTTAAGTTTAGACAAACTCTCTTGAATCAAACTGACAAACTTCTTGTCAGATTCAAAGTAGAGTGGTTGTTGGGCCATCTGACCGTATTTATAACCAAAAGCAGTCACATCAACATCATGATAAGCTAGCTTATCAGCAATGACTACATCTCCGACTTCAATACCTGCTGCCAAAGCGCCAGCTGAACCGGTGTTAATAACAGCATCTACTTTAAAGTGGTCGGCCAGAATCGCTACACTCATGGCAGACATAACTTTACCGATTCCACTCTCTACCAAGACAAGCTCAACTGACCCAATATTCCCTGTATGATAGCTATTTCCTAATACCGTCTCTTCTTTAGCATTTTCCAAATGTTGAATTAGATAAACTAGCTCTTCTGGCATAGCTGCGATAATTCCAATTTTCATGATTGTCCCCTTAAATAAAGCGCATTGCTAAGATCAGTAAAATCAAAAGAAGAATGACTGAAAAAAGAATCTTATTCAATTTTGAGTTAAAGACATTTCTCTTAGTATTTTCAATTCGACGGCTTTTATGAATTGAAGGCTCGACTTCAATTGTTAAAGTTTCCTGGCTAAAACCATGATCTCTTGAGCGAGAATTTCCATAATGTTGAGATGAAGTTGATAATATCTTGGTTTCTTCATTGTCTACTAACGTAGGACCTGAGATTTTTTCACCACGATTCGCACGCTCAATAATTTCGTCTGTTAATAAAGGTTTTCCCATGGGTTCCTCCTCTATTTTTCTTGTAATTCCCAGTACTGGATTGCCATGATAGTCTTAGCATCACAGATATGACCAGACTGGATAAGTGCTTTTGCTTCTTCTAAACTAACTTCTATTAGCTCTATGGTCTCATCTTCGTCTTGAGGACGTGGGTTTTCAACCTTGGCTAAGTCACTGGCTAGATATAATCTTAGTCTTTCGTTACAAAAGCCAATTGCCGAATAAAAGTCATACAAAAGACTTAATTTACCAGTGTAAGCTGCTTCTTCTTCTAATTCACGAAGGGCTGCAGCTTCTGGATCTGCATTTTCACCCACTTCAAGCTTTCCTGCTGGAATTTCGTAGGAAACTTTTTCAATCGCCTTGCGATATTGCTTGACTAGAACAATCTTATTTTCTGGAGTAACTGCAAGAACACATACTGCACCATTATGGAAAATCAAATCACGCTGAGCAGTTCCCTTTCCAGCAGGTAATTCAACCTGATCTTGAACGAGTTGGAAAATAGGGCCCTTATAGATTTCTTTACGGCTAAGTGTTTTCTCTTCAAATTCCATCGTAAGCTCCTATTGGTTTTTAGGATGATGAGGGAGACGCGTTGCATATTCGTCCTTGTTCACCTGACGGCCACGACCAATAGCAATGGCATCCGCTGGTACGTCTTTTGTAATGGTTGAGCCAGCACCTACAAGAGAATTATCTCCTAGCTCAATTGGCGCTATGATGGTTGAATTCGAACCAACAAAAACATTGTTCCCAATTACTGTCTTGTATTTATTTTTCCCATCATAGTTTACTGTAATAGTACCAGCCCCAAAGTTGACGTCACTACCAACTTCACAGTTTCCAATATAAGCCAAATGTCCAGCTTTAGTATTTTCTCCAATGCTAGAACCTTTCACTTCAACAAAGTTTCCGATATGGACATTTGCTGCAAGACTTGAATCAGGACGAATATGAGCATAAGGTCCAACTGTCACACCATCAGCAACAGTGCTTTCCTCAATCATAGAGTTTGTAATGACTGCGCCTGAACCGATAGTACTATCAACGATATAAGTTCCATTCGTCAAAACAGTTTCTGAACCAATCTTGCTAGAACCTTTGAGGGTTACATTAGCTTCAATTTGAACATCTGGAGCAATCTCAACATCAATATCAATATAAGTCGCTTCTGGATTTACAAAACTAACACCATTGACCATGTGAGATTGGTTAATACGTCGACGCATTACAGCTTCTGCTGTAGCGAGCGCTACACGGTCATTGACTCCAAGACTTTCATCAAAATCTTTTAGAGTATAGGCTCCTACTTTTTCACCAGCTTCACGGAAAATCCCAATCACATCCGTAATATAGTATTCACCTTGAGCGTTGTTGGTATTGATGTTTTTAAGAGCTTCAAAGAGACGAGCATTATCAAACACATAAGTTCCTGTATTGATTTCTTTGATTTGTTTCTCGAAATCAGTTGCATCCTTTTGTTCTACGATGCGTAACACTTCAGCGTTTTCATTACGAACGATACGACCATAACCAAATGGATCTTCAGCTTCTGCAGTAAGAATGGTAGCTACGTTCTTATGATTTACGTGAAAATCAATCAAATTTTTAAGACTTTCTCCAGTGATTAGTGGTGTATCACCAGCAATCACCAATGTTTGTCCAGAAAGTCCTTCAAGAATCGGCTCTGCCATCATAACTGCATGACCCGTCCCTAATTGTTCAGACTGTCTCACAAAGTCAGTTTGTCCAGCTAAAACTTGTTCAACTAGCTCTGCCTTATGTCCAACTACCGTAACTGTTTTTTCAGGGTTAATTGCGCCAACGCTACGAAAAACATGCTCCAGCATAGAAATTCCTGCAACCTTGTGCATGACTTTTGGTAGATCTGATTTCATACGAGTACCCTTACCCGCTGCTAAAATAATTGCGTAATTTGCCATAATTTTCTCTTTTCTATAGAAATTCTTTATTATTATACCATATTTTAGTTCACCTTACACAAATTTGTTGAACTCAAGACCACTCTAATGACTGTCACTGCCCTATTTTGAGTAAATTTTTTGATTTTTTTCGCAAATTACGATAAACTATAGGAGTATGAGAAAAAAAATTCGTCCAGCTTTTATAGTTATTATATTTGCTGCTTTTATAGGACTCTTGATTCTCAATCGTCCACAATTCGAAGAACATCCTGTAAAAACCAAACAAAATCTAGTTCAAATAGAAACACAAGCTCTACATAACTTGGATAAGCCCATCATCGATATCTCTGGTTGGCAGAGGCCATCAGAAATCAATTATGATATTTTATCTCAAAATATATCTGGTGTTATTGTTCGAGTCCATGGAGGAAGTCAGATTACTACTGAGAACGATGCATCTTATACAAACGGTATTGATAAAGCTTATAAAAGTCATATTGCCGAATTTCAAAAAAGAAATGTTCCAGTTGCTGTCTATGCCTATATATCTGGTAAAAGTGTAGAGGATATGGAAAAAGCAGCTGAATCATTTTATAATTCAGCTTCGCCGTACAACCCAAGTTACTATTGGTTAGACGTTGAGGAAAAAACAATGTCAGATATGAACCAAGGAGTTGAGGCATTCCGTGCTAAATTAGAATCACTTGGTGCAAAAAATATTGGTATCTACATTGGTGTTTACTTCATGGAAGAACATAGCATCAGTACAGATAAGTTTTCAGCCATTTGGATTCCATCCTATGGACTTGACTCAGGTTACTTTGAAAGTTCACCAAATACAGACCTTGACTATGATCTTCATCAATACACATCAAAAGGGAAACTGGTAGGATTTGAACATCATCTAGACCTAAATCTTATATCTTTATCAAAAGATAAGGAAGAAACCTTTAGAAAACTATTCTTAAAACCTTAATTTCATTCAGCAAGCAAGATATTCCTTCTGCTTGCTTTTTTATTTCTCTTACTTTGTGATATAATACTAGAAGAGAATTTTAGAGAATAAATACGGAGAGAGTTTATGTTATCATGGATTTCAAAAATCATTAAAGGGATTGTTATCGCGCTTGGTTTTATTTTACCAGGTATTTCTGGTGGTGTTCTAGCAGCTATTTTAGGGATCTACGAAAGAATGATTCGTTTCCTTGCCCACCCATTTAAAAACCTAAAAGAAGATATCCTTTATTTCTTACCTGTTGCTATTGGTATGTTGCTCGGAATTGGACTTTTTTCTTATCCAATTGAGTACCTCCTTGAGCATTATCAGGTTTATGTTTTATGGAGTTTCGCTGGTGCCATTATTGGAACAGTTCCTAGTCTTGTAAAGGAAGCAACTCAAGATTCGGAAAGAGACAAAATCGATCTCATCTGGTTTTGGGTGACCTTTATTGTTTCTGGATTTGGGCTTTACGCTTTAAACTTTGTTGTGGGTACACTCAGCGCAAACTTTACTAGCTTCATCTTGGCTGGTGCTTTACTGGCTCTAGGCGTCTTAGTTCCAGGTTTAAGTCCCTCAAATCTACTTTTGATTTTGGGTCTTTATACTCCTATGTTAACTGGATTTAAGACTTTTGATTTATTTGGAACCTTCCTTCCTATAGGAATAGGAGCTCTTGCTACTCTTGTCATTTTTTCAAAATTTATGGATTACGCTCTTAGAGTTTACCACTCTCGAGTTTATCACTTCATCATTGCAATCGTTCTTTCAAGTACTCTCTTGATATTGATTCCTAATGCAGGTAGCGCTGAAAGTATCAACTACAGTGGTTTATCTCTTGTGTCTTATGTCATCATTGCCTTCTTCTTTGCACTTGGTATCTGGTTAGGTATTTGGATGAGCCAATTGGAGGATAAATACAAATAATGGCTAAGAAAGTTAAAGTAAAAAAAACCTTAGTTGAACAAATTTTGACTAAGTCAGGTATTGAACACCAATGCATTCAAATCAATGCTTTAGAGGGAGAACTTCCTTCTGATTACGAGAGAAATCATATCTTTAAAACCTTAGCTCTATTAGGAGATAAAACTGGTCCAGTTATAGGAATTGTACCCATAACAGAACATCTTTCTGAAAAGAAATTAGCAAAAATTTCTGGGAATAAAAAAGTTTCCATGATTCCGCAAAAGGATTTGGAAAAAACAACTGGATATATCCACGGTGCTAATAATCCTGTTGGCATTCGTCAAAAACATAACTATCCTATCTATATTGATGAAACTGCTTTAGAATTAGAAAAAATGATTGTCTCAGCTGGTGAAGTCGGACACAGTATTATCATCTCTCCAAAAGATTTGGCACACTTTGTAAAAGCGAGCTTTGTAGATATCTTGGAGGAAAATAACTCATGAAACTATACTTTGTCCGCCATGGTCGAACAGTCTGGAATCTAGAAGGTCGTTTTCAAGGCGCTGGCGGTGATTCTCCACTTCTTCCGGAGTCCATTGATACCTTAAAGAAACTCGGCCAATATCTGAAAGATATCCCTTTTGACAAGATCTATTCGAGTGATTTACCAAGAGCCGTAAAATCAGCTGAAATCATCCAAAGTCAACTGATACATCCTTGTCCATTAGAAAGTGTTCCTGAACTTAGAGAATGGCATCTAGGCAAGTTAGAAGGCTTAAAAATTGCTACTTTAAATGCTATCTATCCCCAACAAATTCAGGCTTTCAAAACTAACTTAGCCAAGTTTGATACGAGGATGTTTGAAGCGGAATCCCTTTACAGTACTACGAAGCGGACCATTCAGTTTATCAAATCTTTAAAAAATTCTAAGGCTGAACAAATTTTACTTGTCGGTCACGGAGCCAACCTTACTGCTAGTCTTCGTACATTGATAGGCTATCAGGAAGCTCTGCTTCGTAAAGATGGAGGTTTATCTAATGCTAGTCTGACGATTATAGAAACTGATGACTTTGAAACATTTACTCTAAAGACTTGGAACGATACTTCTTATCAGAAAAATAATTGAACTTGATATAAATGGTCAAGTTCTTTTTAGTTTTTATAGAATATCCGTGAATTTCTTGACTATTTATGATAAAATGGAGTATCGTGAAAAATTGATTTATTATTTCAGAATTGATTAAAATTAGGAGGAACTCATGTCAACAGAACATATGGAAGAATTGAATGACCAGCAGATCGTTCGCCGCGAGAAAATGGCAGCTCTTCGTGAACAAGGAATTGATCCTTTCGGTAAACGTTTTGAACGTACTGCTAACTCTCAGGAACTAAAAGATAAATTTGCTGACCTTGATAAAGAACAGCTACACGAACTAAACGAAACAGCTACTATCGCTGGACGCTTAGTCACAAAACGTGGTAAAGGTAAGGTTGGTTTTGCCCACCTTCAAGACCGTGAAGGTCAAATCCAAATCTACGTTCGTAAAGATGCTGTCGGTGAAGAAAACTACGAAATCTTTAAAAAAGCTGACTTAGGAGACTTCCTCGGTGTTGAAGGTGAAGTCATGCGTACCGATATGGGTGAACTCTCTATCAAGGCTACTCATATCACTCACTTGTCTAAAGCTCTTCGTCCACTTCCTGAAAAATTCCACGGACTAACTGACGTTGAAACTATCTATCGTAAACGTTACCTTGATTTGATTTCAAACCGTGAAAGTTTTGAACGCTTTGTTACTCGTTCAAAAATCATCTCTGAAATCCGTCGTTACCTTGACCAAAAAGGTTTCCTAGAAGTTGAAACACCTGTTCTTCACAATGAAGCTGGAGGTGCTGCTGCTCGTCCATTTATCACTCACCACAATGCTCAAAACATTGACATGGTACTTCGTATCGCAACAGAACTTCACTTGAAACGTCTGATCGTCGGTGGTATGGAACGTGTTTATGAAATTGGTCGTATCTTCCGTAACGAAGGAATGGATGCTACACACAACCCTGAGTTCACTTCTATCGAAGTTTACCAGGCTTATGCAGACTACCAAGACATCATGGACTTGACTGAAGGCATTATCCAACACGTTGCTAAAGCTGTCAAAGGCGATGGCCCAGTTATTTATCAAGATACTGAAATCAAGATCAACGAACCATTCAAACGTGTTCACATGGTTGATGCTATCAAAGAAATTACAGGTGTCGATTTCTGGCAAGATATGACTTTCGAAGAAGCAAAAGCTATCGCTGCTGAAAAGAAAGTCCCAGTTGAGAAACACTATACTGAAGTTGGTCACATTATCAATGCATTCTTTGAAGAATTTGTAGAAGAAACCTTAATTCAACCTACTTTTGTATACGGTCATCCAGTAGCTGTTTCACCACTTGCTAAGAAGAACCCTGAGGACGAACGTTTTACTGACCGTTTCGAGCTCTTTATCATGACTAAAGAATACGGGAACGCCTTTACTGAGCTTAATGATCCAATCGATCAGCTTAGCCGTTTTGAAGCTCAAGCTAAAGCCAAAGAACTTGGTGATGACGAAGCGACAGGCATTGACTACGACTACATCGAAGCACTCGAATACGGTATGCCACCAACAGGTGGTTTGGGAATCGGTATCGACCGTCTCTGCATGCTCCTCACTGATACCACTACTATCCGTGATGTACTTCTTTTCCCAACTATGAAGTAAGACAGCTCAAAAACGTTGTTATATCAAGATTTTATGAGTGTGAATGGCAAAACTTACCAAAAATTTACCATATCTTATACAAATAGTTGTAAAAAATTGTAATGACTTACAGCTTCTCTTGGACTATTCTAAGGGAAGTTTTTTAGTTTCTGAACAGCAAAAAATGACAGCAGATTTTCTACTGTCATTTATGTGTTTCCGAAAAAGATAGATTTTTAGTAAAAAATTATTTAGAATCAGCTAATTTAACATCTAATTGACTCTTGAAATTCATTATATCTTTCTCAGAGAGTTTCTTAAAGAATATATCAAAATCTTTAGGTGTCAAAAATGTAAATTTATATCTAGTCAAATTACCTTCTGATTCATGCTTTTCATTTATAAAATTAAAATGTTTAATCGCTGCTTTGTTTTTCCCAATATTCTCTGAATCTGGTTCAGAAATTTGTGAATTATCTTTAATTTCTACAGCAATAATATTATCACCTTGTTTAATAAACCAGTCTGGATTAAATTGTCCATTCTTATGGTGGGTACCTTTTTGCCAAGAATAGTCAATACTGTAAAAACTCATGTCATCGGATTTTATGAACGAATCAATACTTTTGATAACTTCTTCATCAGTAGTGAGCTTAGTTAAAAATTCTTTCTCAGGATTGCCTGTTGTTACAATCCCAAATTGAGGAGTTTTAAAATTGTATTTATTCTCAATTTTCTTCGCTTTATATCCATTTGATGTGTCTGTTAGTTCTCGGAAAGTATCTAAACTAGCTTTATCAGATGAAAGACTAGATTCCAAATCTGAGCCGTAAAAAAGAACTTTATTCATTCTAAATCCACTTATTTCAGAAGTATTTTTAGGTAAGTTAACAGTTAAAACGATAAAATATTCTTGCGGCTCAATGTCGTAACTAACTACTTTTGAACCATCCCTAAAAATAACATTCATAGACGACAAAAATTTATTCTTAAGACTTTTTGTAATATGAGTATTTCCACTTTTTTTCAACGATTCTTCAATCATGGCTTTTATTTTTGGAACTGACCATAAGTTCTGATATTCTTGTGCATACTCACTGTCTTCCAAATCCTCGAATCGGCTATACAAAATATTCGCCATTTCTTTTACTGTAATCTGCTCATGCTCGTAAGTTGTTTGGAAGTTTCTATCTGATTTTGTCTTAATATCTGTTAGGGTAATAGTACTCTTCCCAAATTTATCATCTGTTGGTAAATTAACACCATTTTCCCATAAATTATATGTACCCATTTTAGGATAATCTTTAGTGTCAGTTTTTGAAGAATATTTTACATTCGTCAAACTGAAATTATAATTTGATTCTTTATTAACAGACAAAGTGATTCGCTGTCTAATCTCCAGAACCTCATTTACAAGTGCCTCTACATTGGCAGACCATTTTTCATGGTTAAAAACTGTCACTGTCGGGGCACCCCACTTGCTAGTATTCCACCCCTCTGGAATACGCAAACCTCTTCCAAGAACTTGAGCAATCAAAAGTTTTGAGTTAAATGCTCTTTCGTCATCTGGAACAATCTGAAATACACGCTTAACATCCCAACCTTCAGTAAGCATTGAAACACTAAAGATAAATTCCACTGGATTACCTTTTTCATTAACTTTAGACAGTTTCATTCTATCAATAGCTGCTTTCTGTCCACTATGAACTGAAAGAACTATGTCATTAACTTCTGCATCAGTCAGCTTTCTTTGTGTTTGTAAAAATTTTTTAAAAGCTTTCGCTTTACTATCAGCAAGATTCTGTTTGGACGTCACAATAATTGTAATGGGCTTAATACCAAGTTCTTTAGGAACTTGCGATGCAATTTGGTTATGAGAATTCAAAATTACTTGCCATCTCTCGTCCTTATCTTTTGGAATATCTTCTTTTGAAATGTATTCTATATCCTTAACAAACCCCTGTTCTATTGCATCACGAAGAGAGAAACGATAGATAACATTTGAAAAGTAGTCATTCCCACTTTTATTCTTTCCTTTATAGGCTGTTCCTGTTACGCCAATAACATATTTGAAATTGATATTATTACTACTTTCATCTTCAATAAAGCTTCTCCACTCATTCGATTCAGAATAATAAACATGGTGAACTTCATCATTCAATATAAGTGTATTTTCGCCATTTCCCTTTAAACTATCAACTATAGAATTTCTAGTTGCTTGAGCTTTATAAATAGCATTTCGATTTTCAACAGCAATGGAATTTTCCACAAGTGTACTATCGCCATTTAAAATTTGAGGTGGTACAAAATTATCTCCTAGAGTTTTAAGAAGTTGTAAATTTCCTAGAAGGTTTTTAAATTTTTGAGTCAGCTCATTTTCAATGGTTACGCTAGGAACTAATACCAGAACTCGAGAAACTTTTTTTGTGGCAAGCATAACAAGCGCTATCGCAAACATAACATATGACTTCCCTGTTCCTGTAGCTAAATCTAAGGTTGCTGACAGCTTGTCAGATAAATCTAAATCATCTTGCATCAAATTAAAATCATTGTTCCATCTTGCTCTTATGACTTGATTCTTTTCAAAATTTTCTTTTGCTAATGCTGTTATATCTTTATATTCACCAGAGTTGAGAAAACGTAAAGCAGTTTCAGCTGCTTCTTTCTGATAGTTTCTTTTTCCAAATAGCATATCAAAGAAATTTTGAAAAAATCCTTCGTCCCAAACTACAGGGTTTACGTTTTTACTAACTTCTAAGACTAAATCACTATCTTTATATTCCATTATGCCATTTCTCCCCTCGTTGTTACAAACTCATTTCCAAATTTATCTACAAATATAAACATCGCTTGACCATCAATTTGACTTTCATCAAATATTATAGATTGATTTTCATCGAAATCTTTATGGTAATATACTTTATCCACATTGAAGGCTTTATTATCATACGTTAAATCAACTAAAAGCATTGAGAACGCCTCAAAACCACTTATATTTTCTTTGCCTTTCAATCTAGAAAATGATTCAAAAGAATTAACCCTTAGTATTTCTCCAATAATTTCAAAATCAACTTTGGGTTTTCGCATAAAATCAAATCCGTAAGCATCAACAACCGCATTTACCGAGTCAGTATCGTCTGCCTGTAAAGTACCTTTGAAATTCTCAGTAAATTTTTGGTACATTGAATATGGAACACGAAGAATATTAAATATTGTATTCCACTCACCGTCATTATCATACTCATCTACTGCAAAAGTAAATTTCCCTTGCGGAGCAATAATGAATATCTCATTAGGGGCAGCTGAACCTAAGCGAGAATAAATCTGTTCCAAAGTATCTTCTGATATTTTTGCTCCCATTCCATTTAATTCATTAAGGGAATAAACTTTAACTAGAGAACCATCTTTCATCCCATCAAAAGAAAGTCCTTTGATTGACTGATAAGTAGGTTGAACATTGTATAAAGCCATGGCAAACTGTTTCCACTGTGTACTATCAAAATCATTTAGTTTTTCATTATCATACAGACCTGCATCATAAACTGCAAAAGGTTTATGTGATTCATTTCCTAATATTCTTTTTTGAATAGTATAAATAGATAACTTCCCTGCATCTACAGTAATCCATCGTCTACCCAACTTCTCTGCCACTGCCGCAGTCGTTCCCGAACCTCCAAAACAATCGAGAATTAAATCTCCATTATTTGATGATGATTTAATAATTCGTTCAAGCAATTTCTCTGGTTTTTGAGTAGGGTATCCAATTCTCTCTTTGGCAACTGGGTTAATCATTGAAATTTCCCAAGTATCAGGCATAGGAACACCCTTGGTCTTTTCATCTGTTTGAATTGACCGTCGTTTGCCGTCTTCTCCAATAACGCTTTTCCAAGCCTTCCCCTGAGCAGAAGATTTTTCTGATTTAGGAATATACATCTGGTTAAAAACATGATTTCCTTTATTTTTTGTATACCAAAATATAGTATCATGATTTCGAGCAAAATATTTTCCTGCAATATTCCATCGTCTATAATACCAAACTATCTCATTACAAAAATTTCCCTCTCCAAAAATCTCATCCATCAAGACTTTAACGTAATGTGCCTTGTGCCAATCCAAGTGTACGTAAATAGATCCGTCATCAGCTAACACTTCTCGTAGCAGGATAAGACGTTTTCTAAGCCATTCTAAAAATTCTGCACCAGCTAATTTATCAGAATAAGCTTTAGAATCTTTATTCGAAAAATCTTGTTTTGTCGCAAACGGTGGATCAATATAAACCAAGCGCACGCCGTCAGTACCATCCGCATTTTTCAGTTCACCTCTATGCCTCATCTCTACAAGAGTTTTTAAGACTTGTAAATTATCGCCGAAAATAATTTTATTTAACCAATCACTTTCAGTAGATTCACCAAATCTTCGATTTTCTTGCAAAGGCACGGCAAAAGTTTGACTGATAATAGATTGTTCACCTTCTTTGCCGTAGTAGGTTAATTCATATTCTTTTCGTGCGGGGGGAAAGAGTATACGTGCAAACTCCGTAGAGACCTCATTGCCGTTCATGACTTCTTCCTGTGCCTGAGCTAATAGTTCGAGAAGTTCTTTTTGTCTGTTATTATCCATATTTATCCTCATAAAGAGAGGCTTTTAGGATTCCATTGTTATGAATATAACAATGGAGGCTAGCCTCCATTGTTATGAAT
This sequence comes from Streptococcus sp. Marseille-Q0941, assembly GCF_943736975.1. Taxonomy (GTDB): domain Bacteria; phylum Bacillota; class Bacilli; order Lactobacillales; family Streptococcaceae; genus Streptococcus. The sequence goes on along the minus strand of NZ_CALSFO010000003.1, from coordinate 336,590 downwards.
ATAACAATGGAGGCTAGCCTCGCTTCTTATTAAAAATTTATACCTTTATTTTACCATATTTATTGTCAAACTCTTTAAAATACTTAAACTTCCTCACCTGAAAATCATTACTATGGATATGTTTAGCCCTTACTATGACTTAGCTAAACAGCTTCGCTTTCGGATTTCTAGGCTCAGGCTGAAACAGTCTCCCAGACTGTTTCACTCCCGAATGCTAAGATCGTTTCCATATTGTCCAACACTTAAGCCGAGCTATGAGTCGTATGCGTGTTCAAATCATGAATCAGTTTGATCGAAAATCTCATGAATACAAGGCTATTAAATGTTACTGGAAGCTCATACAACAGAATAGTCGTAAACACAGCGATAAACGTTTTTATCGCCCTACTTTTCGTATGCACCTAACCAATAAAGAGATTCTAGACAAGCTTTTGAGCTACTCAGAAGACTTGAAACTCCACTATAATCTTTATCAACTCTTACTATTTCACTTCCAGAATAAGGAGTCGAAGAAATTTTTCGGACTCATTGAGGACAATCTCAAGCAGGTTCATCCTCTTTTTGAGACTGTCTTTAAAACCTTTCTAAAGGATAAAGACAAGATTGTCAACGCTCTTCAATTACCCTATTCTAACGCCAAATTGGAAGCGACCAATAATCTCATCAAACTTATCAAACGAAATGCCTTTGGTTTTCGGAACTTTGAAAACTTCAAAAAACGGATTTTTATCGCTCTGAATATAAAAATGGAGAGGACATCAATCATCCTCTCCAGATCTTAGCTTTTCTTCAACCCACTACAGTTGACAAAGATCCGATTTTTTCTGTCTAACTTTTGGGGTGCAGTTCAACAAAAGTCCTAGCCTCTCAATTGTCTTTGGATTGTCGATCAAGACGCAGTGGTTGAGTGGACTCTACTATGCTGATTTCATCAGCTTTTACAGCCCTACTCAACTGTGCGGAGGTGGGACGACCAAATCGAATTCTAACGAATTACCGATTTCTGTCCCACTCTCTTTTGTTGTTCAATTAGAATAATCCAAGAACTGTTCCATTGCTTTCAACATCCATGTTAAGAGCAGCTGGTCGTTTTGGAAGTCCAGGCATGGTCATAACGTCACCAGTAAGGGCAACGATAAAGCCTGCACCAAGTTTTGGTACCAATTCACGAATGGTAATTTCAAAGTTTTCAGGTGCTCCAAGAGCATTTGGATTATCTGAGAAGCTGTACTGAGTCTTAGCCATACAGATTGGCAGTTTATCCCAACCATTTTGAACGATTTGAGCGATTTGAGTTTGAGCTTTCTTCTCGAAGTTTACTTTGCTACCACGGTAGATTTCAGTAACAATTTTTTCAATTTTTTCCTGAACAGAAAGATTGTTATCGTAAAGACGAGTATAGTTAGCTGGATTTTCAGCAATCGTTTTGACCACAGTTTCAGCAAGTGCTACTCCACCATCTGCACCATCAGCCCATACGCTAGCCAATTCAACTGGAACATCGATTGAAGCACAGAGTTCTTTCAAGGCTGCAATTTCAGCTTCTGTATCAGATACAAATTCGTTGATAGCAACTACTGCTGGAATACCGAACTTACGGATATTTTCTACGTGGCGTTTCAAGTTTGCAAAACCTTTGCGTACTGCCTCTACATTTTCTTCTGTCAGAGCATCCTTAGCAACTCCACCATTCATCTTAAGAGCACGCAGGGTTGCAACAATAACTACTGCATCTGGTGACGTTGGCAAGTTTGGAGTTTTAATATCAAGGAATTTCTCTGCTCCAAGATCGGCACCAAAACCAGCTTCAGTCACTGTGTAATCAGCTAGACGTAGAGCAGTTTTAGTTGCTAGAACTGAGTTACATCCGTGAGCAATATTGGCAAATGGACCACCATGTACAAAGGCAGGTGTACCATAGATTGTTTGCACCAAGTTTGGTTTGATAGCATCTTTCAAAATCAATGCCAAGGCACCCTCAACCTGTAAATCACGTACAGAAACAGGGGTACGGTCATAACGGTAGCCGATGACGATATTGGCCAAACGACGTTTCAAATCTTCAATATCTGTTGCCAAGCAAAGGATGGCCATAATTTCAGAAGCAACAGTGATGTCAAATCCATCTTCACGTGGAATACCATTAAGCGGGCCACCAAGACCAACTGTTACATGACGAAGAGCACGGTCGTTTAAGTCAACAACACGTTTCCAAAGAATACGACGTTGGTCGATTCCTAGTTCATTTCCTTGGTGCAAGTGATTATCAATCAAGGCAGAGAGAGCATTGTTGGCAGTTGTGATAGCATGCATATCTCCAGTAAAGTGAAGGTTGATATCTTCCATTGGTAAGACTTGAGCATAACCACCACCAGCTGCACCTCCTTTGATCCCCATTACAGGACCAAGAGAAGGCTCGCGAATAGCAATCATTGTTTTCTTACCAATCTTATTCAAAGCATCGGCAAGACCAATTGTAATAGTTGACTTCCCTTCACCTGCTGGCGTTGGGTTGATGGCTGTCACCAAAATCAACTTACCAACTGGATTACTCTCAACTTCACGAATCTTATCAAAGCTGAGTTTAGCCTTGTATTTTCCGAATAATTCCAAATCATCGTAAGAAATACCTAGTTTTTCTACGACATCAACGATTGGTTTCAATTCGATACTTTGTGCAATTTCAATATCTGTTTTCATAACAAACTCCTCTACCTCAAATGTGTTAATTCATTATATCATAAAATAAGATTTTTAACAGATATTATGATTGCTAACGTTCGTGAATATCGCTAAATAACAGACTTTCTTGGTCTCTATTTAAATTTTTATATGCCTTTATAGGTTTTAACTATGGATTAATGTGCTTTTTTGGCCTATATTATATCGCTTTCATTTTACTTACCGCTCATTTTTTTGTACAATAGTTCTATGAAAATTTTAGTTACTTCTGGTGGTACTAGTGAAGCAATTGATAGCGTTCGTTCTATTACCAATCACTCTTCTGGTCGACTAGGAAAAGTTATCACTGAAACCTTGCTAGAGGCTGGACACCAGGTTTGTTTAATTACAACATCCCAGGCGGTAAAACCTAGCGCTCATCAAGGCTTAACCATTATTGAAATTAAAAATACAGCTGGTTTACTACAAACTATGAAAGACACTATCATGGACTACCAGGTTTTAATCCATTCCATGGCTGTATCCGACTACACTCCTGTATATATGGCTGGGTTTGACGAGGTTCAAGCTAGTCAAGATCTAACAAAGTTTTTAGATAGGAAGAATCAGGAAACAAAAATCTCATCTAAAGATGACGTACAGGTTCTTTTTCTCAAGAAAAATCCTAAGATTATATCTCTTGTGAAAGAATGGAATCCCAAGATTCATCTAATTGGCTTTAAATTATTGGTAGATGTCAGTCGAGAATATCTGATACAAATTGCTCGCGAAAGTCTTGAAAAGAACCAAGCCGATTTGATTGTAGCAAACGACCTCAATCAGATTAACGGTGAGCAACATAAGGCTTACTTGGTTGAGAAAACTAGTTTTCAAACTGCTACTAGTAAACAGGAAATTGCTGATTTACTCCTTGATAGAATCCTGAAATTGAATGCTTAGAAAGGAATAATATGGCTAATATCACTATCGCTATTACTGGTTCCATTGCCGCATATAAGACTGCTGATTTAGTTAGTTCTTTGAAAAAACAGGGACATTCTGTGACTGTTCTCATGACTCAAGCTGCGACAGCATTTATTCAGCCTTTAACCCTTCAAGTCTTATCTCAAAATATCGTGCATCTGGATGTTATGCAGGAACCCTATCCTGACAAAGTCAATCATATTGAACTTGGCAAAGAAACAGATTTATTTATCGTAGTTCCTGCAACGGCTAATACAATCGCTAAACTAGCTCATGGCCTAGCTGACAACATGGTGACTACTACTGCTCTTGCATTGCCACATTTTGTACCAAAATTAATAGCACCAGCTATGAACACAAAGATGTATGAGCATCCTGCTACCCAAGCTAATCTAAAAACCTTAGAAAATTACGGCTATATGATTATTTCTCCCAAAGATTCTCTACTCGCTTGTGGGGATACAGGTCCTGGTGCTCTTGCTGATCTTGAAACTATTTTAAAAGAAATAAAGGATAAACTTCATGAACAAACGCTCTAATATTGCTCCAATCGCTATCTTTTTTGCCATTATGATTGTTATTCATTTACTGAGCTCAATTTTATTTAATGTGCTTCCTTTTCCAATCAAACCAACCATTGTTCACATTCCAGTAATTATTGCAAGTATTATCTATGGACCAAGAATTGGCGCAACCTTAGGTTTCTTGATGGGAGTGCTTAGCTTAACAGTTAATACACTTACAATCCTACCAACAAGCTATCTCTTCTCACCATTTGTGCCTAACGGTAATATTTATTCAGTTGTTATCGCAATTGTTCCTCGTGTCTTAATTGGTTTGACACCCTATTTCGTCTATAAACTACTAAAGGGAAAAGCTGGACTCATCTTTGCAGGTGCACTTGGTTCTCTAACAAATACTGTATTTGTCTTAGGTGGAATATTCTTCCTTTTCGGAAATGTTTTTGATGGCAATATTCAAAAACTATTAGCGACTGTTATCTCAACAAACTCCATTGCAGAATTAATCATCTCGGCCGTTTTAACTCTCGTCATTGTTCCGAGACTTGAAAAAATTAAACAATAAAAGAAAACCTGTATCCAATCGATACAGGTTTTTAATTGTTCTTAGTGAGATACACGCGCTTCTTCTAAAATCTTCTCAATTTTTGTTGCCAATAAATCGATTGCTACAGTATTGCTCACACCTTCAGGTATCACGATGTCAGCGTAGCGTTTAGTAGGCTCGATAAACTGGTGATACATAGGTTTTACAACCCCAAGGTACTGATCAATAACACTATCCAAACTACGACCACGTTCTTCCATATCACGTTTAATGCGACGGATGATACGAACATCATCATCAGTGTCCACAAAAATCTTAATATCCATTAAATCACGTAGACGTTTATCTTCCAGAACCAAGATTCCTTCAACGATAAAAACATCTTGAGGTTCTTGGCGATAGGTCTTGGAACTTCTAGTATGCGCAGCATAATCATAGGTAGGAATATCAACAGGTCGTCCTGCCAACAATTCTTTGATTTGCTCAATCATTAAATCAGTATCAAAAGCAAAAGGATGGTCATAGTTGGTTTTGATGCGTTCCTCAAAGGTTAAATGAGATTGATCTTTATAGTAGGAATCATGCTCAATCATAGCAATTTTTTCATTGGGAAAATGCGATAAGATTGCTTTAGAAACGCTGGTTTTCCCTCCTCCAGATCCCCCTGTTACTCCGATAATGATTGGTCTGTTTTGCATAGTTGCCTCCGTATTTTTCCTTTGTCTATTTTACCATATTTTTAGAAAATTTTACAGATGGACTTTTTAAATTAGAGTACAAAAAACCTTGTAGTTTTGTTCTACAAGGTTTTAATGATTTTAGTCAAAGTTAACGTATTCTTTAGAAAGTTCGAGAACTTCTTCCATTGTTGAACATTCAGTAAGAGCACGGTTAGCGTATTCTTGCATCTTAGCTGTGTCAAGCTTCTTCATCAAGCTACGTGTACGAAGTACAGATGTCGCTGACATTGAGAACTCATCCAATCCCATTCCGACAAGGAGTGGAACAGCTGTTTGGTCACCGGCCATTTCACCACACATACCAGCCCATTTACCTTCAGCGTGAGCTGCTTTGATAACATTGTTGATCAAGCGAAGGATTGATGGGTTATATGGTTGGTAAAGATATGATACTTGTTCGTTCATACGGTCAGCAGCCATTGTGTATTGGATCAAGTCGTTTGTACCGATTGAGAAGAAGTCAACTTCTTTAGCAAATTGGTCAGCAAGCATCGCTGCAGCAGGAATTTCAATCATGATACCAACTTGGATATCATCTGCAACTGCGACACCTTCAGCAACCAATTTTGCTTTTTCTTCTTCAAGAATAGCTTTAGCAGTACGGAACTCTTTCAACAAAGCAACCATTGGGAACATGATACGCAATTTACCGTGAACAGATGCACGAAGCAAGGCACGCAATTGTGTACGGAACATTTGGTTACCAGTTTCAGAGATTGAGATACGCAAAGCACGGTAACCCAAGAATGGGTTCATTTCTTTAGGAAGATCAAAGTAAGGAAGTTCTTTATCCCCACCGATATCCATTGTACGAACGACAACAGGTTTACCGTTCATACCTTCAAGAACCGCTTTGTAAGCTTCATATTGGTCGTCTTCAGTTGGGAAGTCTTGAGAATCCATGTACAAGAATTCAGTACGGTAGAGACCAACAGCTTCAGCACCATTTTCGTTCACACCTTCAACGTCTTTAGGTGTACCGATATTAGCTGCCAACTCAAAGTGTTTACCATCTGCAGTAACAGTTTTAGCATCTTTCAAAAGTGCCCATTCAGCTTTTTGTTTCGCATAAGCTTCACCAGCTGCTTTGAATTCTGCAATTTGTTCTTCATTTGGATTGATGATTACTTCACCAGTGATTCCAGATACAGCCAAAACATCACCATCTTTTACAAGCTCTGTAATGTTGTTTGTACCAAGAACAGCTGCGATTTCAAGTGTACGCGCCATGATTGCAGAGTGACTAGTACGTCCACCAATGTTCGTTACAAAAGCTTTTACAAAGTTTTTGTCCAATTGAGCAGTATCAGATGGAGTCAAGTCGTGTGCAATGACGATTACTTCTTCATTAATAGAAGCTGGGTTTGGTAATTTCTTACCAAGAAGATTTGCCAACACACGTTTGGTTACGTCGCGGATATCCGCAGCACGTTCTTGCATGTATGGATTATCTTCCATTCCCTCAAAGATCGTAATAAACATGTCTGTTACTTCTTTAAGGCCTGCTTCTGCATTTACTTTTTTAGCACGAATAGTTTCTTTGATTTGACCGATCAATTCAGGGTCAGCAAGAACCATCAAGTGAGCATCAAATACTTGTGCCGCTTCTTCACCAAGCGTACCTACAGCCTTCTCGCGGATAAGAGAAAGCTCGTTTTGAGAAGCTTCAAGAGCAACATCCAAACGAGCCTCTTCTGCATTTGTATCTTCGACTGTAATAGTCTCGAATGATAAATCCGGTTGAACGAGTAGATATGCTTTAGCAACTGCAACACCATCAGACGCTGCGATTCCTTTAAGCATTTCTGTCATATTCTTATGCCAATCCTTCTTTTTCCATTGTTTCTGAGATAGCAGCGATAGCGTCGTCAGCGTCTGCACCTTCAGCAGTGATTGTAACGTCAGCACCTTGACCAACACCAAGACTCATAACACCCATGATAGATTTAAGGTTAACTGATTTACCTTTGTACTCAAGAGTAACATCTGAAGCAAATTTGCTAGCAGTTTGTACCAACAATGTTGCTGGACGTGCGTGAATACCTGTTTCTGCCACTACGTGGAAATCTTTAGAAGCCATAATTTGACTCTCCTTTAATTGTTTTCTTTTTGAGTTATATCTGATAACCCTTACAATTTGGTATTATATCACCTTCTGGGATTTTTTTCAAGTATTTTATGGGATTTCTTCTTTTTCCTTTCAGATAACTTGCTGAAAATCTTCTATTTTATGTATCAAAATACATCATGTAGTTTTTTATATTTTTAACATTTAGAAAACGCTGTTATTTATGGGTTTTGTTTTTTATAATCACTATATATTGTGTCTGGTTGACTCTCATCTAAAAAAAATCTACAATATTTAGTTTTTCTTCGTTGACAAAGATTTTTTTTCTGATATACTTAAGAAGTAATTAAATTTTGAAAGAGGAGTTACAGAATGGTAACCGTTTATTCTAAAAATAATTGTGTTCAATGTAAAATGACCAAACGATTCTTAGACAGTAACAACATCGCGTATCGCGAAATCAATCTTGACGAACAACCTGAATTTATTGAACAAGTTAAAGAGCTCGGCTTTAGTGCTGCTCCTATCATTCAAACACCAACTGAAGTTTTCTCTGGCTTCCAACCAGCAAAACTCAAAAAACTTGCTTAACAATCAGGACTCAAAGCTTCTATGTCAATCTTAGAAGCCTTTCTTTTGTAATGAATTAAAGGAAATTTTATGGGATTAAAACAACTTGAGGATGTAACTTACTTCCGTCTAAACAATGAAATTAACCGTCCAGTTAATGGTCAAATTATGCTTCATAAAGATAAAGAAGCCTTGGATGCTTTCTTTAAAGAAAACGTTGTGCCTAACTCAATGGTATTTGATTCTATCACAGATAAAATAGATTACCTCATCAAACAAGACTATATCGAAACAGCATTTATCAAGAAATATCGTCCAGAATTCTTAGAAGAGCTTTATCAATTTATTAAAGATCAAAACTTCCAATTCAAGTCTTTCATGGCTGCATACAAGTTTTACAATCAATATGCCTTGAAAACGAATGATGGGGAATACTATCTTGAAAACATGGAAGACCGTGTCTTCTTTAACGCTCTTTACTTTGCTGGTGGCGATGAAGCTATCGCAACTGATATCGCAAATGAAATCATCCACCAACGCTACCAACCTGCTACACCATCTTTCCTAAACGCAGGACGTGCACGTCGTGGTGAATTGGTATCCTGTTTCTTGATTCAGGTAACAGATGATATGAACTCTATCGGACGTTCTATCAACTCAGCTCTTCAACTTTCACGTATCGGTGGTGGTGTGGGAATTTCCCTCAGCAACCTTCGTGAAGCTGGAGCTCCTATCAAAGGATATGAAGGTGCTGCTTCTGGTGTCGTTCCAGTTATGAAGCTTTTCGAAGATAGCTTCTCTTACTCTAACCAATTGGGTCAACGTCAAGGTGCTGGGGTTGTTTACCTCAACGTCTTCCACCCAGACATTATCGCCTTCCTTTCAACTAAGAAAGAAAATGCGGATGAAAAAGTTCGTGTGAAGACTCTATCACTTGGTGTTGTGGTACCAGATAAATTCTACGAATTGGCACGTAAAAATGAAGAAATGTATCTCTTCAGTCCTTATTCTGTTGAAAAAGAGTATGGCGTACCTTTCAACTATATTGATATCACTGAAAAATACGATGAATTGGTTGCAAATCCAAACATCCGTAAGACAAAAATCAAGGCTCGTGATTTGGAAACTGAAATTTCTAAATTGCAACAAGAATCTGGCTATCCGTATGTAGTCAATATTGATACTGCTAACCGCGCAAATCCTGTTGATGGAAAGATCATCATGAGTAACTTGTGTTCAGAGATTCTCCAAGTCCAAGAACCAAGTCTTATCAACGATGCGCAAGAATTTGTTCAAATGGGTACTGACGTTTCATGTAACCTTGGTTCAACCAACGTGGTCAACATGATGACTTCACCTGACTTTGGTCGCTCAATCCGTGCTATGGTACGTGCTTTGACCTTCGTTACTGATAGTTCTCATATCGTAGCTGTTCCTACTATCGACCACGGTAACAGTCAAGCCCACACATTCGGACTTGGAGCTATGGGACTTCACAGCTACCTTGCCCAACAATTGATCGAATACGGATCACCTGAGTCTGTTGAGTTCACTAGCATCTACTTCATGCTCATGAACTACTGGACCCTCGTAGAATCAAACAACATCGCGCGTGAACGTGGCGTTACCTTCCACAACTTTGAAAAATCAGACTATGCCAACGGCACTTACTTTGATAAGTATGTGACTGGAGAGTTTGTTCCAACATCAGAGCGTGTCAAAGAACTCTTTAAAGACATCTTCATCCCTAGTGCAGAAGATTGGGCTGAACTTCGTGATAAAGTACAAGCAGATGGTCTTTACCACCAAAACCGTCTTGCTGTGGCACCAAATGGTTCTATAAGCTACATCAATGACGTATCTGCTTCTATCCACCCAATTACTCAACGGATCGAAGAACGTCAAGAGAAGAAAATTGGTAAAATCTACTACCCAGCTGCTGGTTTGTCAACAGAAACCATTCCATACTACACTTCTGCCTACGACATGGATATGCGTAAGGTAATCGATGTCTATGCTGCTGCAACTGAGCACGTAGATCAAGGACTTTCACTGACTCTCTTCATGCGTAGTGATATCCCAACAGGTCTTTACGAATGGAAGAAAGAAAACAAACAAACGACACGTGACTTGTCTATCCTTCGTAACTATGCCTTTAACAAGGGCATCAAGTCTATCTACTACGTCCGTACCTATACTGATGACGGCGGTGAAGTTGGTGCTAACCAATGTGAAAGCTGTGTGATTTAACGAAGTCTCACTGAGGTAACTAACATGAAAAATTTAATTTTAGAGTCTATTAAAATTATAAAAGATGTTAAATGGGATTATGCTAGAATGGCTCAACTTACAAAATTATGGGGTGGACCTAAAAAAGCAGCTGCTTCTCTAACAGTCATACTTCTTTCTTTGGGGACTGCTCTAGGTGCAATAGCAACTGTCAGTTTTCAAAAAATATATAAACATTTCCTTTCTAAACTTCAAACTAACAAGAATATAAACTCACCAAACGACGAAAATAAACAAATGATTCAACAAAAAACGGATGAGTACTTAACCGAAGTACAAATTAGAAAAGAAAACAATCAAAGTACAGACGATATTGATGAAGAATATAACAATTCTATGAAAGAACTTTTAGATAGCCACTAAGAATGATTAATTCAAAAGGATTTTTACAAAATGCAAACTTACTACAAAGCCATTAACTGGAATGCCATCGAAGATGTCATCGACAAATCAACTTGGGAAAAGTTGACGGAGCAATTCTGGCTCGACACTCGTATCCCCTTGTCAAATGACCTAGACGACTGGAGAAAACTTTCAAACAAAGAAAAAGACTTGGTAGGAAAAGTCTTTGGTGGTTTGACACTTTTGGATACCATGCAGTCTGAAACTGGGGTAAATGCTCTCCGTGCCGATATTCGTACTCCTCACGAAGAAGCTGTTTTTAACAATATTCAATTTATGGAATCTGTCCATGCTAAATCTTATTCTTCTATTTTTTCAACCTTGAACACCAAGTCTGAGATTGAAGAAATCTTTGAATGGACGAATACAAACCCATATCTTCAGAAAAAAGCACAAATCATTAATGAAATTTACCTTAATGGAACTCCACTTGAAAAGAAAGTAGCTAGTGTATTCCTTGAAACCTTCCTCTTCTACTCTGGTTTCTTTACTCCACTCTACTATCTAGGAAATAACAAGTTGGCTAACGTTGCTGAAATCATCAAACTCATCATTCGTGACGAGTCAGTTCACGGAACCTACATTGGTTATAAATTCCAACTTGGATTCAATGAGTTACCTGAAGAAGAGCAAGAAAAATTAAAAGAATGGATGTACGACCTTCTTTACACGCTTTATGAAAATGAAGAAGGTTATACAGAAAGCCTTTATGACGGTGTTGGGTGGACTGAAGAAGTCAAGACTTTCCTTCGCTACAATGCCAATAAAGCTCTTATGAATCTAGGTCAAGATCCTCTCTTCCCTGACTCAGCTGACGATGTAAACCCAATTGTTATGAATGGAATTTCAACTGGAACATCTAACCACGACTTCTTCTCTCAAGTTGGTAATGGATATTTACTTGGTGAAGTTGAAGCGATGCAGGACGATGATTATAACTACGGATTAGACTAAATATAAATGAAAAAACATCTGAGTTAAAAACAAACACAGATGTTTTTGTTTTTGTTTATTTTTGTTCTTTATGTTGATTAGATGTTTAAAATATGATAAAATAATATTAGATATGGGGGTGATTCAATGCTAAAACAAGAAAAACTTGATATGATTTTAGAGATTGTAAATACCAAAGGTACAATCACTGTTAAAGAGATAATGAATCGTTTAGATATCTCAGATATGACTGCTCGGCGTTATCTACAAGAACTGGCTGACAAGGATCTACTTGTTCGAGTTCATGGAGGTGCCGAAAAGCTTCGTTCTGGTTCTTTTTTGGCAAATGAACGCTCTAACATCGAAAAACAAGGTTTACAAATCGCCGAAAAACAAGAAATTGCTCGCTTTGCTGGCCATTTAGTTGAAGAAAGAGAAACCATCTTTATCGGTCCTGGGACTACTCTCGAGTTCTTTGCTCGCGAACTTCCAATTGATAATATTAGAGTCGTAACAAATAGTCTTCCAGTTTTCATTATTTTGAATGAACGAAAATTGACTGATTTAATTTTAATTGGTGGAAATTATCGGGAAATCACCGGAGCCTTTGTCGGAACCTTAACGCTCCAGGATATTGATAGTCTTCAATTTTCTAAAGCTTTTGTTAGTTGTAATGGCATTAAAGACCAAGCTATTGCTACTTTTAGCGAAGATGAAGGCGAAGTTCAAAAACTAGCATTAAAAAATGCCAACAAAAAAATTCTCTTAGCTGACCATAGTAAGTTTGATAAGTTTGATTTTTACACGTTCTATAACATTGCTGATATTGATACGATTATTTCAGATTCAAAACTGAGTCAAGAAACCCTAAAAGCCTTGTCCAAACAGACAAATATTATTCAATCGACACCTTAAAAAGTCTCACCAATGGTGAGACTTTTTTTATTTTTGTAATGATATTAAAGTGGAGTTTACACACGTTCAGTCCATGAAGTTGCTGTTGTTTTAAGAACTTTGTTGAGTTCATCAATGTTCTCGAAACCAGTTGTACGAAGCCATTCGCGAGCTGCTGCTTCACCGTCTTTGATGTATGCTTCAACTGAACCAGCCCATGTTGCGCGTCCGCAAAGAACACCGTTAAAGTTTGCACCTGATTCGTGGGCAAATACAAGAGTTTCTTGGAAAAGCTTAGCTGATACACCTGCACTCAAGTAGATGTATGGCAAGTTAGTAGCCTCGTCTTGAGCTTTGAAGAAGGCTGCAGCTTCTTCACGTGTATAAACGATTTCACCATCTCCAAATCCTTCAACGTATTTCACGTTAACTGGAACTTCCACTTTCAAGACATCAATGTTGAAACGTGGGTCTGAGAAGACTTTCATCGCACCAATAACCTTGTGTGGTTTTACTTTAGCGTATTCAGCAGAACCTGCGTCTGCAATCTTTTCATCGTAAGCCAAGATTTCAAGGAAGAATGGAATGTCTTCAGCCACACACTCAGAACCGATGCGTTCGATGTAAGCTTGTTTTTGTTGGTTCAATTCGTCAGAGCTATCTACGTCATAGTAAAGCAAGAACTTAACAGCATCTGCACCTTGTTCTTTGATGCGTTTTGCAGACCAAACATCCAAGCAGTCAGGCAAACGTTTTGTGCTTGTAGTGTCGTATCCAGTCTTTTCATAAGCAAGAAGAAGACCAGCATTTGGATCAAGAGCTTTAGTAGCAGGAAGTCCATACTCAGGATCAAGAAGCATAGATGAAGCGTATTTCGTCAATTCATCTGCAACCAATACTTTCAATTCTTCCATTTGAGCTACTGTTGGCTCTTCTGTTTGATATTGAGCCATGAGGCGTTTCAAAGCACCACGTTGGTCAAAAGCAAGGGCTGAGATGATACCATTCTCATCTGAGAGTTTTTGCATGCAAGCGCGTTTATTTTCTGTTAAAACCATTTTATACCTCTTTTACAATTAATTGGTCGTATAGACCTTGATAGTTGGCCATATTGACATGACCGGTCATTTTTTCTTGAGCATTAAGCATACCAAGGACATTAGCCTTAGTCAAGAGTTCTTGATCTGATTCTTTATGAAAAAGACCTGAAGAAATCCCTGCTACAGTAGAATCACCCGAACCAACTGGGTTTACAACTTGGATTCTTGGAATATCTACTTTATAGAATGTATCACCGTGTTTTGCAAAGGCACCATTAGCGCCTAATGAAACGATAATCCACTCGATTCCATCAAATAATGGTTCTTGAAGAACTTCTTTTAGCTCATCCAAGTCTTTAGAAATTTCTCTTCCTAAAAGTTGAGACAACTCTTCATTATTTGGTTTGATAACTGTTGGTTTATGTGGAGATTCAAGAACAGCCTGAAGTGCAGCGCCTGAACAGTCCAATACTACAGGTTTCCCTGCTTGATTAGCAAGTTCAACCAAACTCGCATAGTAATCAACTGGAAGTCCAGCTGGAAGGCTTCCTGAAATAGCAACTACTTCAATACTTTCCAAAAGCTCTTTGAAATGATGAAGAAAATCTAGGCCTTCTTTTTCTTGAACTTCAGGACCTTTCTCAAGAATTTCTGTTTGGTTTTCTCCATGTAGAATTGCGATACAGTTGCGTGTTTCTCCTTGGATCGAGAAGAAACGTTTACTTACTTTATCATCAATATTTTCTACTAGAAATTCACCAAGTTTCCCACCAACAAGTCCAGTCGCAACTACTGAGTCTCCAAATTCAGATAGAACTCGTGTAACATTTAAACCTTTACCACCAGCCGTTTTTGTAACATCTACAACACGGTTGACAGTGTCAATTTTCAACTCATCCAAAGGATATGAAATATCAATGGATGGGTTCATAGTGACCGTTAGAATCATAAGTCACCTCTTAGTCGTGGTATTCACCACGATCCCATTTTTCAAGGAATTCTGTAAAGAAGTTGGCATCCATTTGATGATCGTTATGAGTTTCTACGTGTTGGATTTTAGCGATCAACTTTTTGTTTTCTTCAGATGGTTTGTATTCAGCGTTGATGAACGCTTCAATGATATCACACATGAGCAATTCACCAGTGATTTTACCACCAAATCCAATTACGTTTGCATTCAATTGTTCTTTAGCATAAAGAGCTGTTGTCATATCACGAACTAATGCTGAACGAACACCTGGAACTTTGTTAACTGCGTTATTGATACCTACACCTGTACCACAAATACATACACCAAGGTCAGCTTGGCCGCTGACTACTGCTTCACCAACTTTTTTTCCAAAAATAGGGTAGTGTGTACGAGCATGGTCATAAGTACCAAAGTCGATGACTTCATGTCCTTTTGATTTCAAAAATTCTGAAACCGCCATTTTTTCATTTGTTACGATGTGGTCACATCCGATTGCAATTCTCATTTTATCTTACCTTTCATTCAATATCAAAATTAGCACATTTTGTTCAACATGTCGACCCTAATTTGGTGACGACCGCCGTCATACTTACCATTTACAAAGCCTTTAGCAATGTTTTTAGCCAATTCGTCCCCAACAAGTTGAGCTCCAATCGTAATCATACGTGAGTTGTTGTGACCGCGAGTCATGTAAGCTGAACGTTCATCAGAAACTTCGGCAGCAACCATTCCTTTAATCTTAGTTGCTACCATAAATGGACCTGCACCATAAGCATCGATTACAATACCAAGGTTTTGTTCTTCTTTCTTGACTTCTTCAGCAACCGCGAGAGTTACATCAACGAAGTCTTGACCTTCTGCTGTAACATCCACAACGTGGAAGTTTTCTTTTTCCAAGAAGTCTTTTACAACTTCTTTCAATCTTAAACCTGCAGCATCTGCACCAATAACAATAGACATATTGTATACTCCTTTTTTATTATAGACTAGTATACATTTTTGATTTCAGTTAAAAACACCCATTCAAAAAAGTTACTAGTAGTTTTTTGACAATATTTTAATTAAGAATAAATTACATCTTTCATTCTTAACGAGTTTTCTTCAGAGAAAAACTAAAACAATAAATTTGTTAAAATAAACACAAATTGTTCTTTATAAACATAATATACTACTATTAGTTGGAAAAGTCAACATTTTATGTTTGTTTTTGTTTATTTTTTTATAAAATCTCAATATCAAATCCAAGGTGATCAATGTGGCCAGGTTTCAAAACTTTAACACCTTTCTTATCTTCCAGTCTATCTCTTTCTTCGAGCGAAGTAGACAAACCTGACCATGGTTCCAAGGCGATGAAAGGACCTTTATTAAGCGTTGACCATACGATTAAATTTGGAAACTCTTCAAAATGTAGTTTTACACCTTTATCATGTTTCCGAGACTTCAAGGAAACAGAACGAGATTCTAAGTTGTCTAAAGTGACAGCATCGTAGTTAAAGAGGTCGTAATTCAAATCTATTTCTTTTTGATTTTCTAACCAAGAACTCCTATCTTTAAAGTCTAACATTCCTGTTTCTGGAAATGGTTTTGGAACTGTACAAGTCTCTGGCTTTTCAAATTCAAGATAGTAATCTTCATACACCTCATCTTCAAGTAATGGGCAGTTAAAACCAGGATGTCCACCAATAAAGTATGGCATACTCTTTTCAGCTTCTTTATTATAGATCTCATACTTTGTACGTATGGTTTTACCTGTCACTGTATAAGTTATTTCTAAACGAAAATGATAAGGGTAATTTGCATACATTTCTTCATCATCTTCAATAGCAAATGTAACAGAGTCCTCTGTTTGGTTCACTAATTCAAATTCTTTTTTTCTCACTAAACCATGTCGAGGGACTTTACCTTTTACTTGACTACCATCTTCATTGTCATATAGGACAGTATCATTTCTAACTGACCCACAAATTGGGAATAATACAGGTGCCTGTCCACTCCAATAAGTTGGATCCCCCTGCCACAAATATTCTACACCATCTTTATCTTTTATAGAAGATAGCGCTCCTCCTAGAGACTGAAACTCTACTTGTAAATCATCTGATTTTAATTCAATCACGGTTATACCTCCATTTTTCAAAAAAACTAGGCTGACTGCTCCATAGTGGAAACTGACAACCTAGTTTTTACAATTTACATTTTTAGGAGCAAATTATTTTGCGTTTGCTGCGTATTCTTCGTTACGTTTGATCATTTGTTTTCTGTACCATGCAAAGATACCAACGTAGAATACAAGGAATACTAATGCGCCAAGGATAGCTTTGATATCAGCAGTTGTAGCGTTACCAATTGCCCAACCAAATAGTTTTTCGATTGGTCCTTCAAGAGTTGAATGAGTAATCAATTGAGTTTGGCTTACACCTTCTGGGAAGGCACCTACACCTTTAGCAAGTTCTGTTGCAAATGGTGCGATAAGTGTACCTGAAAGAAGGAAGAGTGGCAACAAGAGTGTTCCGAAGATAATCATACGGAGCAATTTACCACGAGTAACTACCAAGAGTGCTGGAGTCACACCCATTGCGATGATACCAGCAAGTGGCAAGATACCATTTCCGACATTTGAAAGAAGCACTGCTTCAACCAACATGATTGGTGCAAGTACGTTGGCACAAGCCCAGATTTCAGCACGTCCAGCGATAAATGGCCAGTCAAGACCGATGTTGAATTTACGTCCTTGAAGACGTTTAGTAGCAACGTTTGTAATACCTTGTGAAAGTGGTTCTACGGCTGCGATGAACCATGAACCGATGAGTGAGAAGAGCTCCAAGCAGACACCGGCAGTCAAACCAAGTGACAACCAACCTTTAATAACAAGTTCCCATGAAGATGCATCTTCAACTCCAGCAACTGGATGTGGAGTTCCCATCAAACCGATAACGATACCAAGGATGAAACCGATGAAGAATTTAGATCCCCAGAAACCGATTCTCTTATTCAATTTAGCAGCGTCAAAGTCGTATTTATCAAGACCTGGGAAGAACTTATCAAAAATCTTATCCAAAACCATGATAACTGGGTTCATCATGTAGTTCATGTGAGTTGAAGTCATTGGTGATGAACTTGGTGCGTTCAAAAGGTCATCAAATGTTGGTTTCATCAAGTCAGAGTTGATGATTTTAAGTACCCCTACAAGCACAACTGCTGCAGTCGCGATAAAGAGTGAAACTCCTTGGCTAACTCCATTGTTGTCAGCGTACCATTTAATCAAAAGACCTGTGATAGACAAGTGCCAGATATCAAAGATATCGACATCAAGTGTGTCAGTTTTCTTCATTGCAAGCATCACAATGTTAACAATCAACATCACGAGCAAGAAGTAAAGTGTCCATGCAGAACCCCAAGTGATTGTTGCAAGCGGTGCCCAACCAACGTCAGTGATGTTTAATTGAATACCAGTATTTTCAACGAATTTTGCAAGAGAAGCTGAGAAAGCTCCGTTCAACATACCGATGATCGCACCGATACCAGTAAGGGCGATAGCAAGTTTGATACCACCTTCAAGCGCTTTGGAGAATTTCACTCCGAAAAGCAAGGCCAATACTGTCAAAATGATCAGCATGATGATTGGGCCACCCATAGCCAAGATAGGTTTAAAGATATCGTTGGCCAGATTGATAATGAAATCCATAATTTTTCCTCCCTTTATTTTTATGGAAAATTACAAAATAATAATTAACTTAATCCGTGTTCTTTGATTGCTGCTTCAATATTGTCATAAACTGGAGCGCTCATCGCTGGAATACGGAATAAGATAGGTCCAGCTTCAACTACTGGGATACCAGGGTCAAAACCTAAGTCAGTTGCAGCAATTGGTGTGAAGATATCATAACCTTTAATCAAGTCTTCGTTGACATCTTTAACCATAACTGCGTCACACTGTACGTCGTATCCACGGCTAGATAGCTCTTCTTCTAGAGCGCTTTTAATTTGGTGGCTTGAGTTAACACCTGCACCACATGCAGCAAGAATTTTAATCATTTGGATTTCCTCCATTTTTTAGTTTATAGTTAATAACAAATTAAGCAGTTGCTTCTGAGATATACTGGAACAAAGCTTCAGGCTCTGTAATCTTAGAGAGTGCTTCAAGATGACCGTCACCTGTAAAGAAGTCCATCAATTGAGCAAGAATATTTGTTTGACTTGAACTTGAATTATTGATGATAAAGAAGAGTAATGATACTTCTACTTCCTTGTCAGGAGCAATCATATTGTGGAATGTTACTGGTTTCGCTAAGCGAACCACAACGACGTTTTCAGTTAAATTATGAATTGTGTCTGTGTGAGGGATTGCTACATTCGGCAAGTCCTTCCCAAGAAATTCCATATCTAAACCGGTTGGGAACATTTTTTCACGTTCAATCAATGCCGATCGATAGGTATCCGTAACAACTTTCTTTTCTTCTAATAGGGTTGCAACTTGATCAAATAGCTGCTCTTGATTATCCGCTTCTAGACAAAAGACTAAGTCTTTGCTGAAGAAATGATCTAATCCCATGACCTTCTCCTTTCATATCTAACTTTTATGATACAAGTATAACACTATATGAAACCGTTGTCAATATTTTTTGTTGTATTTTGTTTGATTTTTATTTTTTTTGTTTGTATTCAAACAAAAATTCATTGCACATAGATTTAAGGAGAGGGAAATAAAAAAACAGGATACAAACCCTGTTTTTTGTTTATTAATCTTTCTTTGTAGTCCAACTTTGTTCAATCAATGGAAGCATGTCTTTCAATACTTCAGGTGTTCCTTCTAGAGAAACGTATCTAAACTTACCGTCATCTGACTTAAAGATCCAGATAACTAGATATTTCCCATTTTTAGCAATACAGTTAACAACATAGGCATCATAACCACCAATTTTTGACTTGGATCCCCAAACTTTAGAGAAATCCTTACTTTGTTGTTTGGTTTGATAGACACTAGTAGAAACTTGAACAGCATCAAGAGCGGCATATTCACTTTCACTAACGCCTAGATGCTCTGGCTTAAAGGTGTTTAAGGTTACAATATTGATGTCGGTACCATCACAGTACTGAATATCATCACCACCCTCAACTTCTGTAAAATGGATCCAAGATTTTGGAACCTTTACATAACCATAGGCATCTGACCCAATCACCTGTGTATCTTTTATCGTTGATTCTGCTATAGTTGTTGTATCTTGTTTTGTGGTACTTTCTTGAACTGTTGTTGTTTCTGAAGCTACTTCTTTTTTAGTTTTTGAACTATTACAAGCAGCGAGGCAAAGGCAACACACTAAAAGTGTAGATAAGCTGATGATTTTTTTCATAATCATTCTCCTTTCACTTCTATTCTAATGAAAGAAAAGATAAGTGGCAAAAGATAACTGTATTCTATGAAAGCTGAGTCATAAAAATCAACTATTCTTCATCCATACTCAAGACGCTGAGGAAGGCTTCCTGAGGTACTTCTACAGAACCGATAGCTTTCATTCGCTTCTTACCAGCTTTTTGTTTTTCAAGGAGTTTACGTTTACGGGAAACATCACCACCATAACACTTGGCAAGGACGTTTTTACGAAGGGCTTTGATATCTGTACGTGCCACAATCTTATGTCCAATAGCAGCTTGAATAGGTACTTCGAACTGTTGACGAGGAATGATTTTCTTGAGTTTATCAACGATGAGTTTCCCACGTTCATATGCAAAGTCCTTGTGAACGATAAAGCTGAGAGCATCGACCTTATCTCCATTGAGAAGGATATCCATTTTAACCAGCTTAGATGGACGATACTCTGACAATTCATAGTCAAAGCTTGCATAGCCACGTGTTGAAGATTTGAGCTTGTCAAAGAAATCAAAGACAATTTCAGCAAGTGGGATTTGATAGATCACATTGACACGGTTATCATCGATATAATCCATCGTCACGAAGTCGCCACGTTTGCGCTGAGCAAGTTCCATAACCGCTCCTACAAATTCCTGTGGTACCATGATTTGTGCTTTGACATACGGTTCTTCTATTGTTGCAATTTTAGTAGGATCAGGAAACTCGGACGGATTCGATACATCCATAGACTCACCATCAGTCTGATTAACCTTGTAAATAACGGACGGTGCAGTCATAATCAAATCAATATTAAACTCCCGTTCTAAACGCTCTTGGATAACATCCATATGAAGAAGTCCAAGGAATCCACAACGGAAACCAAAACCAAGTGCCTGAGATGTCTCTGGTTCAAATTGAAGACTAGCATCATTAAGCTGCAATTTTTCAAGAGCTTCACGAAGGTCATTGTACTTATTTGACTCGATTGGATAAAGACCTGCAAAGACCATCGGATTCATTTGTTTGTATCCAGAAAGAGGTTCAGTTGCTGGATTTGTCGCCAAAGTTACGGTGTCACCCACACGGGTATCTTGAACAGTCTTAATTGAGGCTGCAATATAACCAACGTCACCAGTGGCTAGGAAGTCACGTCCTACTGCTTTAGGTGTGAAGATTCCAACTTCTGTAACATCAAAGGTTTTGCCATTGCTCATGAGCTGAATCTTATCGCCTGGCTTAACGACTCCATCCATGACACGAACTTGGAGGATAACCCCACGGTAAGCATCGTAAACTGAGTCGAAAATCAAAGCCTTAAGTGGTGCTGATACGTCACCAGTTGGTGCTGGAACTTTTTCGACAATTTGCTCCAAAATGTCTTCGATACCGATACCAGCTTTTGCTGAAGCCAATACAGCCTCACTCGCATCCAAGCCAATGACATCTTCAATTTCTGTACGCACGCGCTCTGGATCTGCAGCAGGCAAGTCAATCTTGTTAATAACTGGAAGGATTTCCAAATCATTGTCCAAAGCCAGGTATACATTTGCAAGTGTTTGAGCCTCAATCCCTTGAGCAGCATCAACGACCAAAATCGCGCCCTCACAGGCAGCAAGAGAACGTGACACCTCATAAGTAAAGTCAACGTGTCCTGGTGTATCAATTAAGTGGAAGATATAGGTCTCACCGTCTTTAGCAGTATAATTAAGTTCAATAGCATTAAGCTTGATGGTAATTCCACGCTCACGTTCTAAGTCCATACTATCTAATAGTTGTGCCTGCATTTCACGACTAGAAACCGTCTCTGTAGCCTCCAAAATACGGTCCGCCAATGTTGATTTCCCATGGTCAATATGAGCAATAATGGAAAAGTTTCGGATCTTCTCCTGACGTTTTTTCAATTCTTCTAAATTCAAGATTCTCTTCCTTTCAGGGTATCTATTAATTATAAATTGTTTTTATGTTTTTGACAAGACCATAATACCCTGTAGAGAGTATTAATCTTCAGCAACAAAGCCGTCATTTTCGATGAAATAGTGGTCTGTCATACCTTGGTCAGTAAAGACAATACCATGAAGGACACCCCCGTAAACGGCTCCTCCGTCCATGCCAATCTTGCCATCCTCTGTAATCCAAAGATCAGCAGTACCTCGGTCTTGCTTCAGCAAACCATAAACTGGTGTATGCCCAAAGATAATGGTTTTCCCAGTATGATTTTCAGCTTCGTGGAATGGTTTTCTGAGCCAGACTTTCTTGTAATCAGTCGTTTCATGCCAATCATCCAAGGTCAAATCAATACCAGCATGGACAAAGATATACTTGTCTGTCTCAACGACAAAAGGCATTTGGCGGATAAAAGCAACCAAGTCTGCTGCTTCCGTCTCAACACGTTTAGCGTCTTCAACTGCATCCACAGGTGCATCCAAGGGGCGACCCAGGATAGAGTTGATGGTTGTATCGCCACCATTTCGACGATAGTGGTCATAGCTTTCTTCGGGATTGTCCAACCAAGTCAAAAACATATACTCGTGGTTTCCTGATAGACAGATCGCTCCATGATTTTCAACTAAATCCTTAACCATCTCAAGAACACGACGACTATCTTCTCCTCTATCGATTAAATCACCAAGAAAAAGTAATTGGGTTTTGCCATCCCATGTTTTGAGAAGGTCTTCAAGCATTCCTGCTTTTCCGTGAACATCTCCAATTACATAATAATCTGTCATTTATTTCTCCTTACTTTGCAATAATTCTCTAGCTTGCGTAAGAGCTGCATCTGTCACATTCTCCCCTGCCAACATCTTGGCAACTTCTTCTACGCGTTCTTCCAAAGTTAAGAGACGAACAGTCGATACCGTTGAATGCTCATCACTAATTTTTTCAATAAAGAACTGATAATCTGCGATTGCAATGACTTGTGGTAGATGGGAGATCGCTAATACTTGGCCATGTTGACCAATTTTATGAATCTTTTGCGCAATAGCTTGAGCCACACGTCCTGAAACTCCTGTGTCTACTTCATCAAATACAATGCTGGTCTTGCCTACCTTGCGTGAAAAAGCAGACTTGATAGCCAACATGAGACGAGACAATTCACCACCAGACGCTACTTTAACTAATGGTTTAAAGTCTTCACCAGGGTTGGTTGAAATATAAAATTCAACAGTCTCATTACCTTCACGACTAAATTTAGCATTTGTAAACTTAACCTGAAACTGGGCCTTCTCCATATAGAGGTCTTTCAGTTCTTGCTGAATCTCAAGCTCTAACTGTTTGGCTAGAATGTGACGAGCAGATGAAAGCTGGCTTGCCAAATCAACAAGACTTACTTCCAACTTTTTGAGTTCTGCTTCCATATCATCTGAGGATAGATGATGACCTGTTAGTAGATTGTATTCTTCTGTGATTTTAGCGAAATACAGCAAAACATCGTCAACATTTCCGCCATACTTACGTGTGATGGCATGAATAAGATCTAAACGACTTTCAATCTGCATCAAGCGATTGCCATCGAAATCTAAATCTTCGATAATATCCTCTAAACGCTTAGTGACATCCTCTAAAACGTAATAAGATTCAGATAGAGAGGTCGAGATTTCACGGTACTCTGCATCATAGTCTTCTAAACTTTCCATATCATTCATAGCTGAACGTATGTTAGCTAGACTTGAAAATTCTTCATTGTCTAACATAGCATAAGCATTAGTCAGCGTATCAGCAATATGTTTATGATTTAAAAGTTTATCTCGTTCTTGGTTTAATTTGATGTCTTCACCTGGCTTTAAGGATGCAGACTCAATCTCAGCCATTTGAAATTCCAACATTTCAATTCGAGTCTTGTGTTCTTCTTGGTTTTTCTTAACTTCAAGAAGTTGTTTACGCATGTTGCGATAATCTTCAAAGTTAGTCTGATAAGCTTGTTTAAGTTCAAGAAACGCTGCATCACCAAACCCATCTAGCATCTGAATGTGTAATTGTGGTCGCATTAACTCTTCTTGGTCATGCTGACCATGGATATCTACTAAATGTTGTCCAATTGAGCGCAGAACTGAAAGATTAACCATCTGTCCATTGACTCGACTAACACTTCGCCCGTTTTGTAAAATTTCACGACGGATGATGATTTCATCACCTAACAAGAGACCTTGCTCATCAAAAAGCTCTTGAAGAGCCTGACTATTTTCAATTGAGAAAAGGCCTTCGATTTCAGCCTTGGGTGCGCCATGACGAATGACATCCGTGGTCGCTCTTGCTCCCAACATCATATTCATAGCATCGATGATGATTGACTTTCCAGCACCAGTTTCCCCAGTCAGAACTGTCATCCCTTTCTCAAAATTAAGTGAAATAGCCTCAATGATGGCAAAGTTTTTAATTGAAATTTCAAGTAACATAAGGTCCTACCACTTTTTAACTTGTTCAACAATTTCTAATGCTGCTTCTTCAGTTCGAGCGACAATTAAAATTGAATTATCGTCTGCTAAACAGCTAAAAATCTTATCCGAAAACGATTGATTTAATTGGCTTTTTACAAAAATTGTATTCCCAGGAATGATATCTAAATTGATGAGATTCCCCATTCTTTCAAAACTTTCGATATTATTCTCAGCCAACTGTAGACTTTTAACTACAGATTTTGGTAATTCGTAGACATAAGTATTATCTTTCAAAGGAATTTTTACAATCCCTAGTTCTTTGATATCTCGAGAAACAGTTGCTTGAGTAGCAGTGATTCCTGCTTCTCTCAAATGTTCAACGATTTCTTCCTGTGTTCCAATTTGATAGTCAGTTACAAATCTTCTAATTTTTTCAAGTCTTTCTTTTTTATTCATCTTTAAACTCTCTATGTGCTTTTTCTACTATTTGTTCGATTTCAGAAAGCGCCTGATTACTTGCTTGTTCTTCTTTACGTAAATAAGCAAGAAATTCAATATTCCCGTGTCCGCCTTGAATAGGAGAAAAATCCAATCCTAAAACGGAAAAGCCTTCTTTAACTGCCATTTCTGTGACGGTTTCTAGTACATTTTTGTGAACCTTAGCATCTCTAATAATCCCATTTTTACCAATTTGTTCTCGACCTGCTTCAAACTGAGGTTTGATGAGGGATACAACTTGTCCATGATCAGCTAAAACTCTATGTAGAGTCGGAAGAATGAGACTCAGTGAAATAAAACTCACGTCGATACTTGCAAAGCTTGGCTCTTCTTCAAAGTCATTTTTTTCAGCATAACGGAAATTAAACTGCTCCATACTCACAACACGTGAGTCTTGACGTAGTTTCCATGCAAGCTGATTAGTTCCAACATCAACTGCATAAACTAGTTTTGCACCATTTTGAAGCATAACATCCGTAAAGCCTCCTGTTGAAGCTCCAATATCAATGGTTGTTTTGCCTTTAACTGATATCTTAAACCTCTCTAAGGCTTTTTCAAGTTTTAAGCCTCCTCGGCTCACATACTTAAGCTTCTCACCTTTGAGTTTCAATTCTGTATCATCTGGGATTTTTTCACCTGGCTTATCGAAACGCTCGCCGTTTAGAACAGCGACAACCAAACCCGCCATTACGCCGCGCTTAGCTTGTTCTCTTGTTTCAAATAATCCCTGTTTGTAGGCAAGTACATCTACTCTTTCCTTAGCCATCAATTCTCAAACTTTCTACTATTTTTACAATTGGTTCTTTATCAAACTCGACTAATTGACTAATCTCTTCTAGCTTTGTATTCGCCTGATCTAAGGTGTGATTGCAAAAAACTTTTGCCTCATCCAATCCTAACAAAGCAGGATAGGTCGACTTCTCAGCTTGCAAATCTTTCTGAGGTGTTTTACCGATTTCTTCAAAACTAGCCGTAACATCAAGGATATCGTCTCTAATTTGAAAAGCAAGCCCAATCAGTTCTCCAACTGTTTCTAGTTTTTTTTGAAGATTTTCATCCAATCCTGCAATGATTCCAGCTGCTTGAAATGGAAAAGCCAAGAGCTTTCCAGTCTTGTTAGCATGGATGGTCTGAAGATCTTCTAAATTTAAGTATTTGCCTTCACCTTCCATATCTAAAACTTGACCGGCTACCATCCCCATACTTCCGGAAGCAAGTGATAGGTTTGCTATCAAATCTACCTTAGTTTGGTTAGGCAAATCTGCTTGCGCTATCAAGGCATAGGGATCTAGAAAAAGCGCATCTCCTGCTAAAATAGCTAGGGCTTCTCCATACACTTTATGATTGGTCAAACGTCCCCGTCTAAAATCATCATTATCCATAGCAGGAAGATCATCATGGATCAAACTTCCGGTGTGAATCATCTCAAGCGCCGCTGCAACCTGAGCATGAGCTGGTATGATAGACACCTGCAAGGATTCCAAAACTTCTAGAAGTAGATAGGGGCGAATCCTTTTACCTCCAGCATGTATGGAATAAAGAACTGCTTCTCTTAAGCTTGATGCAAATTGCTGGTCACCATAAAACTCTTCAAGAGCTGACTCGACCAAAGCTAATTTTTCCTGCTTGTTCATAGGAGTTCGCTTTCTGTTCCATCTTCTTGCATGACTTTAACCAAGGTCTTTTCAGCCTTATCAAGTGTAGCTTGCAATTCTTTTGATAAAATCATTCCCTTTTGAAAAGCAGCAATGGCATCTTCTAGTGCAATTTCACCATTTTCTAAACTCTGTACAATGGTTTCAAGTTCTGCTAAATTTTCCTCAAATTTCTTTTGTTTTGACATCTTTAACCTCTAATTCTACCTGACCATCTCGCATTAGCAGCATAACTTGGTCATTTGCTTTCAAATCTTTTGCTGAAGATACCACAGCATCTTCTTTTTTAACAATGGCATAACCTCTTGCCACGATTCGGCTAGTATCTAGCATCACTAGCGCTTCTGACAAACGTTTCACCTCAGCAACCTTGGCATCGTATGTAACAGCCATCTGACTACGAAGTAACTTTTTTAATTGTAGTAGACGGTCCTGGTAACGATGAATCTTATTGATAGGCGATAATTGTTCTAAATGATGAACTTGTTCTAAGACTCTTTGTTTTTGGCTAATAAGATTTGAACTTACACTTTGTTTGAGACGAAGTTGCAATTGATCCAATCGCTGTAAGTAACCATCGTACAGACGTTCAGGTTGCCTAAAAATAACAGACTGACATAGAACCTGTAAAGCTTTCTTTTTCTTAGACAGGGTATTTTGTACTGCTGTAGCCATTCGTTTTTCTTGATTCTGAAGATAAGTCAGAAGATCTAACTTGGTAACAGGAGTTGCGAGTTCTGCGGCAGCCGTCGGTGTAGCCGCTCTCCTATCTGCTACAAAATCAGCTAAGGTTACATCTGTTTCGTGGCCCACACTTGAAATGATGGGGAGCCGTGATTCAAAAATAGCACGAACAACTATTTCTTCGTTAAAAGCCCAAAGATCCTCAATTGAACCACCACCACGACCAATAATGAGAACATCTAAGTCCTCTCTTTCATTAGCTCTAGCAATATTACGAGCAATCTCCTCTGCTGCCCCTTCACCCTGAACTTTTGTAGGATATAAAACAATTTCCACACCAGGAAAGCGTCTGCTTACGGTTGTAATGATATCCTGGATAACAGCTCCACTAGGACTGGTCACCACGCCGATACGCTTTGAAAACTGAGGTATTGCTTGTTTAAAGCGATCTTGGAAAAGACCCTCTTCGGATAATTTCTTTTTTAATTGTTCGAACTGAATAGCAAGTGTACCGACACCATCTGGTTCTGCCTTTTCAATGATAATCGAATAGCTTCCGCTTGGTTCATAAATTTGGACACGACCAACAACATTGATCTTCATACCTTCTTCAAGGTCAAAACCTAGTTTCTGATAAATACCTGACCAAACGGTTGCTTGTATAACAGCACGATCATCCTTGAGAGAAAAATATTGGTGAGTTGGACGCTTTCGGAAATTAGAAACCTGACCAGTTAAATAGACCCGCTCCAAGTATGGGTCTTTATCAAATTTCATTTTCAGGTACTTGGTCAATGTTGTTACCGATAAATACTTTTGCATCTCAACCTCCTTTTTCTCTAGTTTTCCTGGGTATTATTATACCAAAAATACGTTTAAAAATCTCTTTTTTCACCTTTAGAATCCGAAAACTAGACTGAATTTCTTTGACCTTGTCTTATAATATACAAAAGCCCTTGGAAAAATCCAAGGGCTTTCATTAGTTAGTTCACTGAACTATTTTATTTTTTCAAGTTGTAGAATGATTTCAATCCACGGTATTCAGCTACTTCACCAAGTTGGTCTTCGATACGAAGCAATTGGTTGTATTTAGCGATACGGTCAGTACGTGAAAGTGAACCAGTCTTGATTTGACCTGCGTTTGTTGCAACTGCGATGTCAGCGATTGTTGAATCTTCAGTTTCACCTGAACGGTGTGATACAACGGCAGTGTAACCAGCTTCTTTAGCCATTTCGATAGCATCGAATGTTTCAGTAAGAGTACCGATTTGGTTAACTTTGATAAGGATTGAGTTAGCAGCACCTTCTTCGATACCTTTTTCAAGGTAAGAAGTGTTTGTTACGAAGAAGTCGTCACCAACCAATTGAACTTTACCACCAAGACGTTCAGTAAGAGCTTTCCATCCGTCCCAGTCATTTTCATCCATACCATCTTCGATAGTGATGATTGGGTATTTGTTTACCAATTCTTCAAGGTAGTCGATTTGTTCTGCAGCAGTACGTACAGCAGCTCCTTCACCTTCGAATTTAGTGTAGTCGTATACTTGACGTTCTTTATCGTAGAATTCTGATGATGCACAGTCAAATCCGATAAATACATCTTTACCTGGAACATAACCAGCAGCTTCGATAGCAGCAAGGATAGTTTCAACACCGTCTTCAGTTCCTTCGAAACGAGGAGCGAATCCACCTTCGTCACCTACGGCTGTTTCAAGACCACGAGATTTAAGGATTTTCTTAAGAGCGTGGAAGATTTCAGCACCCCAACGAAGAGCTTCTTTGAATGTAGGAGCACCAGCAGGTACGATCATGAATTCTTGGAAAGCGATTGGAGCGTCTGAGTGAGAACCACCGTTGATGATGTTCATCATTGGAGTTGGAAGAACTTTAGTGTTGAATCCACCAAGGTAGCTGTAAAGTGGGATTTCAAGGTAGTCAGCAGCAGCACGAGCTACAGCGATAGACACACCAAGGATTGCGTTTGCACCCAATTTACCTTTGTTAGGAGTACCGTCAAGAGCGATCATAGCACGGTCGATAGCTTGTTGGTCACGTACATCGTAGCCGATAATTGCTTCAGCAATGATGTTGTTTACGTTGTCAACAGCTTTTTGTGTACCAAGACCACCGTAACGAGATTTGTCACCGTCGCGAAGTTCAACTGCTTCGTGTTCACCAGTAGAAGCTCCTGATGGAACCATACCACGTCCGAAAGCACCTGATTCAGTATAAACTTCTACTTCAAGTGTTGGGTTACCGCGTGAGTCTAGGACTTCGCGAGCGTAAACATCAGTAATAATTGACATTTTTTACTCTCCTTTGAGTTAAATTATTTTACACCTCTATGATACATCAAAAAGATACCTTTTTCAAGAAAAAACGTTATCTTTGTGCAAATTTTCCTTAAGTTTATTAAGTAATCGCTTTCTTTTGCGCCTTATCTAGAGACTTTTATGATATACTATATTTATGACTGATATATCAAAACAAATATTAGAAAAAGCCAATGGTGGGCTTAAATTAAATCCAGACGAACAAAGGTATTTTCTGGGCACTTTTGAGGAGCGTGTCCTTGGTTATGCAAGCCTTGAAACTGCAAATGATGACAAATTTCAAAAAGGTTTTTTGACCATTTTAGAGTGCTTAAAAAAAGAAGCTGATCCTCTTTTTGTCAAAATTTCTCCTCAAGTTGAATTTGAAAAGCAGGTTTATTATTTAAAAAATGCCAAAGCTTCTGATTGCCAAGCAACCATCGTTTCTGAAGATCATAATTCTTCTCCTTTTGGACTAGTTATTCATAGCGATATTCCTGTCCAAGCAAGTGAAAAAGACCTCCGAAAGGCCTTTTCAGATTTGTGGCAAGAAAATGAAACTAAAGCTCCAACTTCTCTCTGGAAAAAATGGTTTGGTTAATTCTTTTTTAAAGACAGGATTTGAGCGAGGCTTGTAGCTGTATGTTCTAAATAGGTGGCTGCATTTTTTAGACTATCTTCTAATGGCTCACTTTTTTCTAGTATAGAAAAAACGGCGATGATGTTTTCAAACGGTAATGGGGGTAAATCCTCATCTAAACTTCCACAAATAGCAATGACCGGAACACCCTTAGGTGTTCTTTTTGCTACTCCGATTGGAGCCTTGCCAGCCATACTTTGAGAGTCTAATCTACCTTCACCAACAATTACGAGATTAGCATCTGCTACCTTATCATCGAAATTAATCAAGTCCAAACAAGTTTGAATGCCTGATACGATTTCTGCTCCTGCAAATACACACAAACCAGCAGCAATGCCACCACCAGCTCCTGCGCCATCTAATTTTAATATTTCAGGTCCAACTTTACTATAGAAGTCTTTAATAGCAGCATCAACTTCTTGAAATTTAGATGGATCCAATCCCTTTTGTTTCCCAAATGTAAAGGTAGCACCCTGAGGTCCACAAAGAGGATTGGCCACGTCTGCTAGTATTTTTATATGTACATCAGAAGGAATTTCAAGTACGCCCTCCTTTAAAATTTTCCTGATAGCAGACAGAGATTGTCCACATGCCTGAAGTTCATTCCCATTTTCATCGTAAAACTGATAACCGATTCCAGAAGCAATACCAATACCACCATCGTTACTAGCCGTACCACCGACACCGATGTATATATCTTTTTTTCCTTGGTCAATTAAATGGAGAATAAGTTGACCTATTCCCTTTGTTTGGATTTCTAGCGGATATCGTTTTTCATTAGGAATTTTTTCAAGCCCGATCAAATCGGCAACTTCAAAAAGGGCTAATTCCTTTTTTTCATAGTAGGGTATTTGAACCTCATCACCAAAAGGTCCGGCTACCTGGACTGTTTTTTCTTCCAGATCTAGAGAACTTTTAATAGCATCTACTGTCCCTTCACCTCCATCACCAACAGATAAAAGCAGATATTCAGCATCTGGGATCACTCTTTTAAAACCTCTTTTTATAGCTTCTGCTACTTGGTTTGCGGGAAGACTCTCTTTGAAAGAGTCTGGTGCGATGACAACTTTCATGTTCATTCCTCTTTCTAACTAAAGGAGATTTATTTTTTCTAAAACTTTTGCAAAATCTCTTTCATCTACCTGAAGATTTATTTCCTTTTTCACAATATCCTTAGCACAGAAGGCAATAGCAAGTCCTGATCGATTAAGCATAGCCAAATCATTAGCGCCATCACCGATCGCAATCGTTCTCTCAAAAGGCACTTGTAATTCTTCAGCCCACCTCACGAGGGTTGCTTCTTTTACTTCTCTGCTTATAACCGGACCAATAAGATTGCCAGTTAAATGTCCATCTTTTATTTCCAGTTGATTAGCAGTACATAATGAAATCCCCAAATCTTTTGCTAATCCTCCCACGATGGTAGTAAATCCACCCGATACCAAACCGACTTCTATCTGATTTTCTTGAAGAGTTTTGACAAATTGCGCAGCATTTTTACTAAGGTGTAGTTCATGATAAATCTTATCAAATACATCTATAGAAAGCCCATTTAGAAGGGAAACACGTTTTTTTAAACTTGATTCAAAGTCCAATTCCCCACTCATAGCTTGAGCAGTTAGCAAAGCTACTTCCTTTTCGCAATTTGCCTCTTTGCCCAATAAATCAATAACCTCTTCTTCTATCAGAGTACCATCTACATCGAGCACACAGAGACCCTTGATTGTTTGCATTTATACTCCTTACTTTATCATCTCAAAAAATCGTATGAAAATTTCATACGATTTTAACTATTTAGTTTGCTAGGCTGTGGTATATATCAAGATAAGACTGACAAGCTGTATCCCAAGAGAAATCACGTTCCATAGCTTGCACTTGAAGTTTCTTCCAAACGTCAGGATGGTTATAATAAACATCCAAAGCAGTTTGAAGAGCCCAGTTAAGCCAGTATGGAGTCAAGTTGTCAAAACTAAATCCTGTACCAGTTCCTTCAATCGGATTGAATGGCTGAACAGTATCTCTCAAACCACCTACCTCATGGACAAGAGGTAAAGTACCATAGCGCATAGCCATCATTTGAGAAAGTCCACATGGTTCAAAACGACTTGGCATGAGGAAAATATCACACGCAGCATAAATCTCTTGTGCCAACTTCACATCAAAGGTAATATTAGCAGATAATTTATCCGGGAATACTTGGCCAAACCATGAGAAGGCTTGTTCAAATCCAGAATCACCTGTACCCAAGAGAACGATTTGAACATCTTCTTGAAGCATACGATGCAGACCTTCAACTACAACATCAAAACCTTTCTGTCTTGTTAAACGTGACACAATACCAATCATTGGAACATCAGGACGTACTGGCAGGCCAACTTTTTCTTGAAGTTTAGCTTTGTTCTGAGCTTTCCCAGATAGGTCAGACTTGTTAAAATGGTAATCCAACAAAGGATCCGTCTCTGGATTATAAAGGTCAGTATCTATTCCATTTACGATACCAGATACCTTACCGGACTCCATTCGAAGAATCTGATCAATGCCGCATCCAAACTCTGTTGTCATGATTTCATAGGCATAACTTGGAGATACAGTTGTTACACGATCAGCGTAGAGAATGCCTGCTTTCATCCAGTTAAGACAGTCATTCCAGCGAACTGTACCATCCGCATAACGCTCAAAACCAACTCGGAACAAATCCCAAAGCATACCTTCAGAGAATTGACCCTGGAATTCCAAATTATGAATCGTTAAGACAGTCTTAATGTTTTGGTAAGCCTGTATCCATCTATACTTTTCCTTCAACAAGAAAGGAATCATAGCTGTATGATAATCATGAACATGAAGAACATCAGGAATAAAGCCAATACGCTCCATAGCTTCTAGAGCTGCAAGCTGGAAGAAAGCAAAGCGTTCACCATCATCAAAATCTCCATACACATGTCCGCGGAAGAAATAATACTGATTGTCAATGAAGTAGAAGGTAACACCGTTTAAAACAGTTTTCTTAATGCCACAAAATTGTCTGCGCCAACCAACGTATAATTCAAATTGAAGAACATCTTCAATTTGATCTCCAAACTTCGTTTCCACCATGTCATAATATGGCAAGATAACAGCAACTTCATGACCAGCTTTAACTAATGATTTTGGAAGAGCCCCGATAACATCTCCCAAGCCACCTGTTTTAGAAAAAGGGGCTCCTTCGGCTGCTACAAATAAAATTTTCATGAAAGAATGTCCTCTGTTACTTTTTCACCTTTTTTGATGACAACAGGATTTTCTGCTGTACCACGAATAACAACTCCATCAGCTACTTCAGCACCCTTATCAATAATTGCATACTCAACTTGAGCACCTTCGCCAATGACAACACGAGGGAAAACAATAGATTCTTTAACTAAGCTATCTTTATGAATCTGAACATTACGCGAAACAACTGAACGAACAACCTTACCTTCGATAATACTACCAGAAGCAAACTGAGAAGTATTTACTTCACAACCAGGTGCATAATAAGTTGGTTCTTCGTTTTTCACCTTTGTGTGAATCTTTTGATTTGGAGAGAATAAAGAGTAGAATTTATGCTGATCAAGCATATCAATATTGGCTTGGTAGTATGTTTCTACAGAATGAATATTTGCTAAGTAACCAGTATACTCGTATGCAAAAGCGCCTGATTCCGCTGCTAAGTCACGTAGAACATAACGTAGTTTTTCTGGGTGTTCTTTCTGAGCTTCTTCTTCCAGACGTTCAATCAACCATTGAGTATCTACAACAAAGATATCCGTTGACATGTTGTAGTATTCTTGTTCAGCTTTTTTATCGAAGAGTTTGTGAGAGAGCACGTGGTCAGTTTCATCAATATCTAGGATAGCATTTACTTCTGAAATATCCTTTTTAGGTAGTTTCTTATAAACAACCGTAATAGGAGATTTTGTAGTATTATGCAAATGGAAAACCTGAACAAGATCAATATTTACCAAAACGTCACAGTTCAAGGAAACCGTTTGGTTAGATCCAGAACGTTTTAAATAAGTCAAGAGTTGTTGATAATACTCTTTACCAACAGTACTACTTTCCACACGAGTATTGTAGATTCCAAGATAGTAGTGGCTAAGAAGGGTATTCAAGCCCCATTCACGTCCTGAACGAATGTGGTCAAATACAGAGCTGATGTTATCTTGTTGGAAGATTCCAAAGACACTTCGAACACCAGCATTTGCTAAACTTGAGAGTGGGAAGTCAATCAAACGATACTTTCCTCCAAATGGCAAACTTGCCACTGGACGATTACTTGTCAAGGTTGACATATCATGGAAACCAACGGTATTTCCTAAAATCGCTGAATATTTATCAATCTTCATCTGTTGCTACCCCCACTACTTCGTTATATCCGACTACTTCTACTTCTTCCGTTCCATCAATTTCAACACCATCGGCAATGATAGCACCTTCACCAATAATGGCACGTTTAATCTTAGCACCTTTTCCGACTACTGCTCCACTCATGATAACAGAATCGACAACTTCTGCTCCTTCACGAACTTGTGCTGCTGTAGATAAAATAGAGTGCTTTACAGTACCATTCACGTAACATCCATCCACTACTAGAGAGTCTTCTACTTGAGCAAATTCTCCAAGGTAGTTTGGTGGAGCGATAAGGTTACGAGAATAAATTTTCCATTGACGATTTCGGCTATCTAGAGCATTTTCTGGAGAGATGTATTCCATATTTGCTTCCCAAAGAGATTCGATTGTACCAACATCCTTCCAGTATCCATTGAACTCATAAGCATAGACACTTTCACCAGTTTCAAGATAATTTGGAATAACATTCTTTCCGAAATCAGACATATCTAGGTTAGCCTTTTCAGCAGCAACTAGCATGTTGCGAAGTCGTTTCCAGTCAAAGATATAAATCCCCATTGATGCCTTGGTTGATTTTGGTTGGGCAGGTTTTTCTTCGAATTCAACAATGCGATTATTAGCATCTGTATTCATGATACCGAAACGACTAGCTTCTTTTAGTGGTACATCCAAGACAGCAACTGTCAAGCTGGCATTGTTATCCTTGTGTGATTGGAGCATATCATCATAGTCCATCTTGTAGATATGGTCTCCTGAAAGAATCAAAACATACTCAGGATTAATGCTATCGATATAGTCAATATTTTGGTAAATCGCATGACTTGTACCTTCAAACCAACGATTTCCTTCACTTGCAGAGTAAGGTTGAAGGATAGAAACACCTGAATCAATGACATCAAGACCCCAACTAGAACCATTACCAATGTGGCTGTTGAGAGCTAGTGGTTGATACTGTGTGATAACCCCAACATTGTGGATACCAGAGTTGGCACAGTTAGAAAGAGCAAAGTCAATGATACGGTAGCGCCCGCCAAATTGCACAGCAGGTTTTGCAATGCTTTGAGTGAGTTTACCGAGACGAGTTCCTTGCCCACCGGCAAGGATTAAAGCTAGCATTTCATTCTTCATTTTCTACTCCTTTTTCAGATTGATTTGATTCTTTTTTAGCGGGCTTCAAGCGACGTTTGATTTTCCAGATACTTGCCCCCATAGCTGGCAAAGTAAAGGTCAAAGTTTGCTCATAATCCTTCCATAATCCTTCTTGAGTTTGAACAGTTTGATTGTGTTCTTTCCAAACACCACCCCATTGTTCTAACTCTGTATTCCAAATTTCTTCATAGACACCTGCAACTGGTAGTCCAATTGTGAAATCAGGACGTTCGACTGGTGCCATATTAAAGACACAGACTAGCATCTCGCCTTTCTTTCCTTTACGAATAAAGGAAAGAACACTCTGATCTCTATTATCCGCATCGATAATCTCAATACCATCATAGCTTGTATCAATTTCCCAAAGACAACGGTGGTCCTTATAAAGTTGATTCAACTGAGATGTGAAGTATTTCATCTTAGCATTCATTGGATCTTCTAGATTAGACCACTCTAATTGCTCTTCTGATTTCCACTCTAAGAATTGTCCAAACTCACTACCCATGAAGAGTAATTTTTTCCCAGGGTGACAAATTTGATAAGTATAAAGATTTCTAAGGCCTGCAAATTGATTGTAACGGTCGCCCCACATCTTATGCATCATACTCTTCTTACCATGTACAACCTCATCATGCGAGAATGGTAAGAGATAATTTTCATTAAAGACATACATAAAACTGAAGGTTACAAGATTAAAGTCATACTTGCGGTAAATCGGATCTTCTTCGTAAAAGCGGAGAATGTCATTCATCCATCCCATATTCCACTTGTAGTCGAATCCTAATCCACCCATTTCCTTCATACCTGTGATTTTAGTAGCGGAAGAGCTTTCTTCTGCTATCATCATGACATCTGGGTGAGCTAGCTTGATAACAGTATTTAACCGTTGAAGGAAATAATAGCCTTCGTAGTTAAGATTTCCACCATCTTTATTAGGTGTCCAAGGCGCATTATCATAATCAAGATAAAGGATATTACTTACAGCATCCACTCGAATACCATCTAGGTGATAGAATTCAATCCAGAACTTAATACTTGAAATCAAGAAGGATTGTACTTCGTTTTTACCTAAGTCAAAGTTTAATGCCCCCCAACCATAGTTATGAGCTTTGTTATGGTCTTGATATTCAAAAGTTGGTGTTCCATCATAGTAGGCTAGGGCATCATCATTGATTGTAAAGTGACCTGGGACCCAATCTACGATAACACCGATATTATTTAGGTGGCACTCCTCTACGAAATCCTGAAACTCTTCAGGTCTTCCATAAGAATGTTCTAAACCGAAATACCCCATCAGTTGATAGCCCCAACTCAAACCTAGCGGATGCGCCATCAAAGGCATGAACTCAATATGTGTGTAATTCATCTCCACTAAGTAAGGAATTAACTCCTCTTTTAGTTGAGCAAAACTGTACGGTGTACCGTCAGGATTTCTCTTCCACGAACCTGCATGAGCTTCGTAGATATTCACAGGTCTCTCAAAGAATCCTAAACGTTTTCTTCGAGCTAGCCAAAGTCCATCCTTCCATTTCTTTTCTAGAATTTCTGTTAAAACTGCTCCAGTTCCAGGACGAGCTTCATAGCGAATAGCTAATGGATCAATCTTCATAAGCTGATGCCCATTGGCTCTAGTGATATGATATTTATAGATTTGACCCTCTTGGGCTAAGTTTGTAAAAACTTCCCAAACTCCTGCTTCATTTCGAACCATGGGGATTTGATTTTCAACCCAATTTGTGAAATCACCCACTAGATGAACAGCCTGTGCGTTTGGAGCCCAAACACGGAATGTATAGCCCAATTCCCCGTCTCTCTCCTCACGGTGTGCGCCCAAATAGTGCTGAAGATGGAAATTTTCGCCAGTTGTAAAAGTTCTTAAAGCTTCTAATGTATCCATATATCCCCCTTTATATTGTAAGCGTTTTCTATATTTCTATTATACTATCTTTTAAGAAAACTTTCAACCAATTTCCGAATTATCATAAATATTTTTTAGAAAATCTTCAAATAATTATCTTGACATTTCTTATATTTTCAGTATTTATTGATATTCTACCTTGATATCAGTTTTTGTAGCATCAAATCACTTACAATATTTTTTTTAATCCTAATTTTGCAAAGCAGACACTCTAAAAACTTAACGTTGTTTTCACAAATCAAACTTTTTGTTCGGAAAAAGTATCTTAAGTACAATTTTATCAAATTATCTGAAATTTTCAACTATTTTTAGTAGTATTTCCATATTTTTTATTAGGATAACTTTATATAAAAAAACTCAAGATTAATCTTGAGTTTCATTTTTTATTTATGCTAAAACATTCATAACTGCCACACTAACATTATCAATTGTATTTTCATTTAATGAACGACTGTTAGTGATTCGCATTTCAAGGTTACCCGCATTTTCATAATACTGGGATTCTCCTTTAGCATTAAAGACAACTAAGAAATGCTCGTCATCATCTTGAATCTCGTAGACAATCCAGCCACTGTCTTCAATCGCTGTATGAACAAAAACATGACGATAAACTTCATCGTACGTAGGATATGAAAAAGCAGTGCTCTTTGTTTTAAGTTGAATGATCTGACGGATAAATTCAATACTATCCTGACGCTCATTGATTAAATCCCAATTTACTTGGTTAACAGCATCAGGAGCATTGTAACTATTCATAGCTCTTTCTCGATCAGCATGAGTCACCTCACCATTTTCGCCTGTAGCTACTAGTTTTGTACGACCGAACTCTTGACCAAGTTCCATAAAGGAGATACCTTGCATAAGTAGGTTCATTGCAGTTGCTGTTTCTACTTTTTTCATGATACTTGTTTGGTCTTCTGTTGGATGAAGAGTCGCTAGCAAATCATGCAAGTTATAATTATCATGGGCTTCTACGTAGTTAACAACCTGATTAGGACTGAGATAAGAACCTAGTTCATGGCTACCAAGGATCGCTTTTGCAACAATTGGTTCAGTAGGAGCTCCGCTTACAAAACCAGATTTGATTTCTCCATAGACTTCGCAACCTTTTACAGCATCTCGTTCGTCATCATTGAAAAATCCGATATTTGGCAACTGATATGCATTATCTTTCTTAGCCTTATCATATGGTGCAAGACCTGTCCCCATATCCCAACCTTCTCCATAAAGGATAATTTTAGGATCGACTTCATCCATTGCCCAACGAATCATCTGCATGGTTTTAACATCATGTATTCCCATCAAATCAAAACGGAAACCATCGATATTAAACTCATTTACCCAATAGAGAAGCGAATCAATCATGTACTTACGGAACATTTCATGCTCACTCGCAGTCTCGTTTCCTACACCTGTACCATTTTGATAGCTTCCATCTCTATTCATTCGGTAATAATAATCCGGTACTGTTGTTTGGAATGGAGCATCAACAGTTGAAAAAGTATGGTTGTAAACAACGTCCATAATGACACCAATTCCAGCATCATGATAGGCTTGAATCATCGTTTTCAAATCTCGGACAACTTGACCTGGATCGTTTGGATTCGTAGACAGGCTGGTTTCTGGTGCATTGTAGTTTTGTGGATCGTAACCCCAGTTGTAAGTGACATTCCCATCTGCATCATACTCTTTGTGACGATCTGCAATTGGTTGCAGTTGAACATAGTTAACACCTAGTTCCTTGATGTAGTCAAATGCAGTAGACTGGCCATATTGGTTGACTGTACCCGTTTGAGCAGCTCCTAGAAAGGTCCCTCTTAACTCTGGAGAAACACCTGATGTTTCAGACTTGGTCAAATCACGTACATGCATTTCATAAACGACAGCTTGGCAAGGATTCTCTAAACGCCATGTCGCTTCCATTCCATTCTTAACTTCAAACCCGTCAACTCGGCGTTCTTCTTCAGAAAGGATTGCTGAACGTTTGCCATCTGGACTTGTTGCAGTCGTATATGGATCCCGAGTTACTGATTGGTGATGTGGAAATTCTATCTGGTATTGATAAGCTCGTCCCGCAAGATTTTCAGGAACTGTAAGACTCCAGACACCAATGGTATTATATTTATGACTGTATGAATAGCTATTCCCTCGCTCCATCTCATAAGTTCTTAAAATCGGAGCATCATTTCTTGCAGATTCATACACTATAACTTGTACAGTGGTTGCTGTTGGGGACCATAGTTTAAAGCTGGTTTCTTTTTCGGAAACCTGACACCCTAATTCTCCTTGGTAACCCCAGTGGTGGTCAAAACTAGCACTGTTAATCGCTTTATCAAAAGCAAATGGATTTTGATCTTTATAGTGTGGACTTGCAATAGCTGGATTTTCAGAATAATACACGGTTTCGTCCCCATCTAAAATCCAAACCTCTGTTAAGAGTGGATAATGATTGAATCGGATAGGATATTCTTTGCTGACTCCATTTTTTTCAACTGTAAACACCATTTGTTCAAGAGGTGTTTCACTTGGTTGAGTAAATGAAAATTTTTCTCCAAAGTATTCTTCCTCTTTGATAAACCCTACTGAATCTAGAGGAATCTTATTGAAACTGCAATTCTTATAAGCTTCATCTTTACGATGATAA
Organism: Streptococcus sp. Marseille-Q0941; assembly: GCF_943736975.1. GTDB lineage: Bacteria > Bacillota > Bacilli > Lactobacillales > Streptococcaceae > Streptococcus. The sequence goes on along the minus strand of NZ_CALSFO010000003.1, from coordinate 296,380 downwards.
TGAATAAGTACAGGATAATGATACATGTTTTTCCTAATTTCTAATTGTTAAATTTATTTTATATTTATTTTATTATTTTATATAGTAGCATTTCTTGCTCAAGGTATTTGGATAGAACCAATAAATGATAGATGAGTATTCTAGGTTGTGTATTCCTTACAAACTTTCAAGCCAAGCTTCGTCCCGAATCTCAATTCCCAACTCCTGTGCTTTCTGGAGTTTGCTACCTGCATCTGCCCCTGCTACCACAAGATCGGTCTTTTTCGATACGCTGCCAGTTACCTTAGCTCCTAAACTTTCTAGTTTATTTTTTGCTTCTGAGCGATTTAAACGCTCGAGTTTTCCTGTCAATACAACGGTCAGACCAGATAAGGCTGCATCTACCGCAACGACCTGTCCTTTATAATCTAGATTAACATTTAATTCTTTTAATTCTCTTAAAAGTATTTTAGCCCCCTCAGTCTCAAAATAGGATTGAAGACTTTGAGCAATAACATTCCCAAGACTTTCGATGCTTGCTACTTCTTCTGGATTTGCTTGTGCTAGAGATACGATTGAATGGAAATGTTGTAAGAGTAGTTGACTTGCCTTGCTGCCAACATGACGAATCCCTAAACCAAATAAGAGTTTTTCTGCTGAATTATCCTTAGAGGATTGAATCGCTTGATAAAGCTTTTGCGCCGATTTATCCTTAATACCATCTAATAAAAGGAAATCTTCTATAGTTAAGCGATAAATATCCGCAACATCTTTAACCAAATCGGCAGCAAATAGTTTCTCAACGATAGATGGACCAAGACCAGCAATATTCATGGCGTCACGAGATGCAAAGTGAATCAATCCTTCCTTAATCTGAGCAGGACATCGAGGATTGATGCAACGAAGGGCAACCTCATCTTCAAAGTGTAACAGTTTGCTCTCACAACTTGGACAAATTGTTGGAATATCTAGTTTTTCTTCCGACACACGCTTAGACTCCACCACTCGTAAAACAGCTGGTATGATATCACCTGCTTTGTATACAATGACAGTATCATCCTTACGGATATCCTTTTCAGCGATATAGTCAACATTATGAAGTGTCGCACGACTAACTGTTGTTCCTGCAAGTTGTACAGGTGTAAGGTTAGCAGTCGGAGTTACAACTCCTGTACGGCCAACTGTCCAGTCAACAGAAAGTAGTTTCGCTTCTTTTTCTTCTGCTGGAAACTTATAAGCTACGGCCCACTTTGGTGCTTTAACTGTAAAACCAAGTTGCTCTTGACCAGCTAGGTCATTGACCTTAATCACGACACCGTCGATATCATATGGCAATTGGTCTCTTTCTTGACCTACTTCTTGGATAAACTCCCAAACCTCATCCATAGTATGAGCTAATAGGCGTCTAGAGTTAACCACAAATCCTAACTGCTCTAAATGGTTCAAAACCTTCTCTTGACTATCGCGAGTTGAAGGACTAGCTTCTTGATATAGGAAGGTTGCTAGATTACGTTTAGCTACTATTGCTGTATCTAACTGACGAAGTGTTCCTGCAGCAGCATTTCGTGGATTTGCAAACTCTGGCTCACCGTTTTCTTGACGAGTTTGATTGACCTGGTCAAAGGATGCTCTTGGCATATAACACTCACCACGAACGGTAATATCTAGTTTTTCAGGCAAGGATAAAGGAATGTCTTTCACTCGTTTAAGATTTTCTGTGATATTTTCACCAATAGAACCATCACCACGAGTCGCCCCAGCAACAAAAATTCCTTGCTCATAAGTCAAGGAAATCGATAAACCATCAATCTTTAACTCACAAATATAAGTGACATCATCCAATTCCTTACGAACACGCGCATCAAAGGCATCGAGTTCCTCACGAGAAAAAGCATCCTGCAAACTATAGAGAGGATACTGATGAGTATATTTTTCAAAACCATCTAGAATCTTACCACCAACACGGTGGGTTGGACTATCTGGCAAAACTTGATCTGGATGTTCTTTTTCTAACTCTACCAATTCACGATAGAGACGATCATACTCACTATCAGATACAGATGGGTTATCACTTGTATAATACTCTGTCGCATAGCGATTGAGCAACTCAACGAGCTCTTTCATTCTTTCATTCATAAAACCATTTTACCATAAAAATGACTACAGAAACAATCCTCAAGCTCTAAAAAAGAAAAAGAGAGTAGGACAGAAATCGGTCATTCGTTAGAATTCGATTCCGTCGTCCCACCTCCGCACAGTTGAGTAGGGCTGTAAAAGCTGATGAAATCAGCCTAGTAGAGCCCACTCAACCACTGCGTCTTGCTCGCAATTCAAAGAAAATAGAGAGGCTAGGACTTTTGTCACAGCCTCTTTTTTTTATTTTTTACGATTCAAAATAGCGTTCAAAATGATGGCCACTGTACTTGCAATGACGATACCATTTGAGAAGAACATTTGTAATTCTGTTGGTAGAGTATTAAAGAGATTCGTTCCGTTTAGTCCCACCCCTGCAGCTATAGAAATTGCTGCAATGAGGAAGTTATGTTCATTATGTTCGAAATCCACACGAGACAAAATTTGCATCCCTTGAAGTGAAACGAAACCGAACATGACGAGCATGGCTCCACCTAGAACAGGGCTAGGGATAATCTGTGCTAAGGCACCGAACTTAGGCAAAAGACCAAGTAAGATGAGGAAACCACCAGCGTAGTAGATCGGTAAACGGGTACGAATACCTGAAAGTTTCACCAAACCTACGTTTTGTGAAAATCCTGTATAAGGGAAGGTATTGAAAAGTCCACCAAGTAAAACAGCAAGACCTTCAGCACGATAACCATTACGGAGACGAGTGCTATCGATTGGATCTTTAGTAATATCAGAAAGGGCAAGATATACACCAGTTGATTCTACCATTGAAACGGTAGCGATAATACACATCATTACAATAGAAGAAATCTCAAATTGTGGTGCACCAAAGTAGAATGGAGTTGGGACATGAACCAGTGGAGCTTCTGCTACTGGCGAGAAATCAACCAAGCCCATAGTTGAAGCGATGATGGTACCTGCAATCAAACCAATCAAAATTGAAATTGATTTAATGAATCCTTTGGTAAAGATATTGACCAAAAGAATGATGAGCACAGTAATCATAGCTAAGGCTAAACTTTGTCCAGTTGGTTTTTCAACGTTATTTCCCATATTTCCGATAGCAACCGGAATCAAGGTCAATCCGATAGTTGTAATGACTGAACCAGTTACGATTGAAGGGAAAAGATTGGCAACTTTAGAGAAGATACCTGAAATCAAGATGACATAAATCCCTGAAGCAATCAAGGCCCCAAACATAGCACCACTACCATGACTTTGTCCAATCATGATGAGAGGAGCAACAGACTGGAAGGCTACCCCAAGAACAATAGGCAAACCAACACCAAAATGTTTATTGAGTTGCAATTGTAAGAGAGTTGCAACCCCACACATAAAAATATCTGTAGAAATAAGGTAGGTCAACTGTTGAGCTGAATAACCTAAAGCACCTGCAATCATGATTGGTACCAGAATTGAGCCCGAGTACATGGCAAGTAAGTGTTGCAAGCCCAATACGGCTGCTTTTGAGTGATTTTCTTTTTGATTCATTAGATGTCTGCCTCCTTGAAGATAACTCTTCCATTTTCAAAGCGCTCTAAACGAGCAAGTGATACTACCTGATGACCTGATTTTTCTAACAGTTCACGACCATCTTGGAAAGATTTTTCAATCACAATCCCGACGGCCTCGATTGTAGCACCAGCTTGTTCAATAATCTGAATCAAACCTTTAGCTGCTTGACCATTAGCCAAGAAATCATCAATAATTAATACTTTATCTCCTGGAGATAAGAACTTCCCTGCAATGGATACGGTACTAGTAACTTGTTTCGTGAAAGAATATACTTCAGAAGTTAAAATTCCCTCATTCATAGTGATATTTTTTGCCTTCTTAGCAAAAATCATAGGTACATCTAATTGTTCTGCAACATATAGAGCTGGAGCAATTCCAGATGCTTCAATGGTTACGACTTTGGTAATACCAGCATTTTTAAAATATCCAGCAAAGGTGCGACCAATCTCGCGCATTAAGGAAAAATCCACTTGGTGAGTCAAGAATGAATCCACCTTAAGAATATTCTCACCTAGAATATTCCCATCTTTTAAAATACGTTCCTCTAGTAATTTCACGTTAACCTCCGAAATAAAAAGAGACTTACAAAGTAAGCCTCTAGGAAACAAAGAAATAGATTTAACACCTATCTCTCTATCTCTCCAGCTTACTCATTGTTAGGTATTTACGGTACCTTGTAGAAACGCCACGCCAATTCGTGGCATAAATAAGTAATAAATTTTTTAGTGAGCATCTCCATTCCAGATAGAGTTCTTCACAATGACATAATCAACGTGACGAAGATCAGCAACCTTGCGACCTCCAGCATAAGAAATCGAACTCTGCAAATCTTGCTCCATTTCAGTAAGGGTATCCTGCAAATATCCTTTGGCAGGAAGAAGAATCTTCTTGCCTTCAACATTCTTATAGGCACCTTTTTGGTATTCTGAAGCTGAACCATAGTATTCTTTAAATTGTTTACCATCGACTTCGACTGTTTTACCAGGGCTTTCAATATGACCTGCAAATAGTGAACCAATCATAACCATGCTTGCTCCGAAGCGGATTGACTTAGCAATGTCACCGTGTGTACGAATCCCACCATCAGCAATAATCGGTTTACGTGCAGCTTTAGCACACCAGCGAAGAGCCGCTAGTTGCCAACCACCCGTACCAAAACCAGTTTTAACCTTAGTAATACATACTTTACCTGGACCGATTCCAACCTTAGTAGCATCAGCACCAGCATTTTCAAGTTCACGCACAGCTTCTGGAGTACCAACGTTACCAGCGATGACAAAAGTATCTGGCAACTCCTTTTTTATGTGCTGAATCATTGAAATGACGCTATCTGCATGACCATGAGCGATATCAATCGTGATGTACTCTGGAGCATCTTCCTTTAATTGACTAACAAAATCATACTCGTAATCTTTAACACCAACAGAGATAGAAGCAATCAAACCTTTCTCATGCATGCGTTTGATAAAAGGAATGCGCCCACCCTCATCAAAACGGTGCATAATGTAGAAGTAGCCACCTTTAGCCAATTGCTCTGCAACATCTTCGTCCAAAATCGTTTGCATATTAGAGGGAACAACTGGTAATTTAAAGGTATGCTTCCCAAGTGTCACTTGTGTGTCAGCTTCTGCACGACTTTTAAGGACACATTTGTTAGGGATTAACTGAATATCTTCGTAATCAAAAATCGGAAATTCGTTCAACATTCGATATCTCGTTTCTTTTAGAATGACCTACCTATGCTTTCGCATCACTACGTCTTTTCCGACGTTTCCTTTAAAGATTATAAACTAAGGTAAAGTTTTTGCCAAAACTTTTGATTTTTAAAGTTTATATAGTTCGGATTTTGCTTATAATCAAATAATAAAATAGAGAGATTATAATCTCTCTATTTTATGTTTTATCTTAATAATACTCTCCCTGACGATAATCCCATGAGTTAAAGGTATCTGACAAATGCATCATGATTTTATCAATGTCAAGCCCTTTACGGATAACAACTGGAGCTGGTGAAATTGAACGGTCTCCTCCTTGTTCTGGGATGAGATTGCCGTCCTTATCGACCATTGATACCATCACACCTTGCTCGTAGCGAGTTTCAATCGTTTTGTCAGGTTGGATGGATGCCACATAATCGTCAGCTTCGATGACAAGGTCCACTGCCCCTTCGATACGTTCTCCGATTCCTTCCACCTTACCGCGGTTTCCTTTTCCAGACGGATTTGCTGATGAAGCGTAGACCATCTTGCCCTCTTCCCAAAGTTTAGCAGCCAACTGTTCACCAGCTTTACCAAATTTGATGACAAAACAGCTAGTACCACGAACGTCTGTCATGAGTTCTTCACGACCATCCCCATAAGCTTCGAGTTTCTCAAAGGCTTCTGGTTTCCAAGGAAGGATACAACCGAGAAGAATGTCTTCGTCCCAATGTTTTTGGTAGAAGGCTTCAATTTCTGGATTGAGTTGTGCTAAAGCGCGAAGCTCATCCATGCTACCACAAAGTACAACACCTGGTTTGTTACGGTTACGTTCTTTAGCTTCAAATTTGCGTTCAAGTCCTGCCTTATCGCTCGTCATGATAATGTAACCAACTTTTGTGGGGCAAACGATACATCCGCCCTCACCTTTTAAAATGTCATATCCTTCTTGTGAAAGTGTTCCGTTCCATTGAATGTGTTTTGTCATAGTTCTATAGTTCCTTTTCTATATTTATTCTAATCCTGCCAGTAGGCTGGTCGTTGTTTTTCATAAGCAGCAATCAAGTCTTCATACTGCAAAGTAATACCGATATCATCTAAACCGTTTAAGAGCTTGTGTTTCCATTCACTATCGATTTCGAAAGTGAATTCTCCAACTGGTGAGATAATTTTTTGTTGTTCCAAGTCCACAGTTACCTGGTCAGTTGGTTTGAGCTGGGCTAGTTTCTCTCTAACCTCTCTGGGCTGAACAATAGGCAACATGCCATTATTGAGTTCATTATTGTAATGAATATCCCCAAAAGAACCTGCAATCACGACCTTAAAACCATAGTCGGCTAGAGCCCAAGCTGCGTGTTCCCTTGAAGAACCTGCCCCAAAATTATCCCCTGAAATGAGGATACTGGCTTTTCGGTATTCAGGTCGGTTAAAGACAAAGTCTGGATCCTCAGTATACTTGTCGTCTAGATAACGCCAAGCATACATGAGGTACTTACCAAAGCCTTTCTTATCAATTAACTTGAGAAACTGCTTGGGTAGGATTTGGTCGGTATCGATGTTATCATTCATGAGAGGGACGGTCGTTCCCGTATAAACTGTAAATTTCTCCATATCCTCTCCTTACTGGGCCTCTGGCATTTGACGAACATCTACAAAGCGCCCTGCGATAGCTGCTGCCGCTGCCATGGCTGGACTGCAGAGATGGGTTTTAGCGCCAAATCCCTGTCTATCTTCAAAGTTGCGGTTACTGGTTGAGGCACAGTGGACCCCATCAGGGACCTTGTCAGGATTCATCCCTAGGCACATAGAGCAACCTGGGTCTCTCCACTCAAAACCAGCATCTAGAAAGACCTTGTCCAAGCCCAACTTCTCAGCAGCTCGTTTCACAGGACGGGAGCCTGGAACTACGATTGCTGTTAGATTGGGAGCAATTTTCTTCCCTTTGACAAATCGAGCAGCCAGTTGTAAATCACTGAGGCGAGCATTTGTACAAGACCCGATAAAAATATAACCTAGTTCAATATCCGCTGGCTTTTGACCAGGCTCCAAGTTCATGTAATTGTAGGCTCGCTCATCATTCATATCCTTAATTTCTGGGAAGCTACTGTCAAAGTCAACCCCCATAGCAGGATTGGTTCCCCAGGTCACCATAGGAGCCAAGTCTGAGACATCCATCTGGATAACCTTATCATAGACAGCATCCTCATCACTGACAAGTGTTTTCCAATCCGCCACAGCCTCCTCGAAAGCTTCTGGAACACATTCCCTTCCCTTGAGATAGTCATAGGTAGTCTGATCTGGATTCATAATTCCCATCTTAGAACCAAACTCGATGGACATATTGCAGATGGTCATTCTCTCTTCCATGGTCAGTGCATCAATTGCTTGCCCACGATATTCCACCACATATCCTACACCACAAGCAACGCCGTACTTGGCAATCAAGGCGAGAATGTAATCCTTAGAATAAACTCCTTTTGGAGGAACACCAGTGAATTCTACCAGCATTTTCTTGGGTTTGACCTGCCAGAGTGTCTGAGTAGCAAAGACATGCTCGACCTCACTGGTCCCAATCCCAAAGGCGATAGCTCCGAAAGCTCCGTGAGTAGCTGTGTGGCTATCTCCACAGACGATGAATTTTCCTGGTTGCGTCCGTCCTGTTTCTGGACCTACCATGTGAACGATCCCTTGTTTTTCAGAACCATGGGCCGCATGTTCAATCCCAAATTCCTCAACATTTTCAGCAAGCTTATCAATTTGAGCCTTGGAAATAACATCTCGAATATCGTAGATATTGACGGTCGGAACATTATGATCAAAAGTTCCAAATGTCAAGTCTGGCCGTCTCAATCTGCGACCTTCATCTCGCAATCCTTGAAAAGCCTGAGGACTGGTCACCTCGTGAATATAGTGCTGATCCACATACATGAGTTGGGGTTGCCCCTCTTCTCCTGTGATGACATGACGGTCCCATAGTTTATCAAAAATCGATTTTCCTGCCATCCATTACCTCCAAATGAAATATAGGGCTACTAGTGTGGTTACCATCCCGAGAAACCAAACCGTTTTAAAATACCATTTTCTAGTCTTGTGGTGAAAGGCGATTCCTGCTAACCAAGCACCAAATCCACCACATACAAGTGCTATAGTCAATAAAACTTTCTCTGGAATGCGCCAAGCACCTCTCCTTGCCTTGGATTTGTCAATGCCATAAATCAAGAAAACCATGACATTCCAAATCAAAAGAACTAATGTAATTTTTTCATCTAACTTCATAACCTTGCAATAATAGCTTCCGTCATTTCCTTGGTCGAAGCCTGACCTCCTATATCTCTTGTTAAAATGCCTGCTGCCAAACTAGCTTCCACTGCATGTTCGATACGCTCCGCATCCTCATAACGTCCAAAGCTATCTCTCAGCATCATGGCAACTGATAAAATCATAGAAATAGGATTGGCAATTCCTTGACCTGCAATATCAGGCGCTGAACCATGAATGGGCTCATAAAGACTTGGTCCGTTTTCAGAGTGACTAGCCGATGGCATGACTCCAAGTGTCCCAGATAGGACACTTGATTCATCAGATAAGATATCTCCGAAAAGATTCTCAGTAACGATGACATCAAACTTAGCTGGATTGGTAATCATGAGCATAGCAGCTGAGTCTACTAGCTGGTGTTCCAAGGTCACATCTGGAAAATCCTTTGCGACTTCCTCCGCCACTCTGCGCCAGAGTTTTGATGTTGCCAACACGTTTTGCTTATCGATGCTGGTAATGATTTTTCTCCGATTTCTTGCGATTTCAAAGGCCTTGCGAAGAATTCGCTCCACTTCCTCATAGCTGTAGTCGTTGATGTCACGCGCTTTTCGCTCTTCAAGAATATGATCCCCAAAGTAAATACCGCCTGTCAACTCACGCACCACGACAAAGTCAACACCAGCAATTCGTTCCGATTTGAGAGGTGACAAGTGCTTGAGACTCTCAAAGATTTTTACCGGACGAATATTGGCATAGAGATTGAGTTCCTTGCGGAGAGCCAAAAGGCCTTGTTCAGGTCGCACCGTTGCATGATCATACTGAGGACTACCAATAGCTGCTAGAAGGATAGCGTCCGCCTCCCTACTTGCCTTGAGCGTTTCGTCTGGCAAGGGGTGTCCTGTAACATCAATACCTGCACCTCCAAAAGGTCTTCTATCTATCTCATAGTCAAAGTCTGTTTTTTCGGCTATAGCGGCTAGAACTTCTAAACCAGCTTCCATGATTTCTGGACCGATTCCGTCACCTGCTAGAGCAACAATTTTCTTTGTCATGCTATTCTCCTTTAAAGACTAGGCATATCTCTGTAAGAGACATTTGGACCAATCTCGCCAGTATTCTCTTTTTGAACAAGGGTATTGGCATTAATGTATGCAATAGCTGAAGCCTTTAGTACATCAAAATCAAGACCTGCTGCGTTAAAGATGGTTTCTGTATCTCTGTTTTCAACAGTAACTAAAACTCGAGCTTGGGCATCAATACCATCTGTTACAGCATCTATTGTATAGGATACCAGACGAACCGATTGGTTGAAGAACTTGTCAATAGCGTTGAAGATAGCCTCAACAGAACCTTGTCCTGTCGCATTAAACTCAACCTTCTCACCATCCATATTGGCTAGGCTAACGAGTGCTTCGATGTCATTATCTGCATGAGTTTGCAATTGTAAATCATCAAAGTGGAAGCCTTCTGGATTTTCAACCATGGTTCCAGCTACCAGAGCACGAATATCTGCATCTGTGATTTCTTGTTTCTTATCAGCCAGCGCCTTGAACTTGGCAAAGAGTGGTTTGATGTCTTCTTCAGTAAAGTCTAGGGCCAAATCTCTTAGTTTTTCTACAAATGCATGGCGACCTGACAATTTTCCAAGCGGAAGACTGTTACTCTTCACACCAACCAATTCAGGGGTGATGATCTCGTAAGTGAGAGGATTTTTAAGGACTCCATCTTGATGAATACCAGATTCGTGAGAAAAGGCATTGCCACCAACGACGGCCTTGTTTTTAGGAACTGGAATACCTGAGAAGCGAGAAACCATTTCTGACGTATTCATTGTTTCATCCAAAACAATATCACTAGTTGCTTGGAAGAAATCCTCACGAATCTTCAAAGCAACAGCTACTTCTTCAAGAGCAACATTACCTGCGCGTTCACCGATACCATTAATAGTTCCCTGGACACGTCCAGCACCGTGTTTAATTGCTGTCAAAGTATTTGCAGTTGCCATACCGAGATCATCGTGACAGTGGACACCAAAGACAACTTTATGATCTGATTTAATATTTTCAGTCAAGTAATCAAAGATGCGTGCAAACTCTTCTGGAGTCGTAAAGCCAACTGTGTCAGGGATATTGATATAAGATGCACCTGCATCGACCGCTGTTTGAACAACTTGTAATAGGAAATCCAACTCTGTTCTAGTCGCATCTTCAGGAGAGAACTCGACAACTTCAAACTTAGAACGTGCATAAGAAACATGCTCCTTAATAGCTTCTAAAATCTCTTCCTTGCTCTTATTGAGTTTATACTTGCGATGAATCGGACTAGTAGCGATAAAGACATGAATCTGTGGATACTTGGCATCCTTTAGCGCCTCATAACAAGCATCAATATCAGATTTTACAGAACGAGCTAATCCTGTCACTGCTGTTTTTTTCATAGCTTTAGCAATTTCTTGAACGGCTATAAATGAATCTGGACTAGCAGCCGGAAAACCAGCTTCAATTACAGAAATTCCCCATTTCTCCAGCTGTCTTGCAATAGAAACTTTTTCCTTGATTGAGAAGTTAACACCAGGTGTTTGTTCCCCATCACGAAGACTTGTATCAAAAAATTCAACTTTACGCATAAGAATTCCCCTTTTCCAAATATGGTTTTAAAAAAACATCTCGCTCAGAAACCCAAGCGAGATGTTGATTTACTCCCGCTTGGTAAGCCAAACAGGACTAATGCTTTTGCACTAGCCCGAGTACCTCAACAACAAAGCAAATTGATTAAACTTAGCTGTTTTCATGTTTGACTTTCTCCTTCATTTGATATCTTGTTTAGTATTTTAGCATAGCTAAAAGTACTTGTCAAGAAAAAATCCATTATTTTCTGAAAATTTCTTCAATAAAGAATATTTTGCGAATTGAAAGTATTTGAAAAATCAAGTGAATTTCCTTATTTTTTCACAGTCAAGTTCCAACTTCTTTCGATTAGTTCTAACACCTCTTCATCAAGCAAACTATCATCAAGAGCCAGACTAATCCAGTAGCGTTTGTTCATATGAAAAGCTGGATAAATGCCCTTATGTGAAAGCAAGTCCGCTACTTGATCGTGTTTGAGGTTGACAGCTTCCACTAGCCCTTCTCTGTCCTTATCTAGCTTATCCCAAGGTATTCTCATTAAAACAGCATACCACTTTTTACTGCCTTCATGACGTAATACTGCCGTATCAGGCGATTTCTCCCACAGATATTCTAACTGATTACCATACTTTTCCTGAACTTGAGCCATGATACGCTTAGTTTGAGGACAGATAAAATCCTGTACATCAAAGCAAGCCTTCCGAATCTGGTAAAGAATCTCCAAACAAGCCTCACGGACACTTCCGACAAAACTTCCCCGCATACTTTCCATGTGTACTTGAGGATAGAGATCACCCGTTTCCTGGTCAAAGACCTGAAAACTCACATTATCAGGAGTGATAGAGACTGTTATGAAAAAGTCACCCTGTAAAATCTGGCAACTATAGGTCCAGATTTCTCCATTTTCTACAAAACCATAGGCATAAGCTTTTTCTTGATTAAACTGATAGGATTTAAAAATTTCAAACATAAGTGAAAACTGCTACCAAAAGCTAGCAGTTCCTTTCTATTTTTTAAAAGACAACCTTGGTTCCATGCAATTGTGTCACACCCAGCTGGTCGATAAAGGTTTGACGGTTGTCCAAGTCAATCCCCCCACCTGGTAGAATTTCAATTTTACCAGCAGCGTGTTCTAGAATTCTATGATAGTGAGCAAAGCGTTTCTCTAGCGAGTCACCAGACACACCAGCACGAGTCAGGATACGAGTGACACCAGCTTGGCTGAGCCAATCGATAGCTTCCAACTGGTCTTCTTCGCTCAATTCATCAAAGGCCATGTGGAAGACAATTTCCATTCCTTTTGATGCGGCAAGCAGTTTCTCAAGATTAGCCTTATCCAACTTCCTATCAGCTGTTAAAGCACCAAAGACAACTCCTTGACTTCCAGTATGAGCAGTCAAACGAATGTCTTCTAGCATGATTTCAATTTCCATATCATTATAGACAAAGTCGCCACCACGTGGACGAATCATAGTCATAATAGTGCTATCGTAGTTAGCTGCCAGTTCAACCGCCGCCTTAGTCACTCCATAGCTAGGTGTTGTTCCTCCTACTGCTAGATTGTCACAAAGTTCGATTCGACGAGCTCCAGCCTGCATCGCTTTTTCAAGCAAGGTCACATTTTCAGCACAAAATTCGTAAATCATTTGATTCTCCTTGAAAATTACTTTTAATTTATTATATCATATTATTTAAATATGCTTTCATTTTTATCAAGGAAATATCAAATTTCAAAAACTAATCCTTATCAGGAATTACTTTAAAGAGATAGTAGGTGATAAAGATGGTTAGGGCACCCAGACCGATTTTTACAGGTAAAAGAGGGGCAAAATAAATAGAAATCCCCATCAAGATATAGATGGATACGATAATCTTTTTCTTGCGTTCTCGGGCGATTGACTTGGTCTCACGAAAGTCAGCTACATAAGTCTGATAGAGCTTGGTGTGATAAAGCCAATCTTCAAAACGCTTAGAAGATTTTGAAAAGCAAGCGATAGCTAACAAAAGGAAGGGAGTTGTTGGTAATAAAGGCAAGGCCACACCAATTATGGCTAAAGCTAATGAGATGAATCCAATACTGAGATAAATGATGCGCATATTGACTCCTAGTTAAGATTAATGTTCTTCTAGTTTCCCATAAAACACTGTGTTCTGTCAAGTTGTAAGTCAAAAGGACTGAAAACAGTAGTTCAGTCCTTTTGCAATTATTTAATTTTTTCCTCTTCGTAGTCGCCATTACTACATACAACCTGTTTACCACCACCACGGACCTTTTTCTCCACAAGAAAGTGTCCGCATTTTGGACAATCACGTCCAATTGGTTTATCCCAAGAAGTGAATTCACACTCTGGATAGCGATTGCAACCATAGAAGATACGATTACGTTTGGTTTTGCGTTCGATGATTTGACCTTGATGGCAAGTTGGACACGTAACACCGACTTCCTTAACAATGGCTTGCGTATGTCGACAATCTGGGAAATTGCTACATGCGTAAAACTTACCGTAGCGTCCAATCTTAATCACCATAGGGCTACCACAAACTTCACAGTCAAATCCTGCCGGCTCATCCTTGATTTGAATTTTTTCCATTTCAGCTTCAGCCTTGGCTACTTCTTTAGAGAATGGTTGGTAAAATTCATCAATAACACGTTGCCACTGTTCTTTTCCGACCTCGACATCATCCAGTTTTCTTTCCATTTCAGCTGTAAAGGTCACATTGACAATATCAGGGAAGTACTCAACAATCAGTTTGTTAACAATTTCTCCCAATTCAGTCGGTTCAAAACGCTTGGCTACAAGGCGGACATAATAGCGTTTTTGGATGGTTTCAATGGTTGGTGCATAAGTTGATGGACGTCCAACTCCATTTTCTTCCAAAGTCTTAATCAGAGTTGCTTCCGAATATCGGGATGGTGGTTGAGTGAAGTGTTGCTCAGGTTTACTATTAACCTGCTTGACGACATCACCAACTGCCATATCCGGCAACATCTTATTCTTATCTGAGTCATTGTAAATGGCCAAGTAACCATCAAACTTAACCTGACTGCCATTTGCTGCAAACTGAACTCCATTTTGAGAGAGCTTCACAGCCATCGTGTCAAAAATGGCACCCGTCATCTGACTCGCTACAAAGCGATTCCAGATAAGCGTATAGAGTTTGAGTTGGTCTTTATCCAAGTACTTAGCAATCTTTTCAGGTGTATTGAAAACACTTGATGGGCGGATAGCTTCATGGGCATCTTGAGCACCAGAAGCATTTTTTACCTTGCTTCCATGCTTAGAATATTTACTACCAAAACGTTCATTAATGTAACTGGCAGCTTCATTTTGCGCTACTGGACTGATACGAGTAGAATCCGTACGCATGTAGGTAATCAAACCTTGTACGCCCGTACCAATATTAATTCCTTCGTAGAGCTGTTGGGCAACCATCATGGTCTTACGAGTACGGAAATTGATTTTGTTGGCAGCATCCATTTGCATGGTTGAGGTCGTATAAGGTAGTGGAGCGTTACGCTTACGTTCTTTTTTATCAACCTGTTCCACTGTGAAATCTTTGCTGGTCAGATGAGATAAAACTTCTTTTACCTTTTCATTAGTAGCTAACTTCATCTTCTTACCATTCATACCATAGAAAGAAGCTTGGAACTGCTTTGTTCCCTTTTTAAAGACTCCATCAATTGTCCAATATTCTTCAGGTTGAAAGGCATTAATTTCATTTTCTCGGTCAATGATTAACTTGAGTGCAACAGACTGCACGCGCCCAGCCGATAAGCCCTTTTTAACCTTTTTCCATAAAATTGGTGAAATAGAATAACCTACCAAGCGGTCCAAAACACGACGTGCTTGCTGGGCATCGACCAAATCCATATTGATTTTACGAGGTTCTTTAAAAGCATTCTTAACCGCATCTTTGGTAATCTCGTTAAAAACAACACGATTAGCATCATGCTCATCCAATTCGAGAATATGCGCTAAATGCCAAGAAATAGCTTCTCCTTCACGGTCCGGGTCACTCGCTAGAAAGACTTTATTTGCCTTCTTAGCTTCTTTCTTCAAATCGTTGATGAGAGGACCTTTCCCACGAATATTGATATATTGCGGTTCGTAATTATTTTCCACGTCAACTGACATACTTGACTTTTTCAAATCACGAATATGTCCCACGCTGGCCAAAACCTTATAATTGCGTCCTAGATATTTTTCAATCGTCTTCGCCTTAGCAGGCGATTCTACGATTACAAGATTTTTTTTACTTGTTGATTTTTTCTTTTTGGTTGCCGTTACCACAGTATCACACCTTCTCAAAGTAATAAACTTTATAAAGTGTAAACCATTTTTAAAAACCTGTCAAGACATAACACCCATATAATAGAAGAAAAGTTTGCTAAATGAAATCATTTTATTCATTAAAACTCAAACTCAGCAAGAATATCTTGCCCACAGGTTGCTAACTTCGCTCCTTCTTGGATCAAATGATGACAACCATCTGAACGACCATCTAGTATTGAGCCCGGAATTGCAAAAACATCTCTTCCTTCTTCCATTGCTCGCTCACAAGTGATTAAGCTACCAGATCTCATTTTGGCTTCTGCAACGATAACTCCTCTACATAAACCTGCAATAATACGATTTCGTGCAGGAAAGTGATATTTCAAAGGCTCTTCTCCTGGACCGTACTCAGATAATAATAAATGATGTTTTCCAATATATTCTTGAAGACGTTTATTGGAACGTGGATAATAGACATCTAAACCAGTCCCAATAATTCCAATCGTTTTGCCTCCAGTTTGTAGAACAGACATATGGGCTGCTGTATCAATTCCTCTAGCAAGTCCACTCACCACAACTAATTCATTTTCGAGTTCCTCAATGACTTTACGGACTGACTTTGTTCCTGTTTGGCTACAAGAGCGACTCCCTACAACCGCAATCTTGGGTAACTTCAAAAGATTGAGGTCTCCTTTGTAAAAAAGCAATACTGGAGCATCATAAATCTCACTAAGCGAAATTGGATAAACATCATCCAAAATCGAAAAGGATGGAAACTTCTCAAAATCCTTCTTTAATCGTTCCATGCTTTCAAAAGTTAATTTATGATAGCGCTCCATAAAAACGACTGGATTACGACACTCTGAGGCTTCAGCGATGGTCTCTAAACTCAATTCCTGATCGTAAATTTCTCCATATTGGAGTACCTTTAGGACCTGCTGATTACTTAAGCCTGCTTGCTTTAACTTATAAATCTCAAAATTATCAATCTTAATTTTCATGATTAACTCCTTGTCATTCTCTCTCTTTATTTATTCGTAGAAAAAATAAAAAAATCCCAACAATTTTACTTGTTAGGAAGTTTCTATCTATGTTTATGATATTAGTAATCTGGTCGAAGAACTCCAGTAACAGTCGCCTTAGTTGCTTCGTAGTCGCCATCAATAACAACCTTGATGATGCGTTTAGCATCTTCTTCTGGTGCAGGAACCAATGGTAGGCGAGTCGGTCCTGCTTCAAATCCCATATAGTTAAGGATTGCCTTAACAGGTGCGGGACTTGGGTATGAAAAGAGAGCATTGACCTTAGGAATAAATTTACGCTGAATTGCTGCTGCTTTTTTCATATCACTCTCTTCAATCGCAGTGAACATTTCATGCATTTCATCACCATTTGTATGAGAAGCAACTGAGATAACACCATCTGCTCCCAAATTCATCGCATGGA
The DNA here is from genome assembly GCF_943736975.1 of Streptococcus sp. Marseille-Q0941. GTDB lineage: Bacteria > Bacillota > Bacilli > Lactobacillales > Streptococcaceae > Streptococcus. The sequence goes on along the minus strand of NZ_CALSFO010000003.1, from coordinate 279,439 downwards.
AAGCATCTCCATCTTCACCTGTGTATACCAAGAATTCTTCTGGTTTATGCTCAATCAAATAGGCCATATTCGCAAGACTGGTACATTCTTTGACACCAATGATGTTTGGATGTTCTGCTAGGCGAAGCAAGGTCTCAGGCGTCAATTCAACTACTACACGACCCGGAATATTATAGATAATAATTGGTAAATCAGAAGCGTCTGCAATAGCTTTAAAGTGCTGGTACATACCTTCTTGGGATGGTTTATTATAGTAGGGAACAATAGCAAGACCAGCTGCAAAACCGCCAAATTCTGCCACTTCTTTGACGAACTCTATAGAGTCTCGAGTATCATTGGTACCAACACCAGCAATTAAAGGGACACGCCCATTGACAACCTTTTGAACAGCTGCAAACAACTGCAACTCCTCATCGTGAGTAAGAGTCGGACTTTCAGCTGTCGTACCCGCCAAGAGAATTCCGTCTGTATGATGAGCCAATAAATGTTCGATCAATTTTGGTATGGCATCGAAATTAATAGAGCCATCTTCATGAAAAGGAGTAATAAAGGCCGTAATAATTTTACAATCTTTTAAATCTTGATAAGACATCGGAAAACCTTTCTCTATAAGAAAGAGGCTGGGGCATACTTGCCTTTGCCTCCTGTTCTGTAAGTAAAACAAGTGATTCGCTAGATAGCGAAGGTGAAATCAAACTCTGCGAGTTACTGATTTCTGACTCATAACGCAGTGGTTGATTGCTCAAAGCAATGCTTTGAGGTAGCAGATAAGACTTACAAAGTAAGTTCTTCATTAAGTTTTAACATGCTATTAAATCTCTAAAAATAACCTAATCAACTGTGCAGGGGGAGTATAAAAGTCCGGGAGACTTTTATAGCCTGAGCATTGAATTATAAAAGTGAAGGAGAAATCAAACTCTTCGAGTTACTGATTTCTGTTTCATAACGCAGTGGTTGATTGCTCAAAGCAATGCTTTGAGGTAGCAGATAAGACTTACGAAGTAAGTTCTTCCTTAAGTTTTAACATGCTATCAAATCTCTAAAAATAACCTAATCAACTGTGCGGGGGGAGTATAAAAGTCCGGGAGACTTTTATAGCCTGAGCATTGAATTATAAAAGTGAAGGAGAAATCAAACTCTTCGAGTTACTGATTTCTGTTTCATAACGCAGTGGTTGATTGGAACTACTCATGTTTCCAACATTCGCACTTCCTAATCAACTGTGCGGGGGCAAAACTACGAAATCAAACTCTTCGAGTTACTGATTTCTGTTTTGCTCCCTATTTCAATTCAAATTTTAATTCAGCTGTTGGGCGCACTAGACCACGTTCATGTAAAGTCTCAGCAATTTGTACTGAGTTCCATGCTGCACCTTTAAGAAGGTTATCAGAGACTACCCACATATGGATCCCTTTTTCAGCGTCCAAGTCTTTACGGATACGTCCAACAAATGTATCACGTGAACCTACAGCATTAACAGCTTGAGGGTAAATTTGGTGGGCAACATCGTCTTCAAGAACAGCTCCTGGGAAGGCAGCAATAGCCGCTTTCACTTCATCAATTGGAGCCACTTCTTTTGTTTCGATATAAACTGACTCAGAGTGGGCTGACAAAACAGGAATACGCACACATGTTGCAGATACAGCAATGTTATCATCTTCCATGATTTTCTTAGTTTCCTTAGTCATCTTCATCTCTTCATAAGTGTAGTCATTATCAGTAAAGACATCAATTTGAGGAAGCGCATTAAAGGCGATTGGATAGTGTTTCTTGTCTCCACCTGAAGGCAGGATTTCCGCATGCAAATCACGTGGATTTACGCCGTCATTCAAGACTTCTCGAAGTTCACGTTGGGTTTCAAGAATAGCACCCATACCAGCCCCTGAAACAGCCTGGTAAGTTGAAACGATGATACGGTCCAAGCCCCATTTTTGACGAACTGGTTCAAGAGCCACCATCATTTGAATGGTTGAACAGTTAGGGCAGGCGATAATACCGTTGTGGGCATCAAGTGCATGTGCATTGACTTCAGGAACAACCAATGGTACATCTGGATTTTGACGGAAATAAGATGTGTTATCTACTACTACCGCACCTGATTTGACGGCGTATGGTGCATATTTAGCAGAGGTAGATCCACCAGCTGAGAAAAGTGCGATATCAACGCCTTCAAAAGCATCTTCTGTCGTTTCTTCAATCGTCACATCTTGCCCTTTGAATTGCAAAACTTTTCCTGCAGAACGTGCAGACGCCAAGTAGCGAATCTTATCGATTGGAAGAGTTGATTCTTCCAACATTTTGATCATTTGAGCACCAACGGCACCTGTAGCACCGACAACAGCAACTGTGTATCCCATAACAAACCTCTTTCGGAATTTTCTAAAAATTTCTATAACAGAAACATTATACTACTTTTTAAAAAAAATGAAAAGTCTTTACCCTATCTATTTTCTGAAATTGACCAGAAAAAGCTCGCTATCACTAGCGAACTTTTCTACTATTCATAAAATTGTTTGTACGGTTTATTAAACGATTGCAATATTTCTGGAGAAGCTTCTAAATAATCTTTAACTTCCTTCAAATTTGCTTTAACAATAATGCGTTCGGTAGCATTAGCATCTTCACAGGTTACTAAAGTCAACTCATCAATCCCTTCTCGATCTTCAATAACATCGATACGATCTGGAGTCACCTTATTAACTTGTACTATTTCATATTTATAAACCTTTTCTTTATCAGTTAGATAAATAAACATTCCATTTGTAGCTCGTGCTAAGGGTGAAAATAGCTTCTGATCAGCATCTTTACCAGTAAAGATTCGGTGGCTTGCTAATGAATAATTTCCCTGTCCCATAACCTGATTAGCTTTCATCGTTCCAGCACCATAGAAAAGATTCACATTATCCAGCCCCTTAAAAATAGGTAAGTTCATTTCAAGTTCTGGTATAGAAATTCCACCAATCACCGGAAGTTGCTGGGAATTCCATTGAGCAGAAAGCACTGCCTCTGAAGATAAGGATTTTACAGAATCAAAATCAAAATTTCCAGCAGCACTTTTATTTGCGTCAATTTCTTCTTTTGAAACCTGACTTACTTGATATTTATTGGTATTCCAAATCAAAATTACATCTCGTATTTTCGAGTTAAAAATCAAAGCTAGAGACAAAAGGATGAGAAATCCAGCCAAAATATTAATTAGCAGATTCTTACGCTTATTTTTTTTACTTTTCGTTCTTTTTCGAGACATTATTCTTCACTTTCTGTTTCGTTTTCTGTCCCAATTTCTTCCTTCTCTGCCACTGCAACTGTAGTAAAGGTTACAATCTTAGCATTCTCATCTAGACGCATCACTTTTACTCCCATAGTAGAACGTCCAGTTTGTGAAATATTGGCAACATTGGTTCGAATCATGACACCCGTATCTGTGATAACCATCAAGTCTTCATTACCTTTTACTGTGAGAAGGCCTGCAAGGTGACCATTTTTATCAGTAATCTTAGCGGTTTTCATACCTTTACCAGCACGACCTTTAGTTGGATATTCTGTGGCAACTGTACGTTTACCGTATCCTTTTTCGGTGATAATAAGGACTTCATCTTGGTCTGTAATCACTCTAGCTCCAACTACAGCGTCTCCTTCACGAAGATTTACCCCTTTAACACCAGTAGCGCTACGACTCATACTACGAACTGATGATTGGTTGAAACGAACTGCATAACCTAGTTTAGTTCCGATGATGATATCTGTATCTTCTTGAGTAAGAAGGACATTAATCAATTCATCTTCATCCTTCAGATTTAAAGCTTTGAGACCATTTTGACGAATGTTTGCAAAATCTTTAACGCTAGTTCTCTTAACGATACCTGCACGAGTTGTAAAGAAAAGATAGGCATCATCACTACGTTCTGATTCGACATTAATAATGGTCTGGATGCTTTCATCTTCGTCTAGCTTCAAGAGGTTTACAACAGGTAATCCCTTGGCTGTACGACCGTATTCAGGAATTTCATATCCCTTAAGTCGGTAGACACGCCCCTTATTGGTAAAGAAGAGCAAGTGATCATGAGTACTTGTTGAAACCAACTCACGAACAAAATCATCATCCTTAACTCCAGTACCTTGGACCCCACGTCCACCACGTTTCTGAGCTGTGAACTCATCTTGGTCCAAACGTTTGATATAGCCTTTATTTGATAGAGTGATGAGAACATCAGTTTCTTCAATCAAGTCTTCATCTTCAAGTGTTAAGACTTCACCGACCATCAATTCTGTACGACGTTTATCTCCAAACTTGCGTTTGACTTCATCCAATTCTTCTTTGATGATTTGAGCAACTCGTTCTGGTTTTGCAAGAATATCTGCTAAGTCAGCAATCAAAGCAATAAGATCATCATACTCAGATTGAATCTTATCACGTTCCAATCCTGTCAAACGACGAAGACGCATATCAAGAATAGCTTGACTTTGACGTTCAGATAGCTTGAACTTGCTCATCAATTCTGCTTGAGCTTCTTCATCAGTCTCGCTTGCACGGATAATACGAATGACTTCATCAATATGATCAAGTGCAATCAAGAGACCTTCTAAAATGTGTGCGCGTGCCTCGGCTTTTTCTTTATCAAATTGAATACGACGAGTTACTACTTCTTTTTGATGCTCAATATAGGCATCTAAGATTTGACGAAGAGACAGAATCTTTGGAACACCATTTTGGATAGCCAACATATTAAAGCCAAAGCTAGTCTGCATTTGAGTCATCTTGAATAGATTATTCAAAATAACATTGGCTGATGCATCACGTCTAACTTCAATAACAAAGCGGACACCTTCACGGTTCGATTCGTCACGAACAGCTGTAATTCCTTCAATACGCTTTTCTTGAACTAAACGCACAATATGTTCATGCACTTTAGTCTTGTTAACCATATATGGAAATTCAGTCACAACGATACGCTCGCGTCCTGTTTTCGTTTCCTCTATTTCTGTACGAGAACGAAGGACGATGGATCCTTTACCAGTCTCGTAAGCCTTATGAATACCTGATTTCCCCATAACAAGGGCACCAGTTGGGAAGTCTGGACCAGGTAAGACTTCCATCAAGTCCTTGGTTGTAACTTCTGGATTGTCCATGACCAGTTTTACAGCGTCAATTGTTTCGCCCAAGTTATGTGGCGGAATATTAGTCGCCATACCAACGGCAATACCTGTAGCACCATTGACCAAAAGATTTGGAAAACGAGCTGGCAAAACAACAGGTTCGCGTTCATTGGCATCGTAGTTATCAACGAAATCAACTGTATTTTTATTGATATCGCGAAGCATTTCAAGGGCAATCTTACTCATACGTGCTTCAGTATAACGCTGAGCGGCAGCACCATCACCGTCCATGGAACCAAAGTTACCATGCCCATCTACAAGCATGTAGCGATAACTCCACCATTGAGCCATACGAACCATAGCTTCATAGATTGATGAGTCTCCGTGTGGGTGGTATTTACCCATAACATCCCCTGTAATACGGGCAGATTTTTTATGAGGTTTATCAGGGGTAACTCCTAATTCGTTCATTCCGTACAAAATACGACGATGAACAGGTTTCAACCCATCACGAACATCAGGAAGAGCACGAGAGACGATTACACTCATGGCGTAGTCGATAAAGCTTGTCTTCATCTCCTTTGTCAGATTGACATTCACTAGATTTTTATCTTGCATTAAAAAATGCCTCATTTCCCTATTAGTAACTAGATATATTATACCATAGTTTAGCCTAAATTTCAGTCTCTGGATATGCCTAAAACGTTTACATATTTATCCCGAAGGTATATCCGTGACAAAGCTTAGCAAAAGTGATAGAATGAAATAAAATGGGGCTTCCCCCTTAATAAAATAAAGGAGATGTTTAGACAAATGACAGCAACTAAACAACACAAAAAAGTTATCCTCGTCGGTGACGGTGCCGTAGGTTCTTCTTACGCTTTTGCCCTCGTTACACAAGGAATTGCACAAGAACTTGGTATCATTGAAATTCCACAATTGTTTGAAAAAGCAGTTGGTGATGCTGAAGATCTTAGCCACGCGCTTGCTTTTACTTCACCTAAGAAAATCTACGCAGCTAAATACGAAGACTGTGCGGATGCGGACCTTGTAGTTATCACTGCTGGTGCTCCACAAAAACCAGGTGAAACTCGCCTTGACCTTGTTGGTAAAAACCTTGCTATCAACAAATCAATCGTTGAACAAGTTGTTGCATCTGGTTTCGACGGCATCTTCCTTGTTGCTGCTAACCCAGTTGACATTTTAACTTACTCAACTTGGAAATTCTCAGGATTCCCTAAAGAACGTGTTATCGGTTCAGGTACTTCACTTGACTCAGCTCGTTTCCGTCAAGCACTTGCTGAAACTATCGGTGTTGATGCTCGTTCAGTTCACGCCTACATCATGGGTGAGCACGGTGACTCTGAATTTGCAGTTTGGTCACACGCTAACGTTGCCGGTGTTAAATTGGAACAATGGTTGCAAGCTAACCGTGACTTGAATGAAGCAGACCTTGTTGAACTCTTCATCTCAGTTCGTGACGCTGCTTACTCAATCATCAACAAAAAAGGTGCTACATACTACGGTATCGCAGTTGCTCTTGCTCGTATCACAAAAGCTATCCTTGATGATGAAAATGCGGTTCTTCCACTTTCAGTCTTCCAAGAAGGACAATACGGAGTTGAAAACGTCTTTATCGGTCAACCAGCTATCGTTGGTGCGCATGGTATCGTTCGCCCAGTTAACATCCCATTGAACGACGCTGAAACTCAAAAAATGCAACTTTCTGCTCGTGAATTGCAAGAAATTATTGACGAAGCATGGAAAAACCCAGAATTCCAAGCTGCTTCTAAAAACTAATTCAATTAAATTTTAAAAAAGAAAAGTCTAGACAAAACAGTCTAGACTTTTTTTTATAACGTTAATTCATTTGTGCAAACGCTGCTTCTGCATCTGCATTACTAATTGCACCTAACTGAATCTTGGCAATTTTACCATTTGAATCAATTAAATATTCTGTTGGGATACTTCGAATCTGATAAGCTTGGAAGGTTGATCCCGTTGTATCATATAAGACTGGTATATCCTTATAGCCTTGTTCCTCAAACCATTTTGGAAACTGATCGACTGTTTTTTCACCTTGTAGACCTGGGGCAATGACAGATAAAATTTCAAAATCACGATCTTCTTTTGCAGCAAGTTCCATTAGTTCTGGCATACTTTTTTTACATGGTCCGCACCAAGAAGCCCAGAATTTTAGATAAACTTTTTTACCTTTAAAATCAGATAGTTTGACTTCTTTTCCATCCATCGATTGTAGCGTGAAATCCGGCGCTTCTGCTCCTACAGCTATTTGCTTAACCGTTGCTTGTTGCTGTGCTTGAGTCGTTTGATTTTCCTGACTTGATTTCTTCTCTTCCTTGCCACAAGCAATCAAAAGAAAGATAGATAAGAAACTAAGTCCAAAATAGATTGTTTTTTTCATAGATAACTCCTTTTATCCTAATATTCCAGATAAGACATTTAGCTGTCCTAGCATCAGTAAAATTCCCATAAGAATAATCAGTAAACCACCAATTTTCTTCAATAAGACTATATGGGACTTGATTCTACTAAAATAAGGCATGATGAGACCTGATGCCAAGGCCAATACTAAAAATGGAAGCGCCATTCCGAGAGTATAAATGAGGGTTAATAGGGCCCCTTGTAGAGCTCCATTTCCTCCTGACGCAGCTAATGCTAAAACAGAACTTAAAACTGGACCGATACATGGAGTCCAGCCAAAGCTGAAGCTGATTCCCAGTAAAAAGGCCGACAGATATTTACTAGACTGTTTTTGTTCAAATGTTACAGTTTTTTGCACCTCCAATTTTTGCAGATGAAGAATTTCCATCTGATGCAATCCCAGTATGATAATCATGATTCCCATAACATAACGGAACCAGTCAGCATAAAGTAAATTCCCAAGGAATCCTGCTCCAAATCCAAGAATAAAGAAAATGAGAGAGATACCAGCAATGAAACAAAGGGTACGAATCAATCCTGACCAGGCAACATCCTTACCTAAAAAACGAAATGTCTTTGACTTCTCTTGATCATCTAGCAGGACACCTGCGTAGACTGGTAACAGGGGAAATATACAGGGAGAAAAGAATGACAAGACCCCAGCTATAAAGACAGAAATAAAAAATAAAATACTTTCCAATTAAGAACCTTCCTTCATATATTTAATTTATATTTTACTACAAAAGAAGATATTTGTAAGAAATCCGCTACGCAAATTTGATTTCAACTCTAAGGTACTAAAAAAGGAGCTCAGCTCCTTTTTTGATTAATAAGTTCCCTCTTCACCTTGACTTGTCAAGATTACAGGACCATCTTTGGTAATAACAAACTGATGTTCGTACTGACATGACAGACCACCATCAATGGTTTTGTGAGCCCAGCCTGTTTTCATATCTGTATCGATTTCCCAATCACCTGTATTGATCATAGGTTCAATGGTTAAGACCATACCTTCACGAAGGCGAAGACCACGACCGGCGATACCATAGTTAGGCACCATTGGTTCTTCATGCATAGTTGGACCAACACCGTGCCCTACAAGATCACGAACAACTCCGTAACCACGACTTTCTGCATATTCCTGAATAGCAGCTCCGATATCTCCGATACGGTTGCCGACAACAGCTTGCTCAATTCCCTTATACATTGCTTCCTTGGTGACGTCCATCAAGTTTTTAACTTCTTCTGACGGTTTACCAACAGCATAAGCCCAACAAGAGTCAGCTAAACCACCTGTAAAGCTTTGAGTATATTTTTTTACTTGTTTCACGTTATTGAAATTTAATTTAGAAACATCAAGATCAGATTTTGCAATTGGCCCCCCAAGCACCATATCTACTTTCAGCAAATCGCCTTCCTTCAAAATATAGTGGCGTGGAAAAGCATGAGCTACTTCGTCATTGAGTGAACAGCAGGTTGCATATGGATAGTCCATGATGGCCCCATCAACGCCGATTTGTAGTGGAAGGAAATTTTCTTCTTTGCAACGACGACGCACATATTCTTCTACTTCCCACATATCTACACCTGGTTTGATGATGTCACGCAAACCGATGTGAATACTTGCAAGAAAATCGCCAGCCTTATCCATTGCTTCGATTTCTCTAGCTGATTTTAATGTAATCATGTTTTCTCCTAGTTTCTAATTAATTTTTACAGTAACATTTGCTTTTGATACAATTTGATGATTAAGATAAATATCATAATCAATAATAGCCGACCTTCTCGTATGGTGAATTATTCTAGCTTGAATCCGTAAAATATCATCAATTTGAACAGCCTGCAAAAAATAAATCAACATTTGTTCGATGATGAGGTTACGCCCACTATTCACAACCAAGTCTTGCGTCATATGAGTCAAGATTTCTGAAAGAACACCATTAGCTAGAACACCATTTTTTTCTAACATGAAGGGTTCAACTGTAATAACAACTTCATCATGGTGATAAGACAACTTCTGTCCTATCTGTTCTGAAAAGGTTGGTAAAGCTGAGACCTGAGAACGACTCATTTTTTCCATGACATCACGTCTAGTAATGACACCAAGTAAGGTTTGATTGCTCCGGACAACAGGTACCATCTCAAAATCTTCAGCAATCATTCTCTGGCTCACGTTAGCAATATTTGTTGCTAAACCGGTCATGTAGACTGTTCTTGTCATGACCTTATCTATGGTCGTCCCGGGTGATTTATCTCCAGCATCTCGCATGGTTACCACACCTACAACAACCTTGTGCTGATTGATAACTGGGAAGCGACTACTTCTATTCTTACGAACTAAATCCAAATAATCCTTTACAGTATCAGTTTCCTGTAAGAAACCATATTCATGACAAGTGCGATAGATTTTTTCAACCGTTAAAATATCTGTCTTGATTTGAACATTTGACAAAGCACGGTTGATCATGGTTGCAATCGTGAACGTGTCATGTTTACTTCGTAGTACTGGGATATTTTTCTTATTAGCAGCATCTAAAACATCTTTATGGACTTCAAATCCACCTGTTACCAAGACTGCATTTTCATTTTCAAGTGCCAATAATTGGATTCGTGTTCTATCTCCGACAATGAGTAAACCACCGTCATGAAGATAAGAAAGAATATTCTTTTCTGTCATCGCTCCGATGGAGAATTTACTGAATTCTCTATCTAAACCAGCCTGACCAGCTAAAACTTCCGAACCAGTGACTTCTGCAATTTCTGCAAAGGTTAATCTCTCAATGGCAACTTTTTTGGACTTAACACGGACTGTCCCGCTTCGAGGACGTGTTTCAACCAATCCTCTATTTTCAGCTTCTTTGATAGCACGATAGGCTGTACCATCACTCACTCCCAGTCTATTTGAAATACTTCGAACACTGACACGTTTTCCGACTGGTAATTCTTCTAAATAAGCTAAAATCTCTTGGTGTTTACTCATTTAGCTCTCCTTTTGTATAGCGAAATTCTAGATAATCTCGCATTTTACGAGTATATCGGTCACTACCCTTGAAACGACGATATAGAACGAAGCCTGATTTTTGTGCAACCTTTTGACTGGCACTATTTTCTAGATGCGTCACAATAGATAGTTGTTTTAATTCAAACTGATTCATGGATAAATCGCGTAATTTAGTCACTGCTTCAGTCATATATCCCTGAGACCAATAGTCTTTCCTTAAAAAATAGCCAATTTCCGCTTCTTTCCGAATTTCATCTAGCTTTTCAAACTTGATAGCTCCAATCATTTTTTGGTCTTTTTGATCACAAATAGCCCAAATTCCTAAAGGTGATTTCATAAAGTAGTTAGCAAGAGCATATTGACTTTCCTCAATGCTGGCTTGGGTAGGAAAAATAAATTGGAGATTTTCAGGGTCTGATGCTAGTTGATGAAAGTCATCTACATCCGTAAAAAAGAAGGGACGGAAATACAAACGTTCCGTCTCATAGAAAGAATACATTGCTAATTTTGTCCAGATATTCATTGTGTTCCTCAAAATTGCTAATCTTCGATTAGCTCAATATCTGCTCCAAGGTTACGTAATTTCTCAATAATGTTTGAGTAGCCTCTTAAAATGAACTCTACACTAGTAATTTCTGTTCTACCTTCAGCCATTAATCCGGCAATAACTAAGGCTGCTCCTGCACGTAAGTCAGTCGCTCTCACACTTGCACCGTGTAAAGGATTGCCACCCTTATAGAGAATGTGATCATTGGTTGTCGTAATATCTGCGTTCATTTTAGCTAATTCAAAGACATGGTTGACACGTTTTTCATAAATGGTATCAATCAGTGTTCCTCGCCCTTCTGCTTTTAAAAGAAGAGGAGTAATCGGCTGTTGAAGGTCTGTCGCAAATCCAGGATATGGAGCTGTTTTGATGTTTACAGCCTTGAGATTTGTTTGTTCTTCAACGTAGATACTATCTTCAGAAACGATCATATGAACGCCCATTTCTTCAAGTTTTGCAATGAAACCTTCTAAATGTTCATAGAGTACATTGTTAATACGAATCCCTTTACCAACCGCTGCTGCCAAACAAATATAGGTCCCTGCTTCGATACGGTCAGGAATAACTTGATGGCGAGTCCCATGAAGGGATTCAACACCATCAATTGTAATAATATCTGTACCCGCACCACGAATATGAGCTCCCATATTGTTTAACAAAGTAGCTACATCAATGATTTCAGGTTCCCGAGCAGCATTTTCAATGACTGTACGTCCTTGGGCTTTTACCGCTGCAAGCATTGTATTAATGGTCGCTCCAACACTTACAGTATCCATGTAGATGTGCGCACCTTGCAACCTAGAACCATTTGTTGAGAGATTCATATTGTCTCCCTCATAAGTAGTTTTAGCACCCATCGCTTCAAAGGCCTTCAAGTGTAAGTCAATTGGACGAGGTCCCAAATCACATCCACCAGGTAAACCTACTGTTGCTTCACCGAAACGTCCAAGAAGGCTACCATAGAAATAATAAGATGCGCGAAGACTGTTGATTTTCCCGTACGGCATCGGTTTATTTTGAACACCACGAGGGTCAATCTCTAAAACGTCATCATAGCGCTTAACACTAGCACCCATAATTTCCATGATATCAACCAAACTAGCGACATCAGAGATATCTGGAACACAGTCCAAAATAACAATATCATCTGACAAAATAATAGCAGGAATCAGGGCTACTACACTATTTTTTGCACCGCTAATGGTAATCTCACCCTTTAATGGACGTCCACCGTTAATGACTATTTTTTTCATTATTTTTTATATACTCTTTCACTATTTATTCATAAGGTCTCACCCTATATTATACCATATTTCCTTCTTATTATCTATCATAATAAATAAAATAAGCTCCTTAAGATTTTATTGATTTAAAACAGTTTCTCAAGTTAACTTTAAAAATAACTGATACTAATATTGTTCAAGAAAAAAAGCTTTCCAAAAATCTTGGAAAGTCTTTTTTAATGCTTATTTTGCGATTGGGTAAACAGAAACTTGTTTCTTATCGCGACCTTTACGTTCGAAACGTACTACGCCTTCAACTTTAGCGAACAAAGTATCATCTCCACCGCGTCCAACGTTTACACCTGGATAGATGTGTGTACCACGTTGACGGTAAAGGATTGATCCACCTGTTACAGTTTGTCCATCAGCTGCTTTAGCTCCAAGACGTTTAGCTTGTGAATCACGTCCGTTTGATGTAGAACCTCCACCTTTTTTGTGGGCGAAAAGTTGCAAGTTGTTAAGAGTCATTTTTAACATAATGTTTTCCTCCGTGTTAGTTTTCTGTGATAACTCTGGTTTGGACGAACTCAGAAGAGTTCTCCGATAAGTTTGCCATACCTAAGAAAAATGATTCAAAGAATAATTGTGTCATTTCTCTCTGGTGAGAAGGAAGATCCTTTGGAATTTCAACCATCAGATAGCCACCTTCATCTTCGTTTAATTCTAAGATTGGTTCATAGCCTGCAAACTTCTCAATGGAATTGATAAAGTTAATGGCAAGCGTAGAAACCGATGCACACACGACATCTAAGCCGTATTCGCCACTCTCGGCGTGTCCAGTAATCTCCGCACTCCTCAGCTCGCCATCTTCGGCTCTCTCAAAGACTGCTTGTATCATGCGTTCTCCTTAAAATTAAGCGTTGATTGCGTTGATGACAACTTTAGTATATGGTTGACGGTGACCTTGTTTACGGTGGCTACCTTTTTTAGGTTTGTACTTGTAAGTAACAACTTTCTTTTGTTTTCCTTGTTTTTCAACAGTTCCAACTACAGTAGCTCCAGCAACAAGTGGAGTTCCGACAACAGTGTTTTCACCACCAACAAGAACAACTTCGTTAAAAGTAACTTCTTGACCAGCTTCAACGTTCAATTTTTCAACGTAAACTGCTTGACCAACTTCAACTTTAACTTGTTTTCCGCCAGTTTTGATAATTGCGTATGTGCTCATTATGCACCTCCTATGATTTTTGGGGTTTCCCCGAATTATTGTGAAGACTCGCCTAGCATCGTGGGACGAACCACTTAAGCTCAAGGGATGAGCGACGATGATCGAGCGGTTGCACAGGCATGTGCATAGTCAACTCTACAAGTATAGCATGATTCCAAATTTTTGACAAGTATTTTCACTCAAAATTCAGCGTTTTAGTAGACTTTTTTTGCCAAGCAGATAAAACCATACTTAGATAAAAAATACTCATCATGATAGGGACACCTAAAATCGTTTTTTCGTTGAAAACAATGGTTAAGTAAGCTGAAAATACCACTCCTAGAATGAAACTAATAAGTAAGCTCACAAAAATCAATCCTTCCAATAAAAATGCTGTATGCTTGGTTCGGACGTATTCACCAAAAGCCAACATGGTCCGTTTGATATTCCCCGTCATAAAGGCGTTGTTATAGGCAATTCCCGAAACCTCACCAAAAGCTGTTGTAACGAGACCCATACAAAAAGCTAGAGGAGGAACAATAAAAATATTATCAACATTCAGTGGAATAAAGCCGATGATCAATGACAGAATAGCTAATGGAACAAGTGATAGAATTGGTTTTTTAACAATACGAAGTTTTTCCTTGTAAATCGTCAACATAAAAACGCCTAACATGAAAGATAAAAGTGTCAATATCTTTAGTTCAGCATCCGCTAGATTTTTCTGAACGATGCCGACTGATAAAAAGACCACGTTCCCTGTCTGCCCAGCGACTAAGGTATTCCCTCTTACAATAAAGGTATAGGCATCTACATAACCCGCACAAAAAGTCAAAAAAAGTGCCAATCTTTTTGAATGACGAGAAATTTTTCTCATGGGTAATAATCTCATACTAATCTCCTAAATATACTGTCACTATTGTACCATTTTTTCTAGAAATTTCGAAGCTTCAAAGCAAAAGAATTATCTTAACTTAACGAGTTGACTCTTTCTATGATATAATGAAATCAATCATTACTTGTGGAAAAGGAGTTTCTATGCTAAAACTTGGTATCATCGGAACTGGTTCAATCAGCCACCATTTTGTTGAGGCTGCCCATACTAGCGGGAAATTTCAACTGGTTGCAGTCTATTCCAGAAAACTAGAAACTGCAGAACAATTCGCTAGTCGGTACAGCAATGTTCAGTTATTTGACCAGATGGACACTTTTTTAATGAACTCCTTTGATGTCGTTTATATAGCAAGTCCAAATTCTTTGCACTACTCTCAAGCTAAGTCCACTTTATTAGCTGGTAAACACGTTATCCTTGAAAAACCAGCCGTTACTCAACCACATGAATTGCAAGATTTAGTTCAAACAGCTAAAGATAACCACTGTTTTATCTTTGAAGCAGCACGCAACTATCATGAAGATGCTTTCGCTACAATTAAGAGTTTTCTTGCTGACAAACAGGTTCTTGGTGCAGATTTCAACTTTGCCAAATATTCATCTAAAATGCCTGAACTCCTTGCTGGCAATACTCCAAACGTTTTCTCAGACCGTTTTGCAGGAGGCGCACTTATGGATCTTGGTATCTATCCGATTTATGCTACTATTCGCTTATTTGGAAAACCAACTCATGCAACCTATCAAGCTCAGAAACTAGATAATAGCATTGATTTAAACGGGGATGGTATCTTGTCTTATCCAGAATTTCAAGTTCGTATCAAGACTGGTAAAAACATAACCTCTAATTTGCCTTGCGAAATATATACGACAGATGGAACACTAATACTTAATTCTATTGAACATATTAAGTCGGCTATTTTCACAGACCATCAAGGAAATGATGTTCATCTTCCTATCCATCAGGCTCCTCACACCATGACTGAGGAAGTTGCTGCTTTTGCAAACATGATTAAGCAACCAAACCAGGTACTCTACCAATCCTGGATAGATGATGCGACACACGTCCATGACCTACTTTACACCATGCGCCAGGATTCTGGCATTAGATTTGAGGCAGAAAAATGAAAACCAAACTACCTACCGAATGGCTTGAACTCCTTGACCAACTGGGCTTCCAAGAATTTACTCCCATTCAAACTCAACTTTTTGAACCTATAACAGAAGGTGAAAATCTTCTTGGAGTTAGTCCAACAGGAACAGGAAAGACTTTGGCCTATCTCCTACCTAGTCTTCTCAAACTCCAAAAGAAAAAAGCCCAACAATTATTGATTTTAGCACCTAATACTGAGCTTGCTGGACAAATTTTTGAAGTCACTAAAACCTGGGGTGAGGCTATCGGATTAACAGCTCAGCTATTTCTATCCGGTTCGAGCCAGAAACGCCAAATTGAACGACTTAAAAAAGGACCAGAAATTCTGATTGGAACACCTGGTCGTATCTTTGAACTCATTAAATTGAAAAAAATCAAGATGATGAATGTGGAAACAATCATTCTTGATGAATTCGACCAACTCCTTGATGATTCTCAAATTCATTTTGTGGAGAAGATTACCCACTATGCACCTCGTGACCACCAACTCATCTATATGAGTGCCACTACCAAATTTGACCAAGATAAGATTGCACCTAATACGCGCATCATTGATCTATCAGACCAAAAGTTAGACAATATTCAACATTTCTACATGCAAGTAGACCAACGTCACAGAGTAGATATGCTTCGTAAACTGGCACAGGTTGAAGATTTCCGTGGTCTTGTCTTCTTTAATAGCTTGTCCGACCTTGGAAGCGCCGAGGAAAAATTACAATATCGTGATGTTTTAGCAGTTTCGCTAGCTAGCGATGTCAACGTCAAATTTAGAAAAGTTATTCTAGAAAAATTCAAAGATAATCAACTGACACTACTTCTTGCCACAGACCTTCTCGCTCGTGGTATCGACATTGATAGCTTGGAATGCGTGATTAACTTTGACGTCCCTAGAGACAAGGAAACTTACACTCACCGTGCGGGTCGAACAGGACGCATGGGTAAAGAAGGATATGTTATCACTCTTGTGACACATCCAGAAGAGCTAAAAAAAATTAAGAAATTTGCAAGCGTACGTGAAATCGTCTTGAAAAATCAGGAACTGTATATCAAATGAGAGTGGGACAGAAATCGGTCATTCGTTAGAATTCGATTTCGTCGTCCCACCTCCGCACAGTTGAGTAGGGCTGTAAAAGCTGATGAAATCAGCCTAGTAGAGCCCACTCAACCACTGCGTCTTGCTCGACAATCCAAAGACAATTGAGAGGCTAGGACTTTTGTCCCAGCCTCTTTTTCTTATCCCCAAGTAATTTCTAAACGGTAGTTGGCAAATGAAACTCCTTCTTTGTTTTGTAGTCGATAGGCTAGTTCAATCTTCTCTTCACCAACTTCATAGTGGCTTGTTTGGATGATAAATTCCTGCATACCCATAGGTGTTGGAATATAGGCTAAACTATCAGTTCCCTTGAGAAAACGCATGATGGTCTTGGGATTTGAGAAACGGGTCATGACTAGTTCCTCCCCATTAAATTTCAAAACTACTTTTTCTTGGTCTTCATTGTAAAACAAAAGATAGGAAAAATCGCCCTTTTCACGTAATTCAACATCATAAAGTTGGTCGATCACTTCCAATTGTTCATCGAACTTGATGGTATTTCTCATTCTAATCTTCACAACGATTCCTCCTTCTTCTCGCTTGTCCCTACTATTTTACCAAAAAGCCAAGGAATTTGCTATAATGGTCTTATGAATGAAAAAGTATTTCGTGACCCCGTTCACAACTATATCCACGTTAATAATCAAGTCATTTATGACCTGATCAATACCAAAGAATTTCAGCGGCTCCGTCGTATCAAACAACTTGGGACATCTAGCTATACTTTCCATGGTGGAGAGCATAGTCGTTTTTCTCACTGTTTGGGTGTTTACGAAATTGCCCGTCAAATCACCGAGATTTTTGAGGAGAAATATCCTGAGGAATGGGATTCTAACGAGTCTCTCTTAACCATGACTGCAGCTCTATTACATGATCTCGGACATGGTGCCTACTCTCATACTTTTGAAAATCTCTTTGACACTGACCATGAGGTCATTACCCAGGAAATTATCCAAAGCCCTGAAACAGAGATTCATCAGGTTCTTTTGCAGGTAGCACCGGACTTTCCAAAAAAAGTAGCCAGCGTGATTGACCACACTTATCCAAACAAACAAGTGGTGCAGCTGATTTCTAGTCAGATTGATGCAGACCGTATGGACTATCTCCTTCGTGACTCCTACTTCACCGGTGCTTTTTATGGCCAGTTTGATCTGACACGGATTCTTCGTGTCATTCGTCCTGTTGAAAATGGCATTGCCTTTCAGCGTAATGGGATGCATGCCATCGAGGATTATGTTCTCAGTCGTTACCAGATGTACATGCAGGTTTATTTCCACCCAGCTACACGTGCCATGGAAGTCCTTCTGCAAAATCTTTTGAAACGTGCCAAGGAACTCTATCCTGAAAATAAGGAATTCTTTGCTCTTACATCCCCACATCTACTGCCATTTTTTGAGAAGAAGGTAACCTTGTCTGACTATCTAGCGCTAGACGATGGTGTCATGAACACCTACTTCCAACTTTGGATGAATAGTACAGACAAGATTTTAGCTGACCTTTCCCAACGTTTCATTAATCGTAAGGTTTTCAAATCCATCACTTTTTCTGAGGAAGACCAAGACAAACTTGAAATCATGCGAAATTTAGTAGAGGACATTGGTTTTGACCCTAACTACTATACTGCTATTCATAAGAATTTCGACCTTCCTTACGATATTTATCGACCAGAATCCGAAAATCCAAGAACGCAAATCGAGATTGTCCAAAAGAATGGTGAACTAGCAGAACTTTCAAGTCTATCTCCGATCGTCCAATCTCTTGCAGGAAGCCGTCATGGTGACAACCGTTTCTACTTCCCTAAAGAAATGCTAAAGCAAAACAGTATTTTCACGAGTATCATTCAACAATTTTCAAGATTGATTGAGAATGATCATTTTACTCCAAATAAGAAATAACAGAGGAAATTTATGAGTATAAAACTAATCGCCGTCGATATTGATGGTACCCTGGTTAATAGTAAAAAAGAAATTACACCAGAAGTTTTTGCAGCCATCCAAGATGCCAAAGCAGCTGGTGTTAAGGTTGTGATTGCCACAGGTCGCCCAATCGCTGGTGTTGCCAAACTCCTTGATGACTTGCAGTTGAGAGCCGGTGGTGACTATGTTGTGACCTTCAACGGAGCCCTTGTCCAAGAAACTGCTACAGGACATGAGATTATCAGCGAATCCTTGACTTACGAGGACTATCTGGATATGGAATTTCTCAGCCGTAAGCTCGGTGTCCACATGCACGCCATTACCAAGGACGGCATCTATACTGCCAATCGCAATATCGGAAAATACACGGTTCACGAATCAACCCTCGTCAGCATGCCGATTTTCTATCGTACACCTGAAGAGATGGCTAATAAAGAAATCGTCAAATGTATGTTTATCGACGAACCTGAGATTCTCGATGCTGCTATTGAAAAGATTCCAGCAGCATTTTACGAGCGATACTCTATCAACAAATCTGCTCCATTTTACCTAGAACTCCTTAAAAAGGATGTAGACAAGGGATCTGCTATCACTCACCTAGCAGAAAAACTTGGACTAAGTAAGGATGAGACCATGGCTATTGGAGACGAAGAAAATGACCGTGCTATGCTAGCAGTCGTTGGGAATCCCGTTGTTATGGAAAATGGAAATCCTGAACTCAAAAAAATCGCCAAATACATCACCAAAACAAATGATGAATCTGGCGTTGCCCATGCCATCCGAACTTGGGTCTTGTAAACTGAATAGAATATAATAAAAGCACCCCTGAAGTTAGAGATAAAGGTCTCACTCGTGGGGTGTTTTTAGCATACAGATTACTTTTCTGAGTCTCTTTTTATTTTTGGAATTTTCTTATTATCCAGTTTAGGAATGCCCTTGTTCTCAATCTTGGGAAGGTTATTTAGTTCATCAATAGTAGGTATCTTCTGGTATACCTTAGCAGGCCTATAGAGTAAAGCAAACGATAAAAACAAGGTAACAACGCTCCCAACAGTTGCTATGTTTCGTTTACTTGCTTCTGTCGAAGGAACCTCGGCTCCACTAGTACTACGGTCCTTCCATTCAGGATGCTCTGCTTCAATCGCTTTTTTCTCTTCCCAAAGTGGAACGAGTAAAAAATGGTTAAATGGCACAACTGTAGCCATAGCTGTCGCGCCTAGTGGGATAAATCTATTGAGATTTATGATGAGCAAGATACTTAGGATAGAAAATAATACGAATAGAATGATTACTAAGACTAAGCGAATTTTATATTCTTTTTTTTTTTGCAAGTATTCTTCTTGAATCATCTAATCTAAACCCTCTTTCTCTTAAATTCTGAACAGTTGAAGAGCCTTATCATAGTAACTCCTACTGTAAATCTTTGATAAACTCCACAATCTGATGATTCTCAATCTTTACATAATAGCCACCGCTATTATTGACAAGTTTATCGCCTTCATATTTATCAATCTTTACAGCATAAAGACCGCTTGGTAAGGGTTGATTGTTAAAAAACTCTTTCATTTGCGATTCAAGGCCTTCAAGATAGGCATCATATAACTGATCCTTCTTGTCTTCTGGAGTGTAGTATCGAAATTGAAATTTTGGTATAAAAATATCTTTTTGGAAAAGATATTGAGCATCCATAGGATACATCCCTTGTAATGCTTGTCCATTTCTTTGATTTTCCTCTAAGATTTTATCATAAAGATACATGTTGCCAGATTTACTATTAAATTGAAAATCAATCCCTTCGTACTTCAAAGCAGTCATTTTAGGGTCTGTTATTGAATTCTCCAATTTTTTTAAAAATTCGCTGGTGCCTGGACTAATCTCAATTCCTAAATAAGCTAATTCTGGAAAAGCGTGATAAATTTTTTTGTTTTGTTCATAATCTACTTCTGCATCCGTCTTTTTATACTTTTTGTTTTCCGAAGGACGAGTATAGTATTCAAATCGAGAATTAGCCTGATAGGTTTTACCATCTATATTTTCAGTGTAAGTACCATGGATTACAAATCCTCCTACACTTGTATAGTTTTTTTCATATTTTTCTAACTCAAACTGACCTGTAAGACCGTAGTTCTCATAAGAACGATGCACAGCTTGCTCAAATTCATTCCGACTTGCATGGGCAAATAGCCCCCACATGTCCATCATTGCAAAAATAGGACTAAGGATTATGAGCATTGCAATTGGGATTACTACGGATAAGCAGCCTATTAATAAGCCTTTTTTCATCTCTTTCTCCTAAACATTCTGTGCCTATTATAACATAAAAAGAGAGCGGTTTCCTTGCTCTCTATATATTTTCAGGGTTTCTTATGAGATATAAAAGCAAGAAAAAACACTGGTTATCCAGTGTTTTTGTGACTAGTTTCGCTCCCTGCAGGAATCGAACCTGCAACTACTCCTTAGGAGGGAGTTGTTATATCCATTGAACTAAGGGAGCTAGAGAAAAACCCTGCTGAGTAAGCAGAGTTTTTTAGTCGAATTAACGACGGATTTCTTTGATACGAGCTGCCTTACCTTGAAGAGCACGCAAGTAGTACAATTTCGCACGACGTACTTTACCGTAACGAACAACTTCGATCTTTTCAACACGTGGAGTGTGGATTGGGAAGATACGTTCAACACCTACACCGTTAGAGATTTTACGAACTGTGTAGTTTTCTGAGATGCCAGCACCTTTACGTGCAATAACAACACCTTCAAAGATCTGAACGCGTTCACGGTTTCCTTCGACAACTTTCGCGTGTACACGAACAGTGTCACCAGGACGGAATGAAGGGATATCTGTACGAAGTTGACCTTCAGTCAAGCTTTGGATTAATGGATTCATTTTATTCTCCTATCTTTGTCAATCTTGAGGAAACTTCCTCAGCGGATAAACTGTATTTTTGTGCGTCCATTACACACAAAATACAGTTTATCAAATTTCCACAGAAAAGTAAAGAAATTTATAGCAGAATTCCTAAAAAAATCGCAAGAAAACCAAGCAAGTAGGTTAATAATAAATAACTATAAAATGCCTTCTTGTCACTTAGCAGTTTTTGGAGTTCATCATTCAAGGTTGAAAAAGTCGTCAAGCCACCACAAAAACCAGTAGCAAGTATAGAATAGACTTCTTTTGATTCTACATGGTTGTAGCATAATCCAATCAAAAAACAACCGAGAAAATTAGCTATGAGTGTACCTAATGGCAAGATGGAATCTTGATTATAACGGGAAAAGAAATAACGAACAAGGGCACCCAGTCCACAGGCAAGCGCCAGATAAAATACTACCATTTCTTCCTCCCTAGACAATAAGCAAATAAAAGCCCACCGCCGATACTCAAAATCAAATACGTAAGCAAACTAAGGTACCGCCCTGTGTCCAGCAATTTCACTGCATCTAATAGTAAACTAGAAAATGTCGTTAAGCCCCCACAAAAGCCTGTTCCAAGCGCTAGAATAAGACCTTTACTGCTACCCTTATAAACCAGATAACCTTTTACAAGGTAGACTAAACAGAAAATCCCTAAATAGTTGACAAGGAGTGTCCCCCAAGGGAAGTCTGGACTAGATGGCAACCATTTCGAAATCTGAAAACGCACAATTCCTCCCAGCATACCAGCTAGAAAGATTCCTAGTGGGTAAAAGTGTTCTTTTTTCATATGATGTTTTTATCCTGATAATCACGTGAGCGTTTGAGAATATCTGAAAAAATCGCTACAATTGTATCTTCGTACTTTTTATTGCTGACACGACTTCTGACTTTCTCAAAGATAACTTCTTCTCTTTTAGTGTCTAGAATAGGTTTCCCTGAAGCTTTTTTATAAGCAACTACGCCTTCAACTAACTGCATCCTCTCTTCTAAAAGTTGGACGATTTGGTCATCGATTTTATCGATTTCTTGTCTAATAATCTCTAAATCCATAGGGTCTCCTTTTTAATTGAACTATAGTCCCAAAAAAGCACTACATAGGCTAGTCAAATCTTAAGCCTCATGAATAAAAACTGCACTGACAATGTTCATCAGTGCAACTTCATGCTTATCCCACTTTAGAAGCTAATTCTTCTGCGAATTGCTCCAAGCGTTCAATATCTTCTTCCTCAGCAGAAAGGTCAACTTTAACGCACTCTGAACCCTTTTCAGCTCCTGTAGCTACAAATACTCGGTCAAAGTCATCAACAGCTTTACAGAATTCATCGTAGAAAGTATCACCTGAACCGACTACACCATAGATTTTACCGCTCAAGTTGAGGTCTGCTAGATCTTCGTAGAAGTCCATCATCTCATCTGGTAATTCTCCATCTCCGTATGTATAAGTTGCTACAATGGCGATGTCTGCTTCTAAAAAGTCAGAAGCGTCAACAGTTGTACACTCATCAACATCGACATCTAA
This sequence comes from Streptococcus sp. Marseille-Q0941, assembly GCF_943736975.1. GTDB lineage: Bacteria > Bacillota > Bacilli > Lactobacillales > Streptococcaceae > Streptococcus. The sequence continues at coordinate 256,437 of NZ_CALSFO010000003.1, read as the reverse complement.
CCCACATTCTCTTAATTTATCTGCTACAATATCTGCGATTTCTTCAGTATTACCGGTCATACTGGCAAATACAATTTTTGCTAATGCCATAAGATCCTCCTCAATTAATCTTTCTCCATTATATCACATCTTTTTCATTTTAAAAATAAAAACTCTTGTGCTACAATGAAATGAGAAAGAATTGAGGTTCATCATGGAAATTTGTCACCAAATTTTAGAAAAAATCAAAGCATACGATACGATTATCATTCACCGTCATATGAAACCAGATCCCGATGCCATAGGGAGTCAGGTAGGCTTGAAAGCTCTTCTTACACACCATTTTCCAGAAAAGACCATCAAAGCTGTTGGCTATAATGAACCGACTTTGACTTGGATGGCGGAAATGGATACTGTCCAAGACAGTGACTACCACGAAGCTCTTGCTATTATTTGTGATACAGCGAATCGTCCGCGTATCGATGATAAACGCTATGAACAAGCTGATTTCACCATCAAAATCGATCACCATCCAAATGATGATGTTTATGGTGACCTATCTTGGGTGGATACAAGTTCAAGCAGTGCCAGTGAGATGATTACTCTATTTGCTCAAGAAAATCAGCTGGCTTTGTCTAGTGAAGCGGCACGACTTCTCTATGCAGGAATTGTCGGGGACACTGGGCGTTTTCTCTACCCGTCAACTAGTGCTCGTACCTTTAGAATAGCTGCCCAGCTCCGAGAAGTTGATTTTGACTTTGCTGGATTGTCTCGTCAAATGGATACCATGAGCTTCAAGATTGCAAAACTTCAAGGCTATGTCTATGATCACTTAGAAGTTGATGAAAACGGAGCCGCACGCGTTCTGCTTACTCAAGAAATCTTGAAAAGATATAAGGTTACAGATGCTGAAACAGCAGCGATTGTTGGAGCACCTGGTCGAATTGATACTGTTAAGGCTTGGGCCATCTTTGTTGAACAAGCTGATGGTCACTTCCGTGTGCGAATGCGCAGTAAAATCACTCCTATCAATGAAATTGCCAAACAACACGACGGAGGAGGCCATCCCCTTGCTAGTGGCGCAAATTCTTATAGTTTAGATGAGAATGAACTCATCTACCAAAAATTAAAAAACTTGCTGAAAAATAGATAAAAAGCTTGCCAAACTTTTCAGAATCTGATAGACTAGTATGGTAACAATCTATGGCTCGCAAAGAGACCATGGCAGAAAGGAAATATTGCAAAATGAAAAAAGATATCCATCCAGAATATCGCCCAGTTGTCTTCATGGACACAACTACTGGTTACAAATTCCTTAGCGGTTCAACAAAACGCTCTAGCGAAACTGTTGAGTTCGAAGGCGAAACTTACCCATTGATCCGTGTGGAAATTTCATCAGACTCACACCCATTCTACACTGGACGTCAAAAGTTCACTCAAGCAGATGGACGCGTGGATCGTTTCAACAAAAAATACGGTCTCAAATAAGCAACCGCATCACTTGTATACGGTTAGACGAAAACAACTCCGAATCGGAGTTGTTTTTTTTTGTTTCATTTATTTTTTCAATCTATATTTTTTATCATAGCTTGTAATAGTTTCAATTCTTATTTCCACTTCTACTTTTATTGCAAGTTCTCTATAAATCAAAAAACCTACTAACCAAGCATGACGCTTGATTTTCTCGGTATACCGTTATATAATATAAAGAAAAAGGTAAACGCTAAGAGATAGGGGCGAAAGCCCCTCACACCTCTATTTTATCAAACGAAAAGAGAAAAGCAATGGTTAGTGCAATAGCTATTTTTATAATCGCAATCAATGTATACATTTATTTCAAAAATAAAAAGGACAAATAATATGAGAAAAGTTATTCAAGAATTATTAGACAGTTCGATGTCTACATCTTCTATTTCACAAGGTGCTGGAGTTCCATGGACTACTGTTTCTGACCTTAGAAAAGGAAAAACAAGCATGGACAAAATGGCCCTTCTCACAGCAGAAAAGCTCTATGAATTTGCTACAGCTGATAAGCAGTGATTTCGGTCACTGCTTTTTTTATTTTGAACAAATAAAACCTGGAACAGACAATCAGAAACCCGGCCACTATGTCGAGGTGGGACCTCGTGGTGGAAAAGTCACTAATGGTCATACAGCAACTATTGGAAAAGGTGATCGGTTACCTCCGACATCAGCTAAAGACAACGGCTGGAAGAAAGTCTAATCTTCGTTTGCGTACAATCGTTCAATGGTTGTACGCTTTTTCCATAAACAAAAGCACATTCCAAAAATATTTATTTGAATCCATGCTTCAGCGTAATCTTTCCCATTGCTTGCATAATGTGTTATATAATGATGAATCATGTTAATTCCTTTCTAAATTTGGTATAATAAAATAAAAACGATTGGAGATTGCTTATGAAACTTAATGTCGAGATTTATTTTAGAGATATGCGAACAACCGTTACAATTGATACTCCTTCGAAATGCCCTCACTGCGGTAGAACCATGTCTCCTCTACATGTTGGACAAAGTACAAGCTCTGAAAGAACAAGTGTTTCAGAAGAAGGGAGATTTTCCGTTATTTTTCGATGTTCTTTTGAAGATTGTTTGAAATATTTTGTAATAGAATATATCAATGATAATTATGAAAGTGCATCAACGGTAAATTATACATACCGCCCTCCAATCAAGGTTAAACTCCCTGAAAATATAGAAAAAGTTTCTCCTGTTTTTGTCGAAATCTATTCCCAAGCAACCGTCGCTGAATCTGAGGCATTGAATCAAATAGCAGGCGTCGGATATCGCAAAGCAGCCGAATTTCTCATAAAAGACTACGTAATTTCCAAAAATCCATCTGACGAAGAACACATCAAATCAATCATGCTTGGAAAAGTAATCGCTGACTACTTGAATGATTTTCCAAAAATTCAAGCTTTAGCAAAATCCGTCGCTTGGATAGGAAATGATGAGACTCATTACGTCCGCAGACATGATGGTAAAGATATCGAGGATTTAAAAAAGTTCATTCTCTCGGCAGCTCAATTTATTGCTGCTGATTACGATGCAGATGAAGCATTACTTTTTACATCTTCTTCTGATTGAGAAAATTTAGAGTCTAGTTCATCCAACTTTTCAGCTATATATGTCACGGTCCTCAATATCTCATTGAGGGCTGTTCTTTCTAGTTCGTTCATCTGTTCTCCTCTCTAGTTTTTTAGAAGTCTCTAATTCTAGCACTTCGTAAAAATAGATCTTGGCAAAGTTTTTAGCGTTATAATACTCAATGTATTCTCTAATTACTGCGCCATATCTCCGACGACTTGGGATTATTAGTTCTATAATGAACTCGCTTATGTCTCCATTTGGGCGTTCCTTGAACATTTTTACTGTTGCTGTCTTTATTTTGACTCGTACTCTCCTAAATCAACCCAGCTTTCGTCAATGCCTAAGACATCGCACACTCGGTTTTTTTAATCTGTCACTACCTTTACCATATTTCAGCAATTCTGAAATGGTAGGCTTCTTTACTCCACAAGCACGAGCAAGGTGCGTTTGTGTCATTCCTTCTGAATTCAATTTGTCTTTGACAAGTTGAATCCACTTTTGATGTTGTTGACTCATATATTTTCCTTTCTATTTCTTTCTCTCCTTTTTGCTATAATATAAGCAGAAAGGAGGTGAGTACATGGACACTAATCAAATTTTGATAACTTTTTTAACTTCATGCGTTCCTGCGTTTCTTGTTTATCTCGCAAATAAACATCAAACCGATTCCAAAATAAAAGAATTAAAGGAACAATCTGAAAGCGAATTACAAAGACTTGAAAAAGAGCATGAATTAAAACTGGATGCCTTAAAACAAAGCCAGCAAGTAGATATCACTTCAAAATTTTTCACAGGTGAACTTGATATCAATAAACTTACTCAAGCAGTTAACGGAATCACAGAACTTCAAAAGGCTGTAGATAAGCTATCAAAATAATTTGATGAAAGCGGAGAACTTACTCTGCTTTTTTTAAAATTTTCAAAATCATTGAAATCCCGTTAACTAATCCAGCTAGATACCCTCGTCCATAATCAGTAGCTAGGAATTCCAATAATTCGAATATTTCTTTTTCCTCCATCTCCAACCTCCTTTTTAAAAAATTATCTAAAAAGTTAGCTAATCTCTTGACTTTATTTAAAACTAGTCTTAAAATAAAAACATAGAGAAAAGACCTACTAAAAAGTAAGGTTTACCTATTCAAAACGGACGGGAATCGGTTTTTTAGGTTTTTATTTTTTTAGTCGTCTGTTTCGCTAACTCTTTAGCTTACGAATACTATTTTAATACTAGTCTTAATTTTGGTCAAGTATTTTTATGATTAATCTTAAAATATTTTTTCGTAATGCTTAGAAAGGTTATTAAATCAATGACTACAGCATTTGAAAGAATTAAAGATTTAGCAGATAAGCATCGAATTTCTTTAAATGACTTAGAAGATAAACTTGGTATTAGTAGAAATTCCTTGTATGGAATCAAGAAAGCAAATCCAAAATCAGACAGATTGCAACAAATCGCTGACTACTTCAACGTGTCTACTGATTATCTTCTAGGTCGTACTGACAATCCAGCTATCTCAAGCGACCTTGTCACTACTGCTGACGGCCGTGTGGTCGACTTGTCTAATCTTCGTGAACGTGTGGTTCTCTTTGATGGTAAACCACTATCAGATGAGGATGTAGACAAGATTGCGCAGATCATTAAACTCTCTCTGGGGGTGTCCGAAATTGAAAGTGAATGAGTTACTGGATGAATACCAGGTTACACTCTATCTCTTCCCTGAGACCATGTGGGAGCGTAGAGGCTTCTATTTCCCTGATGAGCGCATCATTTACGTTAACGGTAATCTTACCCAGAAAGAGCGCGAAGAGGTCATTCTGCACGAATTAGGGCACATAAACCACGACCCAGCCAATTACAAACGACTTCTTTACAAATATGAGAACGAAGCAGACCGCTTCATGATTCGACATCTCATCTCTGAAGAACTCGCACAATACGAAGTATCAGACTTCAACTGGAACCAGTTTGCCGAAAGACACAAAATCTCAACAACCTGGGGCGAAGATATGATTCAGGAAGAGTTCAAGAATATTGTGGGAGCGTGAAGATGGCAAAGTATACAATCAATGTCCCTGCAGAGATAAAGCCAGAATATCAAAATATCTTTTTGCTAAATTTGGAATTTATTAAAGCTATCAGCAAAGCGACTCAGTTTGATGAAATTCTTTTTGATTTTTCACGAACAAGTTGGATAGATGCAGAAATGACCGTCCTGTTATCAATGATGTTTGAGATGGCATTACAAATCACTGATAATGTTGGTGCAAAAATTGAAACTATGCCAAATAAAGTAAGGGAAATACTACAAAAAAACAATTTCTTCCCATATTATAACTTGGGTGAAAAGTTAATTGATACATTTAATACAACTATCACATTTTTTGCAGATACTCCTTCAAATGATAAACTTATTCGCGAATATATAAAAGAAGAGGTATTCTCTGCTATCGGAAATAAGATATCGGACGACTTTTTAAAAGAAGTATCATACTGTATCTTTGAAATTGTTCATAACGTCCGTGATCATTCTGGAGCAGATAGGTTTTATATCTGTGGTCAGCACTATCCAAAACAAGGAATATTGCGTCTAGCAATTTCTGACTTAGGTGTAGGTCTTCCTGCAAAAGTAAAGCAAAGAAATCCACACATGATTTCTGACATTGAAGCTGTTGAGTGGGCCTTTGTAGACGGAAATACTACCAAGCGAAAAAAGGAAGGTGGAGTTGGCTTGTATAGTGTTAAAGATATACTCCATCAACGTGGACAACTAAAATTGATTTCGAATCAGGCCTTCTATTCTATAAGTCCAACCGGAATAACTAATCACCAGTCAATGCCTGAACGTTTTAGAGGAACTTTACTTTGGATGGAATTTGATATTAATAAGTGTTTAAAACCTAGAAAAAATGTTAGAATTGAAAGTAACGATACCTTTAATTTTTAAAAGGAGATAAAAATATGGCAACATTATTTATAAAAGATGTAATAGGTGATTCACTCGCAGTAACGTCAGTTAAAGGAGATAAAGTTTTTGATATATTAAAAGCTAATATCGAAAACAACGAAGAAACTACATTAGATTTTGAAGGAATTACTGATTTAATTTCTGCTTTTTCTAACCATGCTATCGGTCAACTCTATGATGTTGCTGATGCCGAAACGTTAAAAGAACTAATAAAAGTAAACCCAGATACACTACATCCTGCCGATCGTCGTACTATCGAACGTTCTATAAAAAACAGTAAAAACAAAAGAAAACAAGATAAAGAGTTTAGAAAAATTCTTGCGGCTGAAATGGATGAGGAACTTGGAGTATGACAACTACTGCCTACGACTTAAATCGTTTCAAATTTAAACCAGATGAAAAGTTACTTATTGATGTCAATGTCCTTATCTATCTACAAACTGGCACTCCCAAAAGATATGATCGAATGTGGGAATTAGCTAGAAGTCAAGGAAACGAATTGTTCTTTACTACATTGTCGATTTCAGAATTTGTAAATACTTTCGTAAGAGCCGGGTACAAACAGTACTTGAGAGAACATAGCTTGCGAGAAGAAAATTTTGATTTTAAACACAATTATCAAAAAACGCAGCATTTCTTAGATATTTACGACGATGTTATTGATACAGTTGAAACTGAAATCATTCCTAAAATGACCATCATAGATTTTGATATTCAAGACTTTGAAGAGATTTCAAATCTAACAGAACATATGTTAGATTTAAATGATGCTCTTTATCTCAAAAAAGCTATGTCAGAAGGTTTTTCTATCGTTACGCACGATGCAGATTTTTTTAACATACCTATCGAGCAAAATATAAAAATCTACACTTATAATAAAAATAGAAAATAAAAAAATCCCCACACTCGCCTGCAAGCCAAAGTGTGAGGATATACTGTTTATAGAAAGAATGGCATTAAAAAGCCCTCTTTTCTATACCCATTTTATCAAAAAAGTTAGGTAAATGCAATGTGGATGGAAGAACTTCCTAACGGAAAGTATAAATTTTTTGAGAGATATAAAGACCCATACACTGAAAAATGGAAAAGAGTTTCTGTAACTCTCGATTCTGGATCAGCCAGAGCAAAAAAGGAAGCGCAGAAATTACTGGATGAACGCATAGAAGAAACTTTACAGAACATACAATCAACAGATGTGTCTTATCAACACGTTTTAGATGAATGGTGGACATTTTATCAGAAAGAGATTAAAGGTAGTTCTATCAGCTCTCTCACTAGTAGCGTGAATGATTTTAAAGAGGCTTTTGAACTATCTGTGAAAGTGAGTAACATCGATACAAAATACATTCAGCGCTTTTTAAATGACCTTGACCTTTCACGTTCAAAACTAGAGCGCTATAAGATGATTTTAAACCTATCACTTGATTATGCAGTTAATCTTGAATACATCAAAGACAACCCTGCAAGGCGTGCGAAGCTTCCCAAACTAGTGAAGACTATTAAGGATTTAGAAAAGACAGAAAAGAAATTTCTGGAAGAGGATGAACTGAAAAGATTACTAGAGGAATTATACAGAACAAAGAATACATATAGACTAGGTTTGCTTGCAGAATTCATGTCATACAATGGATGTCGAATCGGTGAAGCTATTGCTATTAAACAAGAAAATATTGATTTTGACAATAAGATAGTAAAAATCCATGGAACTCTAGATAAAACAGTAGGGTATTCAAAAGGACTTAAAACAACTACAAAAACTGCTGCAAGCTTCAGAACTGTTTCTTTATCAAAAAGAGAAATTGAAATTTTAAAAGAGTTTATCTCAATAAATGAACTTTCTAAAAACACACGAAAGACATTCAATGATCTTGGATTTATCTTCGTTACAAAAAATGGTATACCAATCCAAAACAATTCTTTCAACTTAGCAATCCAGAAAGCGAATAAACGTTTAAAAAATCCAATAGATAAACATCTGACTTCACATATTTTTAGGCATACTTTGTTTAGTAGATTAGCAGAAAACAATGTACCTCTAAAAGCGATTATGGCAAGAGTTGGTCACTCCGACTCTCGAACGACCAATAAAATCTATACACACGTTACTAAAAAGATGGATGATAATATTCTAGACTTGCTCGATTCTTTATAATTTGCCCCTTATTTGCCCCCTATACACAAAAAAAGCCTGTCATACAAGCTCAAATGCTTGATATGACAGGCTTTTTATAAAATCATTATTTAACTGCTTCTTTAAGAGCTTTACCAGCTTTGAATGCTGGAACTTTAGAAGCTTTGATTTTGATTTCTTTACCAGTTTGTGGGTTGCGACCTTTACGAGCTGCACGCTTACGAACTTCGAAGTTACCAAAACCGATCAATTGAACTTTTTCACCAGCTGAAAGGAATTCAGTTACAGCTGCGAATACAGCGTCAACTGCTGCTGCTGAATCTTTCTTAGTCAATTCTGTAGCTTCTGCTACTTTAGCGATCAAATCTTGTTTGTTTGCCATGTTAATGAATCCTCCAAAATTATTTCTAATTAACACTTATAATCATAACCTAAAATTGCTTTTAGGTCAAGTCAAAAACACCTTTTATTTCAATTTTTCCACATTTTTTTAGGAATTATAGCGAATTAAGATCGCCCAGGCATTTTCACCGGTGTGAGTTTGGATAATTGAGCCTGTTTCTAGGACTGAAATTGGTTTTTCAACGTAAGGTTGTAGAACAGCTTTCATCTCGTTTGCCCATTCATTTGTACCTGCATAAGAAATACCAATCTCTGCTACTGAACGATTTGATAGAGTGGCTACTAATTCATCCAACCATTTCTTAAAGGTTTTAGAACCACGTCCCTTAACAATAGGTTGAAGCTCATGGTTTTTCATCTGCATGACTACTCGAATATTCAGTAAAGAGCTCAACAAGCCAGTAACACGACCAATACGTCCTCCCTTAACGAGGTTTTCTAAAGTTGAAACACCGATGTAGAGTTCCGTATGATTTTTTACATCTTCTACATGTTCCAAGATGGTTTCTAAATCTTTTCCTTCTTGAGCTAGTTTAGCAGCTTCTACAACTTGGAACTTCAATGCCTGATCTGTGAATGAACTATCTAATACAGTAACGTCTGCTGTTGATAAACTTGCTCCTTGGCGAGCTGCTTCCACAGTTCCTGATAAAGCATGGGACATGTGGATAGCCAAAATCTGACTTCCGTCCTTACCCAAGTCTTCAAAAATCTCTGCAAAGAGTCCAACCGGTGGTTGACTGGTCTTAGGAAGATTTTTACTAGCGAGCATTAAGCGAAGAAATTCTCCTTCTTCAAGATCTGCATCCGAATAAAGGACACTATCAATCATGACAGATAGAGGAACAACAGTAATATCAAATTCTTTAACCACTTCTGGTTCAATAGTAACCGAAGAATCCGTTACAATTTTTACTTTTGTCATATTTCCAATCTTTCTATTTTTATTCATTTTGATTATTCAACTTATAACTATAACAATTATATCAAAAAATTATCCAAAATTCATACTATATCTATTTATTTTGAATAGTGAAACTTGAATTCTTTTTAAAGAGGTCATCAAAAATAACCGCCTCTTTAAAGGCGATTATTAGGGATATCTTACATTAAATGGTTATACAATTCCTGCATCTGCATATCATCTGGAACTAAGTGAAGATAAGCTTGGATGTATCCTTTTGCTTCTTCTAGCTTGCCGAGTTCTCTTAATAAATAAATATATTGCTCCAAAAACTCTGGATTGTCTATGAGATCAGTAGAAAGTTCCTTATAGAGATCATAGGCTGCATCTAATTCTTCAGTCACTTGATAACTTCGAGCAATCATCCATTTAGTCAAGAGGTTTTCAGGATCATAGACTGCTAAAGCTAGAATATCTTCGTATCTTTCTTGTTCTTGGTAGATGGTTGCTAAGCGTAGCAAAATTTCTTCCTGGTCATCAGCATTCTCTTGTGCTTGTAGCAGATATGCTTCTGCTTGCTCAGGTTGATGCAACTCGTAAGATAGCTGAGATGCAAGGAGTAAGAGCCGCGTCTCAAAAGGATTTTTTGACAAGCCCTGTTGCGCTATTTTAAGTGCTTCTTCTGTTTGATGCTCTTTATGTAGTGCTTGACTATAGCCGTACTCATATCCTTCGAAATCTGGGGAAATTGTGTCCAATTGTTTAAAGTATAAGGTTGCTTTTTGGTAGTCCTCTTGGTCAAAATAGAGACTTGCAAGCTCAAAGGCTGTTTGGTCATCATATTCTAATTCTAAGGCTTTTTCTAAAAATTCGATTGCAGATTCAAACTTACCTAAACGTGCATAAGCAAGACCAATTCTCTGATAGGTCGAAATTCCAGTTTGATCATAAATAAGACGATTATCTAATTGAGCATAGCCTTTAATGGCTTCTAAATCGTTTCCTAGCTCGCTATCTAGCTCGGCCAGTCCAAATATTAGGAGAGGGTCATCAGAGTAGCTACGAGCTTCTAGGAGCTTCTCACGCGCAACATCTGTCAATCCTTCCATTTGATATAAATCTGCTTTTAAGGCGAGAGCAGATACGTACCATTCACTCTCCGGACCAATCTTCTCTAAATAATCAAAAGCTTCTTCTATAAGTCCATCTTCACCAGCTATAGCAGCTAAATTGATATAGACTTCTGGAAATTTTGGTGCTAATTTCTCGTAGATTTGTGCTGCTTGTGGGAAGAAACCAATCCCTTCCAAATAAGCAGCAAGTTCAAGAAGCACTTCATCTGAATCTTCTTCTAAAGCTTTTTGGAAAAAAGATTCTGCTTTTGACAGGTCTTGGTGCTCCAAAGCTTCGAGCATTTGTTGACTATTGTTCACCTTCAGTCTCCTCTACTGGCTCATAAAGTCCACTAACTCCTTTATACCAATCAAAAATTGCTGAGATGATTACTTTTGCGGAAGCGTAGATTGGAATACCTAGCAATACACCCCAAATACCAAACATGGATCCTGAAGTTAATAGTACAAAAAGAATGGTAATTGGATGAATATTCAATTGGCTACCCAAAATCAGTGGGGAAACAAAACGTCCTTCAATGGTTTGCTCTACAATGAAAACGATAATAACTTTTAAGAGCATAACAGGACCAGCAATCAAACCCAAAACAAGGGCTGGAATCATAGCAAGAAAACTACCTAGATAAGGAACTAAATTGAGAATACCTGCAGTAATACCTAAAGTAACAGCATACCGAAGTCCTATAATCTTGAAAAAGATGATAAACATGATAGCGACGATCACAGCCACTGCGATTTGTCCTCTTACATAGTTAGCTAGTTGCTGGTTGACATCTGTTAATACCTTACCAACTGGTTCTCTCAATTTATTTGGTAAAAATTGAGTAATATAGTCTCTAAGTCCTTTTCCATCTCGAAGGAGATAAAAGAGCATAAACGGCATGATAATGAGAGCGACAATGACCTGTGAAGTTCCACTGATAAGAGCACTCACCCAGTTGACAGCCTTAGAAGAAATATTACTTGCCCAAGCAGTTGCTTGTGTTGAAAAATTAGCAAGAACCTGTTCTAGTTGGGGTTTAAAATCATCAGGTAAACGTTTGGTTACAAGGTCATCAATAACTCTGTCAGCATCTTCGAGATAACTTGGTACATTTTGTGCAAAAATGACTACTTGACGTTGAAGATTTGGAATGGCAACGGCTAGTCCAATAATCAAGAGAATGGCAATAATGATAAAGATAATGCTAATAGCTAAGACACGGTTTATCTTGTACTTCTCCATCAAATCAACTAGTGGATTCAAGAGGTAGAAAAGTAGACCTGATAAGATAACCGGCAACATCACTACTGATAAAAAGTCTATAACTGGGATAAATAAGAAGCTAATTTTACTGAGAATAAAAATATTGAGACCTAACAACAAGGTCACCAAAAAAACTGTAACAGCCTTATTATCTAAAAACCATTTAAAAAACCAAGATAAGGTAAATTGTTTCTCTTTTTGTTCCATTTTTTCTTCCTTTCCTTTGTTCTAACATTATACCATGTTTTAAGAAAAATAAGGGGTTTTTAGAGTCTTTTAGCAAAGGATAAATTTGTCTTCTTGACAAGTGAAGAGCTCTTTTTTCTGACTTAGATTTTTCGTCTAGCAAGCCTTTTTATGTTATAATTGAATTATATTTTTTCTAGAGGTATGAATATGAAAGAAATAGTATATTTTGGAACCTATACACGACGTACTTCCCAAGGGATTTACGAGGCTGATTTTGATACTGAGACTGGCAAGCTCTCAAATCTAGAACTATTTGCAAGCGAGCCGAGTCCGACCTACCTAGCCTTTGATCAGCAACAGCATCTCTATACTGTTGGAAGCCGGGATGACAAAGGTGGAATCGCAGCATACAAAACGGATGGTACCCTCCTAAACCACGTCGTTGAAGAAGGTGCTCCTCACTGCTATGTTGCAGTTGATGAGACAAGGGGTCTAGTCTATGGCGCTAACTACCATAAAGGCCAAGTCCTAGTTTATAAACGTAAAGAGGATGGCAGTCTTGAACTAGCTGACAAAGTTCAACATACTGGCCATGGTCCACATGAAAACCAAGCTTCTCCCCACGTACACTATACTGATTTAACTCCTGACCAATATCTGGTAACTTGTGACTTAGGTACTGACGAGGTCATTACCTATGATGTCGATCTAGAAGGAAAGTTGACGAAACTAGCAACCTATAATTGTACCCCAGGCGCTGGTGCTCGTCATCTTGTTTTCCACCACCATTTTAAGATTGCTTATCTTATCTGTGAACTCAATAGTACGATTGAAGTATTGATTTACGATGGAGTCGGAGAATTTGAACAAATGCAGGTTATTTCAACCTTACCAGATGACTATGATGGTTTCAATGGTACTGCTGCCATTCGTCTTTCTAAAGATGGCAAATTCCTCTATGCTTCTAACCGAGGTCATGATTCCATTGCTGTCTATAGTATTTTAGCAGATGGAAGTTTGGAATTATTAGAGATTGTTCCAACTCATGGGAAAAATCCACGTGATTTTGATTTAACTCCTGACCAAGAGTTCCTTATCGCTGTTCACCAGGATTCAGATAATGCTACTGTCTTTAAGCGCAATCCTGAAACTGGTAGACTGGCAGTACTCTCTAATGAATTCCAGGTTCCTGAGGCAGTCTGCATTCGTTTTTCTAACTAAGACAAAATAAAAATGAGGCTGGGACAAAAGTCCTAGCCTCTCAATTTTCTTTGGATTGTCGAGCAAGACGCAGTGGTTGAGTGGGCTCTACTAGGCTGATTTCATCAGCTTTTACAGCCCTACTCAACTGTGCGGAGGTGGGACGACGAAATCGAATTCTAACGAATTACCGATTTCTGTCCCACTCTCATTTTTTATTTTATAATTTATTTCCGACATTGATACGGTTAATAGCACGTTGCAATGCAATTTTAGCACGGCGCTCTTGGTCGATCAAGTGTTTGTCTTGTGCTTCTTCGATTTCACGTTCTGCACGAAGTTTAGCACGTTCAGCACGACTAACATCGATATCACGTGCACGTTCAGCAGAGTCAGCAATAATGGTAATCACATTATTGGCAATCTCAATGATTCCTCCGTTTACTGCAATCCAGTTCACATGAGTATCATCATCGATGCGTTTGACCTTTACTTCATCAACCGCTAAAACCGCGATCATATTTTCATGTCGTGGCAAGATCCCCATCTCACCATCCAGAGTTCGTACCGATACAAAGCTGGCATGGTGATCATAGACGAGGCCATCTGGTGTCACGATCTGGACAGTTAAATGAGCCATAGATCACCTCTTAAAATCCCATTTTTTCAGCCTTAGCAATAACGTCTTCGATTGAACCTACTCCACGGAAGGCATCTTCTGGAAGGTGGTCATATTTTCCTTCAAGGATTTCCTTGAAACCACGAACTGTTTCAGCTACTGGAACATAAGAACCTGGTTGACCAGTAAATTGTTCCGCAACGTTGAAGTTTTGTGACAAGAAGAACTGAATACGACGTGCACGAGCAACCAAAGTCTTTTCTTCGTCAGAAAGTTCATCCATACCAAGGATGGCAATAATATCTTGCAATTCATGGTAACGTTGAAGAACACGTTTCACTTCAGCAGCTACTGCATAGTGCTCTTCTCCAACGATTTCAGGTGCCAAGGCACGTGAGCTTGAAGCAAGTGGGTCAACGGCTGGGTAGATCCCCAATTGAACCAATTTACGTTCCAAGTTAGTTGTTGAGTCCAAGTGAGCAAAAGCTGTTGCTGGAGCTGGGTCAGTATAGTCATCCGCTGGCACGTAGATGGCCTGGATAGAGGTTACAGAACCCTTCTTCGTTGAAGTGATACGTTCTTGCAATTGACCCATTTCTGTTGCAAGAGTTGGTTGGTAACCAACGGCTGAAGGCATACGACCCAAAAGGGCAGATACTTCTGAACCGGCTTGTGTGAAACGGAAAATATTGTCAATGAAGAGAAGAACGTCTTGACCTTCTACATCACGGAAGTATTCAGCGATTGTCAAACCAGTAAGGGCAACACGCATACGCGCTCCTGGTGGCTCGTTCATCTGACCAAATACCATGGCTGTTTTTTCAATAACGCCTGATTCTTTCATTTCCCAGTAGAGGTCGTTCCCTTCACGAGTACGTTCCCCAACACCAGTAAATACAGAAATACCACCGTGTTCTTGGGCAATATTGTGAATCAATTCTTGAATCAATACGGTCTTACCAACTCCGGCACCCCCGAAGAGTCCGACCTTACCACCTTTAAGGTAAGGGGCAAGAAGGTCGATAACCTTGATCCCTGTTTCTAGAATTTCTGAAGAGGTAGACAATTCATCAAAAGTTGGTGCTTTTTTATGAATTGGCTGACGCTCTGCATCTTCACCAAAAGGAGCTTCCAAGTCAATGGTATCTCCTAAAACGTTGAAGACACGTCCTAGAGTTCCTTTCCCAACTGGTACTGAGATTGGACGACCTGTGTCCAATACTTCCAAACCACGGGTCAAGCCATCTGTTGATTCCATAGCGATGGTACGAACCATACCATCTCCCAACTCCAAGGCTACTTCAAGGACGATTTTTGTTTTTCTTTCGTCATTTTTGTAGACGACAAGTGCATTATTAATCTCTGGTAGTTTCTCACCTGCTGCAAACATGACGTCTACAACGGGACCGATAACCTGAGCAATTTTACCTGAACTCATCTACTTCTCCTATTCTGTATAAGATACTGTCGGTTCCTAGCTCAACTAGGTCCTAATACTCTTCGAAAATCAAATTCAAACCACGTCAGCGTCGCCTTACCGTACTCAAGTACAGCTTGCGGCTAGCTTCCTAGTTTACTCTTTGATTTTCATTGAGTATAAGTTCATTTTCATACAAGCTGGACTAGAGCCTATTCTAAAGCACTAGCTCCTGCTACGATTTCTGTAATTTCTTGTGTAATCGCCGCCTGTCTGGCACGGTTATACTGAATGGTCAAATCATTGATAACTTTTTTAGCATTATCTGTCGCTGTTTGCATAGCCGTCATCCCTGCCGCATTTTCAGCTGTCTTGGCATCGATAATAGCACCGTAAATCATACTTTCTGCAAACTGTGGCAATAGTTGATCCAAGATTTCTTCACGGCTAGTCTCTAGCTCAAAGGTCAAGCTATAGTTGTCATCTGCTTCATTTGGATCCAAGTCGACAATTGGAAGCATCTGCTCAACACGCATTTGACTTGTCAGTGTATTGACGTGGTGGTTGTAGCAAACATAGAGCTCATCGAAAAGTTCATTTTGATACATTTCAATGGTTTTTGAAATAATCTTGCGAACTTCATCGAAGCTTGGTTGACTGGCTAGACCACGCAATTCATAAATTGGCTGTATGCCACGAGCTTTAAAGAAGTCTGCTCCCATACCACCGATACAGATGACTTCAAAATCATCACCTGAAGGATGGTATTCTTGTTGAAGTTCCATGACTGCCTTCAAGATTGAAGAGTTATAGCCTCCAACAAGACCACGGTCAGATGTAATGACGATATAGCCTGTTTTCTTGACAGGACGACTGATCAACATTGGATTGGTTGATCCGCCAGCGCCATCTCCGTGAAGGATGTCTGTAAGGAGTTTACGGACCTTTTGAGCATAGATTTGGAAGTTGCGTGCTGCTTCTTCTGAGCGACCTAACTTAGCTGCAGAAACCATCTGCATAGCATTCGTAATTTGACTCGTATTTTTTGTTGAGGCGATTTTTGTTTTAATATCATTTAGAGATACTGCCATCTGACACCTCTATTCTTATTGGAAGCTTGATTGATTGAGAAACTCAGTAATCGCAGCATCCAAGACTGCTTCTTCTGGCAAGTCCTTTGTTTCACGAATCGTTTCCAAAATCTCTGGATGTTGAGCATCAAAGAAGGCATGGAATTCTTCTTCAAATCGGACAATATCATCAACTGATATCGTATCCAAGAATCCATGAGTCAAGGCATAGAGAATGGTTACTTGTTTCTCAACAGGTAGTGGTTTATGAACTGGTTGTTTCAATACTTCTACAGTACGACGACCACGGTTCAATTTAGCCTGAGTAGCAGCATCCAAGTCTGAACCAAATTTAGTGAAGGCTTCTAACTCACGGTATGAAGCAAGGTCGATACGAAGAGTACCCGCAACCTTCTTCATCGCTTTAATCTGAGCTGAACCACCAACACGAGATACAGAAGAACCCGCATCAATAGCTGGACGAATACCTGCATTAAAGAGACTATCACTTAGGAAGATTTGTCCATCCGTAATAGAGATTACGTTTGTAGCGATATAAGCTGAGATATCTCCCGCTTGAGTCTCGATAAATGGAAGAGCTGTGATAGATCCACCCCCAAGTTCATCCGAAACTTTAGCAGAACGCTCAAGTAGACGGCTGTGAAGGTAGAAGACGTCTCCTGGGAAGGCTTCACGTCCTGGTGGACGACGGAGCAAGAGAGAAAGTTCACGATAAGCTACCGCTTGTTTAGATAAGTCATCATAAACAATCAAAACATGCTTACCTTGGTACATGAACTCTTCTGCCATAGCAACCCCTGCATAAGGTGCAAGGAATAGCAATGGTGAAGGTTGTGAAGCTGAAGCTGTCACAACAATTGTGTAATCCAAGGCTCCGTACTGACGAAGTGTTTCCACTTGTGTACGAACTGTTGATTCTTTTTGTCCAATCGCAACATAGATACAGATCATATCTTGACCTTTTTGGTTCAAGATAGTGTCAATTGCGATCGTTGTTTTCCCTGTTTGACGGTCACCGATAATCAACTCACGTTGACCACGACCGATTGGAACAAGGGCGTCAATAGCTTTCAAACCTGTTTGCAATGGTTCTGAGACAGACTTACGTTGCATAACACCAGGAGCTGGTGCTTCTACTGGACGAGTTTTATCAGTGTGAATTTCTCCAAGACCGTCAACTGGACGACCGAGTGGATCCACAACACGACCAATGAGACTTTCACCTACTGGGACTTCCATGATTTTACCCGTGCGACGAATGGTGTCGCCTTCACGAATATCTGTAAAGTCACCAAGAATGATGATACCAACATCCGTTGACTCTAAGTTTTGCGCCATACCATAAGAGCCATTTTCAAAAATCAACAGCTCACCACTCATGGCATTTTCAAGGCCATGAGCACGCGCAATCCCGTCACCGATGTAGGTTACAACACCAGTTTCACTCACATCAAAATTAGGTTTGAAATTTTCAATTTGTTGCTTAATTAAAGCGCTGATTTCTTGTGCGTTAATTGCCAAAAGAACACCACTTTCTATTTCAAATTTTCCTTAACAACTTTAAGTTGTTGTTTAATACTCACATCAATTGTCTTGTGATTGGCAATAATAACAAAACCACCGATTAAACTATCGTCGATTTTTTCCTTAATACTGCGAACCTTTAAAGACATCTTCTTCTCGATTAGAGGAAGGAGGCGTTCTTTCTGTTCGTCAGTCAAAGGATGTGCAGACAAAATAGTCACTTCAAAACGATTGGTTTCTTTTTCAAGACGATTCAAGCAATCTACAATCACATCATAAAAAAGATTGGATCGATGATTGTAAAGTAGAACCTCGATAAAGTTTTGCATTAAAGGTGACACAGAACCTTGGAAAAAACGAACTGTTTTTTCTTTATCCAACTCATCTACTTCCACTTGAGCTAAAAAAGTAGGTAAGCCAGTTTCTTCAGCAACTTGCTTGATTTGAGTCAAGTCTGAAAAAATAGAGTCTTCTTCTCCTTTTTCAATCGCCAATTGGACAAAAGGCATGCTGTATTTTTCAATTACCTTTAAAGTCTTTTTGTCCATTAAGCTTCTCCTAGCTGATCGATATACTGATCAATGAGTTCTTTATGGGCCTGACTGTCAAGGTTTTTAGAGAGAATTTTCTCAGCTAGACTGATTGTTAAGTCAGCTACATCTACCTTAACACTTTGTAAAGCTTCAGCTTTATTTTGAGCAATTTCTTGGTTGGCTTTTTCTTTTAAGCGCCCTGCTTCAAGTTTAGCTTCGGCTAAAATATCGGCTCTACTTTTCTCAGCAGTTCCCTTTGCATTCTCGATAATCGTTTTAGCTTCGGTACGGCTACCTGCTAGCTCAGCTTCACGTTTGCTAGCTAGTTCCTCAGCCTTTTTACGGGCTTCCTCGGCACCATCAATATCTGAAGAAATCTTTCCAGCACGTTCATCCAAGATGCTGGAAATATTTCCCCAAGCATATTTCTTCACTAAAAAGATTAATAAAAGGAAGGAACCAGCGATAAGAATAAAGTCACCGATAATGGTACTAATAGTTAAATCCATCTTCTAATCCTCCTCTACTTACTCTTCCCCTTCGTTTATTTTTTTACCAATGTACATAGATGACAACATGGTAAATACATAAGCCTGAATACATGAAATGAAAATTGAAAAGGCTGTCCATAACATGTTTGCGATAAAGGCAAAAGGATACCAATACAAAGCATTTTGTGACAAGGCTAATAGCAATCCAGCTAAAACCTCACCGGCAAAAATATTTCCGTAGATCCGAATCGCCAAGGAAGCAAAATTGGTGAACTCTTCTAAAATGTTCATCGGAGTCATAAAGCCAGGTGTAACAAATGCTCTCAAATATTCTTTAACGCCTCTACGACGAACTCCTTCTACATGGGCGATCAAAGTGATCAATAATGAGAGGGATAAATCGTATCCAAGGTTGGCTGTTGGGGAAGTCCACAAGTTATAACCGTTTGTTGTTTGTACTTTTGCCATTAAGCCAATATTGTTGGCAACCAAGATAAACAGAAATAGAGAAAACAGAAACAAGGAATAATCCTTAATGTATGATTCTCCAATGTTTGGTTTGGTAAAACCAATCACAAAGTCATAAATCATCTCAAGAGCATTTTGTTTGCCCTTTGGACGGATGGTCATTTTACGACTTGCCCAGTAGACAAAGGCAAAAACAATCAAAACAGTTACAAGAGACATGGCAAGCAGGGTCAAATCAAAGGATATTGGTCCAATATTAACGGTTGGATTCAAACTTTCTTCCATGGTTTGACACCTCCATTTCTAAATAGAGTTGTCTATTTAATGACAAATGCCATCGCCAAGGTTACAAAGAAGGTACCTTCTACAAAGGCAACACCAAGAATTAAAAGGCTGCGTAATTGGTCAATAATTTCAGGCTGACGAGCGGCAGATTTAAAGAGATTACTCATAATCATACCTTCTGCAATAGATACACCCATACAGGCAAGACAAAGTCCGAAAAATGTTAAATTCATGACGAATTCTCCTTTTTTAAATTAAATTTACCTCCCTAGTTTAGTCCTAAAATTTGCTTTTGTCAACCTTTTACTAGTAATGGAAGCGTTTCGAATCATTTATTTCCAATTTTACGATTTTCAAGACAATTATATAGAAAATTTTATTGTCTTTTCATACCACTTTCACTACCTTTCTTTGTTTTCTGAAAATAAAAACCGAGTTTTACAACTCGGATTTGTCATTTCTTATTTAAAATAATATGAGTGATGATTTTGACAAGCTGGATTAAAGAGAGCTTCACAGTATGGACAAGTGCCCGTCTCTGTATACTCCTCATACGTTAGTGTTTTCCCACATGATCCACATAAGATAGGTCTATCCTCTTTCAGATTTAAAGGATAGGGAGAAAATATGTGCGGCTCCAGTTCATTATGACACTGATAACAGGCATAGTATTTCTGACACTCATAGCACTGAAGTGATACAATATCCTTATCACTATGGTAATGAACACATCTGCTTTCATCATCAACTAGTAAGCCCTGAGCTTGAACCATTCTTTTTCCTTATCTAGGCACGAACTGTGACGCTTGTTCCATCTTCTTTGTAAAGATTGATCAGGCCTTCTTTCAAAGCACGTACCATGTCACCAGCTTCTACTGGTTGAGGAACCTTGATAGTCAAAAGTTCCATTGGATTTGGGGCGCGATCGATTTTATTTCCTTTGGCATCGTGAAGGTCTTCAATATAAGTCTCAAAATGACGGAAGCCCGGTCCATAGAACTCAACTTGGTCACCTTCATAGATAACATTACGTTGACGGATGGTTGCTGTTTGTGTAGCATCATCATAAGCTACTACTTCCGCTACAAACTTGTATTCTGGAATCTTACGACGAGCGCCAAACAGTTGTTCATTTTCAGATGGTGTTCCGTAGTAGAAACCTGTAGCCAATTCACGTTGGGCTACCTTCCACATTTCATCTACCAAATCTTGTTTAATGGCCTCAAATTTTTCAGGGCTTTCGAGATAAGCATCAACCGCTGCCTTGTAGCAGTTTGTTACTGTTGAAACGTAGTGAATAGATTTCATACGACCTTCAATCTTAAGACTGTCCACGCCATTTTCAATCATATCTGGAATATGGTCAATCATCGACATATCAACAGCTGACATGGAGAATTCTTCAGGAATTTCTCCCTTGAGACTCTTACGTTCCTTACCGAATGGCATGTCGTAAAGATCGTATTTCCAGCGACAAGATTGTGAACATCCACCACGGTTGGCATCGCGCATACTCATGTGGTTAGAAAGGGTACAACGACCAGAGTAAGAGATACACATCGCTCCGTGGACGAAGGCTTCAATCTCCACGTCTGTACGTTTGCGAATTTCAGCCAATTCTTCCATGGAAACCTCACGTGCCAAAACGACACGAGTCAAGCCAAGTTCTTTCCAGAATTCTAGAGTTTCGTAGTTGGTCGCACTAGCTTGTGTTGACAGGTGAATTTCAAGTCCTGGTGCTTCTGTTGCTGAAATCATAATCAAGGCTGGATCTGATACAATAACGGCTGCAATACCAATGTCACGTAGTTTACGGAACCATTCTCCAGCGCCTTCTTCATTTCCTTCGTGCATAACCATATTGGCTGCTACATACACTTTAGCGCCATATTTAGCCGCAAACTGAACTCCTTCTTCCATCTGTTCGAAAGTGAAGTTTCCCGCACGGCTACGAAGACCATAGGCCTGACCACCGATAAAGACAGCATCTGCTCCGTATTGAACAGCTACTTTCAATTTTTCCAGTGTCCCTGCAGGTGATAGAACCTCAGGACGTTTCAAAGTTTTTGTCATGTTTTCTCCTATTTGCAATATAAAAGTTTGACACTAATCTTTACCATTTTATAGCAAAAAGGTTCTAAAATCAAGTTCTGATTGATTGTTTAGACAATTTTAATTTTCTTCTAAAGTTCAAATTCATCGAACTGTTTCCAGTTTCCAAGAGCTCCAGCCTTTAAAACGAATGGCTCCTTTTTTATCCGTTTTGTATATGGCATTCTCAACTTCTTTATCTTCTTGGTTAATTACTTTAAATTTTTTCTTCTTGTCTACCGACATGACAGTCATTTTAGGTTGTAAAGTTTTGAAGACCTCGACATCAGTCTTTTTCTTAGATGACTGCTGATGAGTTATCACAACATCTGCTTGGAGTTTGGGATAATAGCTAGTTAGGGAGTTTTTCACTATATTCCTAGTAACTAGAAAGGTTTGATTTAGTAGTTTACCATACATGGATATTGAGACTTTTTTATCCTTGTTTTGAGTTGTGATTACATCCAAATGACTCCCAAAAACAAATAATCTCTCTCCAGTTTTAAGAGGTCGAACATTCAAGTTACTTTCTTTTAACTTATCAAAGAAATCTCTTTGAGACAGAGTTTCTTCAGTTACTAAAACTTCACCTAGTTCAAAAACTTTACCAATCTCTAACACATGATCTAGTTGCTTAGGCTCACTAGTCGTTAGCACAAGCTGATCAATCTTTGCGACTCCTCTACTTTTTAGATAAGGGATTAAACTACGCTTTGCATTACTCGTAGTGACTTTCTCCTGCCAGACTTCTTTCTTTTCAACTTCAGACTTTTCCCCGACATCTAGTAGAATGGTCTTCCCTGTCATGTCTCTTAGGAAAATGCTGCGTCCCTGCTCCATATCTAAGACCGTGATTTCATTTTCCAGTGGGTGTTTGGTTCCTAAAAAGAGAGCTAGGACAAATAGGACAATGATCGGTATTTTTTTCAAATTTTTACGATAATCATAGACAAGAGCCAAAGATATTAACAGAGATACCAGCACCCAAAGACTCGGTTGGCCAAAAACTAAGGGCCTAGTAGATATCTGAGAAACGTAGCGAATAATATTTTCTAGCAATTCAAAGAGAAAGTTTAACTGGGTAATAGGATATATCCATGACAGACAGAAGAGCATTGATAAAAGTGGTAGAAAGACCATATCAAATAAGAATGAAAAAGCAAAGGTCAATAGGATAGACCACGGTTGAAATTCAGAAAAGTAAAATGACAAAATCGGCAGGATTCCTAAGGAAATAATGAAACTCTCTCTAGCTAGACCTTTTATTCCTTCTACTTCTTCGCCAGTCATGGTCAAGATAAAGGCGTAGGCACAGGAGAGCACTCCACCAGCAGTTAGGAAGAAATTCGGCATCACTATGAACAAGACCAGGATAGTAAGAGCAAAATTATCGAGTGACTTGAAGCCATGTTGAGCCAAGAGTTTTTGTAACAGGCTTCTAATAACAGAAGCAGAGAATCCTGTTAAACCTGCATAAACTAAGGAAAATGGATAGGCTATCCATTTGAACATTTCTTGCGTCAAGCCAAAACGCAATAGTAACTTCTTAAAAGCATCCATGAAGAACCCAACCTGCATGCCAGATAATGCAAACAGATGAATAATCCCTAAACTTGAGTAGAGTTCATTCATTTCCTCAAAGTCTGTATCTAAATGTCCCAATAAAAGACCTGTCATATAATTTCGCATGGGGTCGGGAAAATTCCTTTTTATCCAAACAACTGCTTTTCTTCGCAAGCTTGATAGATTTTCCCCTATATCCCAACTAGAAATTTTCCTTGATTCGACAATTTCAGATAGGGTCAAGGTCTGATAAATTCTCTGAGTTTTGAGATAGTTTCGATAATCAAATCCAGCGAAATTACTTGCTCCTTGAGGACTAGCTATTTTCCCTTTCACGACCATTTCGTGCAAGTCAGATAAGTCTTGAAATTTTTCCTTCTCAGCTTCTGACTGGAGTTTATAATAGACTTGATAGAGTCTACCGTCAGCCTTTCCACGAAAGGATAGACTATCACCATTCACCTTGATGGTATCAGGTAATATTCGCACTGTATTAACCGAGGCGACAAGGTATCGACTAGCTGCTTCTTGCTGCCATTTTTGAAATAAAAACCAACTCCCAAATAGCCCACAAATCAAGAGGATCTTGGTCACAGTCTTCCATGGGAATTGGAAAAAGAGACAGAATAGTAAAAAGACAAACCCCAAAAGTGCTAATACACTGGCTGAAAAGATTGCATAGTAGAGCCATAGTAGTAGAAAACTGAGATAGATTTTGGGGATGGGTATGCGACTAATCCACTGTGACATATTCTTTTAACTTTTCTACTGTCTTAGCACCAATTCCTGACACTTTCTTGAGATCATCAACAGACTTGAATTTACCATTGGTTTCACGGTGGTCGATGATGTCCTGAGCACGTTTGCCTCCCAATCCCTTAACCTGTTTTAGCTCCTCCAAACTGGCTTTATTGAGATTGACTTTCTTATTGTCTTTGGTGTTGGAAGTATTTGAATGCGCCTCTTGACTAGTTGTTTCTTCCTTAGTTGGAACATAAACAAGTGCTTCATCACTAATTCTCTGGGCGAGATTGATAGACTTACTATCAGCATTGTCTGTAAGTCCACCCGCTTTTTGGACAGCATCATTGATCCGACTTCCAACTGGCAAATCATAGATTCCAGGTGATTTGACGGCACCTTTGACATCGACAGTGATTAGATCTTGCTCCACCACTTCTTCAGTTTCCGATTTCTGGATTTTCTCCTCTTTTTCCCTAACTGAATCCTTTGAAACAGTTGTAACTTCAGCCTGCAAATTGCTTTCCTTAGCAGGTGTTTGCGTTGAGGGCTTCAGGAGGAAACATCCACCCAATACCAAGCCCAAACCAGCACAGATAACAATGATTTTGTATTCTTTGATTTTCTCAATAAGTTCTTCCATATTTTCTCCTCTCTTAGCTTATTCGTAAGAGAAAGAAAAAACAGCTGAAAAATCTTTTCAACTGCTTACTTATTCGCAAAATAGTCTTCCTTAGTCAAGATATAATGAACTCTTGTCACGATACGATCTTTTTCATGCTGGTCTATACAAGCATACGGTTCTTCGTGAGAGAAGTGCATGCCTGATTTCTCCATGACCTTGCCTGACGCAGGATTGTCCTTATCGTGAAGGGCGGTCAACATATTCATTCCTATCTTTTCAAAAGCCAGTTCAATTACAGCTCGATTGGCTTCTGTTGTCAAACCTTGATTCCAATATTTTTGATGGATAATGTAACCTATGGATGCCTTCTTGAGAACCATATCCATCTTGTGCAGGTCAATGGTTCCGATAAACTCTCCAGTACTTTTTAATTCTATTCCCCATCGACCCAAGGGATTTGCTAGATAAAACTGAGCAATATTATTCTTGGTTTCCTCCAAACTTTGATTGGTTTGAAAAGTGTAGCGCGTAATTTCTTTGTTTGAAGCATACTCAAACATGGCTTCTGCATCATCAAGCGTTACAGGTCTGAGAACTAAGCGTTCAGTTTCGATAATTTTATGCTTAGCTAGTTTGATAAATAGTGATTCCATGATTTCACCCCCAAAAATAGGCTGCTAAAAGAATAACATAAAAGAAATAGGTTTACAAGTTTTTCTTGTGAACAATGACAAAACACTGTTTTCAATAATAATTTGTAATTATAAAAATGTTACTCTCTTAGTTTCATTCATAAAGTTCCAATTATTGTTACCTATTTTCCAAATAAATCTTTAGTAATTAAGGACAATCCCCCAAAACCTATAAAACCTGTATTCCTATCGTCAAAGTAACTTTCACGGAATAAAACAATTCCACCACTACTAACCACATTCTCAATATACTCGCTATTTTCAGCTATTATCTTTGAAAAACCTGACTGTAAAAAAGTTGTAACTTTAAGTCCCTCTGGCAACAATAATAAATGAGCTGTTAGTTTTGCTAGCAAGATTGAAACAATGTCTGAAACAGACTCTCTATCCGATATTTGAATTCCACCAAAAAATTTCACTTTATCATTCTTCGTAATCATAATCTCTTCAGAATAAATTGCATTCCTAACCTCTAGGTGTTGCTTTTTGAGCAATTTCCAAAGTTTATAATATTGGATTATTCTACTGTTATCATTAAAACAATCATCTCCTAATACTAAATATAGATTAAATTTATTTTTAGTCGAATAATCATATAATCGTGAAACCAAATACTGTAAATACTCTTCCCTTCTTCTATAGTCACCAATAATATACCAACGTCCCACATATATATTAAATGTGGATGTAAAGTTAAGAGAAACAGAATCTATGTTGACATCTTCATAAATAATCACACAACTTTCCCCCTCACTGAATTAAGTATATTTTCTAAAAGCTTAACAAAAAATGCATTAGAAATCAATAATTTTTCTTGATTTTCCGAGGGGTTTCATATAAAATAAGAACATCACAAGAAAAGACTGGGTTCTTCCCGTGATGATATAGTATAAGAACCTAAATGTTAAATAAGGAGCAAATCTCTATGCTAATTGGAATTCCAAAGGAAATTAAAAATAATGAAAATCGAGTTGCTTTGACACCTGCTGGTGTACAAAGTCTCGTTGGTCGTGGTCACCGTGTCCTCATCGAAACAAATGCGGGACTTGGCTCAGGTTTTACTGATGCAGACTATGAAAAGCAAGGAGCAGAAATTGTCGCAACTGCTGCCGAAGCATGGGCTGCAGAGTTAGTTGTTAAAGTCAAGGAACCCCTTTCTAGTGAGTACCAGTTCTTGCGTGAGGATTTACTTCTCTTCACTTACTTGCACATGGCAGCAGCTCCAGAATTAGCGGATGCTATGCTTGCAGCTAAAACGACTGGTGTTGCTTATGAAACGGTGCGCGATACTGAAGGTCAACTTCCTTTATTGGTTCCAATGAGTGAGGTTGCCGGTCGTATGGCTGTCCAAATCGGAGCTCACTTCTTGACTAAACAAGCTGGTGGTTCAGGAGTTCTACTCGGTGGTGTTCCTGGTGTTCCAAAAGGAAAAGTCACTATTATCGGTGGCGGTGTCGTTGGTACACACGCAGCACGTATCGCTCTTGGTTTAGGAGCACAAGTCACTATTCTTGATATCAGTGCTAAGCGCCTTTCTGTCCTTGAAGATGTCTTTGGTCACCAAATCCAAACCCTCATGTCTAACCCATTTAATATCGAAGCAAGTGTGCGTGAAGCAGACGTTGTTATCGGTGCAGTCTTAATTCCTGGTGCTAAAGCTCCGAAGTTAGTAACCGATGACATGGTCCAACAAATGCGTCCTGGTTCTGTTATCGTAGACGTTGCTGTAGACCAAGGTGGTGTTATCGCAACGGCTGATCGTGTGACAACCCATGATGAGCCTGTCTATGAAAAACACGGTGTTCTTCACTATGCAGTAGCTAACATTCCTGGTGCTGTTGCACGTACTTCTACCATCGCCCTTACAAATGTAACTCTTCCATACATCGAAGCCTTGGCAGGAAAAGGATTTAAGAAAGCAATCCTTGAAGATGCTGGCTTATGTGAAGGTGTAACAACTTATCAAGGTCAACTTACCAGCCAACCAGTAGCTGAAGGTTTAGAACGTGACTTCACACCTATTAGTGAGCTTGTTTAAAATGATTTATAAATTAAAACTACAAAAATAGAGGCTGGGACAAAAGTCCTAGCCTCTCAATTGTCTTTGGATTTTCGAGTAAGACGCAGTGGTTGAGTGGCTCTACTAGGCTGATTTCATCAGCTTTTACAGCCCTACGCAACTGTGCGGAGGTGGGACGACGAAATCGAATTCTAACGAATTACCGATTTCTGTCCCACTCTCTTTTTCTTTATTCTGTTTCTTCTTGATTTTCTTCAGCTTTGACAGGTCGAGGTTCATAGGCTCTGATAATCTGAGCGACTACTGGATGACGAACCACATCCTTGGCTGAAAAATGAACAAAGTCAATCTGGTGAATGTTTTTAAGTTTTTCTTGGGCATCAATCAAACCTGACTTGACATTACGGGGCAGGTCAATCTGACTAATATCCCCATTGACAATCATTTTAGAATTGAATCCTAAACGTGTCAAGAACATCTTCATCTGCATAATGGTTGTATTTTGTGCTTCATCCAAGATCACAAAGGCATCATCCAAGGTACGTCCACGCATGTAGGCAAGTGGTGCAATCTCAATAATTTCTCGCTCC
Organism: Streptococcus sp. Marseille-Q0941; assembly: GCF_943736975.1. Classification (GTDB taxonomy): domain Bacteria; phylum Bacillota; class Bacilli; order Lactobacillales; family Streptococcaceae; genus Streptococcus. Next base: position 228,429 of record NZ_CALSFO010000003.1, on the reverse strand, counting down.
ATGAGACGGGTTGTTTGGTCTTTCCCTAAAATCTGATATAAAGCATCGTAGACTGGTCGAAGATAAGGATCTACCTTTTCTTTCAAATCACCAGGTAGAAATCCTAGGCTTTCTCCCGCTTCAACTGCTGGACGAGTCAAGATAATACGCTTGACTTGACCACGCTTGAGAGCTGTGACAGCCAAGGTCACGGCTAGGAATGTCTTCCCTGTACCGGCAGGCCCAATTCCAAAGGTAACATCGTGGTTCTTAACACTATCAACATAAATTTTTTGTCCCAGCGTCTTCACACGAATCGGCTTACCAGTATTATCTTTGATAATCTCTTCTTCATAGAGGGCAACAAACTTATCAATTTCATGATTTCTCACCATATTAATGGCTGTCACCACATCTGGAGTTCCGACAGTCATCCCCCGATTGACCAAGACCATCAAGGCTTGTATAACCTGTCGTGCTTCTTCACAAGAAGATTCCTCTCCCAAGACTTGTACAATCTCTGTACGAGCATGGATGATAACATCTAACTCTTCCTCCATCAAACGAAGGTGGCGTTCATTGGAACCAAAAAGATGAAACAGGTCATCTGGATGACTTAACTGAATGTCTATTGAATGTTCCTTCAAACAAAGAACCTCTCTAACTCTTTAATTTCTTTTTATTATAGCAAAGGCATTTAGAAATTGCTATCCCTAATACTTCTGCCATTTTAATGTTCTAAATATTCCTGCCAGATAGAGTCAAAGTCTCCTAGGTTAAAAGAGAAACTGGCATGTTCCTCCAAAAAGCGACTAACCTCATCAAAATCATCCGTGTGTTTTGGAAAAGCTGACTCTTCAAAAGCGAGGTCTGCTAGGATGGCTTTGGGACTGTTACTTTTAGGATTGCGCTCGGTCATCAACCAAGTATAAAATGATTTTCGCATAAGCCTCCTTAAATTAACTCCGTACCAAACTGGTCTTGTTTAATCTTTCCAGCTTTCATTAAACCACCAAGCGCTTTTTTAAATTGACCTTTAGAAATGCCAAAGGTTGCCTTGATGTCCTCAGGAGATGACTTGTCATTCAGGGTCATGAAGCCACCATTGCTTTCCAAGTAAGTCAAGATCATCTGCGCATCGTTCTCCAACATCTCAAATGAGCGAGGTTTCAGTGAAAGATTAAGTGTACGATCCACTTCACGGAAACCAATAACACGCGCATCCAACACTTGTCCTAAACGTGGCTCTGCATAACGCTCGCTAGGATGGATAAAGCCCAGCATGTTATTTTCTGGCAGATAGACAAAGGTCCCTGATAGCTTAAGACGATATACGATTGCAGGCCAGTTCTGGTTCTGCATATTATTGTAGGCCGGACGTGCTAGTTTTTGGAAGTCCTCCTGATAAGCCAAAATTCCCCAAATACGGTCTTTTTTATCTACTTCTAGACGAATATAGAGCTTATCACCCTTCTTTGGCCAGAGTTCTTTGAGTTCAGGTAGGATATCCAGTGACACAACGATTTCCTTGTCAGGAAGCCCTGTATCAACAAAAACACCCAAATCCTTACGAACCTCTGTTACTGTTCCCCAACCAAATTGTTCCTGAGTCGCAGTCACTTCTAGGGTAGTCAAGCGAAGTTTTTGCTTCATATCCGCGTAGGCAAAGCCTTTAACGGTATCACCTATTGCATGCTGGCCTTCTTCCTTAGCAAGAGCGTATGTTTGACCATCCTTTTGAACAAAGTAAAAACGGTCATTTTCATCGATGATAAGTCCAACGATAAAACTTGCAAGATTTGTATTCATGTTTCCTTCTTTCGAATAAAACTCAGCCAGCAATGCCAACTGAGTTTTTCTGTTTATTTCTTAGACTTCCAAGATTTCTTTTTCTTTATTGGCAGTCATGTCGTCGATGTGTTTAACAGCATCGTCTGTTGCTTTTTGGATTTCTTTTTCGAGACCCTTCAATTCATCTTCAGTGATTTCTTTAGCTTTTTCTTGTTTCTTAGCTTCATCCATAGCATCACGACGAATATTACGAATAGCTACTTTAGCATTTTCACCAACTTTTTTCACTTCTTTAGCAAGATCACGACGAGTTTCCTCAGTAAGAGCTGGGATCACCAAACGAATAACTGAACCATCATTAGCTGGTGTGATACTAAGGTCTGAAGCGTTCAAGGCACGTTCGATATCTTTCAATGAAGATTTATCAAATGGTGTTACCAACAAGACACGCGCTTCTGGGATTGTGATAGAAGCAATTTGGTTAAGAGGTGTTTCGACACCATAGTATTCAACGGTGATACGGTCAAGCAAGCTTGCGTTCGCACGACCTGCACGGATACCACCAAACTCACGGGCAAGTGAGTGGTGAGATTGCGTCATTCTCTCTTTAGCTTTTTCTACAATTGCGTTAGCCATAATTTTTCTTATTCCTTTTCTTCGATATTGTTTGAAACTGTTGTTCCGATATTTTCACCAAATACAACACGTTTGATATTGCCAGGCTGATTCATATTAAAGACAACCAAGTCAATATCGTTATCCATAGATAGAGTTGAAGCTGTTGAATCCATGATACGGAGTCCTTTATTAATGACATCACGGTGAGTCAATTCTTCAAATTTAACAGCCGTTTTATCTTTCTTAGGATCAGCATTGTAGACACCGTCTACACCATTCTTAGCCATCAAAATAGCGTCTGCTTCAATCTCAGCTGCACGAAGAGCTGCTGTTGTATCTGTAGAGAAGTAAGGTGAACCAATTCCCGCGCCAAAGATAACGATACGTCCTTTTTCAAGGTGGCGAAGAGCACGTCCACGAATATAAGGCTCTGCTACTTGTTGCATAGCAATGGCTGTTTGTACACGAGTATCAACACCAGCTTGTTGCAATGAATCTGCCATCACAAGAGCATTCATAACGGTCCCAAGCATTCCAGTGTAATCCGCTTGAACACGATCCATACCAGCTTCTGCTGCAGGTTCTCCACGCCAAAGGTTTCCACCACCGATAACCAAGGCAATTTCAATTCCTAGCTCGTGAACTTCCTTGATTTCTTGGGCCATACTTTGGACGGTTTTGATATCAATCCCGATACCACGTTCGCCAGCAAGGGCTTCACCAGATAGCTTGATTAAGATACGTTTATACTTAGGTTCTACCATTTTCTCTCTCCTTTTTTCATCCTACCTATTTTATCACAATTTAAAAGATTTTTATAGTATCATGAGCAATTCTTTCAAAAAAATTAGATAGATAAAAATTTCTCTAAATCAGACAAGGCACGTTCTGCAATTTTCTCATAACGAGCCTTTTTATCACGAATACGCTCACCTTCTAACTCCTTGATAATGCCAAAATTAACATTCATGGGTTGGAAGTGTTTGCTATCAGCATGGGTGATATAATGAGCTAAACTACCGATAGCTGTCGTCTCTGGGAAAATAGCTGGGCTCTCTCCTTTAAAGAGACGAGCCGCATTAATTCCCGCAACTAAGCCTGATGCTGCTGACTCGACATAGCCTTCCACACCCGTCATCTGGCCAGCAAAGAAGAGGTTGGGCTGTTTCTTAGAACGATAGGTCTGCTCAAGAAGATTTGGTGAATCCATGTAAGAATTACGGTGCATGACACCATAACGGACAAACTCAGCATTTTCAAGACCTGGAATCATTTGGAAGACACGTTTTTGTTCTCCCCATTTAAGGTGAGTTTGGAATCCAACAATATTATAGAGACTTCCTGCTGCATTGTCCTGACGAAGCTGAACTACTGCATAAGGTGTTTTGAAGTCACCATCACGAGGACCTTTATAGTCTTCTGGATATTCCAGACCAACTGGTTTCATCGGACCATAGAGCATGGTTTTAATACCACGCTTTGCCATGACTTCGATAGGCATACAACCTTCAAAGTACTTTTCTTTTTCAAAAGAATTAAGAGGTGCTTCCTCTGCATTGACCAAGGCTTCATGGAAATCCATAAACTCTTGTTTGGTCATCGGAGCATTGAGATAAGCTGCTTCCCCCTTGTCATAACGAGACTTGAGATAAACCTTGCTCATATCAATGGTGTTGACGTCGATAATAGGTGCTGCCGCGTCGTAGAAATAGAAGCCAGCACCATCATTAAGGGCATGAATCTTTTCAGCCAGGGCATCACTGGTCAAAGGACCAGTAGCGACAACTGTGATTACATCAGTCGGCAATTCTGTAATTTCGTCACGTACCACTTCGATCAAAGGGTGGTTGGCAATTTTTTCAGTGACCATTTGGGAGAACCCATCACGGTCAACCGCAAGCGCCCCACCAGCAGGAACACGTGTAGCTTCTGCGGATTCTAAAATCACAGAACCAAGACGACGCATCTCTTCCTTGAGGAGGCCAACAGCATTTGTTAGGGAAACTCCACGCAAAGAATTGGAACAAACCAACTCTGCAAGATTGTCTGTTTTGTGCTGAGGTGTTGACTTGACACCACGCATTTCATAGAGTTTAACTGGAATACCACGCTCTGCGATTTGGTAAGCTGCTTCAGAACCTGCTAAACCAGCACCGATAACATTGATATAAGATTGAGACATGACACTAATACCTCTTTGGGTGTAAGATAAGTCCATATCAAAAAAACACTGGACTATTTGACACCCACAAATCTTTCTATTTTTTCTTTTACTAGTATAACAAAAAAAGGGAAGAAGGCAAACTTCCCTGTTTAGTCGTTGAATTGTTTCTCTTCCCATTCGTGGTAGGCAGCGTAGAGCTGGCTTTTGTTCCACTGATATATCTTTGCGACTTCCTTAATTGCTTGATTTTTCTTAACACCTTCTTGGATGCGTTCCTGTATTTCAGAGAATAAATCCTCTTCATCCTTATCTTCTACTTCTAGACTAGCACCTTCCACGATGAGAAGACACTCGCCTTTGAGTGGAGTTTCAGAGATGCTTTCCAATAACTCTGTAATATGACCTCGCTTGTATTCTTCATAAATCTTAGTCAATTCTCGAACCAGAACTACTGGACGGTCACCATAAACAGCTAACATATTTTCCAGCGTATCTGCTACACGGTGAGGCGATTCATAGAAAATCTGAGTCTCAGGGTAGTCTTTTTTTAATTCGAAAAATTGCTTTTGTTGACCTGATTTTCGCGGCAGAAAGCCATAAAAGATGTGGGGTTGTGGAGCCAATCCACTAGCAATCAAGGCAGAAATTCCTGCACTTGCACCCGGCACTGTAACAACTGGGATATCCTCTTCAATTGCAACCTTAACCAAATCGTGACCAGGGTCTGAAATGCTTGGCATCCCCGCATCAGAAACTTGAGCAATGTTTTGACCTTGTTTCAACAAATCAATCAAATCAGGAATCTTTTCCTTGGCGTTGTGCTCGTGAAAACTGATCTGTTTGGTCGGAATATCAAAATGCTTGAGCAATAGTCCAGTATTTCGAGTGTCCTCAGCAGCAATCCAGTCCACTTCTTTCAAAGTCTGAATAGCGCGAAAGGTCATATCCTCCAAATTCCCGATCGGAGTTGCAACAAGATACAGCTTGCCATAAGGTGATTGTCCTTTAAAACTTTTTTGAATCTGCATGCTTACTCCCTAAACAACAATTCATCGCAAAACATACATTCTGCATCTTGTTCACGACGTTGGCCATAAAAATCACGACACACATGAAAACCGTCGTCATAAATTCGGCTCACATTTTCTCTGATATGTTTGGTCTTAGTTGGAGTTGCTTCTTCTTCCTCACTCAAGCGCTCTCTTAGTTTATCATTCTCTAAACGAAGAGCTGTATTCTCTTCTACAACACTCTTGAGATTCTTTTTGATGGCTTCGACATCTGCCAAGGTTGCCAATAATTGTTGAGAAAAATCATCTAAAGCATCAAATAATTCTTTTTTGTTCATGGACAGCCCTTTCTGTAATTTATTTTCATTTTATTGTAAAACTAAGAATTCTAAAGCATTTTGAAAGGAAACATTTGCCTTCCACATTCTTCTAGCTTCGAGGAGATTTTGCAAAATTGTACGAGCTGCATTTTTTTGAATCTCTTGACCTGCTAAAACTTCCAAAATTCTGAATACTTGGTCTTGTTTTTCTTTATCATCAGCTAAACTTGCTAATTTCGCAACCTGTAAGTAGGATTCCTTTTTCTCAGACTCCAACCAGCTATAGAAACGCTCACCTTCTTCAACCAAATTCCAAAAACTTGCTTGATTTGTCAGTTTTTCAGCTTCCGATGGCGATTGGCTAAATTCCGCCAAAAGTCTTGCTTTGTTTTTGACTAATCCTGCTTGTTCCAGTTGATTCATAAGGGTTTCAACTTGTTTCTTAAATTGAAAAATCTGTGTACGGCTTCGGATAGTTGGTAACATCTGCTCTTGATCATTGGTTAAGAAGAAAATATAGGTTTCACTTTGCGGTTCTTCAATGACCTTTAGTAGTGAATTGGCAGCATTCACATGCATTTTTTCTGCTTGTTCAATGATAAAAACCTGACGTTGATTTTCGATTCCTGATTGAGAAAACTGCCCAACTAATTCTCGGATTCGTTCCGTTTTAATGATTTGATTCAGCGGACGAATAATGGTGACATCGGGAAATTCTTCCTGTTCAATCAGCTTACAATTTCGACAAGACTCACATGGTAAGACACCCTGCTTTTCTGTACAAAATAAACTCTTAGATAGGAATAAAGCCATCTCTAGACTTCCAAAATAACCCGAAAATAGATAGGCATGATTCAGCTGTTTTTGTTCCAAGATACGTAGAAAATACTCAAATTGTTGAAGTTGACAAGCTCTTAATTGCTCTTGATTCATTCTGTCAGCCCCATTCTGTCAAACAAAACTTGTTTCGTATTTTCAACCACTTGATTTAGTGGTAAGCTCGCATCGATTTTAACAATACGCTCACCTTCTTTCTCAAGAAGGGAAAGATAGCCTTGACGAACTTTTCTATGTAGATCTAAACCTTCCAAATCTAAACGATTGACTTCACGATCACTGTTTGCTGCGATTCGTTCCAGCCCCTTTTCTACTTCAATATCAAAATAAAGTGTCAAATCTGGCTTAAGACCATCTGTCGCAAATTGATTGAGCCAATCAATCGCTTCAATATCCAAACCACGACCAAAGCCTTGATAAGCAACTGAACTATCGATAAAACGATCCATGATGACTATTTTCCCAGCTGCAAGGGCTGGCAATACCTTTTCCACCAAATGCTGTCTACGACTAGCAATATAGAGAAGAAGCTCTGTCTTCGGATCCATCTGAGTATGACTAGGATCTAAAATGACTTCTCGAATCTTCTCACCGATCAAGACTCCACCTGGCTCACGTGTTGTTAAAAACTCAATATTCTCTTCTTCTAACAAAGGAAGGATAGCTTCAAGCACACTTGTTTTCCCAGCTCCTTCTGGCCCCTCTAGAGAGACTAAAAATCCTTTTGACATGACGAACTTCTTTCTTTTTTTCTTCCTTCTATTCTATCAAAAAAATAGGCATTTGTGAAAAGCTTTTTATTGCTAATGATAAAAGAGACCAGAAAGTATTCCGACCTCTTATTTACCTAGTTCTTGTGTTCGTTTGTATGATTGGTAAACTGCATCCATAACCGTACCTCTAAAAGAATGTTCTTCTAGACTTGCTACCCCAGCAATGGTTGCCCCACCTGGACTACAAACCTGATCTTTCAAAACTCCAGGATGTTGTTGAGTCTCTAAAACCATCTGTCCCGCACCCACTACTGTTTGTGCTGCCATTTCCAATGCCTTCTCTCGTGGTAAACCGGTTTGCACTCCTGCATCTGCCAATGCCTCTATAAATAAATAAACAAAGGCTGGTCCACAACCTGCAAGTCCTGTAGCCGCATCTATTAAATCTTCATTTAAGTCAACTAACTTGCCCGCATTAGCTAAGAGTTGACAAAAAAGTTGTTTGTCTCCTGGATGACAATTTGCAGACATAGCATAACTAATCACTCCTTGTCCAATAGAAACTGGAGTATTTGGCATGATACGAATGAGACGATGTTGACTTGGAACTAAATTTCCTAATTTTTTTAAGGTTAATCCAGCTGCCATAGAAATCAAAAGAATACTATCTCTATTTTCAAGAATGGTCTGATATTGAGAAAGCAGTTCTGAAAACTGTGCTGGCTTAACTCCAAGAAAAATCACATCTGCTACTGTAAAAACTTCTTCATTGTTCGAAACTTGTCCGCCATAGTTCGCTACAAAGGTATCTACCTTAGCTTGACTACGATTGGCAAGGAGAATCTTATCTATAGATCTAGTCCCTATGACTACTTTGGCCAAACTAGCCCCCATATTCCCTAAACCGGTAAATCCAATTTTCATATCTTACTCCCTTATCTGTCCATCACCAGTGACCACATACTTGTAGCTCGTTAATTCCTTCAAGCCCATTGGACCACGTGCATGCAGTTTCTGTGTAGAGATTCCCATTTCACAACCTAAACCAAATTGACCACCATCCGTAAATCGAGTTGAAGCATTGACATAGACCGCTGCTGAATCCACTTGCTCAGTAAAATAGCTCGCTGCATCTTGATTTTCTGTCACAATTGCATCCGAATGATGGGTGCTATGAGTTTCGATATGCTCAACTGCTTCCTCAAGGCTAGAAACAACCTTAAGTGCTAGGATATAGTCCAAAAACTCGGTATCAAAGTCTTGAGCTTCAGCTGGTTTCCCAGAAATATATTGATTAGCTTTTTCATCTAAACGAAATTGAACAGGTTCAAGACTAGCTTCTTTACGTTCTTTCACTAGAACTTGCTCTAAACGAGGAAGGAAGCTTGCCGCCTTGTCTTCATGAACCAGTAAGACTTCCATGGAATTGCAGACAGACGGACGACTAGTTTTTGCATTGTTGATGATAGAAAGAGCCTTATCCTCATCCGCATCCTTATCAACATAGACATGGACAATTCCAGTTCCAGTCTCAATAACTGGAACAATAGCATTCTCAACTACCGCATTGATTAAGCCTGCACCTCCGCGTGGAATGAGAAGATCCAGATAGCCTTTTGCCTTCATCATGGCATAGCTACTTTCACGGCTAGTATCTTCCACCAGTTGAATCACCTCTGGATGAATGGCAGTTGTCTCCAAACCCTTCTTCAAGGCTGTAACAATAGCATGAGCAGTTTGGTAGGCATCCTTACCACTACGAAGGACCACCGCATTTCCGCTTTTTATAGCTAAAGCAGCCGCATCAGACGTGACATTAGGACGGCTTTCATAGATAATACCAATGACCCCCATAGCTACACGCTTCTTGGTTATAACCAATCCGTTTTCAAGATGATTAGTTTCTAAGATTTCACCGATAGGATCTGGAAGAGCAACGACTTCACGAATTCCAGTTGCCATAGCCTCAATTCGTCCCTCGTCTAAATAAAGCCGATCCAACATTACGTCTGAAATCTTACCATTAGCTGTTTCCATATCCAGTGCATTAGCAGCCAAAATTTCTTCAGTAGCTGCCAATAAGTGATCTGCCATAGCTAGCAAGGCTTGATTTTTTAGATTTTCACTAGCAGTATTGATAGATTTTTTAACAGCCTGTACTTGTTCAAATTGTTCTTGTGTACTTACCATCATTTACCTCTAAAATTCTGTAAAAAGTAACTGGATTTCTGGAGTAATAGATATCCAATCATCTCGATGTATCAAAACTCCTTTAGTTTTTGGAGTACGAAGCAAATCTTTTATGGCAGATGCACCAAACTGAACCCGTCCCTTCCCTAGGCTCTGACTAGTTGTTTTATCCACTACTGTCACAACATCATGATAAGAAAACTTTCCTTCGATACTGACGACACCTGATAATAGGAGACTTTTTCCGTTTTTTGAAAGTGCTTCTGCTGCTCCACCATCTACCCAAATAATTCCCTGACTTTTTGCATAAAAAGCCAGCCATTGTTTCTGGGTACGAAGCCCCTTCTCCTGTGCTACAAAGTAGGAACCATCCTTGGTCTTCTCTGCAGCCTCTATCATAGCACCTGACTTCAAAGATGAACAGATATAGACTGGAACTCCTGACTCCGTTGCAATGGTTGCAGCTTTCATTTTTGTCAACATACCACCGGTACCGTTTGAGGATCCAGCACCGCCAGCCATATCAATAATCTGACGATTAATAGATTTAATTTTTTCTAAGCGCTTAGCAGTTGGGTCGGTATTTGGATTCCCCGTATAAAGTCCATCCACATCAGTCAAAAGAACTAACAAATCTGCCTGGACCATAGCAGCTACCTGGGCACTAAGAGTGTCGTTGTCACCAACTTTAAGTTCATCAATCACGACACTATCATTCTCATTGATGATAGGAATTGCCCCACGATTAAGTAGTACTGTTAGGGCTTGGTGTGCATTTTTATAGCGTCTTTTATCAACAAAATCATCTTGCGTCAGTAAGATTTGGGCTGAGACAATTTGGCGCATAAGGAGGTTGGTTGTATATTCCTCTAAAAGCAGACCTTGACCTACAGCTGCTGCAGCCTGTTTATCAGCAATTTTTGTGGGTCTCTTCTTAAATCCAAGTGGTCCAAATCCAGCCGCGACCGCACCAGATGATACAAGAATCAATTCATGACCAGCCTCATGTAACATTGAAAGTTGCTGAGTAATTACTTTCACTTTACTTCGAGATAAACTTCCATCCTCATGGGTTAATGATGATGTCCCAACTTTAAATACGATTCGCTTATACTTCATATTCATACTCCAAATTTTATATTTACCAATTTTACCATGAATTTGTGGAAATGTAAAAAAGCTACTCTTATTCTGACTCGATTACAAAAAAAGAACCTTGCAAGGCAAGATTCTTTTAGTGTCTGACTTAAATAATTGTTCTTCTGGGAACTAAATCGAATTAAGCTTCGATTTCTGTAACCATACCTGAACCAACAGTACGTCCACCCTCACGGATAGAGAATGTAGTACCTTGTTCTACGGCGATTGGGTGGATCAACTCAACGTCGATAGTCACGTTATCACCAGGCATTACCATTTCAGTACCTGCTGGAAGTTCGATTGAACCTGTAACGTCAGTAGTACGGAAGTAGAATTGTGGGCGGTAGTTGTTGAAGAATGGAGTGTGACGTCCACCTTCTTCTTTAGTAAGGATGTAGACTTCACCTTTGAATTTAGTGTGTGGGTTGATTGAACCTGGTTTAGCGATAACTTGTCCACGTTCGATTTCGTCACGTTGAACACCACGAAGAAGGACACCTACGTTGTCTCCTGCAAGACCTTCGTCAAGTTGTTTACGGAACATTTCAACACCAGTAACAACTGCTTTTGAAGTTTCTTCTTTGATACCAACGATTTCGATTTCATCGTTGACACGAACAGTACCACGGTCGATACGTCCTGAAGCAACTGTACCACGTCCAGTGATAGAGAATACGTCTTCGACTGGAAGAAGCAATGGTTTGTCAGTGTCACGTTCTGGTTCTGGGATGTACTCATCAACTGTGTTCATCAATTCCATAACGATGTCTTCATACTTAGTGTCACCTTCAAGAGCTTTAAGAGCTGAACCTTGGATAACTGGAAGGTCATCACCTGGGAAATCGTATTCTGAAAGAAGGTCACGGATTTCCATTTCAACCAACTCAAGCAATTCTTCATCATCAACCAAGTCAACTTTGTTCATGAAGACGATCAAGTGTTTAACACCAACCTGACGTGAAAGAAGGATGTGCTCACGAGTTTGTGGCATTGGTCCATCAGTTGAAGCTACTACAAGGATAGCTCCGTCCATTTGAGCGGCACCAGTGATCATGTTTTTAACGTAGTCCGCGTGTCCTGGAGCGTCGATGTGAGCGTAGTGACGTTTTTCAGTTTCGTACTCAACGTGCGCAGTGTTGATTGTGATACCGCGTTCGCGTTCTTCTGGAGCAGCATCGATAGACGCATAGTCTTTTGGTTGGTTAACTGAAGAAGGCAAGCGACGTGCCAAAACAGTTGTGATAGCTGCAGTTAGGGTAGTTTTACCGTGGTCAACGTGTCCGATAGTACCAATGTTAACGTGTGGTTTACTACGATCGTATTTTTCTTTTGCCATTTGAGTAAAAGCCTCCAATAAAATATATTTTATAGATAGACAGTAGGCAATACAGTCTAACTTTCCTTACTATTTTATCAAATTTTAGCTAAATTGCAAGTGTTTTACAAAGTTTTTGTTAATTATTCAGATTCTTTCTCTAAGTCTTGAATCTATGGATAAAAAAATAAAGAAACAGATGAATCTGTTTCTTTTTAAAAATCTTTATTTTTCTTTTACTTCTTGTACTTCTTTATGCTTTTCATAAAGTTGAACGAGGAATTTAGATATTTCCTTTAGAATCGAATAGGTAGGAACTGCAACAATCATACCAACGACTCCATAGATATTACTTGATAATAATAAGAGGACAAGAATAGTAATCGGATGAACCTTCATGACTCCACCAACAATACGGGGATAGAGGATATTCCCGTCTACTTGTTGGATAATCAACATGTAGATGACAGCTATAATCATCTTTTGAGGATCCGTAAACAAATTGGATATAATCATCGGTATTAATCCGATACTCGGTCCAACATAAGGAATCAAATTTGCTAAACCTGAGAAAATAGCAAAAACCAATGCATATTTCAAACCAATGACACTATAACCGATAAAAGCCAAACACCCGATAATGAATGCGTCAATTGATATACCACTAATATAACGGGAAATAGTCGTATTCAAGTTTGTAATTAACCCAGATATATTCAGTTTGTCTCGTTTTAAAATAGTTCTTTCTAGCATCGGCAAAAATTTATGCCCATCTAGGAGGAAGTAAATCAAGAAAACTGGCGTCATAATAATAATTAAAACAGTACTTACTAGAGCTGAAAGAACACTTCCTACACTATTTGTCACACTATTTAAGATATTTTGTAAAATATCGATGTAAGATAGATTTAATTGTTGAATTGTTTGTTGAATATCAAGCTCTTGGAAAGCAGGGTATTTTGATAATTCTATCACCAAATCTTGGAGTCGACCATAAATGCCTTGGCTAGAATTGATCAAACTACTCAACTGATTGATTAAAATCGGTAAGAGATATACGACAACTATCACTATGGACCCGAAGAGAACACAAAGAGTTAACAAAATTCCAATGATTCGATTGATGCGACATTCCTTCTCTAAAAAGATAACGATTGGATTTGTTAAGTAGTAGAGAAATCCTCCTAGTAAAAAGGGAATCATGATTGTATTTACGACACTTACAAATGGTGTAATAATAGCACCCATTTCTCTCCATAAGTAGAAGATTAAGGTTATTAATAATATCTCAGTGGTCCAGAAGAATAATTTATTTCTCCGAAACATAAGCCACCTCCTCTTTTTCCTATTTTACCATATTTCGATAAAGATTGATAACCTACATTATAAAAACAAGAATATTTTTTATCTTTATGATAGAATACAATTACTATGAAGAAATTATTTTTAACATTAATCACGCTTATTTCATTTGGTTCTGCTACTACTGCATATGCTCAAGATTTTGATGTCGCAGCAAAACACGCCATCGCTGTCGAGGCAACTAGCGGTAAGATTTTATACGAGAAAGATGCAACTCAACCTGTTGAGATTGCTTCTATTAGTAAGTTACTGACTGTTTACCTAGTCTATGAGGCCCTCGAACAAGGAAAAATCACTCTTTCCACTCCAGTAGAAATATCTGATTATCCTTACCAGCTCACGACCAACTCCGAAGCAAGTAACGTTCCTATGGAAGCTCGTAACTACACTGTTGAAGAATTGCTTGAAGCAACATTGGTGTCTAGTGCCAATAGTGCAGCTATCGCTTTAGCAGAAAAGGTTGCTGGATCTGAAAAAGACTTTGTCGACATGATGAAGGCTAAACTGCTTGAATGGGGAATCCAAGATGCGACCCTAGTCAATACTACTGGTCTAAATAATGAAACTCTTGGGAATAATATCTATCCTGGTTCTAAGAAAGATGACGAAAACAAGATGAGTGCCTATGATGTGGCTGTCATTGCACGTAATCTTATCCTCAAGTATCCTCAGGTTTTAGAAATCACTAAGAAACCTTCTTCTACTTTCGCAGGGATCACCATTCATGCTACAAACTATATGTTAGATGGAATGCCTGCCTATCGTGGTGGGATTGATGGTCTTAAGACTGGAACAACTGATAAAGCAGGAGCTTCTTTTGTCGGTACGACTGTAGAAAAAGGAATGCGTATCATTACAGTTGTTTTGAATGCTGACAACCAAGATAGCAATCCTTATGCTCGTTTCACTGCAACTTCAGCTCTTCTAGATTATATCTCATCAAACTTTGCTCTCCAAACAATTGTTAAGCAAGGAGAAAGCTACCAAGATAGCAAATCTCCAGTTTATGATGGAAAGCAAGATACTGTTACCGCAGTCGCTAAAGAGGATATAAAAATTGTTCAACGTCTTGGTAGTCGAGCACAATCAGAAGTTACATATACACCTGATACTACTGAGCACACTGCACCACTTGAAGCAGGTACAGTCGTTGGACACCTAACTTACGAAGACAAAGACTTAGTTGGTCAAGGTTATATTACCGCTGATAAACCCAGCTTTGAAATGGTCGCTGAAAAAAATGTTGAAAAAGCCTTCTTCTTAAAAGTTTGGTGGAATCGTTTCATTCGATTCGTCAATGAAAAATTATAAAAAAATCGCGATGACTCGCGATTTTTTATTTTTTTATTTTTTAAACTTCATAATACGGAAACGGACGGTCACTATCTAAAGGACGATTTGGGATTTCTTGTTCCAAAATAGCACGCCAACCAGATACCAATTCTTCAAAAGTCAGTTGTGCTTCTGTAGAAGCTGTTGTGAGCTTCCGACCAAACCAAGCCATGGTTGCAGTTTCAAACTGAAGCATTGCGTATTCAATAACTGGCACCTTAGCTTCTTCGTAGTTCTCATTTACTGCTCGAGCTACCTCTGGTGCTTGAGGCAAGAGTTGATTACTAATCTTAGCGACAATACTTTCATCCATCTCTTTACAGGAAAGAAGCTGACCATTTACCTGATAAAAAAGCTCAAAAGTTTCTTGATTTTCTTTGAAATTAGCAAGAACAAAGGCACGTTCTACTGCCTCAGGACCACCAACAGCTTTTACAGCGTTTATCAAGAGAAGCTCTTCCGTTTGTCTCCAATAATCATTTGCTTCTGCTTCAAGATCAAAAACAAATGCCTGATCCAACTCTTCAATCGGTGCTCCTCCCTTATTCACTTTTCAATCGTTCCAAACAATCGCTTTAAGAATCCCATTTGATTCTCCTTTTTCTGTTATCCGACAGATCCTTCCATTTCATAGCTAATCAAGCGGTTGAGCTCAACTGCGTATTCCATTGGAAGTTCTTTTGTGAAGGGTTCTACAAATCCCATGACAATCATCTCAGTTGCCTCAGATTCTGACAATCCACGGCTCATGAGGTAATAGAGTTGTTCTTCTGAAATCTTAGATACTTTGGCTTCGTGTTCCAAAGCTACTTGCGAGTTGTGAATTTCATTGAAAGGAATGGTATCTGATGCTGACAAGTCATCCATGATAATGGTATCACACTCGATGTGAGAGACAGATTTCTTAGAGTTTTTGTTAAAAGTTACTTGTCCACGGTAGTCCACCTTTCCTCCGCCTTTAGCGATGGATTTAGACACGATAGACGAGCTGGTATGTGGAGCGTTGTGGATCATCTTGGCACCCGTATCTTGGTGTTGCCCAGCATTGGCAAAGGCGATAGAAAGCATGGTACCACGCGCACCTTCTCCATCAAGGTAAACAGATGGGTATTTCATGGTTGTTTTGGCACCCAAGTTTCCATCAATCCACTCAACAGTCGCATCTTTCAATGCTTTGGCACGTTTGGTTACCAAGTTATAGACATTATCAGACCAGTTTTGGATGGTCGTATAACGCATATAAGCTCCGTCTAAGGCAAAGATTTCTACAATGGCTGCATGCAAGCTGTTGCTTGAGTAAGTCGGTGCTGTACAGCCTTCTACGTAGTGGACACTTGCTCCTTCATCAACGATAATCAAGGTACGTTCAAACTGACCAGTATTTTCATTGTTGATACGGAAGTAGGTTTGAAGCGGAATATCAACTTTGACACCTTTTGGTACGTAGATAAAGGTTCCACCAGACCATACTGCTGAGTTGAGGGCAGCCAACTTGTTATCTGTCGGCGGTACCAACTTAGCGAAGTATTGTTTAAACAAATCTGGGTATTCCTTAAGGGCAGAATCTGTATCTGTAAAGATAATGCCTAACTTCTCAAACTCTTCCTTCATGTTGTGGTAAACCACTTCTGACTCATACTGGGCTGAAGCTCCAGCTAGATAGGCACGCTCAGCTTCTGGAATCCCGATACGTTCAAAGGTCTCTTTAATCTTTTCAGGTACATCATCCCAGGAACGAGCTGGTTTGTCAGATGGTTTTTGGTAGTAGATCAAATCATCAAAGTCAATCTCTGACAAGTCTGCTCCCCAGGTTTGCATAGGCATTTTCTTAAAGGTTTCATAAGACTTCAAACGGAATTCTAGCATCCACTCAGGTTCCCCCTTGGCAGCTGATAGTTCACGAATGACATCTTCATTCAATCCTTTTCCTGTCGATAGGACAGGCTCTACATCGTCATGGAAACCAAATTTATATTCACCAAGATCAATTGGTTTTGGTTCTACTCTTTCTTCAGCCATAATATCCTTTCTTTCTTCATTTCTAATGATTTATAAGACAAATGTAACTTGTCTTACTGTTTTTCTTGATCTTCAATTGTCTTCTTAAGGGCATTCCAAGCTAGGGTTGCACACTTGATTCGTTGAGGGAATTTGGCAACACCCGATAAGAAGGCTGCATCGCCAAGTTGGTCTTGACGCTCATCTTTTTGCCCTTGAACCATTTCAGAAAAAATAGTCACAAGTTCTAAAATTTCTTGTTTGGTTTTTCCTAAAACAGCATCTGTCATCATGCTTGCAGAAGCAGTTGAGATGGTGCAACCCGAGTTTAGAAAAGCAATATCTTCCAATCGATCCTCTGCATCAAACTTGACAGAGAGATTGATGACATCACCACAGGTAGGATTGTTGAGACTGATTTGCTCAGCGTCTTCTAACTTCCCTTGGTGATGTGGATTTTTCGAATGGTCTGCTACCACTGCCATATAAAGGCTATCTAGTTTAGAAAGTGCCATTGAAAAACTCCTTTGTCTTTTGTAAAGCATCGACTAACTTGTCGCAATCTGCCTTTGTATTGTAGATATAAAAACTTGCACGAGCTGTTGCAGGAACATCCAAATACTGAAGCAGAGGTTGGGCACAGTGATGGCCCGCACGAACGGCTACTCCTTCATAATCCAAAGCTGTCGCAAGGTCGTGAGGATGGAGAGCGCCAAGGTTAAAGGCAATCACTCCCGAACGTTGAGCCAAGTCCTGAGAACCATAAATGGTCAGTCCTTCAATTGCCTGAAGTTTTGGATAGACGTAGGCAATCAATTCTTGTTCATAGGCTTCAATAGCATCCATGCCAATCTTTTCTAGATAATCTACTGCAGCAGCTAGTCCAATAGCACCTGCCATGTTAGGAGTTCCAGCCTCGAATTTCCAAGGCAATTCCTTCCAACTAGCAGATTGCTCATAGACAAAATCAATCATCTCACCGCCAAATTCTACTGGTGACATTTGTTCCAGATACTTTTCTTTACCATAAAGAACACCAATACCAGTTGGACCAGCCATCTTGTGACCTGAAAAGGCAAAGAAGTCCACATCCAAGTGCTGCACATCAATATTCATATGAGGCGTAGATTGAGCACCATCAACTACCATGATGGCTCCAACCTTGTGGGCCATTTGAGTGATTTTCTTGATAGGATTGACCACACCAAGGACATTAGAGGCATGAGCTAGCGAAACAAATTTAACCTTGTCCGTCAATTTAGCCTGCAAATCCTCCATATCCAGAGCTCCGTCCTTGAGATAGACATAGACAAGCTCTGCTCCAGTCTTTCGACAAGCTTCCTGCCAAGGAATGATATTGGAATGGTGTTCCATGACAGAAATCAAGACCTGGTCTCCCTCAGTCAAAATCTCCTCAGCAAAGCGTGCCACCCAGTTAAGACTGGTTGTCGTTCCTCTGGTAAAGAGAACTTCCTTTGTAGAGCTTGCATTGATAAACTTACGAATGGTCTCACGAGCGGCTTCATAAGAAGCTGTTGCTCGCTCAGCCAAGGTATGAACACCACGGTGAACATTGGCATTGTCCTGCTCATAGTAGCGTTTAATGGCTTCCAGAACTGCTAGTGGTTTTTGTGTCGTCGCAGCATTGTCCAGATAGACCAGAGGTTCATCGTTGACAATCTGGTCTAAAATTGGAAAATCCTTGCGAATCGTTTCTACATCTAACATAGGCTTCCCCTTAGCGTTTTGACAATTTTTCTTCGATAGTTGCAATCATTTCGTCTCGAACTTCTTTTACTGGAATCTCAACAATAACGGAACCAAGGAAACCACGAACAACCAAGCGTTCTGCTGTTGCCTTATCCAAGCCACGACTCATGAGGTAGTACATATCTTCTGGATCTACTTGTCCGATAGAAGCCGCGTGACCAGCAGTTACGTCATTTTCATCAATCAAAAGAATTGGGTTGGCATCTGAACGTGCTTGGTCTGAAAGCATGAGAACACGACTCTCTTGTTGCGCATCTGCTCCCTTAGCGCCTTTGATGATGTGACCGATACCGTTGAAGGTCAAAGTTGCTTTTTCAAGGATAACCCCATGTTGGAGGATATTTCCGATTGAGTTGCAACCGTAGTTGGTTACACGCGTATCAATCCCTTGCACCTGACGACCACTTGAAAGAGCTACGACTTTAAGGTCAGCATGGCTACCATTTCCAATCAAGTCGCTATCGAAGTCCGCAACGACATTCCCTTCGTTCATGACACCAATCGCCCAGTCAATGCTTGCATTGTTGCCAAGTTTACCACGACGGCTAATGTAGGCAGTGACATTTTCACCTAGACGGTCAATAGCCGCAAATTTTACTTGCGCACCTGAACGAGCAATCACTTCCACTGTGATATTGGCAGTTGCTTTTGCACTACCTTCACCTCGTGACTCTAGACGTTCAAGATAGCTTATCTTAGAGTTTTTACCAGCAATGATAAGGATATGCTTGTTAAATGGCACATCGCTATCGCTGTCTTGGTAGAAAATTCCTTCGATTGGTTCAGCAATCTCAACATTATCAGGAATGTAGAGAACAGCACCACTGTTAAAGTAAGCTGTATGGTAAGCTGCCAACTTGTCATCGTCAAATTTTACAGATGACATGAAGAATTCCTCAATAAGCTCTGGAATTTCTTCTAAAGCTGAGTGGAAGTCTGTAAAAACAACACCCTGTTCAGCTAACTCAACTGGGATTTGTTCAAAAACTGTTTGAGTTCCTACTTGAACCAACTTCAAATGATTGTCTAGAGCTGTGAAGTCAGGAACATTTGCTGACGGCTCACTTTCTGTAATGGTTCCATCTCCCAGATTCCAACGGTGAAATTTCACGCGCTCGATAACTGGTAATTCCAAACTCTCAATCTTATCAAAAGATTTTTGACGGAGGTCAGACAACCAGCTTGGTTCAGAGTGCATTTCTGAAAAAAGTTTAATAGTTTCTTTAGTCATTTACTTCTCCTAAAAGATACGAGGGAATTACAATTCTTCCTTGTAGTCATAGCCAAGTTCTTCAGCTAATTTTGCGTATCCTTCACGTTCCAAACGTGCAGCCAATTCTGGACCACCAGAAAGAACAACACGACCTTCCATCATCACGTGTACCACGTCTGGTGTGATATAGTTCAAGAGACGTTGGTAGTGAGTGATAATCATAGCACCGAAGCCTTCACCACGCATGGCATTAACACCCTTAGAAACAACTTTAAGAGCGTCAATATCAAGACCAGAGTCAATTTCATCCAGAAGGGCGAAAGTTGGTTCCAACATCAAAAGCTGAAGAATTTCATTGCGTTTTTTCTCACCACCAGAGAAACCTTCGTTAAGGTAACGCTCTGCCATTTCTTCTTTCATGTTGAGCAATTCCATCTTCTCGTCTAATTTAGTGATAAACTCACGAACTGAAATCTTCTCATCATCTTCTTTACCAGCATTCATGGCTGCACGAAGAAATTCAGCATTGGTAATCCCTGGAATTTCTGATGGGTATTGCATGGCAAGGAAAAGTCCCATACGAGCACGCTCATCAACTTCCAATTCAAGGATATTTACACCGTCAAACAAGACTTCACCTTTAGTGACTTCATAGTTAGGGTTCCCCATAATAGCTGCTGAAAGAGTAGACTTTCCGGTACCATTTGGTCCCATGATAGCTGCGATTTCTCCTGTTTTCAGAGTCAGATTGACTCCTTTTAAAATTTCTTTTCCTTCAATCTCAACGTGAAGATCTTTGATCTCTAATACTGACATGATAGTTCCTTTCTTTTCGTTTCTTCTTACCGTATTCACTTAAAATTAACTTTTTAAAGCCTTTGAAAAATACGGTAAAATGTCAATAAATATACTTTAATAGTATAACAAAAAAAAGCCTAAAAGGCTTTGATTTTGTCTAGAAGCTGAGGGTTACTTCTTTCCTCGAAAATGATCATCTATAGCGCTCACAATTTTACCCATGATATAGCTTACTCGAAAATTTCTCAGGATCAAAATAGCCCAAAGAAAGGCCACGATATACCGTTGCTCCATGATAGATTCATTAAAGAAATAAGTCTCAGCAGCAGTAAATAAGGCCATGATAATAAATTGTTGTCTGTTCATAGTCTACTACCACAAATTCCCTTTAATCTTCAGCTATAGTCACTTTATCTGCTAAAAACTCAAAGCCTTGTGGAAGAATTGACTCCTCAGCCTCTTCCTTAACGACTTGTTCTTGAGACCCTTTCGTTCTGCTTGAAAATGCAGCTCGAACTTCTTTCCACTCTTCCATAGAAATGGCAAGAATCTCTGGAGAAAATCCAGCAACTCGGCTAAGAATATTCCCAAACATAGTATTGAGATTGTCCCGTTTCATGGTTTGACCAGCATTAAAGTTAGATTCAAAAGCTAAAATGGCATGATGCTCATTCGCCGCAACAGGTTGAGAACCAGCCAAGAGTGCCTTATCTGGCCCTGATAAACTTTCGATGACTTCTACCCAAGAATTCTGAAGACGAATTAAGTTTTGTCGGGCCAAGTCTGGATTTTCTACTGCTTCTTGAAGAATAGACTGCACCTTATTTCGGTCCACACGATAGATTGACTTAGAGTTGGTCGGACGGCTTGATGTAGAAACAGTTTGCTTAGGGTTAGAACCAACATTGGCAAGAGCTTGTTTCAATCGTGCAACTTCTTCTCGAAGAGAGGACAACTCTTCAGCGACCTGACCTGAAAGTTCTGGTTGAGAATCAATTTCTGCTAAACGGATGGTCATCATTTCAGCATAAATTTTAGGTTGTAGGCTAGCCTTAATATCAGCTAAGCTTTTTGTCGCAAGGCTAATCATCTCAAACAAGACATCCTGCGGAAGGTCTAAGTTTCTCTTAAAAGCATCACTGTAATGTGTATTTTCTCCACCTGCTTGAACAATTAAGATATCACGCAGGTATTGCAACAAATCCGTTACAAATCGTGTCATGCTCTTTCCATTCTCAAAAATCAGATCAAGATTTTCCAAGGCGCCCGGTACATCCTTTTGAGCTAAAGCAGCTACGTAATTATCTAAGGCACTTAAACTAATGGTCCCTGTAATTTCTTCTGAGACTGCAGTTGTCAAGGTAGCTTCCTGGGTTAAACTCAATGCCTGGTCAAGAATTGACAGGGCATCTCGCATTCCACCTTCAGCCCGTCGAGCAATAATTTCAACAGCCTCTGTTTCGTAATCAATCCCTTCTTTTTCCAAAATCTGGAAGATATGATCTCGAATTTCCTGAGTCTTAATAGACTTAAACTCAAATCGTTGAACGCGAGACAAGATCGTTGCAGGAATTTTATGAAGCTCAGTCGTTGCCAAAATAAAAACAACATTTGGAGTTGGTTCTTCCAAGGTTTTCAATAGGGCATTGAAAGCACCTGTCGAGAGCATGTGAACCTCATCAATAATATAAACCTTATACTGAGCAACACTCGGCGCATAGGTTGACTTATCACGTATGTCACGAATTTCGTCGACTCCATTGTTAGAGGCAGCATCCATTTCGATAACATCTTCCAAACTACCATCTGTGACAGCCTGGCAAATGTAACAGTTATTACAAGGTTCCCCCTCCACTTGATTAGGACAGTTCATAGCCTTAGCAAAAATCTTAGCCACACTAGTCTTACCAGTTCCACGAGGACCTGAAAATAGATAGGCGTGACTTATTTTTTCCTGTTCGACAGCTTGTTTAAGAGTTTTTGCAACAACCTCTTGACCTACTAGCTGTGAAAAGGTTTGGCTTCTATATTTACGATAAAGGGCCTGATACATTACGCTTTCTCCTCAAACATTGAAAAGTTCCATTCAGTTTTATCTAACAAAATAGCTACAAACTCTTCTAGATACTTCTGATCCAGTTCATCATAATCATCGACAAGAGATGAATCCAAGTCTAGTACACCCAGTAGTTGTCCATCCTTGACCATTGGCACAACAATTTCACTGAGTGCTTTACTATCACAAGAGATATAATTTGGATAGGTCTTTACATCACCAACAATAACTGTTTGACGACTAGCTGCCGATTCACCACACACACCTCTACCAATAGGGATTCTGACACAAGAAATCCCTCCTTGAAAAGGACCCAAGATGAGTTCTTTCCCATCGAATAGATAGAAACCTGCAAAAACAGTATTGGGAAAGTTTATTTTTAGTAGGGCACTGGCATTTGATAAATTGGCCAAAACATTGGGCTCTCCTTCTAATAAAAAAGAGAGCTGTTCATTGACAGTTTGATAAAGTGATTCTTTTTCTGAATATAACATAGAACCATTATATCAAAAAATACTAGTAGAAAAAAGAAAAATCCCTTGTTTTAAAAACAAAGGATTTATTGGTTCTTTAATCAGATTAAAGTTCGATGTCTCCGAACAAGTCAGCCATTGAGAATCCAGTTTGTGTTTCTGGAAGTTCAAAGTCGCGTTTTTCTTGACGTTTTGGACGACGTGGACGTGGAGCACGTTTTTCTTCGTTTTGTCCTTCTTCTTGAGCTGGACGTTCTTCAAGAGCTTTGATAGAAAGTGAAACGCGTTCTGCATCAGCGTTAACATCAAGAACTTTAACAGTAACTTCTTGACCAACCGTAAGAGCTTCTTTTGGATTTTCAATACGTTTGTGTGAAATTTGTGATACGTGAACAAGTCCATCGATACCTGGCAATACTTCAACAAATGCACCGAAGTCAGTCAAACGTTTAACTGTACCTTCTACAACGTCACCTTTAGCCAATTTTTGCTCAACGCCATCCCATGGTCCAGGTGTTGTTGCTTTAAGTGAAAGTGATACGCGTCCTTCTTCTTCGTTAAGATCAAGGATTTTCACTTCAACTTCTTCACCAACAGTTACAACTGATTTTGGTGAAACGTTACGTTCGTGTGACAATTCAGTCAAGTGAACCAATCCATCAACACCACCAAGGTCGATGAAAGCACCGAAGCTTGTGATACGAGCAACTTTACCAGTTACTACATCACCAACAGCCAATTTACCGAAAACTTCTGCACGAGCTGCTGCTGTAGCTGCTTCAACAACTTCACGACGTGAAAGGATGAAGCGGTTTTCTTTAGGGTCAACTTCTTTGATCTTAGCTTCAAATTCTTGACCTACGAAACGCTCAGTGTTACGTACGAAACGAGTATCCAACATTGAAGCTGGGATAAATCCACGCAAACCTTCAAATTCTACTGAAAGTCCACCTTTGACAGCGCGAGTTCCTTTAACTGTAACAACTTCTTCTTCGCGTCCTACAAGTTTGTCCCATGCTTTGCGAGCTTCAAGGCGTTTTTTAGATACAAGGTATGTTACTGTATCAGTATCTTTACCAACTACTTGACGAAGTACAAGAACATCAAATACTTCACCTACTTTTACAAAGTCATTGATATCAGCATCGCGATCGTTTGTCAATTCGCGAAGAGTCAAGACACCTTCAACACCAGTTCCTGAGATTGCAACGTTAGCTTGATTAGCATCAACTGTCAATACTTCAGCACTAACAACATCACCAGGTTCAACTTGGCTAACGCTATTTAGCAAATCTTCAAATTCATTCATCTAAAAAATCCTCCAACAATCAAGTTTTTCCAACTTGACATACTTATAATTTTTTTCCTAAGCACCCGCAACGACATGAACATCTCGAACGTCTTCAATTATAAAAATAAAATACCCTAAGATATTTTTCTTTTTATCTTGAATTTATTACCTAAGAACTGGGGTAGCTGGATTCGAACCAACGCATGAGGGAGTCAAAGTCCCTTGCCTTACCGCTTGGCTATACCCCAATGGTGATATGGAGAGAGAGGGATTCGAACCCCCGAACCCGAAGGAGCGGATTTACAGTCCGCCGCGTTTAGCCTCTTCGCTATCTCTCCGACAATCAACGAAAACTATTATATCATGAAAATTTGCAAAAAACAAGCATTATTTTGCTAAATTATAGTTCTCAATCAATATTTTCACAGCTTTTTCAAGATTCTTGTAAAAACTATCGACATTTCCATTCTTTACGATAGCAAATTGGTCATCTAGTTCGGCAATTTCACCGATTATTTTTTTTCCGATTGTTAATGTGTAACCAGAGTAATTATCTTTTCCAATCACTACTTTAGCATCAGCTAATTGAATCTCAATTTTTTTATCTTTTTTACTCATACGATACCTCTTTTCATTTTTTCTATTTTACAAGAAATTTCTCAATCTAGCAAGAAAAAACTCTATATCAGACCTTACAACTGCTATAGAGTTTCTTATATTTTTAATCTACTTTTACAATCCATCCTTCTGGTGCTTCAATGTCACCAAATTGGATACCTGTCAATTCGTCGTACAATTTACGAGTCACTGGACCAACCTCTGTTTCACTGTAGAAAACATGGAAGTCGTCACCGTGTTGGATTCCCCCAATTGGTGAGATTACTGCTGCTGTTCCACAAGCACCTGCTTCTACAAATCGATCCAGACTATCAATTGGCACATCCCCCTCAACAGGTTTCAATCCCAAACGATGCTCTGCCAAATAAAGCAATGAATACTTGGTAATCGATGGCAAGATGGATGGACTCAGTGGCGTTACAAACTCATTATCAGCTGTAATCCCAAAGAAGTTTGCAGAACCGACTTCTTCAATCTTAGTGTGAGTTGATGGGTCTAGATAAATAACATCTGAGAAATGACGTGATTTTGCCATTTTACCTGGTAGAAGACTGGCAGCATAGTTCCCACCAACCTTAGCCGCACCTGTACCATTTGGCGCTGCACGGTCGTATTCATCCTGAATCAAGAAATTAGTTGGAACCAAGCCACCTTTGAAGTAGTTGCCAACTGGCATGGCAAAGATGGTGAAAATATACTCCTCTGCAGGTTTTACCCCGATGATGTCTCCGACACCAATCAGAAGCGGACGGAGATAGAGGGTTCCACCTGTTCCGTATGGTGGTACATAATCTTCATTGGCACGAACAACCGCTTTACAAGCTTCTACAAACATTTCTGTTGGCACTCGGGGCATCAAGAGACGGTCGCAAGTTCGTTGGAGTCGTTTAGCATTTTCATCTGGACGGAAGAGTTGAATACTGCCATCTTTTGTACGATAGGCTTTCAATCCTTCAAATGCTTGCTGTCCATAGTGAAGGCTTGGAGATGATTCTGAAATATGCAAGGTTGCATCTTCTGTTAATTCTCCCTGATTCCATTGTCCATTTTTAAAATAAGCGATATAACGATAAGGTAGTTTCATATAGGAAAAACCGAGATTTTCCCAATCAATCGTAACAGTCATGACAATCTCCTTTATTCTAATCAAAACTATGTGTTCTATTCTACACTATTCTCCTAAAAATTCAAGTATTATTTGTAATTTTCTGAAAATTTTACTTATAAAAAATCAGTCACTTGGACTGATTTTCTTATTAATTATCTTTTTCTTCTTTAAAGACTTCTTTGAGGTAGGCATCGAAAACTTCCTCGTCTGAAATAGTATCTGAGATAAAGCTTCCATTACTTGTGCGCTCTGATAGATTCAAATCTTGCAGTATTGCTTCGTAAATCGTTCCATTATTTGATTGGATAACAAGAGTTTGTTCTCCATCTTCTACTTCTGTACTGAAGAGATCTCCGATGAAGCCTTGTTCTGCAACTGCTCCTGCTAAGAAGACTCGGTGCGGTTTATTTTTTAGCTCACGCAAGACTTGTAGACCTCGTTTGGCACGGCTGGTTGCTGGAATTTCGTCAATAGAAACACGTTTCAAACTTCCACGTTGGGTCAAAAGGTAGAAGGATGAGGTGTTACAGATAAAGGCAGCTTGAAGCGCATCATCTGCTTTCAAGTTCATAGCCTTGACACCCGCGGCCTTGGCACCGACAACAGGAACCTCTTCGATATTGAAACGAAGGGAATATCCATTTCGGCTAATTAAAAGAACATCATCAAGCTTGATTGGTGCAACAGCTACAACCTTGTCAGTCTCATCTTTCAACTTGGCATATTTGACCGATTTAGAACGATAGGTTCTCCATGGAGAGAATTCTTTGCGTTCGACACGCTTGATTTGTCCAAGGCGAGTCGCTGCAAAGTAAGTTGTCGCATCATCAAACTGATCCACAACTTCTACGTATAGCACTTCTTCATTGGTTTCAAAGTTTGTAATGGTCTGGCTCAGATGCTCTCCGATATCCTTCCAGCGAATATCTGCTAACTCATGGATTGGTCGATAAATGACATTTCCAAGAGTTGTGAACATCAAGAGATGTTGCGTTGTCTTAGCAGATTGTACAAAGATCAGACGATCA
This sequence comes from Streptococcus sp. Marseille-Q0941, assembly GCF_943736975.1. GTDB lineage: Bacteria > Bacillota > Bacilli > Lactobacillales > Streptococcaceae > Streptococcus. Next base: position 201,305 of record NZ_CALSFO010000003.1, on the reverse strand, counting down.
TCATCCCGTTTGCCAATTTCTTCCAGAGTGGAAGCCGCAAAGGAACGTGGGCTTGTACGTTTGATGTAACCGGCCTTGGTCACGCTGACATAGGTGTCTTCCTCAGCGATCAGACTAGCTGTATCAATCTCGATTGCTTTCGCAATATCTTCTAAGCTACTCAAACGAGGTGTCGCAAACTGTTTCTTGACCTCACGAAGTTCTTTTTTCATGAGATTATACATAGTACGCTCATCACCGATGATGGCCGCAAGCATGGCAATCTTTTCACGAAGTTCTGCTTCTTCTTCCTGCAAGACAACCACGTCTGTATTAGTTAAACGGTAGAGTTGCAAGGTAACGATAGCCTCAGCCTGCTCCTCTGTGAATTCATAGCTGACCTTGAGATTTTCCTTGGCGTCAGCCTTATTCTCAGAAGCACGGATAAGGGCAATGACTTCGTCCAAAATCGAAATCACGCGAATCAAACCTTCGACGATATGGAGACGTTTCTCAGCCTTTTCCTTGTCAAAGCGAGAACGTGCCAAGATGACTTCACGTCGGTGGGCAATATAGCTCGATAAGATAGGCACAATTCCAACCTGACGAGGGGTGAAATTGTCAATCGCAACCATGTTGAAGTTGTAGTTGATTTGTAAGTCAGTATACTTGAAAAGGTAGTTGAGAACAAGTTCTGTATTCGCATCTTTCTTAAGTTCGATAGCAATCCGAAGGCCATCACGGTCAGACTCGTCACGAACTTCAGCGATACCTGCCACCTTGTTATTGACACGAACTTCATCGATTTTCTTGACTAGATTGGCCTTATTAATCTCATAAGGAATCTCAGTGACAACGATTTGTTCCTTGCCACCTTTTAGCTTTTCAATCTCCGTCTTAGAACGAACAACCACGCGCCCTTTCCCAGTTTCATAAGCCTTTTTGATCTCATCACGACCTTGGATGATGGCTCCTGTAGGGAAATCTGGTCCAGGCAGGAATTCCATGAGCTTCTCAACCTTGGCAGTTGGATGATCAATCATGTAGACTGTCGCATCGATAACCTCTGCCAAATTATGCGGTGGAATATCCGTAGCATACCCAGCCGAGATACCAGTCGAACCATTGACCAAAAGGTTTGGAAAGGCTGCTGGTAAGACAGTTGGCTCTTTCTCGGTATCGTCAAAGTTCCAAGCAAAAGGAACTGTCTTTTTATCGATATCTTGAAGAAGGTAACCGGCAATCTCAGACAAACGCGCCTCAGTATAACGCATTGCGGCAGGTGGATCCCCGTCCATAGAACCGTTATTCCCGTGCATTTCAACTAAAATCTCACGGTTTTTCCAGTCCTGAGACATACGGACCATGGCATCATAGATAGAAGAATCCCCGTGTGGGTGGAAATTCCCCATGATGTTCCCGACAGACTTAGCCGACTTACGGTAGCTTTTGTCAAAGGTATTGCCATCCTTATTCATAGAATAAAGAATACGGCGCTGAACCGGCTTCAAGCCATCACGAATATCTGGCAAAGCCCGGTCTTGAATAATGTATTTGGAGTAGCGACCAAAGCGCTCTCCCATGATGTCCTCCAAGGACATATTTTGGATATTACTCATATAAGATACAAAGGGACGTTTCGGCTAGCCGAAAATTTTTGTAGAAAAATAGGAAATCGACGCAGGGTTCCATGAACCCAAAGCGATTTATCTTTTTTCCTAAGAAATTAGTCCCGTGTTCAGTTACTATAAATAACCAAACGACCCTTTCTGTAGTTTAAAATACGATTTAAAAGATGCGTCAGGAGTTTTCACACAGCATTTAGGGCGTGTTCAACTCCTTTCAAAGAATGTAGAGTAGATTTTAAATAGAGAAAAGATGAAAGATCTAGGGATTTTAGTTTCTCATAACTAACTGTTATCTATTCTTCTAGCCATTTTTCATAGGAAATAGCGTAGGCTTTAAATCCCTTGCGCTCATAAATGCACTTTGCACTATCATTCCACGAGTAAGCATGAAGTTTAACACGCTGGATATTAGTTCTCTTCAGCCACTCCATACAGTCGTCCAACAACATATGCCCAATTCCTTTCCCTCTAACAGAGGCGCTGACAAACAGTTCATCAATCAGTCCTATTTGACCTGTTCCATTATCCGCAGTTGCGTCTTCATCATATACCCTTGCCAAGCCATAACCTACAATATCTTGATGATATTCAGCTAAAATAATGTGTGTTCGTCCATCATATCTATTTTCAAATGTTTTTAGTGCCTGGCTTTTAATAGCTTCAAGAACCTGCGAATAATCATCGTATGTTGATTCTTCATCATGGTGTTGCCTGTTGAATCGGCTTAGAGCAGATGTCAGTTCGACAAAAATTTCTTTATCATTTTCGAGTGCTTCACGAAGTGTAATGGACTGTTTGTTATGCTTCATGACTGATTGCCTTTCTCTTTTGTAATGGCTAGCTGAAATAGTGTATGAGACCAGCGAACCTAAAGTTGCATAGCGAAATTTAGAGTCTAAGTCTCTCCTTAGCATACTGAATCATCTTCTCACCCACTTCCTTATCATAATCAAATCCCATCTTTTGGGCAAGGATTTGAGCCTCTTGATGGAAAAGTTCCATGGTAGCAAACAAAGACTGAGTGATTTTATCTAAACTTGATAAATCAAGCATATTTGAGAATTCCTTCTCCTTCTCTGCAGGTAAATACTGAAAAAGATACTTGTAGTTCTTGCCAATATCAATCGTCCCCTTATCAGCTGCAACCTGCCAAGCCAAGACCTTCAAGAGTTCTTGTTGACAAATTCCGTAGAGATGGTCCGTGGCATAAATGACTTGCTTGCGACAGATACCCTTGACCACGTAGGCTGACACCCACCAAAATTCATTGCAGGCTTCTTCAAAATCTATCTGACTAGCTGGATTCGTCCAGTAACGCTCTGGACTTGTAGTATAGGACTCAAACAAACCTTTCTCATCTTTCAATACTGTGTAATCAGCTTCACTATCCACCCACTCTTGGATATGGTCTTTGGAGCAGAGGGTCAAATCAATCCGATTGCCATCCTCAAAGAGCATGAGATAGAGGCGACGGTTGCCTAGGACATTATGCTGCTCAATGATACGAGTGCCGAACTGGTCTAACCAAGAAAGGTCACTCGTCAGATTATCTAAATCGTCCACGACATAAATAACATCATAGTCTTGAAACTCATCTTTCGGCGCTTTTGTATCAGTTCGTGAACCAGACATGGCAACAGCCTCGACTTGTAAAGTTTCGGCAGTCTGTGAAATCACATCGAGCATTTCTGTTTCTGTTCTCATATCAATACCTTCTCGTTTTATCGGATATTAGTTATCTGCTTCTTGCTTGCTTTTCTTTGGTGTTAATTTTTTATAGCGACTACGGATAGCGTTGAGGTGGTCACGAAGATCGGCATACTGCTTTTTATCTGGATAAGCATAGGCGTTGATTGCAGTGAAATCCACAAGGAAGTCGTAGATTTCTTGTAGTTTCGCACGGACTTCCTTGTTTTGACTAGGTGCCTTGCCTTTTTGCTCAGCCAAGCGCTCCTTATAGGCTTTTTTCAAACTGAGCCTGTGCCTTTGTCAAAATTTCTACATGAGTTGTCAAATGCAGAGTTGCAAGAGCAGTTTGGTAGTCAGTATCTTTTAACTCCTTAAGCAAATGGTTAATAGCTTCTGTCTCTTTTTCGTAGCTCATATTCGTTAGCCCAGCATAATTTTTGAAAAGTTTGCTGAGTTTATCGTAAGCTTCCTTGCTACTTGCCTCTTTCACACGAGAGAAGGCCTTGACTAAACTAGTCAAGGTGGAAAGCGCATCATCACGCTCACGGTCAGACGCTTCCAGACTAGCCACCGCTTGACTAGATTTGGAACGGTGCAAACCAGCTTGCAAGGTCTCAAGAAGTTTCTCCATATCCTCAAGCTTCGTTGCATAAACCTGCTCAGACTTATTGGCTTTTGTAAAAGCCCCCAACTCATCCTTACTCTCAGATAGAAGTTGGAAAAATTCGTTGTTTTCTAAAGCTTTTGTATCTAAACTGTTAATTCCATAAATTTTTTTCATCTGGATAATCTTCTAATTTTTTTATTTTAATGTACTTTTTACTTCGTCTGATTTTCGGAAAAAGTTTTTTACTCCTGCAAGAGCTCGTCCGAAAAACAAAAGTTCGTCTTTTACTCAAAATACACTCGTCCGATTTTCGGACAAACAGAATTCGTCATGAAAGGCTTCATCTGAAAATCAAACGGACTTATTCACGCTCTGGAGAGCTTGTCCGAAAATCTGGTGAGAGATTCTTGTTTTAGAGGTGGGGAAGATGATTTCTGGTGAGGGGAATTCAATCACAAGTTATCTAATTTAAACGCATTAAGCTTTGTTTCAGAATTATACTGAACTATAGCAATTTTCTTATGAAGCTTATCTAGTTTACCATTATCCAGTTTCTCGTTGGTTGCCACATTAATAAATCTATTAATTGTGTCACTATCAGATTCATTATTGCTATTGTAATTATAAATAATCAATTCAGCATCTGTTTTCAAAAGTGAGTTAAGAATATTATTCCACCACCAAAAGTCACTATCACCGAGTGATAAACCGTATAGTATAAACAAATCAGTATTATTGAAATATGATTTATATTTTTTATCATTCTGAGCCCAATAAGGTTTTAGAAAATTTTTAGCCAAAAACCTTTTCTTTTCATCTTTTATTTGTTCTTCATTATCAAACCCGAATAACATTGATTTTGGAACATTTTGATAACCGTGAGGATGAGTGATGTTGGTCATCAAATAACTGGAAAAATAAGTGGAACTATCCCAAAAACAATAATCGTTAGTAAAATTATTAGGATTTGCCGCAAAAGAAATTTGTCTATCAGCATGTGGCCACGGGTGTGGATCATATTGTTCTTTATCCAATACCAAAATATTATCTAACATAGAAGTATAGTTGAAATTTAAAATTTCCCAATTAAATAATTTATAATGGTATAGCTTTGATGGAAAACTCAATTTTCGGAAATTGCTTTCATCTAAATCTGCCAAAAATTTTTGAAACGATGAAATTGCTAGCTCGCTTTTACTGCTATCATTTCCTATTTGAGCTAACATATTTGGACCTATTATATCATTTAGAAAATTAGAAAATTCAACCTGAAAGTGATTAAAATCATCAGTCAATCTCGCTTCATTGATATAATTATTCTCGTTGAAAATCTCAATTAAACTATTCTCGAAATCACTCCAGTTTTGCTTGATAGTACGATCTTTTTCATTTTCTTTCTTATCCTCAGTCATTTTTTGGAAGATTATATTATCTTTATCAAAATTTTTATAACAAAGATAATTATAGAAATTCTGATAAGAAGTTCGGTGCGGAGATTTAAGGTATTCCATTAACTGAATATCTACACCATTTCCAAAGAGAGCCATAATATTAATTTGATCGCCATCAGCCAGTTTCTCAAATTCTTGATTTGTATATTTGGTATAACTCATATCCTCTTTTTCATCCTTTCAAAACGCCGTCGTTTCTTCCAAAGTAAACTTGACATTATCTTCAATCCACTTACGGCGTGGTTCGACCTTATCACCCATGAGGACATTTACGCGGCGTTCAGCGCGAGCCAGGTCTTCGATCGTGACACGGATGAGAGTTCGAGTTTCTGGGTTCATGGTTGTTTCCCAGAGTTGGTCGGCATTCATCTCACCAAGCCCCTTGTAGCGTTGGAGGGTAGCGCCTTTGCCAAACTGCTTGCGGAGTTCTTCTAGCTCTCCGTCCGTCCAAGCGTAGGCTACTTCTTCTTTCTTGCCTTTTCCTTTGGACATCTTATAAAGAGGCGGAAGGGCGATATAGACATGTCCTGCTTCGACTAGCGGACGCATATAGCGATAAAAGAAGGTTAAGAGAAGGGTTTGAATGTGGGCACCATCGGTGTCCGCATCGGTCATGATAATGATCTTGTCATAGTTGGCATCTTCAAGAGAGAAATCTGCCCCAACACCAGCACCGATGGTATAAATCATGGTGTTGATTTCTTCGTTTTTGAGGATATCTGCCATCTTGGCCTTGGCTGTATTGATGACCTTACCACGAAGAGGCAAAATAGCCTGAAACTTGCGGTCACGACCTTGTTTGGCAGATCCACCGGCAGAGTCCCCCTCGACCAGATAGAGTTCGTTCTTAGCTGGATTTTTAGACTGGGCTGGAGTTAATTTACCAGAAAGTAAGCCCTTGTCTTTTTTATTTTTCTTACCATTTCGGCTCTCATCACGCGCTTTACGTGCTGCTTCACGGGCATCACGCGCCTTAATGGCTTTACGAATCAGATTAGAAGCCAACTCCCCATTTTCCATAAGGAAGAAAGTCAGTTTTTCAGCGACAATACTATCAACGATTGGACGAGCGAGTGGGCTCCCAAGTTTATCCTTGGTCTGTCCCTCAAACTGCAAGTGTTCTTCAGGAACTAGGATAGAAAGAACAGCTGATAACCCTTCGCGGTAATCAGACCCTTCAAGATTTTTATCTTTTTCCTTGAGAAGCCCCGTCTTACGTGCATAGTCATTCATAACCTTGGTAATGGCAGACTTGAGTCCTGTCTCATGAGTCCCACCGTCTTTGGTACGGACGTTATTGACAAATGACAAGATGTTATCAGAAAATCCATCATTGTACTGGAGGGCTACTTCCACTTGAAAACCATTATCTTCGCCTTCAAAGTAAAGAACTGGCGTCAAGGTTTCTTTGTCTTCGTTGAGATAAGAAACAAAGTCCTGCACCCCGTTTTCATAATGAAATTCGATTGCTTCATCTGTTCGCTTGTCCGTTAATGACAAGGTTACATTCTTCAAGAGAAAAGCTGATTCATTAAGGCGTTCTGAAATGGTATTGTACTTGAAGTCAGTCGTAGAAAAGATACTAGCATCCGGCATGAAGGTAACTTTGGTACCTGTCTTAGACTTAGGTGCTGTACCAACTTTTTTCAAGGTTGTGACAGGTTTCCCGCCATTTTCAAAACGTTGTTTGTAGACTGTACCGTCACGGGTGATTTCAACTTCCAGCCAACTAGAAAGAGCATTAACGACCGAAGAACCCACCCCGTGGAGACCTCCAGATGTCTTATAACCCCCTTGACCGAATTTCCCTCCTGCGTGGAGAATGGTAAAGATAACTTCAACAGTTGGAATTCCCATGGCGTGCATCCCAGTCGGCATCCCTCGACCATGGTCTTGAACGGTTAGACTGCCGTCTTTATTGATGGTCACATCAATGCGATCACCAAATCCAGACAAGGCTTCATCGACTGCATTGTCCACGATTTCCCAGACCAGATGATGGAGACCAGCACCGTCGGTTGATCCGATATACATCCCTGGACGTTTACGGACCGCATCCAACCCTTCTAGCACCTGAATGGCATCATCATTGTAGTTATTAATATTGATTTCCTTTTTTGACACAAGGAACCTCCTATTTGTTCATCTTTTCTATTTTACAGGTTTTCCAGCGATTTTGCAAAATTTTTCTAATTGTAGATCCCTATTGTCAAATCTTTCTATTACAAGATTTCAGATGTCACAATTCCAGAAAAGATTCCTTACGTTTCTCTCCTGTTTCATGGTATAATAGAAGCATGATAACAATAGTATTATTAATTTTAGCTTATTTATTGGGTTCGATCCCTTCAGGCTTGTGGATTGGGCAAATCTTCTTTAACATCAATCTAAGAGAACATGGATCCGGCAATACCGGAACGACCAATACTTTCCGCATTTTAGGTAAGAAAGCAGGTATGGCAACCTTTGTGATTGACTTCTTTAAAGGGACCTTGGCAACTCTCCTTCCTATCCTTTTCCATTTACAAGGTGTATCACCTCTTGTATTTGGACTTTTGGCTGTGATTGGACATACTTTCCCTATCTTTGCAGGATTTAAGGGGGGCAAGGCTGTCGCAACCAGTGCTGGGGTGATTTTCGGATTTGCGCCTGTTTTCTGTCTCTATCTAGCAGTCGTATTCTTTGGAAGCCTCTATCTTGGTAGCATGATTTCCCTTTCCAGTATATCGGCTGCTCTTGCTGCGATTCTTGGAGTCCTTCTATTTCCTCTGTTTGGTTTTATTTTAACTAGTTATGATCTACTTTTCACGGTGATTATGATTGGTCTTGCAAGTTTAGTGATTGTGAGACACAAGGACAATATCAAACGCATCCAAAATAAAACGGAAAATATTATCCCTTGGGGACTCAACTTAACTCATCAAGAACCTAAAAAATAAAACGTCAGTTGAAACTGACGTTTTTTTATATTATTTAGATTTAATATAGTTGATACCATCTGCTTTCGGAGCAACAGCTTTACCAAAGAAGGCTGCTAAAACGACAATGGTCAAGAGGTAAGGTGCGATTTGAAGGTAAACTGCTGGCACTCCTTGTAGGAAAGGTAATTGAGAACCGATAACTGCCAAACTTTGTGATAGTCCAAAGAAAAGACTTGAAAGCATAGCACCAACAGGATTCCATTTACCGAAAATCATGGCAGCAAGAGCGATAAACCCTGGACCGACGATGGTTGTCACTGAGAAGTTAACAGAAATTGATTGAGCGTAAATAGCTCCACCGATTCCTCCGAGGAAACCTGAAATCACAACTCCAAGATATCTCATCTTGTAAACATTGATTCCCAAAGTGTCTGCTGCTTGTGGGTGTTCACCAACTGAACGAAGACGAAGTCCAAAGCGAGTTTTAAAGAGAACAAACCATGCTAAGAATGAGAAAGCAATTGCTAGATAACCAAGTAAACTTGTTGACTTGAAGAAGATATCTCCGATAACTGGGATATTCGCCAAAAGAGGGAAATCAAATCGACCAAATGTTTGCGTTAAGTTATCCGTTTGTCCCTTGTTATAAAGCACCTTGACCAAGAAGACTGCCAAGGCTGGCGCCATCAAGTTAAGTACGGTACCACTGACAACATGGTCAGCACGGAAATGAATTGTAGCTACTGCGTGAATGAGCGAGAAGATTGCACCTACTAATCCACCAACTAGAAGCGCCAACCAAGGAGTTAATGCTCCCAAATCTTGAGCAAATTCAAGGTTAAAAACAACTCCAGAAAATGCACCCATGACCATGATTCCTTCAAGACCAACGTTAACAACTCCACCACGTTCAGAGAAAACTCCTCCGATACTTGTGAAAATAAGTGGTGCTGAGTAAATCAACATGGACGAAACCATAAGGGTTAACATTGTTGTAATCGACATCCTTATTTACCTCCTTTAAGTTGTTTTCTTGGTTTGACAAAGCGTTCGATGATGTAGTGAACGCTGACAAAGAAGATAATTGAGGCTGTAACGATACTTACAAGCTCAGACGGTACTTGTGCAGCATTCATACCCGGTGCTCCAACCTGTAGGACACTGAATAAGAAGGCCGCAAATAGAATTCCAACTGGGGAGTTTGACGCAAGTAGACTTACTGCCATACCGTTAAATCCGACTGCCAATGATGAACCTTGAACGTAGACGTTTTGGAAGGTACCAAGTCCTTCTACTGCTCCACCAAGTCCTGCGAGGGCACCCGAAATAATCATGGATAGAATAATGGTACGTTTAGCTGAAATACCTGCATATTCAGAAGCATTTGGATTTAGACCAACTGCACGGATCTCAAAACCGAGAGTTGTCTTTTTAAGCATGAACCAGATAACCGCAACGGCTATGATAGCAAAGAAAATCCCAATGTTCATACGAGAATTTCCTGTTAGCTCAGCAAGCCAAGGTGTTTGATAAGTTGCATTTGCACTAACACGAATAGACGAATCCGTACTTTGCATAATTTCTTTAGGGAAGCTGTGGATAAAGGCATTTCCCACATAAAGAACAATGTAGTTCATCATAATGGTTACGATAACCTCAGATGTCCCAAGGTAGGCTCTTAAAATACCAGGAATAGCACCAACGATTCCTCCCGCAACCAAGGCAATAACAATTGTCGCAAGAATCATTAAGGGACGTGGCAAATCTGGGAAAGAAAGAGCGAACCAACCACTCATAACCCAACCTGCGAGGGCTTGTCCTGGAAGACCAACATTAAAGAAACCAGCACGGCTTGCCACTGCAAATCCTAGAGCAATCAAGACCAAAGGCCCCATGGCACGGAAGATTTCACCGATTCCACGTACACTACCAAAGGCTGTGTAGAAAAGTTCTTCATATCCCCAGATAGCATCGTAGCCAAAAATCCACATGACGATGGCTCCGAGTAGGATCCCTAAAATAACAGAAATCAAAGGAACCGAAATTTGTTGTAATTTTTTAGACATCACTCTTCTCCTTTTCCAATTCACCACCAGCCATCAAGACACCAAGCTCTTGCTTGTTGGTTGTTTCTGGGGTTACAATCCCTTGAATCTTACCATCGTGGATAACGGCAATTCTATCAGAGACATTTAGAATCTCATCAAGTTCAAAGCTAACTACAAGGACAGCTTTCCCATTATCACGCTCTTGAATCAAGCGTTTGTGAATGTACTCAATAGCACCGACATCCAGACCACGAGTAGGTTGGCTGACGATAAGGAGATCAGGATTTCGATCGACTTCTCGAGCGATGATAGCTTTTTGTTGATTTCCTCCAGAAAGAGCTTTAGCCGGAACAATCTCACTAGCAGCACGCACATCGAATTCTTGCATTAATTGTTTAGCATATCCGATGATATTGCTATAATTTAAGATACCCTTCTTGCTAAGAGGCTCTTTGTAGTAGGTTTGAAGAGCAATGTTCTCAGAAATCATCATTTCCAAAACCAAACCATCACGATGGCGGTCTTCTGGAACGTGACCTACACTCATTTCTGTAATTTGGCGCGGGCGCAATCCTACGATGGACTGGCCTTTCAGCTCCACACTACCCGACTCAATCTTTCGAAGGCCAGTGATAGCTTGGATCAATTCTGACTGACCATTTCCATCAATCCCGGCAATTCCGACGATCTCACCAGCTCGAACATCGAGGGATAGATTTTTAACCGCTGGAACACCACGGTTTTCGTTGACAACCAAGTCTTTAATCGATAGAATCACTTCTTTTGGTTGAGCCGCCTGTTTCTCAGTTTTGAAGGAAACAGAACGACCTACCATCATCTCAGCTAAGTCAGCATTGGTTGCACCAGCAATTTCAACTGTTTCGATAGATTTACCACGACGGATAACAGTGACGCGGTCAGATACAGCACGAATTTCATCCAATTTATGGGTAATCAAGATAATTGATTTCCCTTCTTTGACCAAATTCTTCATAATAGCCATCAACTCATCGATTTCTGATGGTGTTAAGACGGCAGTTGGTTCGTCAAAGATAAGGATATCTGCTCCACGATAAAGTGTCTTTAAGATTTCAACCCGTTGTTGAGCCCCGACAGAGATATCTGCAACTTTGGCAGAAGGATCCACAGCAAGACCATAGCGTTCAGACAACTCATTGATTTCTCGAGTTGCACGAGCAATATCTAGCACACCATTTTTGGTCAACTCACTCCCCAAAATGATATTTTCAGAAACAGTGAATGCTTCTACCAACATAAAGTGTTGGTGAACCATCCCAATTCCGAGGCTAGCTGCTTTTGATGGCGAGTCTAGCTTCACAACTTGACCGTTGACCACAATTTCACCACTAGTTGGTTCTAGAAGCCCCGCTAGCATGTTCATAAGAGTGGACTTGCCCGCTCCATTTTCTCCTAAAAGTGCATGAATTTCACCTTTACGAAGCTCAAGGTTAATCTTGTCGTTAGCGACAAATTCACCAAAAACTTTGGTAATTTCACGCATTTCAATGACATTATCGTGTGCCATGTGCTCTTCCTTTCAGAGTTTTATTTTGTTTCAATAAAACCTGCTAAAGAAACTTAGCAAGCTCTATTGAGACAAAACCATTTGCCTCAATTCTTAAAGAAGCGGCCCAAGACCGCTTCCTAAGAAATGACTTCCATCCATTATTTTTCAGGAACTTTGATACTACCATCAAGGATTTTAGCTTTTGCATCTTCAACAGCTTTTTTACCTTCTTCAGAAAGGTTTGTTACTGCCAAGTCAACACCTTTATCCTTCAATGAGTAAACGATAACTTGACCACCAGGGAATTCACCTTTTTCAGCTTTGTTAGCAAGGTCTTTTACAGCTGTACCAACTTGTTTCAAAGTAGAAGCAAGTACGAAGTTAGCTTCTTTACCATCTTTAGAAGTATATTTACCTTCATCTACTTGGTCACGGTCTACACCGATAACCCAAACTTTTTCACTTTCATTTTTGCTTTCGTTCAAAGATTTAGCTTCAGAGAAGACACCTGCCCCAGTACCACCAGCTGCTTGGTAGATAACATCTGCACCTGCAGCATATTGAGCTGCAGCGATTGTTTTACCTTTAGCAGCATCACCAAATGAACCAGCGTAGTCTACTTGAACTTTGATAGATGGGTCAACTGACTCAACACCAGCTTTGAAACCAGCTGCGAAGCGAGAAATAACTTCAGATTCCATACCACCTACAAAACCAACTTGTTTTGTTTTAGTAGTTTTAGCTGCAGCGACACCTGCAAGGTATGCTGCTTCGTTATCAGCAAAAGTAGCACTTACAACATTTTTTTGATCTTTGATCACATCGTCAATCAAAACATAGTTTATATCTGTATGTTCTTTGGCAGCATCAGCAACTGCATTTTTAAGTGCAAAACCAATACCATAGATCAAGTTGTAGTTTCCAGCTGCTTGTTGCAAGTTGTTTGCGTAGTCAGCTTCACTTGTTGATTGGAAGTAAGTATAACCTTTATCTTTTTCAAGGTTATGTTCTTTACCCCAAGCTTGAAGACCTTCCCAAGCTGATTGGTTGAATGATTTATCATCAACACCACCAGTATCTGTAACGATAGCTGCTTTAGTCTTCACATCAGAAGAAGATGAAGCTGCGTTGCGAGAAGAGCGATTACCACATGCAGCAAGTCCAAATGCTGCTACTGCAACTAGACCAAGGCCTAGCCATTGTTTCTTGTTCATTACTGAACCTCCTAAATAAGATGCGCAACGATGTTGCAAGTATGGATTGTTTGGTCACAAGGACCCTTGCTACTCAGTGAGCAGCACAGACTAGTTCAAGTCTGTAAATGAGTATGGAAGTAATTCCCCGACCGTCATCTCGACCGTCGTTTTATCTTTGGCGACTAGAGTCACCTTTAGATCTGGTTTAAAAAATTCGACCATGACTTGGCGACAAGCACCACAAGGCGAAATCGGTTTTTCTGTTTGACCATAGACAATCAATTCTGAAAAGTCTCGCTGTCCTTCAGAAACCGCCTTAAAGATAGCTGTTCTTTCACCACAGTTGGTCAAAGAGAAGCTAGCATTCTCGACATTGACTCCAGTATAAACACTTCCATCCTTGGCAACCAATACGGCACCAATTGGAAAATGTGAGTAGGGCACATAGGCTTTTTTACTAGTTTCAATTGCTAAATCAATCAACTCAGTAGTCGCCATCAGCTAATTCTCCTTTAAGGATTGCTACACCAGACGATGTTCCGATACGAGTAGCTCCTGCCTCAACAAAAGCAACAGCATCCGCATAAGAACGAGCTCCACCAGCAGCTTTGACACCCATATCCGGTCCAACTGTCTGGCGCATTAATTGAACATCTGGTAGTGTTGCACCACCTGTTGAGAAACCTGTAGAAGTCTTGACAAAGTCTGCTCCTGCTTTCTGGGCTAGTTGACATGCAAGAACTTTTTCCTCATCTGTCAACAAACAAGCTTCAATAATCACCTTAACGAGTTTGTCTCCGCTTGCTTCAACAACTGCTCGAATATCTGACTCAACAAATGCAGCATTTTCTGATTTGAGTGCACCAACGTTGATAACCATATCAATTTCGTCAGCACCATTTTGGATAGCTTCTTTGGTTTCATAACCCTTAACAGCTGAAGTTGTGGCTCCTAGAGGGAAACCTACAACCGTACAAACTTTTACATCTGTATCTTTAAGACCTGCTTTTGCATGAGAAACCCAGCATGGATTTACACAAACACTTGCAAAATCGTACTCTCTTGCTTCAGATAGCAAACGATCGATTTGTTCTACTGTCGCATCTTGCTTCAATAGCGTATGATCAATGTATTTATTTAATTTCATATCATTTTATCCTTAAATTAGGAGATAATTTCGATGATTTCACGTGTTTTTATCGCTTCATCACTTATTTTAATTTTAACATATTTTTGGAAATCTGTAACTAGTTCAGGAGAAATTTTGCCATTTGCATATACTTTTGCGACAATTTCGCCCTTTTTGACTGATTCTCCAACTTTCTTCTCAAAAACAATCCCCGTCTCATAGTCAAGAGTATCTGTTTTCACTGCACGTCCAGCACCTAATCTCATGGCAAAAAGACCGAACTCCATGGCTGGAAGTGCCTCAATGACACCATCTAACTGAGCAGGAATTTCTACTACATGATCAACTTTTACAGGCCGATAAAGATCTTCTAAATCTCCACCCTGAGCAAGAACCATCTCTTCAAATTTTTTAAGAGCCTTGCCATTCTCAAGATGTTCTTTCACTTCCTCAACCGTTTTTTCAACATTTGCCAAAGATAGCATAATCTGGGCTAACTCACAGATAAAGTGGCTAATATCCTCGCGTCCTTTACCCTGAAGAATTTCTAGTGCTTCTAGAATTTCCAAGCGATTCCCAATGGCACGTCCCAAAGGTTGACTCATATCCGTAATGACTGCTACGGTCTTTCGACCTACTGCCTTCCCAAGATTTACCATGGTTTGAGCCAGTTGACGTGCCTCGTCGACTGTCTTCATAAAGGCACCTTCACCAACTGTTACGTCCAGTAAGATAGCATCAGCACCAGCTGCAATCTTTTTACTCATGACAGAACTAGCAATCAAGGGGATGGTATCAACTGTCGCAGTCACATCTCGTAGTGCATAAAGCAGTTTATCCGCTTTGACTAGTTGATCAGACTGTCCAATGACTGAAACACCCATATCTTGGACTTGTTTGATAAAGTCATCCTGACTGCGTTCGACTTGAAATCCTTTGATAGATTCTAATTTATCGATAGTTCCACCGGTGTGTCCCAGACCTCTACCACTCATCTTAGCCACTGGAACATCAAAACTGGCAACCAGGGGAGCTAAAATCAAGGTGACCTTATCTCCTACTCCACCAGTTGAGTGTTTATCAACCTTGATACCTTCAATAGCGGATAAATCAAATTCTTGACCTGTCTTGACCATATTCATAGTCAAATCAGAAATCTCCTGTGTAGTCATACCTTTAAAATACACAGCCATAGCAAAGGCAGACATCTGGTAGTCAGGAACAGTTCCTGCAACATAACCTTCAATCAGCCATTGGATTTCACTTGAGGTTAGTTCTTGGCCGTCTCTTTTTTTCTGGATTAGGTCTACTGCTCTCATTCTTTCACACTTCTAAGGATATAATATCCCTTATCTTTCTTTACAACCTCGCAATTACCAAAAACTTCTTCCATCTTGTTTTTAGCACTAGGAGCTCCCTGTTTCTTTTGGATGACAATGGTCAAATCTCCACCATCCGTAAGATAATCAATACTTTTCTCGATGATTTCATGAACGACTTGCTTGCCAGCACGAATAGGCGGATTCGAAATGACATGATTAAATAGTCCCTCTACCTGCTCATAAATGTTGGACTGGAAGATAGTCGCTTGAACATTGTTTTTCAGTGCATTTTGCTGAGCTAAATCCAGGGCACGATTGTTGATATCCACCATGGTTGCTTGGGCATCGTAAGCCTTTGCTAAAGTTAATCCAATAGGACCATAGCCACAACCTACATCAAGAATTTTTTCACCATTTTCAACATTGACACATCTTAACAATAATTGACTTCCGAAATCAATCATTTTTTTGCTAAAGACACCTGCATCTGTCAAAAAGGTCATCTTTTGTCCAAGTAGCTCCACTCTTAATTCGTGAACATCATGGGCAGCATCTGGATTTTCTGCATAATACATTTTACTCATAGTTTTATTTTACCACATAAATAAGTTAATTGTAAATCGTTTGCATGACAGCAAAGCCCATTCTTTTCCATCGATTTATTAAAAAATAGTATAAATTACCGAATCCCTTAGGGACCAAGCAAGTAAGCACCCAAAGCCATCGTAATGGGAAAAGAAAAAACACAAACTAGACCAAATAAGAAGAACCACCATTTTCGTATTAAGAAAGCGAAAATCAAGTAGATAAAACCAATGATTGGTAGCAAAAATAACAAGACAAAAGCAGACCAGCTATAGGCTTGATTCCCTAATGTCACAGTAAATTCTATTACAGTCGGAGATAGCCACAAAATCGCAACTAGTAAGCTAGTCCATTTTAGAATGTTATCGCTCACTACTAGTCTTATAACATCACCTCTTTTGATGTTTATTCTACTTATATTCTAACAAAGAAAGCGCTTTTTCTCAAATGATTCAGATGCCTTTATTTCTAAATTATGGTATACTGAGGTATCAAACGAGGAAAATTTATGACCAACGAATTTTTACATTATGAAAAAATCAGCCGAATAACTTGGCAATCTTTACATCGTAAAACAACACCTCCTTTAACCGAGGAGGAATTGGATTCGATTAAGAGTTTTAATGACCAGATTAGTCTCAAAGACGTAACAGATATTTACCTGCCACTGGCTCATCTGATTCAAATCTACAAACGTTCCAAAGAAGACCTAGCATTTTCAAAAGGAATTTTTCTCCAAAGAGAGAGTAAAAATCAACCATTTATTATCGGAATTTCAGGTAGTGTCGCTGTTGGCAAATCAACTACTAGTCGACTCTTACAAATTTTGCTTTCTCGTATTTTTCCAGAGGCAAGTGTTGAATTAGTGACAACTGATGGCTTTCTGTATCCTAACAGCATCTTAAACGAGCGAAATATCCTAAACCGAAAAGGGTTCCCTGAGAGTTATGATATGGAAAGATTGCTCGATTTCCTAGATCAACTAAAAAATGGACAAGATGTTGACATTCCTGTTTATTCTCATGAAATCTACGACATTGTTCCTCATCAAAAACAACGAGTTCAAGCAGCGGATTTTATCATAGTTGAGGGTATTAATGTTTTTCAAACGCCACAAAATAGCCGTCTTTACATCACGGATTTCTTTGATTTTTCCATTTACGTTGATGCTGCCGTCGAGGATATTGAGAGCTGGTATTTGGACCGTTTCTTGAAACTTCTTAGCTTTGCACAAGATGATCCAAACAACTATTACTATCGTTTCACCCAGCAACCAATTAGTGAAGTAAAAGATTTTGCCCATCAGGTTTGGACAAGTATTAATTTGACCAATCTACAAAACTATATCGAACCGACCAGAAATCGGGCCGAAGTCATTCTTCATAAATCTAAAAATCATGAAATTGATGAAATTTATTTAAAAAAGTGATTTCCCCTTGTCAAAATAATAGTTTTCAGATATAATGGTATAGTTAGTAAATATGGAGGTAAGAACATTGGCAAACATTAAATCAGCTATCAAACGCGCTGAATTGAACGTTAAACAAAACGAAAAGAACTCAGCTCAAAAATCAGCTATGCGTACTGCTATCAAAGCTTTTGAAGCAAACCCATCTGAAGAACTTTACCGTGCTGCTAGCTCAGCCATCGATAAAGCAGAAACTAAAGGTTTGATCCACAAGAATAAAGCTAACCGTGATAAAGCACGTCTTGCATCTAAACTTGGTTAATCTTTAACTGGATACAAAATGAGCTCTTCGGAGCTTTTTTTGTACACATTTTTCTGGAGGTTATCATGAAAATTGCTATTATAGGATATTCAGGCTCAGGTAAATCTACTCTGGCAGAAAAACTTTCCAGCTACTACTCCATTCCTAAACTCCATATAGACCGATTGCAATTTCAGCCTGGGTGGCAAGATAGCGACCACGATTGGATGTTAAAGGAGATGAAGACTTTCCTTTCTAAACATGAGGATTGGGTTATCGACGGCAACTATAGCTGGTGTTGCTACGAGGAAAGAATGGAGCAAGCTGATCAGATTATCTTTTTAAACTTCTCAGCATGGAATTGTTTAGCAAGAGCCTTTAAACGCTATCTAAGATACAGAGGAAAAGTTAGAGAAAGTATGGCAGACGGTTGTCCTGAACGTTTTGACTGGGAGTTTATCCGCTGGATTCTTTGGGATGGACGAACGAAAAATGCAAAGGATAGATATCAATACTTAAACAATACTTACCCAGAAAAGATGCGCATTCTCCATTCTCAAGCAGAGATTGATTGTTTCTTTCAATCTCTTAATACTCAATGAAAATCAAAGAACAAACTAGGAAGCTAGCCGCAGGTTGCTCAAAATACTATTTTGAGGTTACAGATGGAAGCTGAAGTGGTTTGAAGAAATTTTCAAAGAGGATAAAAATAGACGATAGAGTAACATTTCATTAAGGTCAGTATGGGGTGAATGACTAAAAAAGAGAGTGGGACAGAAATCGGTAATTCGTTAGAATTCGATTTCGTCGTCCCACCTTCGCACAGTTGAGTAGGGCTGTAAAAGCTGATGAAATCAGCCTAGTAGACCCCACTCAACCACTGCGTCTTGCTCGACAATCCAAAGAGGCTAGGACTTTTGTCCCAGCCTCTTTTGTGTTCCCTTTTATTCAGCAATCAATGTTTCCAAACCAACCTTCATCATATCAGTGAAGGTATTTTGACGTTCTTCTGCTGTGGTGTCCTCATCTGGATTGACCAAACTATCCGAGATGGTCATAATAGCTAGAGCATCAACATGGTGTTGGGCAGCTAGATAGTAAAGAGCTGCTGCTTCCATTTCGACAGCTTTCACGCCCCACTTACCGAGTTCAATATTCTTTTCAAAGTAGTTTGAGTAAAAGACATCTGATGACAATACATTCCCTACATGCGTTGTCATGCCAAGCTCTTTGGCAATATGATAAGCCTTATCTAGCAAGTCAAAGCTAGCGATTTGTGGAAAATCGTATTGAGGCCAGTCATTGCGGATGATGTTTGAATTGGTGGCAGCAGCTTGTGCCAATACCAATTCACGGACATGTACATCCTCATTTAAAGAACCAGCAGTTCCGACACGAATCAATTTCTTCACTCCGTAGTCGACAATCAACTCACGGGCATAGATGGAGATAGATGGCATCCCCATACCAGTTCCCATAACAGATACACGATGCCCCTTGTAGGTACCTGTGTAACCAAACATATTACGGACTTCGTTGAAGCAAACAGCATCTTCAAGGAAATTCTCAGCAATAAATTTCGCACGAAGAGGATCCCCAGGAAGAAGAATTTTATCAGCAATTTCACCCTGCTTAGCAGCAATATGGATAGACATAATTTAAGATACCAAGGGCGTTAAAGAGGCAAAGTAAAAATAGGAAATCCGACAAAGATGCCCTGCATCTAGGAGGATTTATCTTTTTTACACGGCCTCTAGCCCGGGTTCAATTCAAACCCGAACTGCCCTTCCTTTCATTTTTTTATTTAGAAAAGCTTTCCGCTCGTGTTCAAATCTGAACACATGCTCTACCTTTCTTTCTTAATTTTGATTTAGAGGAGAGCCGTCCGTATTCAGTTCAGCGAATACGGTTAACCCATCCTTTCTTTTTTTGTTTAAAAAAGTTTTCCGCTCGTGTTCAAATTAGAACACACGCTCTACTTTTCTTTATTAAATGATATTGATTATAAAACAAAAATATATTTTGGATTAGAAAAACTAGAGTATTCTTATTAATTTTCTTTTATCCTTGTCTTAGGTCGTAAGTATTTCTCCCAAGGGGTTCGGTCCAGCATTTTAGCAAAACCAAATGTCAAGTAAGCAGTCACCAAAAGAAAAGGTAGGGCCTCAAATGACTGACCAGTGAACCCCATTACCAATCCAGTTGCAGACAGGGGTGCCTTCAAGGTCACAGCTAAAAAGCAAACCGAACCTAATAGCAAAACTGCTGGCTGGTTGCCACTACCTAAAATCATGGTCAAGAGTGCAGCTCCTGCCATCCCCAAGGCAAAAGATGGGGTCAAGGTACCGCCATAGGCACCTGCCCAAAGGGTAACTAAAACGACCAAGGCTTTCAAGACAAACAAGAGGATTACCGTCTTGGCATTACTGCCGTTTAAAATCTCCTGAGCCATCATACGCCCATTACCAAGTAGATGAGGCAAATGGCTAGCCAATCCAACAAGGAAAAGGAATGTTACCGGCAGAGTATAGAGTATCCGCTTGTCCTTTATTCTCTTTGAAGAAACTTGTTTGTTGAAGCGACTAAAAAGCCAAGCGAGTGGAGTCAGGAAAAGAACTAATAGGGGAACAAGCCACATATCACCTAGTGGCCAAGTCATGGCTGGAATCTGGTAGAGAGCATGATCTGAAACAACAAAGCCTGCTGTAATGGCTGACACATATGTAGTCAGACCGACCAAGAAAAAACGTTTGACAGATAAAGCAATTCCCAAGGTTTCAAAAACGAAAAACACACTCGTTAACGGAACCTGATAGACAGCCGCTAAACCCGCACCAGCTCCACAGGTAATGAGAAAGATTTGGTCCTTTACGGAGAGAGAAAAAATATTGGCAATAGGTCTTGCAAATAAAGCTCCAATCTCCCGCGGTGCAGCTTCTTTGCCAATAGGTGCTCCCCCTCCAACTGCAATAATCTGCCAAATTGAATGAAATAGCTGTCTTAAAAAATGAAGTTTGTATTGTGAAGTCTCATCCTTCATCTGAGCTTTGATGGAATAAATCTTTGCTTTTCTTTGCAAGAAATACCAGACCAAGGCAGAACTGACACCCACGATGATTAAATTGAAGCCTATCCGTATTGAGGCAACACCATCTGTCAAGAATCCAGTGGTATGCTCTGTCTGACCAAAAGCAATCCCTTCAACCAGTTCTAAAAGATAATGAAGCAAAATTCCGAATATACCTGAAACTAGCCCTAGCATTATGACCGCTAGAACTAATTTGAGGTTATAGGGGATTTTCTGAAGACTACTCCTCAACTCTTGTAACATGATTACAATTCAGCAAGAATCGCTTTCAGCAAGCCTTTGAAGTCACCTTTAACACGTTCGGTCACTTCTACAACTTCCTCGTGGTTGAGTTCTTCTTGGAAACCAGCAGCATGGTTAGTAATACATGAAATTCCAAGAACCTTCAAGCCAGAGTGAGCTGCCACGATAACTTCAGGAACCGTAGACATACCAACAGCATCTGCTCCCAGTGTCTTATAGGCACGAATTTCTGCAGGTGTTTCATAAGTTGGACCAGTTACACCGATATAGACACCTTCATCAAGCTTAATCCCGAGTTTCTTAGCCACTTCATGGGCAGTAGCACGGTATTCTGGTGTGTAGGCCTTAGACATATCTGGGAAACGAGGACCAAAATCATCCAAGTTTTCACCCATCAATGGATTTTGGCCTGTCATGTTGATATGGTCTGAGATAGCCATCAAAGTACCAGGACCAAATCCAATACCGCCAGCTGCATTGGTTACAATGACACCTTCACATCCGAGAACTTTCATCACACGTACTGGGAAAGTCACGACTTCAAGAGGATTTCCTTCGTAGAAATGGAAACGACCTTGAAGAGCCAAGACCTTGCGGCCTGCAAGTTCTCCATATACCAATTTACCAGCATGACCAACTACTGTTGAACGCCCCCAGTTTGGAATGTCTGCATAGTCAACTACAACTGGATTTTCGATTTCTTCTGCCAATTCTCCTAGTCCTGATCCAAGGATTAGACCAAACTCAGGCGCTTGGATTCCTTTATCTTTCAGGAAAGCAGCTGTTTCATTGATTTTGTCTAAAAATGTCATTGTGTGTCTCCTTTTATTTTTTTAAGCATTTGACCAATTTTGTCAAAAGTTTTAGCATTGCGAATGGTGATGTTGCGATAAAAAGGCATCTTGAGCAAGTACTTGTGATAGGCAGTTGCATAGTAGGATTCCTCAGAAAATTTTCCCCAGAAAATCCCAAGTCTTCCAAAATGAACCACTTCATCTTCCAGTTCCAAACCGTTCACTTTCTCGATGACTTGATCCACATCCAAGCTCTCCGTGTAGAAGAGCACATCCTTTCGTGCCAAATCTTTGGTCCACCATTCAGGCAGATTTTCAAGTTCCGCTTCAAAGTCCTCAAGACTCAACAAGGAAAAGCTCTGAATAAATGGATAATGGACTTCAAAGAAAGTCTCTAACTTTTCAACCAATTGGGCTTTGGGAGCTGTCGAAGTAAAGAAAATGTTGCCACTGTTGATGTAGGTTTCAACCTTTTCCAGTCCCAACTCTGTCAGTTCTTGACGAAGTTGCACCATGACAACTTTATTTTTCCCACCTACATTAATGCCCCGAACAAGTAAAGCATATCGAATCATCTTAAACCAATTTATCTAAGAAGCTTTCCCCAATCATGGCAGTTTCAACGCCAAAGTTATCCGCAATTGTTGCTGAGATGTCAGCGAAGTGTCCAACTGGAAGTAATCCATTGCCTTTAAAGGATGGACTGTATGCTAAAAGTGGAATATATTCACGAGTATGGTCAGTACCAGCATAGGTTGGATCATTTCCATGGTCCGCAGTAATCAAGAGAAGGTCATCCTCTCGCATGGCTGCGATAATTTCAGGCAAGCGTTCATCAAACTCATGCAAACAATCACGGTACCCATGAGCATTGCGGCGGTGACCATAAAGGGCATCAAAGTCTACCAAGTTTGTAAATGAGAATCCTTTTTCAAACTCAGCAAGTCCCATAGTCTTCAACAGTGTATCAATTCCATGACTATTTGACTTGTTGTGGCCCATGTCATGGTTGATACCAGAACCGTTAAAGATGTCGTTGATTTTACCAACAGCATAAGTATCAATACCTGCTTCGTTGAGTTTATCGAGGACGGTTGGGGCAAATGGAGATACAGCCAAGTCACGACGGTTAGCTGTACGAGTGAAGTTTCCAGGCTCACCTACATAAGGACGGGCAATGATACGACCTAGAAGTGCTGGGCGCTCAAGAGTAATCGAACGAGCATACTCACAGATACGGTATAGTTCATCCAGAGGAATGATGTCTTCGTGGGCAGCGATTTGCAAGACAGGGTCAGCTGAAGTATAGATAATCAACTCGCCAGTTTCCATTTGGCGTGGTCCAAAGTCATCAATAACAGCTGTTCCTGAGTACGGTTTGTTGGCTTCACGAATGACCTTGCGTCCTGAAAATTCTTCGATTTTCGTCAAGATTTCCTCTGGGAATCCATTCCAGAAAGTATCAAACGGTTCTGTGATATTAAGTCCCATGATTTCCCAGTGGCCAGTCATGGTATCTTTACCTAGAGAGACTTCTTCTAACTTAGTTGCGTAACCAGTTGGATTGCTCTCAGCTGGAACTGTTTTCAATGGTGTTTCGCGAGGAATATTTCCAAGACCAAGTTTTGCCATATTTGGGACATTCAGACCTACTGATTTTGAAATGTGTCCAAGAGTGTCTGAGGAACCATCAGGAACCCCAGCATTGACAAAGTTATTAGCATCTGGTGCTGCACCGATCCCTACAGAATCTAGCACCACCAAGTGAATACGATTAAATTTTGGCATAGTGTGTCTCCTTTTTTGATTATTTTGCTTTTGTTGAAGTTAAAATCTGAACGCCATTTTGTCCAGCAACGATGACCTTATCTACCATTTGGTTAAACAAGCCATGCTCTACGACACCAACGACATGGTCCAAGTCTTGCCCAAGAGCAATCGGATCTTCAATGACTTCCAAGGCTAGATCAATGATAAAGTTCTGCATGTCTGTCACAAAACGTTGGCCATCCTTTTCGCGGAAGCTTGGTTGATAGCCAGCTCGCTCGAAACGACGAAATACTTGTTCGGCACCATACTGAACGACCTCTACAGGTAATTTAAAAGCACCCAGTTTCTCTACTAGTTTACTTTCATCAACGACCCAGACATATTCTTTAGATGGAGTTGCGACAACCTTTTCCATGAGAAGGGCCCCACCACCGCCTTTGATGCCGTTAAACTGACTGTCTACTTCATCTGCACCATCAACTGTCAGGTCTACAAAGTCTACTTGATCAATAGACTTAAGAGGAATATTGAGTCCTTCTGCCTGCTTGCTGGTCACACTAGAAGTCGTTACAGCTGTAATCTGTAGGCCTTCTTCCTTGATACGACGACCTATTTCTTCTACGAAATAGTAGGCAGTTGAGCCTGTTCCAAGCCCGACAACCATACTATCTTTGACGAACTCAGCAGCCTTGACACCTGCCATTTTTTTCAGATTTTCCACTTATACACCTCCAAATAGAGCTACTTCTATTATATCATGAATACGCTTCAAATTCATCCTTGCACTAGAAAAACCCGAACATGTTATGTCGGGTTTTGTGATGTTTATTTAACCATATCAGGGTCATAGTCGTAAAATCCAGTATCCAAGAAACGATTTTTAGGATGGAGCTTGCGAACTTCTTCATCAAGCAAGAAGGCCTGGTCATGTGTAAAGTTACCCTCTTGAATCAAATTGCGCGCTTGGATAAAGAGTTTTGCAATTTCTACAAAGTTCTGGCCTGGAGTGTAGAGACCTTCCAGTTTCCAGTGGGTAAATCCATGTTCTACTAGTTCAGTCAACTTGGTCATTAAATCAAGGTCATTGTTAGCAAAGATATGAGTCCCATGATTGTCTTCAAAAATAGAATAATGGCTCTCTGGGTCACTTGGCTCAGCCAAGAACAAATCACGTTGACGAGATTTTTCATCATCAATCTGTGTGAAATTGTAGTAGTTTTGCAAGAGTGGACGCTTCGAATGGTGGATGACACTAGCACCGTATACCAAGACCTCAGCAGGAATTTCAAGAATCTCAGGCATTTTGAAAAGTTCTGCAGATGGGATTTCACGCGCCAAAACTGCTTCTGACGCTCCTGCTTTTTGTCCCCAGAAGTTAATCTGACGACTGCTGGTAACCATGGTTGAGGCATCGTAAATCGTTTTGAAAGAATATTTATCACGGTTAACGACATAAAAGACACCTGCGTCCCCAACTGTGATATAGTCTGTCTTGATTTCTTCCAAAAAGTCTAGGAAGGGCTTGATACGGTCCATCATATCTTGGTGCATGAGGGCGTTAACTGCAACGATTAATTCCTTACCTGCATCATGGACGATTTTTGCGATTTCACGCAATTCTTCATGACTAAAGGTCGTTGGCAAACGAAGTCCAAAATCTTTCTCACCGACATAAATGCGGTCGACACCAGCTTCAAGTAGTTGTTCAACTTGTTCAATACTTTCAGCAGTTGCTGTAATGATAATCTTTTCCATAGAGAAAATTATACCACATTTCCAAAAAATCAGCTATATAGAAAAGTGGATCTTGTTAGTCCAAATTTTAAAAAAAGTGAACCGTATCAATAACAGTTCACTTTTTAGATTTATGCTTGTGTCTTTTCAACAAGTCGTCCGTCATCCATCACATAAATACGGTCAACCTTATCTAGCAGGCGAGTATCATGTGTAATCATGACAACTCCCCTGCCTTGCTCATGGGCAATTGAAGCCAACATATCCGTAACTTGATAAGCACGTTGCGTATCTAAGCTAGCTGTCGGCTCATCTGCAAGCACGATACTCGGATTATTGTATAAGGCTCTAGCAATTGCAGCGCGTTGGCGTTCTCCGCCAGAGAGAGCTTTTGGATAGTGATTTTGGACTTTTTCCAAATCCAACAAAGTAAATAACTCTTGTCGATCACTTTTTATAGATTTCTTTTTATCCAAACGGTCAATTAAATCTAATTGCTCCTTAACCGTTAAAAATGGAATCAAATTTGAAGCCTGGAGGATAAAACCAAATTCACGGAAGCGCAAATCCGTTTTTTCTTTTTCAGATAAATGCCCAGTCTCTTTTCCCTTTACTAGAATCTTTCCACTTGAAGCTTCCTGAAGTTGGCCTAGAGTCGTTAAAAAGGTTGTTTTACCTGATCCAGAAGGCCCCACGATAGCTACAAACTCACCGGAATTCAGCTGAAAATTGGTCTCATGGAGAGCTACGACTTTCATATTGCCTTCGCCATAAGTTTTTGTCACTTGAATCATCTCAATTAGTGTCGTCATATCATTCTCCTTATCATTCTGCAATCGCTGTAATTGGATCCACTTTAAGTAGACGCGGAAGCGAAATGACGCCACCCAGAAGTGCCA
Source organism: Streptococcus sp. Marseille-Q0941 (assembly GCF_943736975.1). GTDB lineage: Bacteria > Bacillota > Bacilli > Lactobacillales > Streptococcaceae > Streptococcus. Next base: position 174,985 of record NZ_CALSFO010000003.1, on the reverse strand, counting down.
TCAAGCAGATAACCAAGCTTAGCATAATGTATGCCAACCAACTAGGGTAGAAAAAGAAGGTTGCAGGTAAGACTAAAATGACAATCCAAATAGCTAATAAAGCCAATCCTATACCCAAACCAGATAAGAAAAAGATTTGGCAGAAAAGGGACCATACGATGGATTTGATCTGAATTCCTTGTGCTCGCATAATTCCATAGAGGCCTAATTTTTGAATGGTAATGATGTAGATAAAAATCCCTACAATCAGACCTGTAATGACAATCATAGCTAGAATCATTCCTGAAAATACATTGACCTGTGGAGTATAGCCAGGAATTTTCGAAATCATTTTTTGAATAAAAATCTGCTTCAAGCCATCGCCAGTCACTTCTACATTATTTTGCAATACCAATGCAGAGATCGAACGATTGCCTTTTGTTATTCCTTGTAAATCCCAATAAGTTGTTAAACTTGTAAAGACAACAGGTTCCGTGAAAAATTTATTTTCTCTGGTCAAACCTACAATCTTAAAACTTGTCTCACTTCCGTTGAGTTGAATAGCGTCCCCGAGTTTGATGCCGTAATTTTCAAAAGACTGATCCACTACCACTTCTTGGTCATTTTCTGGGTAACGCCCTTCAATCAAGGTTGGCGAGATAAAACTGTCCCACTCTAGACCAAAAATAGAGACATTCAACTTGTCACTACTATCGACAAGGTTTGTCACCGCAAACATGTAGCTTAGGGGAACAGCATCCTCAGACACTTTATCTTTGTAGTCTTTTTCTGGTATAAAGGATGCCGTCAAATTATCATTTGCATAATCGGATAGCACAACTCCTGTTGCCTGCCAATTATCAATAGCAGCCCTGTTATTTCGAACAAGCCCGAGAGCCAAACTGGTCATAAAAAAGACCATAAAAGCAATGAGAAAAATGGTTGTTAGAATTAAACTGTAACGCAGTTTATTCTGTAAAATTTCTTTGATAGCAAGATACATGCCAATCTCCTTTAAGTATTCTGTTGTCGAGGGAACAAATCTCCTCTTTACCATAGCACTAAAGATAGAAAACTATCTCGTCATGAACAACTAGAATCAATTTAAAAGAATCCTGTCCTTGCTTGAAAATTGAATTTATTTGCATCTGTGTATGATTTTTATTCGTTTCAATCATCAAACTTCTCCTCGTATAAGATAGAAAAAAATGATAAAATTTAAACAGTTTACTCATCATATCATGTTGCCATAAGAATGTCAAGAAAACTGAAAGTGACCTTGATAACAGATTTTATGCAATTTGTAACAATCCTGTAATAATTCTCTCTTTAAAAAATGATAAAATAGTAATGTACTGTTAAGGAGAGAAATATGCCCGCAAGAAAACTACACCCGTATGAGTTCAAACAAGAAAGTAAAAAAACTGCTCAGTATCAAGATTATGTTCCAGAGAATACTTCTGTCGCTAGTGTAAAGGAAGTCCTATTTTTTGTAAACATTGCTTGCTTCTGCGTCTTTTTAGCTATCTTTAGTTTTATGTTCTTATCGCTAAAATTGAACACTGTTTTATCATTTGCTTTGGCTATCGGCCTCAGTCTCGTGGCTTTACAATTTCAGCGCACTTTTATCAAGAAAAAAATCAAATAAAAACCTTCGATTCATCGAAGGTTTTTTTATTTATTCTTTCGTCTTGATGGTGTTGAGATAGCTATCTTGACTTCAAAAATTGTTCCGTTAGGTTTGTTATCTTTCACACTGATAGAGCCCTTTAAGGCATCGACGATCTGCTTAGCTAAAGACAAGCCTAAACCGAAACCACCCTTTTGACGTGTCCGAGCCTTATCAACGCGATAAAAACGATCAAAGATTTTCTTTTTATCGACTGCAGAAATACCGATACCATTATCTGCAACCGTTAGATAAAGGCTGCGTTCTGTCGTTGAAATCTCAAAATAAATATCACCCTCTTCTTCTGTATACTTGACCGCATTGTCAAATAGAATGGTCATCAATTGCTTGAGAAGGAGTTTATCTGTGATAATGGTGCGATGGACATGATTCTCGAAACGAAAAGCACGATTATTCTCAGATGCAATCATTTCATAGTTGGTAAAGGTCGTATCAAAGAAGTCGGGCTCTACTTCTCCGAACTCTGGCTTGATTCCATCATCCCTACGTGCCAGATTGAGAAGATTGGTTGTTAAAAAGCGCATATTTCGAACTTCTTCCAAACTAGAAGCGATGCTCTCACTTGACTCCAGAATGGTAGCCTCTGGTTTTCTAAAAAGAGTTTCTAGACGGTTCTGAAGAACTGCTAACGGCGTCCGTAATTCATGACTGGCATTTTCCACAAAGCTCTTCTGCTTTTGCATACTTTCAAGCAAGGGTTTCACACTGACACGAGCAAGATAAAGACTGGCCAAGATAGATAGAATCCAAAAACTTGCCATCACCACCACGATTAACTGTTCGTGGTTTTGACTAATCTGCTCTAGTTGGCTCGTGTTAATCAGGATAGCAGCATACTTGATATTGGTCGAAACCGAATCAATATTCATTTCAGTCAGGACAACACGATAAATCTCATCCTGACCGTAACTATTCACAACATGGAGTTGGCGAATATGGTTTAAATCCTTTTTATTGAAAGTGATTCTGTCTAATCCTAAAAAGCGATTTCCAGTCACTAATTGATTCAAATTTGAATCGAGCAAAATCACTTCAGTATTGGAACTCACATTTGGCTTTTTATCAGAAGCTGAAGTGACACTGCCGCTACTCAAATCCTTTACGTCCTCAGTTGCGCGATTGACCGCCAATTGAATAATATCTTGAGGATTTTTGCTGAGGGATAGCAGTTTCTCATCAACTGATGTGTAGAGACTGGAGTGCATAACCTGCAGGATAATCAGGGTCATGGCAGAGAAAATCAGCGTAAAAACACCAAAATTACGGATAAAATAACTGAAATCTTCTGCGTACCAATTCTTTCTAAATTTCTTAAACATGTTTTAAAATATACCCAACACTACGCAAGGTTTGAAGATTTTCAGCAAAGGCTGTACCCTTCAGTTTCTTGCGAACTTTTGAGACATAGACTTCCACAACGGAAATAGTCGTATCGCTATCAAATCCCCACAAACGATCAAAGATTTGAGTTTTTGGTAAGATGACATTTTGGTTTTGGAGGAAATAAACCAAGAGTTCAAATTCTTTACCGAGCAGCTCAACAGAGGCATCCTGAACCTTCACTTCATTGGTAGATAGATTGACTGTCAAGTCACCGTATGACAAGGTATTTTCGTTAAATTTCCCAGAACGTTTGAGAAGGGCCTGGATACGCATTTTGAGTTCTTCTAGGTAGAATGGTTTGGTCAGATAATCATCAGCTCCAAGCTCAAAACCATGTCCCTTGTCATCCAAACTCTCTTTGGCAGTCATGATAAGGACTGGGGTTATAATTCCTTTTTCACGCAATTCTTTCAAAACTTGGAAACCATTTTTTTCTGGCAACATCAAGTCCAATAGAATTAAGTCATAAACACCACTTTCAGCCTCGTATAGACCTTCTTCGCCATCAAAAACCTGCATGACATCCGCAAAATCATCCAAAAAATCAAAAACTGAATTTGACAGACCTAGGTCATCTTCCACTAATAGAATTTTAATCATCAAAAATTCCTCCTTATTATATCCATTATAGCAAAAATATCTTAAAAAAAACTCAACTTTTCTTGTTTTTCCAAGAGAAAGTTGAGTTTTGATTACTATTTAGAATAGAAGGTTTTAAGCCTTGCCATATTGTGCAACAACTGCTTCAACCGCTGCTTTCTCACGCTTAATCAAGTCAACACGAGCTGCGATATCCTTGATACCCATTCGGATGTTGCGGCTAAGAGCAAGGTCAGAGAGTTGTGGCTCAAAGAATTCCTTGTACTCTGCCAAACGTTGATCTGTTTTAAAGATATGTGATGGGAAGATAACAAAGCTGTCAAAGCTCATGTCACCACCAAGGGCTGCTTTGATCCAATCCCAATTTTCACGAGCCCATACCCAAACAGTTTCTTGGGTTACTTGGTGTCCGAGGAATTGGAGGTACCATGAAGAAAGGTCTTGTGGTTTCACTACAAACTTGTCCTTCCATGAGCTAATCAAGGTTTGGATATTGTCAGCATCTGTACTGTATGCAAGAGCTCCGGCCAACTGGCGTTTAAAGACCGCATCCGTCGCATGAGTGTATAGATCCAGATAAGTTGTGACCAAATCCTTGGTCTCATGGTGTTTCATTTCATTGATAAGGACTTGAGAACGAATAGCTGCTGGAAGTCCTGCAAGATTTTCCTTGTGAGCTGCAAAGATCTGACTAGCGACTTGACTAGCTTCTTCATCATTAGAGCGAATCATCATGGAAATAGCTAACTGACGAACCAATTCATCCTCATCTGATTCCCCATCTTTGGCTTCAAAACCAAGACGGTCATAGTTGTGACGAGCTAATTTAGCAACCAAAGTGTTAAAGGCTTTCTCAGTTTCTGTTCCTTCATCAATAAAGCGCTCAAGGGCAGAAATCACTTGAGAAACAGCTGAAACCACAAGGTAGGACTCTTCCTTAGCAAGTTTATCAAGGACTGGGAGCAAGTCAGCATAAGAAATGTGTCCTGCTTCAGCAAGCAAACGACGTTCTTGAACGATTTGCAGTTTGCTTGTGTTATCAAGTATCTCTAGCTCAGCAAGAACAGCTTCTAACAAGTCTCCTTGATAGTCGGTAATGTAGTGGGCAGTATTTTCAGTGTTGAGACGAAGAGCTCCGTTATTTTCAGCAAGAAGAGCTGCGTAGCCAGGAATTTCGATACTTTCCGTTTCAAGTGTATCTGGCAAGCCTTTCCAGTTACTGTTAAGGGGTACTACCCAAAGACGGTTCTTGTCTTCATGCTCACCAATGAAGAATTGTTTTTGTGAGATCTTCAAAACATCATTTTCAACTTTGACAGTGAGAACTGGGTAACCAGGTTGTTCCAACCAAGAATCCATGAAGGCCGCCACATCACGTCCTGACGCTTGTCCAAGGGCATTCCAAAGGTCACGACCAATGGTATTTCCATACTGGTGTTTTTCAAAGTAGGCATGCAAACCTTTAGCGAAATCAGCATCACCTAGCCAACGACGAAGCATGTGCATGAGACGGCTTCCTTTGGCATAGACGATAGCTCCGTCAAAGAGGGTATTGATTTCATCTGGGTGTTTAACTTCGACGTGGACAGACTGAACGCCATCAGTCGCATCACGTTTAAGAGCGGCTGGTACTCCACCTGTTTGGAAGTCTTCAAAGATATTCCAAGTTGGCTCGATGGCATCCACACAGACGTATTCCATCATGTTAGCGAAGCTTTCATTGAGCCAGAGGTCATCCCACCATTTCATAGTAACGAGGTTTCCAAACCATTGATGGGCAAGCTCGTGGGCGATAACAAGGGCAACTTGCTGACGGCTAGCAAAGGTTGAGTTCTCATCCACAACCAAGTAAACTTCACGGTAAGTTACAAGACCCCAGTTTTCCATAGCACCCGATGAGAAGTCAGGGAGGGCGATATGAAGCGATTGAGGAATTGGATATTTAACTCCGTAGTAATCTTCGTAAAACTCAATGGAGCGAACAGCGATGTCCAATGAGAAATCAAGATTAGATAGTGGGTGGGCTTTGGTAGAGTAGACACCTACGAGAGTACCGTTTTTTGTTTTAGCCGTTACCCCTTGCAAATCACCAGCAACAAAAGCCAACAAGTAGGAAGACATACGAGGCGTTGTTTCAAACTTCCAGATACCTGTTTCCTTACGGTTTTCAACATCAATCTCAGGCATGTTAGACAAGGCCACTTCACCTTCTACTTGGTCAAAGCGGAGAGCGAGATCAAAGGTTGCTTTGGCTTCTGGCTCATCCACACACGGGAAGGCTTCACGCGCAAAGTGGCTTTCAAACTGCGTAGACAAAACTTCCTTCTTCACTCCATCAACAGTATAGTAAGAAGGGTAAATTCCTGTCATGTTGTCTGTGATTTTTCCTGAAAAAGCGATAACCACTTCAACTTGATCTACCTCAGCCAGTTCGATATGAAGGGCTTCATTTTCATGATCAACTGTAAATGGACGAGCTTGACCTGCAACTTCTACAGAAGCGATTTCCAAGTCTTTTTGGTGAAGGGAAATACGGTCACTTTTCGCATGACCACTGATGGTCACCTTGCCAGAAAAGGTCTTGGTCTCACGACTCAAGTCTAAAAATAAATCATAGTGTTCAGGAACAAATTGCGTAATAAAATGTTCAACTGCTTGCATAGTTTTCTCCTATTCTAAGTTTAAGAGCTGCTACTCTTCTTCAAACAAACTTATTATATCATGTTTTGCTTGAGAAAAAAGGATTGGACGGCAATTTCCAAAACTTTCTTCCTTCTATCTGTCTACAGAGGGTAGACCTTGAGAAATTCTTCCAAAACAACCTTGCTGTCAGGTGTAAAAGTCAGTCCGGCCTCCCTCATCCACTCGGTGAAAAAGTCCTCATGAACCTGACGCCAATAGGCTAAAGATTTATCCCCTCACCTTCCTTAAAGGCATGGTCAGCAGAAACTTGATGAAAGGGCTGAACGGAAACCTTTGTAATTTCGACAATACAGACAGCCTGATTTTGACTGTCTAAAATAACATCGAAGGTCCCTTCTTGTGGAAGAGGTTCATCCTCTAGTGCATAGAGGTCGTAGGCTGAGGCGGTTGCTGTCTTTTCGCCTCTTAGAACTAAATCTGCCAAGAGATCTGCTTCCACTCCAAAAGCCCAGGCATCGATTTCATCTCTGATCGAGGGATTGATTTTCTTGTATTCATTCCACATTTCTTGAGGTGTCATGTGTGCTCCTTTTCATTTACTTTTTTATTTGAAGGGATAGAGTTGCTTAAATCCATTTTCTAGAATGTAGTTACGAAGGATTGAAATGGTTTCTTGGATTTCGGAATTCACTAAGTCCTGATTTATTTCCAATTCATTAGAAAAAACTTTTAAGTACAATAAATGAAATAAGATTCCCATTCTTTTATTCATTTATGAGGTTTCATCCTTGGTTTTCTCTAATTCTTTTTTTAGAGTATTCAATCTAAAACCTGTCAAAAACCGCTTATGAACCTTTTGCTTCCCAGATACACTTACTTCATCACCGAAATCTCGCGCATATAAAATCCGATCTTTGACTTGTGTGAGATACTTATCTTCATCAATCAGAATAGCTAGTAATGCTGAATTTTGAACAGGCTCCCACGTTCGATAATCCCCCTCAAAAGGAACTTTCAACATTTTCTTAATTAAATACTCAGACAGATCACGATGATCTGACAAATAAAAGACATAGCATAAACGATTGAGAACATGCATACCATCTGTTTGAGTTTTCTTATTCTTTTTAGGTACCAGACTTAAATACGATCCGATTGAGCATCAGTCTCAATATCCTGTAATAAATCTTTAAGGTTCATCTATCTACTCCTTTTAACACTTACAATAGGCCTTTACTCTATCCCATCATCTTTATTATATTCTATCATGCATTTGACTGCATATTCTATCCATTCCCAAAGGTCATGAAACTCTTTCCTTTGCTCCCAGCCTTCTACAGCAAAATCATGAATTAGTTGTACTTTATTGCCTTTTCCAATTTCAAAACAAGCAGTATCGTCACAATCCCCTCTTTTAGCAAATGGAATCAACTTTCTTGTCGGGTACCTTTCCTGCAACCCCTTATACAGGGACAAGGCCCATTCCGAATCTAAAAAATACCAAACATCAAAATCAACTAAATTAAGTTCTATCATTTTTTTAAAAGATTCAGGATACTGAAATATACTTTCATCCATTAAATAATTTTTCATTGATTACCTTCCAATTCATATACAAAGTTTTATCCAATTCTGGAATTTCTAATAACTCTTTCTTAAGCTTTAATACTAAGGGCAATGCGTTATCTTCATTAATTTGCTCAAGAGGAATCCAAAGTGCATTTGCTGAATCATTACTTCCATCAAGAACCTCATGAGGAAGTGATTTTTGATAGCGTTCGAAATCAAGTACTATATCATAAAAGGCCATGATATGATGTACTGCGAAGTCTTTTCCCTCTTCTTGAACCAGCACATCATAGATTCTAGGGTTTGAATAATCGCTAATCGTATACCCCGTCTCTTCCAAAATTTCTCTAATCAGAGTTTCTGTCAATCCTTCACCTAGTTCCTGGCTACCCCCAGGTAGATCATAGCGATGTTGATATGGACCTCTCGTTTTCTCAATGCAGAGTAACTTCCCATTTTCAAAGCAAACGCCATAGACGCCAAAGTGATTTTTGATTTCCATCAGATTCCCCTACTTCAAACTCCAACCACCATCAATGGTCAGGATTTGTCCTTGCATGGCAGATGCCTTTCCACTGGCCAAAAAGAGACTGACTTCTGCCACTTCTTCTGGCTCTATCCAGCGTTTGATAGGGGTCTCGCTAGCCACCCAGTCTGCTAGGCCGCCTGGCTCAAATTCCGCAGCGGTCATAGCCGTTTTGACAGCACCTGGTGCGATACCAAAGACCTGAATCCCAACTTCCGCATAATCCAGGGCCAGCTGTTTGGTAAAGCCCGCTAGGGCATGCTTGGAAGAAGTATAGGCGTGACCGCCACCTCCCGCTAGATTTGAAGCTATGGAACACATATTGATAATGATTCCCTTCTTTTTCTCCAGCATTTGCGTCAAATAATAACGAGTCAGCTCCACTGGAGTCACATAGTTGATTTCAAAAATTTCTTGAATTTCCTGCGCAGTCTGTTCCAAAAGTGGTTTGTAATCATCCAACACTCCAGCAGTATTGCACAAAATATCCACCTGAGGACACCAGTCAAAAACAGGTTTCAAGTCTAATGTCAAATCCCTCTGTAAAAAGTGAAAATCACCCTGTAAAAGTGGATTTTCGCCTTGGTCAACTCCATAAACTTGATAGCCCTTCTCTAAAAAGAGGCGAGCTTGAGCTAGACCGATCCCTGAACTCACTCCCGTAATCAATACGCGTCTAGTCATGCACTTCTACCCAATCCGTCGCCAAAACATCACAAGGTGTCGGACTCCACATAGAAAAACCTTCCCCTTCTCCAGACACATTGATTAGGAAATAGGGTGTCACTTCAAGGGCGACTCCATTTTGTTCAATGGTATCAAAGAGCTGGACATAGTTTTCAGCTCCTCCCCAGCCAGTACGAACGTATTTCTTTTTTGCCTTTAGCCCAGGCAAGATTTCTTCAAATGTCATGTTTTTCTCCTTAATAGTTCTCTTGTCTTATTATAACAAAAAACCGTTTTTCAACGGCTTTTTGACTGTGAATTCTTAAAATGCATTTTTTCCTATGGCAAATCATTCCCTGCTGCTAGGTAAATCTCATACCATTCTTTTCGAGTTAGGTTAACATTACTTGCTTGGCTTGCTTCTATCAAATGTTTAGGGTTAGTTGTTCCTACTATTGCCTGCATCTTAGCTGGATAGCGTAAGACCCAAGCGATAGCAATAGCTGATGGGCTGACTCCATATTTTATCGCTAGTCGATTTAGAACTTGGTTTAGTTGTTGGAACTTCTCATTGCCAACAAAATTCCCTTTAAAATATCCGAACTGTAAGACTGACCAGGCCTGAATCACCATGTCGTTTAATTTACAGTATTCAAAGATACTTCCATCACGCAAAGCTGCCTTGTCCCCTTCCATATTGACATGAAAACCGGATTCAAAACCTGGCGTGAAAGCTGCACTTAGTTGTAATTGATTGATCGATAGAGGCTGTTTGACTTCCTTCTTTAGCAATTCTATCATCATAGGATTTTGGTTGGACACACCGAAATCTCGAACTTTACCAGATGTGTGTAGGATTTCAAAGGCTTCCGCCACTTGGTCAGCTTCCATCAGAGCATCTGGTCGATGGAGAAGCAAGCTATCTAAATAGTCAACCTGCAATCTTTTTAAAATTCCATCTACTGACTCTAAAATATACTCTTTTGAAAAATCAAAATAGGTGAACTCTTCAATGCGAATGCCACATTTGGACTGGATCCACATCTTTTCTCGCAGGTCAGGACGATTGTTTAACACTTGACCCAGTAATTCTTCGCAACGACCTACACCATAGATATCTGCCAAGTCAAAGGCATTGATTCCTACAGATAGGGCTGTTTCAACCAACTCCTCAACCTCTTTAGCCGACTTGTCACTGATTCGCATCATTCCGAGAACAATTTCTGACAGTTCTTTTTTTCTTGACCAAATGAAATGTATTTCATGGCAACTTCCTCCGTTTTTCTTCATTATAAAACAGAAGGCCACTTTTAGCAACTGACACCTTACAAAAGAAAGAGAGTGGGACAGAAATCGGTCATTCGTTAGAATTCGATTTCGTCGTCCCACCTCCGCACAGTTGAGTAGGGCTGTAAAAGCTGATGAAATCAGCGTAGTAGAGCTCACTCAACCACTGCGTCTTGCTCGACACTCAAAAAACAATTGAGAGGCTAGGACTTTTTGTCCCAGCCTCTTTAAATCTTAGCCAATCACACTTCCGTTTGGTACAGCTGAATCAACTGTGAGAAGGGTTAATTTGCCATCATGTTCAGCTGAGAGGATCATCCCTTGGCTGACATATTTTTTCATCATTTTACGTGGTTTGAGGTTGGCAACGATTTGGACTTTCTTGCCGACCAATTCTTGTTCATTTGGATAGTATTTTGCAATTCCTGAGAGGATTTGACGATCTTCACCATCACCAGCATCGAGGCGGAATTGAAGCAACTTATCAGAACCTTCAACTTTAGAAACTTCTTTGACTTCTGCGACACGGATTTCAACCTTGTCGAAGTCTTCAAACTTGATTTCTTCCTTGTTTAGTTTGAGTTCGACTTCATCTGGATTCCATTCTTTTTCGACAGCTGGCTTATTGCCTTCCATTTGTTCCTTGATATAGGCGATTTCTTCTTCCATATCGAGACGTGGGAAGATTGGTGTTCCTTTGGTAACTACAGTGACACCCTCAGGGAAGTCAGCCAAGCTCAAGTTTTCAAGACTAGAAACTTCTGCTAAACCAAGTTGAGTCAAGACTGCGCGACTGGTTTCCATCATAAATGGTTCAATCAAGTGAGCTACGACACGAAGGCTGGCTGCCAAGTGGCTCATAACACTTGCCAATTGGGCGCGAAGTGCTTCATCCTTAGCCAAGACCCATGGAGCTGTCTCATCGATGTATTTATTAGTACGTGAAATAAGAGTCCAGACTGCTTCAAGGGCACGTGGGTAGTCAACTGCTTCCATGTAGGTGTGGTAGTCGGCGATTGATTGTTCTGCTACTTCAGCAAGAGCATTGTCAAACTCTGTTACACCTTCTACATAGGCTGGAATTTGTCCATCAAAATACTTGTTAATCATAGAAACCGTACGGTTGAGGAGGTTCCCGAGGTCATTTGCCAATTCATAATTGATACGGCCTACATAGTCTTCTGGAGTGAAGGTTCCGTCTGAACCAACTGGAAGACTACGCATGAGGTAGTAACGAAGTGGATCTAGTCCATAACGCTCTACTAGCATTTCAGGGTAAACGACATTCCCTTTTGACTTAGACATCTTGCCGTCTTTCATGACAAACCAACCGTGGGCAATCAAGCGGTCAGGTAATTTGATATCGAGCATCATGAGAAGGATTGGCCAGTAGATTGAGTGGAAACGAAGGATGTCTTTTCCGACCATGTGGAAGACTGTTCCGTTCCAGAACTTGTCAAAGTTCCCATGCTCATCTTGTCCATAACCAAGAGCTGTCGCATAGTTGAGAAGAGCATCAATCCATACATAAACAACGTGTTTAGGATTTGATGGGACTGGTACACCCCAGGTAAAGGTTGTACGAGATACCGCCAAGTCTTCCAAGCCAGGCTCGATGAAGTTACGCAGCATTTCATTGAGGCGACCATCTGGAGTGATGAAGTCAGGATGTGATTTGAAAAATTCGACCAAGCGATCTTGGTATTTGCTGAGACGAAGGAAGTATGATTCTTCAGAAACCCACTCCACTTCATGACCTGATGGAGCGATACCACCAGTCACATTTCCAGCTTTATCACGGAAGACTTCTGCCAGTTGGCTTTCTGTAAAGAATTCCTCATCTGAGACTGAGTACCAACCAGAATATTCACCCAAGTAGATGTCATCTTGAGCTAGCAAGCGTTCAAAGACTTGAGCCACTACTTTTTCATGGTAATCGTCTGTGGTACGGATAAATTTATCGTATGAGATATCCAGTAATTGCCAGAGTTCTTTAACTCCAACTGCCATGCCATCAACATAAGCTTGAGGTGTGATCCCAGCTTCTTCTGCTTTTTGTTGAATCTTTTGACCATGCTCATCAAGACCAGTCAGATAAAAGACATCGTAGCCCATACGGCGTTTGTAGCGGGCTAGGACATCACAGGCGATAGTTGTGTAAGCAGAACCGATATGAAGTTTACCAGATGGATAGTAAATCGGTGTTGTAATATAAAAATTCTTTTCAGACATAATTTTTCCTTTCCAGGCTAATGAAACCTGTTTTTCTAACACTTCATTATACCATATTTTTAGTGATTTTCGATAGAGAAATCCAACCAAAAACAAGACAGACTTGTGTCCATCTTGTTTTTCCTGTTGATTATCTTATTCATAGCGAAGGGCTTCGATTGGATCGAGCTTAGAGGCTTTATTGGCTGGTAGAACACCGAATATCATACCGATACCTGCTGAGACCGCTAAACTAAAGAGAGCTATTGGGATGGATACTCCAACTTCGATTCCTGCGATCAAGTTTTGAAGAAGAACACCTGCAAGCATGGTCACCCCTGCAGCCAGCACAAGACCGATGAACCCACCTAACAAGGTTAAAATCATGGATTCAATCAAGAACTGAACCAGAATATTAGCCCGTGTTGCTCCTAGCGCTTTGCGTAGACCAATCTCACGAGTACGCTCTGTCACCGAAACAAGCATAATGTTCATAACACCCGTACCACCGACAAAGAGGGAGATCCCCGCAATGGCACTAATAATCGTTGTTATGAAGCCAAACATTTGTTGCACTTCATTGAAGGCTTCCGTTGCATCTGCTATCTGATACTCCCCTCGTTGGAGACCTGCAATCTCCGTCATTCTTCTAGCCAATTCTGGACCCAAAGTCTGAGTCAAGCTAGTATCATTGACACGGAAGACAATATTTGAAATCTCGTCTGTGTTAAAATTAGCTGCAAGAGAAATATTGGTCGTAATTGGTAGTCCTCCGACTCCAAAGGATTTTACAGCCTTAGCTTCTTTACTTTCATAAACACCAATAACACGATAACTGATTTCATTTACTTCAACAATCTGATTGAGAGCTTCTTGTGCTGAACCAAAAAGGCTATTGGCAAGTTCTTCATCTAAAATAATCACGTTTGCAAAATCTTTATAATCTTGTGCTCTAAGACTTCGACCTGCAATGATTTTATTTTCGACCGCATCCATATAAGTGACATTCCCACCCGTCATGTTAGCGTGTTCCACCTTTTTATCCTTATAGGTCAAGGTCACATTGGCTGAGTTGGTCACATAGTAACTATCCACTCCCTTGAGCTTAGCAGCTTCCTTAACCCAGGCTTCTTGAGGTTTTGGTGGTTCAACAAAATCTTCTTCTCGTCCTCCAGACAGGGTTAGAGCAGATTGCTTCTGGGTAAAGGAACCGTCCTTACTCTTTGTAGGGGAGAAAAATACATGGATGTCTTTCTGGGACTTGGTCATGTTTTTATTGACCTGACGAGACATGGAATCTCCCAAGGCCATGATTACAACGACCGATGATACACCGATAATAATCCCTATCATGGTCAAGAAGGAACGCATTTTATGGGCCATGATAGATGAAAAGGCAAATTTCAGATTCTGCATCTTAATTTTCCTCCTTTTCTACTTGGGCACTATCAGACGAAATGACACCATCACGAATGACGATTTGACGCTTAGCATAGGCAGCAATTTCAGGTTCATGCGTAACCATGATGATGGTTTTTCCTTCCTTGTTTAATTCAACTAAGAGTTGCATGATTTGATTTCCAGTTTTGGTATCAAGGGCTCCAGTAGGTTCATCTGCCAAGATGATAGACGGATTGTTAACGAGTGCACGCGCTATGGCCACCCTTTGCTTCTGACCACCTGATAATTCCGATGGCAAGTGATGACTTCTGTCCGTCAACTCAACTTTTTCCAAATATTCTTCTGCTAATTTACGACGTTTTGAGGTAGAAACACCAGCATAGATTAAGGGCAATTCTACATTTTGTAACGCATTTAATTTAGATAAAAGAAAGAACTGCTGAAAGACAAAACCAATTTCTTGATTTCGAACCTTGGCTAATTGTTTTTCACCCAAACCAGCTACTTCTTTTCCATCTAGAAAATACTGACCACTTGTAGGGGTATCTAACATACCAATGGTATTCATGAGGGTAGACTTACCAGAACCAGATGGTCCCATGATTGCTACGAATTCTCCCTCGTGTACTTCAAGGTTAATATTTTTAAGGACTAGGAGCTCTTGGTCACCATTGCGATAGCTACGGCAGATATTTTTGAGGCTAATTAGTTGCTTCATCAGTCTTCACCTCTTTTCCTTCTTGCAAGGAAGCTGTCGGATTACTGATGACTTTTGCTCCATCTTTCAGACCAGATGTGATCTCTTGGTTTTCTGCGTCCGCATTGCCCAATCCAACTTCAACTTTTTTGGCCTTTTGATTTTCATCAAGAATCCAAACATAGTTTTTATCTTCTTCCATAACTACGCTCGTAATCGGAACAATCAATGCTTTACTAGTGCTTTTCACTTCGACACTGACTGTAAATCCCTGCTTCAAATCACCAATTTCACTTGTTACATCAACGGTATAGGGATATTTAGAACCTGAATTTGAGGCAGCAAGACTTGCACTTGCTTCACTATTATTTTTGGGATAATTTGAAATATAGCTAATCTTACCATTCCAAGTTTTATCTGGATAAACTTTAGAAGTAAAGGTGACTTCTTGACCGACAGAAAGGTTAGCTAGGTTGTATTCAGAAAGCTCCCCCTTGACCTGCAAATTATCGTTACTTACGATATGTACCAATACTTGACTATTTCCTGTCGGAGATTTTGAAACGTTACGATTCACTTCAACAACTGTTCCCTCCACCGTACTCAATACCGTAGCAGCATTCAACTGGGCTTGGGCTTTTTCGAGTTGCGCTTCTGCATCTGCGCGCACATCACGCGCATCACTGATTTGTGAATCAATAGCAGCTGTGGCAGAACCGGATGACTGGGCTTGAGCTTGAGCAGGTACTCCGTCTAGACCTGTTTGAGGAAGGCTAGGTGTAGCGGCGGCTGTATTTCGAGCTTCATTCAATTCATTGATATGACGGTCAGCTTTAGCAACTGCACGACTGGCAGCATCATAGGCAGCCTGAACTTCAGTACTGCTATACTTAACGAGTGCCTGACCCTCGCTCACCTTATCTCCCACGGAAACCAAAACTTCATCCAAGTCTCCCTTACTAGAATCATAATAAATATATTGTTCATTCTGAGCAGTTACAGTACCTGATAAGAGAACCGATGATGCTACTGTCCCCTCTTTGGCAAGAACAATCTTCGCAACTTCATCTTTGGTTGCTGCTTGATTTGGTTGTCTCAATAGAAGAACAGCAGCTGCTCCTACTACAAAAACGGATGCAACACCGATAGCTGTAAACAAAGGCCATTTTTTAGCTTTTGACTTCTTTTTCATATCATACCTCTTTTATAAATATATATTAAGATTATAGCACAAGTCCTAAAAATGGACAATTGCTTTCTGACCATCCAAAAATAATTGCCAAATCTTTTATTGTTGTGTTAGTTATATAATACAACTTCTTTTTTATTTTTGCAAGCATTTTCTTAAGAAATTTAAGCGTAGCAGATTTTTGCATTGACCTCCAAAAAAAGATAGAATATGAGTAGAAAACAAGTAAAGGAGCTTTCTATGAGAGAATACGACATTATCGCCATCGGTGGAGGTAGCGGGGGTATTGCTACCATGAACCGTGCTGGTGAACATGGTGCTAAAGCTGCAGTTATTGAAGAAAAAAAATTAGGAGGAACCTGCGTTAATGTTGGTTGTGTACCCAAGAAAATTATGTGGTATGGAGCCCAAATCGCAGAGAGTATCCACAAATACGGACCCGACTACGGTTTTACAAGTACTGGGAGTGAATTTGATTACGCCACGCTTCGTCAGAATCGTGAAGCTTATATTGACCGTGCCCGCTCTTCTTACGACGGAAGTTTCAAGCGTAACGGGGTTGATTTGATTGAAGGACGTGCTGAGTTTGTTGATGCTCATACTGTCAGCGTTAATGGAGAGTTGATCCGTGCCAATCATATCGTGATTGCAACTGGGGCCCATCCACATATTCCAGCTATTCCTGGGGCTGAACTAGGTGGTAGTTCTGATGATGTCTTTGCATGGGAGGAGTTACCTGAATCTGTAGCCATCCTAGGTGCTGGCTATATTGCTGTCGAACTTGCTGGTGTACTCCATACACTCGGTGTCAAGACGGATTTATTTGTACGCCGTGATCGTCCGCTACGTGGATTTGATAGTTATATCGTTGAGAGCCTGGTTCAGGAAATGGCAAATACTGGATTAAATCTACACACACATAAGGTTCCAGCTAAACTTGAAGAAGCTGAACAAGGCATTCGGATTCATTTTGAAGACGGTAGCACTCATACTGCTAGTCAAGTTATCTGGGCAACCGGTCGCCGTCCAAATGTTGAAGGGCTTCAGCTTGAAAAAGCAGGTGTTAAACTTAATGAACGTGGTTTCATTCAAGTTGACGAATACCAAAACACTGTCGTCGAAGGTATCTACGCACTTGGAGATGTCACAGGTGAAAAAGAACTGACTCCTGTCGCTATCAAGGCTGGCCGTACACTCTCAGAAAGACTTTTCAACGGTAAAACCAATGCCAAAATGGACTACACTACTATTCCAACTGTTGTCTTCTCACACCCAGCTATCGGAACTGTCGGTCTAACTGAGGAAGAGGCCATCAAAGAGTACGGACAAGAAAACGTTAAAGTCTATACTTCAAAATTCGCATCTATGTATTCTGCAGTTACCAGTCACCGCCAAGAAGCTCGCTTTAAACTCGTTACAGCTGGTGAAGACGAAAAGGTAGTTGGCCTTCATGGAATCGGCTACGGAGTGGACGAAATGATTCAAGGTTTTGCAGTTGCTATCAAGATGGGAGCCACAAAAGCTGATTTTGATGCTACTGTCGCTATCCATCCAACAGGTTCAGAAGAATTTGTGACTATGCGATAAAACAAACAGAGACCTCCGGGTCTCTTTTTTGTTCTAAATCGGGCGTTACAGATTTGTAACCTTTTATTTTAAAATAGGTTGACATTTATATCTTATTCAGTATAATAGTTACTATAATTTATAGAAGAGGTTAACTATTTTGAAAAAAGCTCATATCTACGCTATTCCTGCTATTGGAGCAGCTCTTATTGCAGTATTGGCCCAGATTAGTATCCCGATTGGTCCAGTTCCATTTACTCTGCAAAACTTTGCTATCGGACTCATTGCTACTGTTTTTAGACCAAGGGAAGCCGTTCTTTCTGTTGGTCTCTATCTCTTACTGGGTGCTATCGGTATTCCGGTTTTTGCTAGCGGAGGAGCTGGTTTTCATGTTTTGGTAGGGCCAAGCGCTGGTTATCTTTGGTTCGACCTTGTCTATGCGGGACTTACTTCCTATCTCATTCACACAAATAGTGGCGTCTTACGTATTTTCTTTGCAAATCTCTTGGGAGATTCTCTTGTCTTTGTAGGTGGTATTCTTAGTCTCCACTTCTTAGCTGGGATGCCATTTGATAAAGCACTGGCTGTCGGTGTCATTCCCTTTATCATTCCTGATCTTGCAAAAATCGTTGCCATCAGTTTTATCGGTCGACCACTCCTTCAACGTCTCCGTACTCAATCCTATTTTTCAAGCAAATAAAGAAATGAGGCTGGGACAAAAGTCCTGGCCTCTTTCTTGTCTTTGGATTGTCGAGTAAGACGCAGTTGTTGAGTGGGCTCTACTAGGCTGATTTCAGTAGCTTTTACAGCCCTACTCAACTGTGCGGAGGTGGGACGACGAAATCGAATTCTAACGAATTATTGATTTCTGTCCCACTCTCTTTTAGATTATTCTTCCATAAATGCTTACTGATTTTTGAAGGCATCCACCATCACTTGAAACTCCTCATTTGAGAGGGTGATTCCTTTCCCCATCTTTGTATGGTCAGGACTCCAGCTACGAATGTCAAACTTGGCTGGTGCACCATTAAAGCTGACACGATTGATTTCTTTCGTCCATCCTTTTTCGTTTTCAGATAGAGTGAGTAGGTGTTCTTCGATTTCAAATGTAAATTCTGCCATATTCTTCTCCTTTTTGTTCTCAATTGATTATTCGAAAAATCTTGTAGATTTCATAAAATTTTTATATAATGATTTAAAGAAGGGAGGCCGGAATGAAAAATTTATTAAAACAGGCTTTGCAAAAAGTCCATGATTTTGTTATTGGATATGAAGATTCCATTCCTGAAAAAAGCGATCCCCTAGTTGCTAGACTTGAAGAAGCGATAGCTAAAAAAAAGGCTGTACACATCATTTTTGCTGAGTCAAGTTTTACAGGCGACATTATCAAGTATGATACGAATCGCCAACAAATTATCGTTAAAAATTTCGCCAAAAACGTCAGCCGAATTATTCGAGTATCGGATATTCGAAGAGTAACTTTCGTTCCCTCTACTATCCAAACAGCTCAAAAAAGAAGATTTAAGAAAGAGTGAGATGCTTCTATCATCTCACTCTTTTTATCTTAGCGAATTTGTTCAAAATGTAAGTGAACAGCTATGTGATCACCGTAGCCACTTCTCTCCAAGTCGCGTTGCAAACGGTAAGAGATATAGTGTTCAGCAATAGTGATGTATCCTGCACCTAGTAAGCGGTGCTCAACCATTGACTGGATCATACTGATCGTTGCACGTTCTACTTTTGCTTCTTCAAGATCCAACACAACTTTCTTAGTGACTTGGGCGAGATTTTGGCGCAAATCATCTGTCAAGACATAAACTGTCTGTGCAGCTTTCAGGATAGCCTGATAGATTTTATCTGGGTTAAAGTCTGCGACTTGTCCATCACGTTTAATTACTTGCATAAGTTTCTCCTTTTAGTCGTTTTTTTCTTTAATTTCAGCCAACATTTTCTCTTCTTCTGCTGTTAGTTCATACTCTTCCAGCAAATCTGGCCTACGTTGGTAGGTTTTCTTAAGACTTTCATAGAGTCTCCATTGTCGAATATTCTCATGGTGACCACTCATGAGCACCTCTGGAACCAACATGCCACGATAGTCATAAGGCCGTGTATACTGAGGATACTCGAGAAGACCTGATGAAAAGCTATCATCTTGGTGACTAGATTCTTTACCAATCACCTCTGGTATCAAGCGAACTGTAG
Source organism: Streptococcus sp. Marseille-Q0941 (assembly GCF_943736975.1). Classification (GTDB taxonomy): domain Bacteria; phylum Bacillota; class Bacilli; order Lactobacillales; family Streptococcaceae; genus Streptococcus. The sequence continues at coordinate 155,376 of NZ_CALSFO010000003.1, read as the reverse complement.
CGTCAATCATGGTCATTGCTGCCAGTTCTCCTCCAGTTAGGACATAATCTCCGAGAGATATTTCATCGGTTACCAAGGTCTTAATTCGCTCATCATAGCCTTCGTAGTGACCACAGATAAAGATTAGTTCCTCTTCTTGCGCCAAATCCTCAGCGTAAGCCTGATCGAACTGTTTCCCAGCTGGATCTAAGAGAATCACGCGCGGATTTTTCTTTTCAATGGCATCAAAGGCATCAAAGATCGGTTGTGCTCGAAGTAGCATACCTTGACCACCACCATATGGTTCGTCATCCACATGACGGGCCTTTTCAGCATATTCGCGAAAATTATGATAGTGGATATCCAAGAGCCCTTTTTCTCGAGCCTTTCCAACGATTGAGTGCTCCAGCGGAGAAAACATCTCAGGAAAGAGGGTCAAAATATCAATCTTCATCATCTAGTCCTTCTAAGATCTCCACTTGAACCCGCTTGTTTGGAATATCAACATTGAGAACTACTGGCGGAATATAAGGTAAAAGTAGGTCGCGTTTTCCTTTTCTCTTGACCACCCAGACATCATTGGCACCTGGTTGTAGAATCTCCTTGATAGTTCCTATCAAGTTATCTTCCTCGTAAACTTCCAAACCGATTATCTCATGGTAGTAAAACTCACCTTCATCAAGATCATTGAGATTAGCTTCAGCAACTTTTAAACTATGACCTTTATATTTTTCAATATCATTGATATGGTACATATCCTTGAACTTGATAATATCAAAGTTTTTTTGCTTACGGTGGGTAGCAATGACCACTGTTCGAACAAACTGATCCTTTTCATCAAACAAGGCTAACTCTGCCCCTTTTTTAAAGCGTTCTTCAGTAAAATCTGTCACAGACAAGACCCGCATTTCACCTTGCAAGCCCTGTGTATTAACAATCTTTCCAACGTTAAAGTAGTTCATTTAATCTCCTGTGTATCTTACTCCCTTTATTTTATCATGTTAGAGGGATTTTCACAAGCTGAATAGGTCCTGTCTTACAAGGCTACTACTTCTTCAAAAAAATCACCAACTATCTGATTAAACTCTTTAGGATGGTCATTCATCGGTTGGTGTTTACTATCTGAAATCGTTACTTGACGCGCATTGGGATTTAAGGCAATGATACCATCGTAGATCATTTTTAGGTGTTTGGGAAAATCGTTTTCACCTCTTACTAATAGCATGGGAGGATTGCCATGATAACCTTCTATCTCATGGACAGCTAAAAAACCTGTGATACCAAGGTTCAAAAAAACATCTCGTCCAGTTTCTATAATGGCCGTCTTGACTAATTCTCTTGTGATAGGATTATCTGTACACATTTTTGAGTTCTTATCAGCAATCACCTTCCAAGGAATCGTTTTGTACATAAGAGAAGAATATTTTATGCGATTTCTCTCTTTATCCGATAGGTAACGATGCTGTCCCCAACTATCTACCATGACCAAGGCTAGAACTCGATCTGGATGACGATAGGTATACTCTTGAAGTGGATTTCCTCCCCAAGAATGTCCGACCAATATCACCTTATCTAGCTGGAAATAGGACAAAATAGCATCTACATCTTGAACAGCACCTTCTAAGTCAGGTAGACCAGCTTTCATAGGTGATTCACCCTGTCCTCTAACATTTACAAAGTAGAGGTCAAATCCTTCAAAAGCATCATACTGGTTGGCCCACATCTGACTACGTCCACAAGCTCCATGATAAAAAATAATGTGTCCTTTACTTGAGCATCCAGGGCGATGATAAACAACCAAATCACAATCTAAGACTGGTATAATGTGACGTACCAAAGTCTCGGGTTTTCTGTTATAAAAAGCAATAGCTTCAGCTATATCATTTTGCTTCATTTCTACACTCTCTCCTCTTTATCCTAGTATCATTCTTTTATCTATTTTATCATGCTATATTAAAATCATGGTTTTCTAAACTTGATTTCATTAAAAATTTTGAATTTTCTGTATCGTCTAGATAAAGAAAAAGACTGCTAAACAATCTTTACTTTTTTCTCATCAGATTCATGCCTAAAATTCCAGCAATAATCAAAGTAGCTACAATCACATGGAAACTATAAATTGGTTCGTGGAGGATAAGAGCTCCGGCTAGAATGGTCAAAACTGTTCCAAGATTACCAAAGACACTGACAGTTGATGCTCCAAGTCGAACAATAGCATAGATAGAGAGACTACTGCTAATGTTCAAGCAAGTAGGCTTGTAATTGTCTAAACGTTAAATCCTTCATCTTCTCCTCCTCACAAAAAAGCGAGACATCTGTCCCGCTTTCTTTATTTTTCATCGATAACGATTCTTACTTTTTTGTCTTCAGTTGGGACAGAGTAGACAATCGTTCTTATCGCAGAAATAGTGCGACCCTTACGACCGATTACACGACCCACATCGCTCTGGTCAAGATCCAAATGATATTCCAAAAATTCTGGTGTATCTTCAATCTTGATAGTTAAGGCATCAGGTTGTGAAATCAAAGGTTTCACAATTGCAATAATGAGATTTTCAATCGTATCCATCTGTCAACCTACTTTAAACTTATTTTGAGAATTTAGAATCGTGGAATTTCTTCAATACGCCTTCTTTTGAAAGGATGTTACGAACTGTATCTGAAGGTTGAGCTCCATCAGCCAACCATGCAAGAATACGGTCTTCTTTCAAAGTTACTTGGTTTTCTTCAACAAGTGGGTTGTAAGTTCCAACTGTTTCGATGAAACGTCCGTCACGTGGTGAACGTGAATCTGCTACGTTAATACGGTAGAAAGGTTTTTTCTTAGAACCCATACGAGTCAAACGGATTTTTACTGCCATTTTTAATATCTCTTTTCTTTTATTTTTTATTTCGGTGAAATAGCTTAGCTATTTAGCACATGTTCTATTATAGCAGATTTATGAACGGTGTCAAGAAAAAAACTTGACAGACTTTAAAATTTTTTAATTTTTTAGACTAATAGGGATAAATTAGAAAGAAAAAATTTATGAATACTACTTTTGATACTGTCTATAAAGACTACCCTGTCAAGCCCTATATCTTTCCTAATCTTGATATGGAAGGCCCTAAACCTGTCCCAAAACGCAAAATGGAACTATTAGAAGACAATCTATTAGTAGATGATATCACTCTCCTATGGAGAGTCCAGTTTGGCACTTTTACAACCGAAACATGATTTTAAAAACTCCCATTCGAATATGTTTCAAAATTCGCTTAAAATCAATGTTTTCCCACTTTTTCAGAAAACAAATTTTCATCTAATTTAAATAACTTTCAATTAAATGGTGTGAATTTTGCTTAAAATCATCAAAAACACCCCATGGTGTGAACCATGAAGTGTTGTAAATGCTGTATTGTAGCTAGTTTTTAACGTTTAGAAAACTACCTAGCTTTACGAGCTTTCTTAAGACCTGGTTTGGAAAGTATGGATTTCAGTTGGACTAAAAACAGCGTAATATCAAGGATTTTCTGAACGATATCTACTTTTTAATTTCATAAAATATGAATCAATAAATTATAAATAGGGGAATAGTTTAGGTCTGTAAGCATTAAAATAATACACCTAACTTTGGTCACCGTTTTTTAGTTATTCACTCTTTTTTCAGATAGTGTTTTTAAAGTTATGATGTAAAATGCTGCAATTAAAACACTATACATCATAATCGGAGGATAGAGAATTAAGGATAGAATCAATCCCACTCCTTTAATTATTAGGTCAGGTATCAATAACTTTCTATATTGTGCGGTAGCTTCAAGTAATTCTTTCTGATCTATATTGGGTTTATCAATTACTTTATGCAAAAACCAGTTTGCTACCGTTGAAACAATAACGATCAGTCCATAAAAGAGCTGTGCCGTATGATTCATGAAATGACTACTAACGATTCCAGTAGCGTAGGGCATAAATGAAACAAAAAATAAAAGAAACAAATTCCACCAAACAATTTGTTGAGAAATTTTCTCAACCTTTTCCCATAATGTGTTTAGTGCCATCCATAACGATCCCAACCAGAAAAAAGAAAGAAAATAAGCAAAGAAATTTTGCCGTAAATCCCAAAAAGCTTGAAGATTTGGTGTCGTTGGTTTTTCTAATTCTAAGATTAGGATAGTCATTATAATTGCTAGAACCGCATCTGTCAATGCAATTAATCTATCTTTCTTCATCAGATTACATCGCCTTTCATTTTGTAGCATTCTATCTCATCGTATAATATTTATTAATCTTAAATATTAGATATTCATTTCATACTTTGAGTACAAACAAGATACACTAAAAAACATGTATCTGTCATATTTTATTTAACTTTAGAAATATTCATCCATCTAGTCAATAAATATATCATATTTCACAATAAATGACTACTATCAAAGATACATTTTCTTTCAGATTTCTTCCTTTTCAACTTGGCTAACTTGACCTGCATTACCTAGGTCGCTTTGCTTTAAATTATACTTTTTTCTTAAACATTTGATACGAGTAGGTATTTCTTATGGGAAATTTTCATCAAAAAATTTCATATATAATCCCCTATAATCATGGAAAAGTAGTAAAAATAGTTGTTATCCTAGTTGATTAAAAAAATCTCTGATTTCCTCATCCTTTATAAAATAATATATAATTTTCCCCTCTCTTCTAGTGTCCAAGATGTTTTGATTGGCTAGTTTACGAAGATGGTGGGAAGCAGATGCCATACTGAGATTTAGTAAACAGGCTATATCACAGACACAGAGTTCTTCAACAGCAAGGAGATAAAAGATGATATTTATCTGTTTATTATCGGTAAACTTTGATAAAATACGAAGTGATTTTTGGACTTTTTCCTTTTCAAGGTAGTTCGTTGCGGTTGTAACATTTTGTTGATTTATAATATTCACTTGGCAGATACTATCTTTTTTCATAATTTTTTCTCCTAGCCGAACACAGTCCTTAGCATGTCAAAGCTGTTGTTTTCAATCAGAATATACATCCCCAATCCTAAATAAACAACGGCAATAAACCATCTGCTATATTTTTCCAAAGTTTCTCCAACAGAAGGGACTTGTGCCAATTTTTGGGCAGAAAAAACCAAGAGATAAATCATGACTAGAAAGGTAAGTAAAGCCACTATCAAATTCGCTAAATTTAAGGTAATAAAATATGGGACAAAAACACCAATATTGTCAGCACCACAACTTGCAAAAGTAATCATAGCGACTAGAAAAACCAGGTTTTTATTATCTTTGCGCAAACCATCTTTTGCAATAGCTTCTCCATCAGAATCTCCTAAAAGCAAAACTTTGAGTCCTAGGAAAATTGGAATCAAACCGAGCAAACCTAAAATCTCTTTACTAGGAATATAATTTAAGACAAATGCAAAAAGTAAACTTAGCAATATTAGACTAACAGAGCCTAGAAATTGTCCTAAATAGATGTTAATGATGTCCTTTCTGCTTTTTCTTTTGGCAAAAAATAACATTAGGATAATAAGTAAGTCTACGGCTGTCCCAGAATACAGGATTATTGAAGTAACAACATTTTGAACCATAAAACACCTCATTCAAATATATTTTTGAATGTATTTTAACATTAAACTTTGTAGATGTCAACTTCAGCTCCATAAAAGTATAGATAAGAAGGTAGAGATTGGACTGAAATATAGTGAAATGTATTAAAATTGAAAAAAGAAAAAACGCTTGAAATCAGAGTTTTTCTTATGTATTGATTCGTATTGAATGCTTACTTCACTTCTGTAAAAATTATCTTCTACACCTACAAAGCTTATTCTGACAGACTTTATAACAGTCTAAGAAATAAAGTAGAGATCCATACAGTATCTAGATTTTCCAAAAATTCTTTATCATCAAATATTATTAACGAAACTATCCAAACCAAATACGATGCATTGCTTCAAAGAATTCTTTAGTTGTTTGACTATCAAGGGCTTTTATTAAAAAATTTTTCAAATTATTACCACATTGACACATAAAATTCTTGCTTTCTAAATTTAAGTGTGATATATTTATAACATAAATTTAAGTGTGATATATTTATAACACAAAAAAGGAGTCTATCATGAAAAAAAGTCAAAAAATGCGTGGCCTCATTGCAATGATTGCCGTAGCTCTCTTTATTGATTTTATTGTTTTATTTAGTTCTAATCTTAGTTGGGGACCCAAGTTAGTTATTACTGGTATTTCAGTGTCAGGTCAAATTATAGCTATTTGGAGCTGGCTACATATGAAACCACGGCCTCATAAGAGTCAGAAAGATAAGGGAAAGATTATTTTTGACTTGTCTGCTAAGCTTTACACGGTACTTTTATTTGCAGCAAGCATTTTTTATACAGTAGGGATTTGGGTTGCGACCCCAAGCGAAAGTTCTGGTATTAAAGAATGGATTTTGGGAATTGGCCTCGTTACTGAAGTGATTGTATTTGTTTTTTTCTGTTTGAAAAATGTCAAGGAAACTCCGGACGAACGCTTTTATGCTAATTTAGTCAAGGCAGCTAGCTTGATGTTTGTTTTTATACTAGGCGCACTGATGATCCTAGCAGTTATCATTGGGTATATGGGGGCTCTCACTCTTTACATGGGCCAGATATTTATTAGCATAGCTGCCTTGATTTGCATCTTTGCAGTTGTCTATTTTATCTTGGAACGTAGAGGATAAGCATGGCCAAAGAAAGCAAAATTATTACTAATCTCAAATCTGTTCGTGAGTCCACAGGCATGACCCAGCAGGAGTTAGCCAACCTCATCGGCATGCGACGTGAGACAATTCTGCACTTGGAAAATAATCGTTACAATCCTTCGCTAGAAATGGCTCTTAAAATTGCTCAAGTTTTTAATCTGAAAGTAGAAGACCTCTTTGAACTCAGACAGAAAGAGGAAGCATAATTCTTTTCGAGACCTAGTATTAAGTTCATTGATTAATTAGGAATTGAAGCTAAAGGGAGAGCGGATACTGGGACAATACCAGGAAATTATCGACCATCATCCAAAGAAAAATCTCTAATCAAGCGACCTTTTGGTTGATTTCCTCTTAAACTACCTCGTTACTAATATTTGAAATCCACTTCTTTTTAGGGTACAATGGTAGAAATGATTTTTGAAAGGACTAACATGAAGAAACTAGCTACACTACTACTCATTTCGACTTTTGCTCTCGGTGGATGTACAAGCATCCAACGTGCACTTCGTGGTGATGATTATGTGGATTCTAAAATTGCTACAGAACAAAGTGCTAAGGCTGCTTCCCAAGCAGAAAAAGATTTGAAAGACGCCTTAACCAATGAAAATGCGAACTTCCCTCAACTTTCTAAGGAAGTCGCTGAAGATGAGGCTGAGGCTATTCTCCACACTAGCCAAGGGGATATCCGTATCAAGCTCTTTCCAAAGTTAGCTCCACTTGCGGTTGAAAACTTCCTTACTCACGCTAAGGAAGGCTACTACAATGGAGTTACTTTCCACCGTGTGATTGATGGATTTATGGTACAAACCGGAGATCCAAAAGGTGATGGTACAGGTGGTGAATCTATCTGGCACGATAAGGACAAAACCAAGGACAAGGGGACTGGTTTTAAAAATGAAATCTCTCCATACCTTTATAATATCCGTGGTTCCCTATCTATGGCCAATACTGGTCAACCAAGCACAAATGGTAGCCAATTCTTCATCAACCAAAGTACAACTGACTATTCTGCTAAACTTCCTACAAGTAGCTATCCTAAAAAAATTATCGAAGCCTATAAAGAAGGTGGAAATCCAACTCTTGATGGTAAACACCCAGTCTTTGGTCAAGTGATTGATGGTATGGACGTTGTAGATAAAATTGCCAAGGCTGAAAAAGACGAAAAAGATAAACCAACAACTGCTATCACTATCAATAGTATTGAAATTGTGAAAGACTACGATTTTAGCAAACAATAACATCATTTATTTTAAGGAGATTATAAAATGATTCTATTTTGGGGGTCAAAAGGTTACCAAAAAGTGTTGGGACATACACAAACTGCTATCGAATGTGGCCATTGTAACAATGTTGGGACTTGGGAAATTACGGAATACGGACGCAAGTTTACTCTTTACTGGATTCCCCTCTTTCCTTACGGTAAAACTTATTTCGTTTCTTGCCCGATCTGTCACTACGGAAAAGAAATCCAAAAATCTGAGATTGAAACCTATTTGAATTACTAGCCAAAAAGCCAAGTCACACAGACTTGGCTTTTTCCTATTCTAGTTTTGCGAGTTTCTCTTTTTATGTTAGCTCATTGAAGTCCCAGATTTGATCCATCCAACCTTCATAGAAGTCTGGTTCGTGGCAAACCATAAGGATTGACCCTTTATATTCTTTCAGAGCACGTTTGAGCTCATCCTTAGCATCCACATCCAAGTGGTTGGTAGGCTCATCTAGAACAAGGACATTGTGCTCGCGATTCATCAAGAGACAGAAACGAACCTTGGCTTGTTCCCCACCTGATAAGACTTGAATTTGGCTTTCGATATGCTTAGTCGTCAAACCACAGCGAGCAAGGGCTGCACGGACTTCTGCTTGGTTAAGAGCTGGAAAGGCATTCCAAACTGCTTCTAGAGGTGTTTGGCGATTGCCGCCTTCCACTTCTTGCTCAAAGTAGCCAAGTTCTAGATAATCACCGCGTTCAACTTCACCAGCAATGGGTGGAATAATGCCCAAAAGACTCTTCAATAGAGTTGTCTTACCGATACCATTGGCACCAATAATGGCAACCTTCTGATTGCGTTCAAAGGTAAGATTTAATGGTTTTGTAAGTGGGCGGTCGTAACCAATCTGCAAATCCTTGGCTTGGAAGATAAAGCGACCTGGTGTACGAGCTGGTTTAAAATCAAAGGACGGCTTTGGTTTCTCACTTTGAAGCTCGATAATGTCCATCTTGTCTAATTTCTTCTGGCGAGACATGGCCATATTACGAGTTGCGACACGGGCTTTGTTGCGGGCTACGAAATCCTTGAGGTCAGCAATTTCCTTCTGTTGACGTTCATAGGCTGCCTCTAGCTGCGATTTCTTCATGGCATAGACTTCTTGGAACTGGTAGTAATCTCCAGAATAACGAGTTAACTGTTGATTTTCAACGTGATATACGATATTGATCACATCATTGAGGAATGGAATATCGTGCGAAATAAGGACAAAGGCATTCTCATAGTTCTGCAGATAGCGCTTGAGCCAGTCAATATGCTCTGCATCCAAATAGTTGGTAGGCTCATCCAAAAGCAAGATATCTGGCTTTTCAAGAAGAAGTTTGGCTAAAAGCACCTTGGTTCTTTGGCCACCTGATAAGGCTGTTACGTCTGTATCCATACCATAGTCCATGACACCGAGAGCACGCGCCACTTCATCAATCTTGGCATCTAAAGTATAAAAATCACGACTCTCCAAACGGTCCTGAAGTTCTCCGACTTCTTCCATCAGAGCATCAATATCAGCGCCCTCTTCTGCCATTTCCACGTAAAGATCATTGATCCGAGCTTCTGCTTTAAACAACTCATCGAAGGCTGTACGCAAAACATCACGCACAGTTTGACCTTCTTTGAGCACAGCGTGCTGGTCCAGGTAGCCTGCTGTCACATATTTGGACCATTCTACCTTCCCTTCATCCGGTAACATTTTACCAGTTACGATGCTCATAAAGGTTGATTTCCCTTCACCGTTAGCACCGACTAGCCCGATATGTTCACCTTTTAGGAGACGGAAGGATACGTCTTCAAAAATCGCACGGTCTCCAAAACCGTGACTCAAATTTTTAACTTCTAAGATACTCATTTTAATTCCTTATCTTGTTTTATGTAGTAGTTTATAAAGGACCCAAGCCAGGTAGCCACCCAATGTATTGGTCCATAAATCATCAATCTCAAAGACCCTATTAAAATCAAAGAAAAAATCTAACACTAGCTGTGTGCACTCGATGCTCAAGCTCAATAAAAAGCTAAACAAAATCACTTTCTTCGTTTTTCTTAGAGCAGGTATAAGATAGAGAAGCTGGAAAATTAATGGGAAAAGCAAGAGGATATTTAAGGCATTTTGTAAAAATATCCAAAACAGCTGTAAAAAGCTAGTTACTTCTCCCAGATTCCAAAGGGAGTTAAAAGGCGTCAAAAGAAAAACCAGGCGTCCAAAAGTTTGAATACCTGGAGTTTCCACTCCTGTAGGAAGTTGAGGTTGGGGAGTAAAACAAAAACAGACGATGCATAGGCTGTAAACAGCCACTCCCAATCTTAAGATTAATTCTCTTTTTTTAGTCATTTTATGGATTTACCGCTGCGACTGCCTTCTGGCGGTCACGTTTCATGGTATTGGAGCGTAATTGTCCACAAGCTGCATCAATATCTGTACCATGCTCTTGACGGACAACACAGTTGACCCCTTTTTTCTTGAGGGTATCGTAGAAGGCCATTACACGTTCTTTAGGACTACGACTGTATTGGTCATGCTCACTAACTGGGTTATAAGGAATCAAGTTGACATAGGACAATTTTTTGATGTTTTTCAGCAATTCTGCCAACTCAAGCGCTTGTTCAACTCCATCATTGACTTCATTTAGCATGATATACTCAAAAGTCACACGGCGGTTGGTCGTCTCGATGTAATCCTCGATAGCTGCAAATAGTTTTTCAATCGGAAAGGCGCGGTTAATCTTCATAATGCTTGAACGCAGTTCATTGTTTGGAGCATGAAGAGAAACAGCTAGGTTAACCTGTACTCCTTCATTGGCAAACTCACGAATCTTGTGAGCCAAGCCAGAAGTTGATACGGTGATATGGCGAGCACCGATAGCCATTCCCTTGTCATCATTGATGATACGGATAAAGTTCAAAACATTATTGTAGTTATCAAATGGTTCTCCAATACCCATGACAACAATATGGCTGACACGTTCATCTTGACCACGTTCGTCAAAGTATTTCTGAACCAGCATGATCTGCGCTACGATTTCCCCGTTATTAAGGTCACGTTGCTTCTTGATTAAACCTGACGCACAGAAGGTACAACCGATATTACATCCTACCTGAGTTGTTACACAGACTGATAAACCGTAGTGTTGACGCATAAGGACAGTCTCAATCAACATACCGTCTGGCAGTTCAAAAAGGTACTTAACTGTTCCATCAGCTGATTCTTGAACGATACGTTGTTTTAAGGGATTGACTACAAACTGGTCATTGAGCTTGGCAATCAAATCTTTAGACAAGTTGGTCATTTCTTCAAATGTCTGAACACGTTTACGGTAAAGCCATTCCCAGATTTGATCCGCTCGGAATTTCTTTTCTCCTTGCTCTAGGACCCATTCTTGCATCCCTTGGCGTGTTAAACTATAAATCGACGGTTTCATCTTTTCTCCTTATTTTCTAGTCCTTCTTACGGATGACGAAATGACGTTGTTCCTTTGATTCATTCTGAGGCTTCTGTTCTTTACGACGACGTCTATTTCTCTTATCCGTATGATTTCTTTTCCTATTTTGAGAAGATTTCTTCCCTTTTCGGTTGTCTTTTTCTTCTTCTTTCTTGCGCATTTTTTGATCAAATGGTGCTCGTTTAGGAGTCTCGTTTTCTAAGACAAAATAGGCACATCCATAGCTACAATACTCGAGTAGATAATCCTGTAAACGACTGATTTTCTCAAGAGATTCTTCAGCTCGCTCATTTTTGTAGAAACCACGCAAGCGTAACTGTTCATTACTCCAGTCTCCTACAATATAATCATACTTAGTTAAAACTTCTGAAAAGCGTTGAGAAAATACCGTTGCATCAAAGGCTTCCTTGCTATTTTCAACTAAGGTAAAAGTAAAACCTTCCGCTTCGACTTTATCTCCAGACAAATGAAATTCAGGACCAGGGAATTTATTGTAATTATATAATTCAGGTGCAATTTCTTTACGCATAATATTCCTTTTTAACGTTTACTTAATACTCTATTTTACCATATTTTTGCCATATTTACATCTTTTGATTTAAAATGAAAAAAGTCTGACTATTTCAACATTCAAGTCTAAAAGACACAACTGTACTAAAAAGAAAAAACTGGGAAAACCCAGTTTTTAAAGATTATAGGTAAAGTAATTTGAAGAGCGCTACAGCGGCAATCGCAGCAGCAATTGGTGCTACTACTGGTACCCAAGAATACCACCATTTTGAATCACCCTTGTGTTCACCAAGGATTGATTTAGGAAGCACTGCGTGAAGAAGACGTGGTCCAAAGTCACGAGCTGGGTTCAAACCAGGTCCTGTAGGTCCACCAAGTGATGTTACCAAGGCCATAACTAGGAAACCAAGTGCCAAGTGTGCAATACCAAGACCTGGTGACAAGAATGGAGCTACTTGTGTTTTCGCTTGTTCAAGATATGTAGCGACTTGTTCTTGAGGAATTGTTTGACCTTGAGCAGTCGCTTGTGCCACTTGTTCATTAATCAACGCTTGAGCTTTTGTAACTAATTCAGCACCAAAGAAGTTCTTTGTCAAACCAAGTGCCGCAAAGAAAAGAACAAATGATCCAACAAACTCGTTGATAAAACCGTTCACAATTGCTGCATAACGAGATTCTTTTGTACCATGATCCAAACTTGAAATAGTTGAGAAAGTTCCCAAGATATTATTTGGGTTTTCTGTTTTTAAGTAGTAAGGACGGTGAGTCGCAACAACCAAGGCTTGTCCGAAGATTGCTCCCAACACTTGCGCAATAATGTAAAATGGTACCTGTCCCCAGTCAAAAAGACCGCTAACTGCAAGTCCAAGAGTGAAGGCTGGGTTGATGTGGTTACCAGAAACGTTACCAAACATCAAAGCTGGAATCATAACCCCCATACCGTAACCAACAGCGATAACGAGCCAGCCACTTTGGTGACCTTTCGTACCTTTAAGTTCAACGTTGGCAACGGCACCATTTCCCAAGATAATCAAAATGGCTGTTCCCAAAAATTCAGTGGCATATTTGACTGCCCATGTGAAATCCATTGATAGATTCTCCTTAATATTTTTTAGACAATCCCTATTCTATCAATTTTTAAGGCTTTTAGCAACAGATTTTCTAAAAGAATCCCATGAGAAAACGCTTTTATTTTAACTCTTCAAAAAAGAGAGTGAGACAGAAATCGGTCATTCGTTAGAATTCGATTTCGTAGTCCCACCTCCGCACAGTTGAGTAGGGCTGTAAAAGCTGATGAAATCAGCCTAGTAGAGTCCACTCAACCACTGCGTCTTACTCGACAATCCAAAGACAATTGAGAGGCTAGAACTTTTGTCCCAGCCTCCTGATTTTGATTATTATTGACGCTGACCAAAGTCTTTAATCATCTGTTCCATTTCCTCACGACTTGGTGTCGTAAGCATATAGAGATAATCTCCTTGCAATTCAGCAAAAGCAGCTGGCATGATTTTTTTGACCTTGAATTGGTGACCGTATTTGGCTAGCAAGTCTTCCTCTGAATATACATAGTTAGCGTTGGCCCGACGAGATGTTGCAAGACAATACTGAGTTTCAAATGGAGACTCTGGGAAGGGTTTACCCGCCACAAGAGCTGCATAACCTTGGTACAAATCAATCGAATGGGCAAAGTTATAGACATCAATCGTGAAACCACCTGCTGGACGGTTATTGTACTCAATCGCGATGTAATCATCACCGTCTCGGAAGAACTCAATATGGAAGAAACGTTCTTTCATACCAAATTCCTTAACAATAGCCTCACCATACTTGCGCAATTTTGGATCCATATCTTTAAGAACATAATAAGAATTGTCCATCTTGTAAAGCATCAAATCTAAAGGAGTGTAGGCATAATCAAATGTTGTCGAGAAGACAATATTTCCGTCTCTATCTACCAAACCGTCGAAAGTACAAATTTCACTTGAAGTTACAAATTTTTCAAAGAAATAAATGGTTGAGTGGTCCCATTCAGCCTTAAAGTGGTTTACATCATCTTCTGTTTCAAGTTTGAAGGTTGCTGCTGCCCCAACTCCATTGTCAGGTTTTGCAATCATCGGAAGGCCGATTTCTTTCACAGCTTTATCAACATCTGCTTCTGTTTCAATAACAGCACCTTGAACCACTGGAACTCCAGCTTTTTCGAAGAGTTTCTTCATTTCAGACTTGAACTTTGTCTTCTTAAGGTCTTCTGGCTTGGCACCAAAGACATTAAACTGTTCACGAAGAGCGGCATCCAACTCTAACCAGTATTCATTGTGAGATTCGATGCGGTCAATTGGTCCATGTTTATAGAAAAGAAAGGCAACTGCACGCTTGACTTCGTCAATATTTTCAAGATTATCAACTCGGTAATACTCCGTCAAGCTATTGCGCAATGGTTCATCTAGTTGTTCGTAGGGTTCTTGCCCGATTCCTAGAACTGTAATTCCTTTATTAGCTAACTCAATACTAAACTGTTGAAAATTTTGTGGGTAATAGGGTGAAATTACAAGATAATTCATAAGCAACTCCTTTTATAGACTCATGTGACCGAGGAAATAAGGCATTTGTTTGCGCCACCATTCCCAATCATGGGCAACATCATGTCCCCATTCTGCAAACCAGGCAGGAATTTGTTTTTGGTCAAAGGCTTCTTTGAGCTTATAGTAAGAAGGTAGTCCATCATGTTCCCAAGGGCCTAGACCTGTACAAACAATAATTTCAGCCTGACGGTAACGGTCAATAAACCAACCATCATTTTGATTCCAGATATAGTCTACTGGTGAATTTTGATAGATAGCATCATCATTATAGTAGTCACCTACAAAGAAGCGCGCATCGTATACACCACTAAGAGCAATGACCTTGGTAAAAACATCTGGATGCTGAAGGAAAAAATTAAGGGCATGGTAGGCTCCCATAGAGCAACCTGTTGTCATCATACCGTCAAACCATCCTGTCTTGTGCTTGATAAAAGGAATCGCTTCTTCAATCACATATCGTTCATAGGCACGGTGCATCTCAGCTTGGTCATGGCTATTTTTCCAAGTTGCCAACCAGCTCTCACTATCTACACTGGAAAGGGTAAAGAACTGCACGCGACCTTCTTCGATGAAGGATGCGCAAGCATCAATCATTCCAAAATCATAGTATTCATTATGGCTACCACCTGAAGAAGCAAAGACAACAACTGGGATGCCTCCATGTCCATATCGATTGACATACATTTCACGATTTAGATTTCCACTCCAGTGGCTAAGATGTTCAATATGCATATCCTGTCTCCTTTATACTAATTACCAATTTTCTGCAAAAAAACGTAGGCAAGCCGGTAGATTTTCTGACCATGGAATTTCATGGTGGATAGCCCCAGCCTGAACCTTGAGTGAAAGATTTTCTAACTGAACTCCTCCTGCTATCAAATCATGATAATAGCGAAGAGAAGAGTCAATATAAGCCTGCTTGATATTACCAGCCATAAGGGTCTTATCCGTGTCATCTGCTTCTTCCGTCCCAACATAGATAAAGACTCGCTGGTCTGGCAATAGTTTTTTACGCTCGATATAGCGATCAAAAGCCTCTTGGTGAAGCCAATTAGCAGATGAAAAGACACCCAAGCAGCCAATCTGGTCTTGATACTCCAAGCCAATAAACTGGGTAATATTGCCGCCTAGAGAAGACCCAACCATAGCAGTGTGCTTGCGGTCTGATTTTGTACGATAGTTTTCATCGATAAAGGGTTTGACCACTTCCATGACAAACTCAGCATACTCGACTCCCTTACCACCAAACTGTTGACCGGGAATATTAGACTCTTGGAATTTCCATGCCGCGTACTCATTCATACGTCCTAGGCCATCATTATCAATGGCTACCACAATCATGCGACTGATATCAGGATTTCGCTTGATGGTAGGAATAATCTTCCATGAATGACCGACATAGGATTCTTTACTGTAAAAGACATTCTGACCATCATGGAAATAGACAACCGGATAAGTGCGATTCGTGTCCTTCTCATAGTCTTTAGGAAGAAGAACACGTACACGGCGTTCCTTACCTGTGTAGGGAACCTTGAGTTTATGCTCTCGCATTTTCAGGTAAAAGTATGATTGATTCATTGTCAGAAAACTCTCTATATTCAAAATTTTACCTTATTATAGCATAAAAATAGAAAAAAAGTCAGTTTCCGTCCAAATTAAGGATAAAAACTAACTTTTAGTTGTATTCTCATTAAAGAAGATCTTCAATTAATTCATCGACAGCATCTTTTTCGGCTTGCGGTGTGATTTCTGTGATCATAATCCCTGCCACTGCTCGCTCAACTAAGCCTTCAACATCCATACGTGTTTCATACTGTTCGGCATTCTTAATCTTTGGATTTGTTTTCGGACGATCAGGCGCAAAAATCGTACAGCAGTCTTCAAAAGGTTGGATAGAAATTTCAAAGGTGTCAATTTCCTGAGCAATATCAATAATTTCCAACTTATCCATGGTCACAACTGGACGAATAATTGGTGTATTGGTCACGGCATTGATAGCCTGCATACTTTCAAGAGTTTGGCTTGCTACCTGACCAAGACTTTCACCATTGATAATGACCAAACCGTTTCTCACTTCACGGATACGGTCGGTAATCCGCATCATAAAGCGACGTGTCAAAGTCATAAGATAGGCTTCTGGAGCTTTGGCTTTAATTTCTTCTTGGATCTCAGTGAAAGGTACTTCGATAAACTGGATATTCCCACCGAACTTAGTCAATTTACGGGTCAAATCCTGAGCTTTCTTGAGGGCACCGGGACTAGTATATGGTGGACTAGCAAAGTGAACAGCTTCAATATCCACTCCACGTTTCAGTGCAAGATAACCTGCTACAGGCGAGTCAATTCCTCCTGATAACATGAGCATACCTTTCCCAGAAGTTCCAACTGGTAGACCACCCGCACCACGAATGGTCTCATAGGAAAGATAAGCCGCCTCTTCACGAATCTCCACTTGCAGATTGATATCGGGATTTTTCATCTGGGCTTGTACATTTGGAATGGCATCAAAAACAGCACCACCAAGAACTTGGTTGAGTTCACGACTATCCAGTTCAAAGTTGTGATCACTACGTTTGCTAGAGATCTTAAAGGTCATGCCTTCCTTATAGATGTCCTGCATAATCTCTTGGACAGCAGATTTAAGAACCTCTACAGATTTTTCAACCTTATACACTGGTGAAAAGTTTTGAATCCCGAAAACTTGTTTGAGTGACTCAGCTACTGGTTCATAATCAGCACCATTGAGATAAGCATGGGCACGGTCACGATCAGCAGTAACCTTGACTTGAGGATAGATAGATAAAACGTCTGAGATATTATTACGTAGTTTATTAATGAAACGCATCCGGTTTTTACCTTTGGTTGACAGTTCCCCGTAGCGAATCATAATTTCTGAATACTGCATGAATACTCCTATCTCACTTTTCTAGTTTGATTGTAAATTAATTTTAGCTTGGTCAAAAATTGCTCAACTTGACTCATGTCATTTTCTAGGTCCAGGCTGAGGCGGACTGCTGACTGGGCCTTCTCTTTTTCAACCCCCATAGCAATCAAGGTACCAGCAGGTTTTCCTGCCTTGGACGAGCAAGCAGAGGTTGTGGAAATGAAAATATCATAGTCTTCAAATGCATGAACAATGACTTCACCACGGACACCCTTAATCCCAAAGGTCAGAATATGAGGAGCAAAGTCTTCCTCACCTGAGAAAACAAAAATATCTGGATATTCAAGAAGGGCTTGACGGATGACTTCCTTCATCTGGGCTGTCTTAGAAGAAAACACGTCTAAATTTTCCATCGACAAACGGAGTGCCTTAGCAGTCGCTGCAATACCTGCTACATTCTCAGTAGTTGAGCGATAATCACGCTCTTGGCCACCACCAGTTAAAAGTGGCGTAATTTTCTTACCTGACTTGATATAGACAAATCCAACACCACGAACACCGTGGAACTTGTGACTCGAGAAGGTTGCAAAATCCACTCGGTCTGTCAAATACTTTTCTGTTGGAATCTTAGCCAAGGCTTGAACCGCATCCACATGGAAAGAAATAGTTGGCTTATCAGCTAATAGTTCTGAAATAGCTTCAATAGGCTGGATTGAGCCGATTTCATTGTTAACTGCCATAACAGAGACTAGCGTTGTATCCGGACGAAGTAGACTTGCTAAGGCAGCTACATCTACAAATCCTCTCTCATCTACAGGTGCAAAATCTACCTCAAATCCTTGAGTCTTCAGCCAAAGAGCTGATTCCTTAACCGCTGGATGTTCAATGTCAGACACAATAATGTGTTTACCAAATTGCGCTTTTTCAAAAGCCACACCTTTGATAACCCAGTTATCCCCTTCGGTGCCACCAGATGTAAAGTAGATTTCTTCGCTTTTCTTACCAATTAAATCTGCAATCTGCTGTCGAGAAGCTTCTAAAATTCTGGTAGATTGGTCCCCCAAACGATGAAGGCTAGATGGATTACCAATAATTTTTGCAGACACCTGCATATAGGTTTCAAGTACTTCAGGATAAGGCTTGGTCGTAGCCGAATTATCAAAGTAAATCATTGTTTCTCACGCTTTCTAAAATCACTCCTTCTATTGTAACATGAAACAGTTCAGGCGACAAGAAATGCCGTTCAGGTTCATTTAAGTTTTTTTTAAAGATTTTGGGTATAATGAAGCATGGTAAAAGGAGAGAAATTATGTCTAACTATCGCAGAAAATCAAAACCTAAAACTGAACATCTAAAAAAAGGCTTTACCGTCTTTCAAAAAACAATTGCAACTTTAGCCAGTATCCTTGGTTTGATTACAGCTAGTATCACTATCATGAATGCTTTAGATAAAAACAAGGATCATAAAGATACGACTCCACAAACAACCATCATCAAGGAAGTTCAAAAGGAAGCTCCCGCTGAATCCAATGCTCCTGCACAAAGTCCATCCAACAATCAAGAAACGACTCAAAAAGAAGACCTTCAAACTCCTAGCAAAAGAGAAGATACAAAATCAGATAACAATTCTCAAAAAAATGAGCCATCTGATTCTTCAGTAAATCCTCCAACTACTGAAGCAGGAGTTAGCGCTACTAACGGAGCATCTTAAGCATTTCTCAATACCAACGGTTACTCCGTTGGTTTTTTTCATTTTAATCATAAAAAACCAGGAACTATTGTCCCTGGTTTTTTATGATTAAAACAAGCTATTCTGCATCGAAAGAAGATTCGTACTTAATCTTCTTTCCCTTTTTTGATAAAGGTTGCAGATAGAACCAATCCAAGACTTGCTAGGAAGGCTAAGCCTGCTGAATCTTGCTCACCAGTTGCTGGAAGCTGGCCTTTAGCTTCAGTAGCTGGTGCATTTGGTCCTTCTTGTTCTTGTTTTTGACTTGTTGAACTTGAAGTTTGCTTGTGATCCGCAAGTGGTGTAGCTGGGTTTGCAACAGGTTCTTTATATTCTGGAACCTCATTCTTAGCTGCTTCAACCCAATTAACGCCGCCCTTGAATTCTGGAAGCTCATTCTTGTCCGCTTCAACCCAATTAACGCCGCCCTTGAACTCTGGAATTTCATGAACCGCCGCTTCTACAGCATTAACTCCACCTTTGAATTCTGGAATTTCAACTACTGGTGGTTGTTGATCTCCCTTACTTGAAAGGACTTCAGGTTCAGGAGTTGGTTTCGGATCTGGAGTTGGTTTCGGATCTGGAGTTGGCTCTGGATCTGGGGTTGGTTTTGGATCTGGAGTTGGCTCTGGATCTGGAGTTGGTTTCGGATCTGGAGTTGGCTCTGGGTCTGGAGTTGGTTTCGGATCTGGAGTTGGCTCTGGATCTGGGGTTGGTTTCGGATCTGGAGTTGGCTCTGGATCTGGAGTTGGTTTCGGATCTGGAGTTGGCTCTGGATCTGGACTTGGTTTCGGATCTGGAGTTGGCTCTGGATCTGGAGTTGGCTCTGGATCTGGAGTTGGTTTCGGATCTGGAGTTGGTTTCGGATCTGGAGTTGGCTCTGGATCTGGGGTTGGTTCTGGATCTGGAGTTGGCTCTGGATCTGGGGTTGGTTGTGGATCTGGGGTTGGTTTTGGATCTGGAGTTGGTTGCTCAGGTTCTTCTGAAAGTTCTTGGTAGTAAGTAGTCATTTCATAGAACTCTGGTTTGTCACCTTCCCAAATGAGTTTAACATCAAGTAACGGAGCTTTATCTCTCACTGCAAATGTTTGGAAGCTTGAGGTAATTGTGCCTAAATCTGTCCAAGCACCGTCTCTGTCTGTTTTAAGAGTGCGAGCCAGTACGCGAGCCACTACTCCTTGAGGAAGACTAGAAACAAGTCGGATATGGTTAGCATCTGTTGGTTCTGATAAGTGGTAAACCAACTCACCTTGGCCTTTCTCAGCCTTATAGCTTGTCAAGACTTTGCCATCTACAAGATTGGTGTAAAGGTTGCCTCTACTTTCTCCACCATTTCCTTGAACCGTTGGGTCGTTGATAGGTTTCACAAATTCACCATCATTGATGACTAATTCAGTAAATCCGACAAAACGAGCGTCGTAGTTAGCAGTGAAGAGAACACGTAGATAATTGGCTTTCACTGGACTTGCAAGTTCACCCTCGATGTAGCGATTTCCAGGCATCTTAGAATCATGTGTCCATCCATCTGTCAATGAATCATCATGCATGTCATTTGCAAGGCCATCACCAACTGTCACAACGTCAGTCCAAGTCTTGCCATCTTGGCTAACCTGAATCTTACCATCACGAAGATAGTTCTTCGTACCATCTTGGATATAAGCTCTAATCTTCTTGATTTCACGTTCGCTACCAAGTTTCAAGGTAATGTGACCATCTTTATGTGCATAATCAGAGAACTCTACAAAGTTATTGTAGACACCATCAAACAACTGATCCAAATTCTTGATCTTGCGAACATCATTTGCACCATAATAGGCATCTATTCCCATAGATGTAGAATCAAGTTTGGTTGGTTGAACTTCTTTTGTCTTAACAAGTAGAGATGTTGCTGTCACTGCTTGTTCTTGGTCAGTCTTATTCACCAAACGAGCATAACGTACCAAGGACTTATCTGTTACTTGATTAGCTGGATACCATTCTTGTGCATTTGGAGAGAATTCCAAGTCAAGGGCTGGATTTCCAATACCAATAGCCTGAATACTTTCAGCTTGGTGTAGACGGTCTAGCTTCATACCCAAGTAGCTATGAGCTGGAAGCTTAGTTCCACTTGGAATTTGCATGTCATAACGACCGAGACTGTCATATACTGGAGTTGATTTCAAGCTTTCAACATTGGTATCTGTCATCTCACTATTTCCAGCACGTGTCTCAACTGAGAAGTCAGCGATACGCCACCATAGATTGATATTCTTGGTATTACGAACACGAATGTAACGAGCTGAAATTGGAGTTTCAATTTCTTTGGTTTGTTCACCAGCTAAACGATCCAATTCTTGCCATGAATTTCCATCTGTAGAATACTCAAGAACACCTTCTGCCAATTTATCTCCAGAACCTTGAACGAGACGAACCTTAGTTACAGGTTTGACTTCGCCCAAGTCAAGTTGAATCCAACCATCGACAGGAGTTGTATCCGTGCGATCAGCATTTGCAAGCATAGCTTCAGTATTATCACGACCATCTGTAATCTGAGCAACTGTCGTGTTGTACTTGTACATGAGATTTGGACTGATGGTCACTGTAGCTGTCTGTTTAGGACGACTTACTTCTACAGGACGATTCACAGCGATTTCTCGTACAGCAAACCAAGTATTATCACGATTAGAAGTGGCAATCATTCGAACAGCTTTAGCATTGATATTGAGATTTTCAAATTTAAGAAGAGGCTCATTACCAGTGTAGCTTGGTTCTGAAAGTGTTACCCATTGATCATTTTTATTGAGGTACTCAACTTTAGCATTGTTAAAGGTATCGCGTGGATTTGCTTGAGTTCCCATTGCAAATGTCAAGTTTTGGATTGGAACAGCCTTATTAAATTTCAAACCAATATAGTCACCCGTTTGGATACTGTTTGGTGATTTGATAAGGGCATGTGTTCCTAAATCTCCATCAGTAACTTCAGCAAGTCCACCTTCTACACCTGTACGGTTTGTGATAAAGGTGCTGATCACTTGGTCAGGGTGCAAGGCTTTTTGAACTTCAGTTGCCAATACTTCACGAAGACCAAGTAAGAATGGACGGATATGTTGGACACCCAATTCAGCTTTTTCCATATGGTCTACATAATGGAAGGTATGAGTTTGAGACTGTTCGTACAATTTCAAACCTTTATAGTAGCTATCCCAGAGTTTGGCTGCATCGTTTGTAGCCATGGCTTCAGTTCCTGTAAGGAAGGCATCGAGAGCATTCATTTGGTCGATTGCGTTATCCAACCAATAGTGGATTTGGGCAACCATTTTTTTATCGCCTGATGCTTTGTAAAGTTCGGCTGCTTCTTTAATCTTGGCAAATTCAGCTCGCAAGGCTGCACGTTCGGCAGTCACATCCTGACCTGCTTTAAGCTTGGTCAGGAAGTCTGTTAATTTTGGAGCCAAGTCTACAGATTCTTCCAGTTTGACGACACGATTATCCATGTTTTGGTTGATCATATGTTTACCAAGTTCACGGAAGGCAACAGATGTTTCACTATCTGTAAACTTACCAGTTTCAACAAAGTTGAAGGCGATATCATTTATTTTCTTAGCTTCTTCTTCAGACTTCCATTGTTTCCATGCATACTGAGCCGCAGAGAAAAGGGCAATCTTAGAAGGCTCAGATTGTTGCATTGGATTCAACATGATACCTGAAAGGAGACTTGGGTCCACATTTGGATGAAGGAATTTCTCACCACCACCCAAGATTAAGTGTTGTTTAGAGTTGTCTGTAACAGGCCAGTTGACCCATAGAGAAACTGGACGGTAAGTCTTACCACCTGCAGTTAGGTTGTTCTTAAGGTTTGTAAGGAAGTTTTCTGATACTTCACCCCAAATCTTACCACCAGTAAGGGTCATAGAAGTTGAAGTTGGAAGATTTTCATTTAGAGATCTCAATTCATCTTCACGACCATTACCCCAATACTGACCTGGAACGAAGATCATTTCCTTACGAAGGCCCGCATAAGTTGCTTGTTTTTCAGTCAACCAATCTGTCATGTCCTTCATCAAGCGGTTGTAGCTATTGTAGCCACCAACTGGGCTTGGAGCATCATCAGCTAGAATACCGAACTCACGGACACCGACATCCATCAATTGAGTGAATTTAGCCTTAATGGTATCAAGGTCTTTTTGGTAGTCAGCATCATTTCCAAAACGAATACGGTTGTTCATGAATGGGTGGATAGTCCAAACATAGCGAGTCTTGTTTTGGTTTCCGACACGCGCCAACTCACGAATTTCAGCTAATTTTTCTTCTGGATAAAGTTCACGCCATTTCTTGTTGTGGTATGGATCATCTTTTGGTGCAAAGAAGTATTGAGTCAACTTCAAGTCACCACCATAGCGCATGAGTTCAGCTCGGTCAGCATTTGACCATGGATTTCCATAGTAACCTTCGATAAAGCCACGGTTTTTGATTTCAGCAAAATCTTCAACTGTTACATTACGTAAAACTGGAGCTTCACTTTCATTAAGCATGTGTTTAAGAGTCGTCAAACCATAGAAGACAGCATCTGTATCTTTACCGACGATAGAGATTGTATTGTTTTTGATTGACAAAGCATAAGCATCAATCTTATCAAAAAGTCCTTGAGAAATACCAGAGATTTCTTTTTCAGCCTGTGAATTTTGACCATGAACACCAAGATAGATATTGGTAGCACCTGCTACTGCTGCTTGACTGCTTGTGTAAGAAATTTGATGATCTTGCAAGACACTCTTCAAGCGGTTTCGAGTATAAATATCTAACTGATTGCCCATTACAAGATTAACTTGTTTTTGAAGTTTCGTAACACCTTCACCATAAGTAACTTTTTGTGGTGTTGGGAATACCTTGTATTCTTTCTTGAGATAGTCTTGACTTTGTGCCGCAGCAGCAATCACATCATCACTAGCTGGCTTCTTAGCTACAAAACTATCAGCGAGTTCAGTTGTACCATCGCCCACTTCTCCAACTTTTGGTGGTTCTGGGGTCACTGGTTTCTCAGGAGTCACTGGTTTTTCTGGAGCAACTGGTTCTTCAGATTCACTATTAGAAAGTGGCTTGAGTAGTTGGATTTCTGCAGCACTACCAAATCCTGCGACACCTGATAGAACTTTAAATTCTACCTTGTTGGTTTCAACTGTCGCAAAATTAACAGTTTTTTCTTTGGCATTATTTTCCCAAGTTCCTGAAGCAACTTTCACCATTTGACCATCTTTTTGAGCATAAATTTCATAAGAGGTCACGACTCCGTTGCCTCCACCTGGACGTGGAAGATAAGTCAAACCATTGACTTTTTCAGGAGCATTCAAATTCATTGCAACTGTATATGGAGCACGGTCTCCAGTCCATTTTGAATGCCAGAAAGTATTCGGATCATTATCGAAAGCTTTTTCTACTGGTCCTTCAGTTTCTGTTCCTGGTGTTTCCTGACTAGTTGCAGAAACACTAAAGTGATCTGTTGGGATCAAACGTGGATTTACAAATGCTTCATTGGACAACTCCGCACTATGCAAGATTCCTTGGAAACCACCGATTGTTTCAAGTGGAAGTACCAAGGTATTGTGGGCCAAGCGAGGATGAGCTGGATTTGCAATACGTTCAACCTTTTCGCCATCTACATAAACTTCTGTCACTTGAGGTTTGGTTACAACTGAGATTTGATAACGTTTGTTCTTTTCAAGTTTCTTATTAAATTGAATATGGAATTGTTCAAATTTATAAGCGAGATAGCCATCCTTGTCCGCAAGATAAAGTTGGTTGTCTCCACTAGTTGAGAAGACTTGCTCTCCGTCTCCTGTCACTGTCACATCCAATTTCAAAACATGACTCGGACCAACATCACCAACGAGACCTTCGATGCTAGAATCTTTTTCAAAATTCAATCCTGCTTCTGTTTTCTTCACATTCTTAGCAAGATATTTCTTAATAGTTTCTGCTTTAATTGTAAAGAGGTCGCTTTCTTCTACTATCTTATCTGGATTTGAACGCGGTGCATAAACACTTGTTGGTTGGATACGGTCTGCATAGGTCTTAGCTGCACGATCTGAACCCCAAGTGCGTTCTGCAGTTGATTGCATACTCTTGAAGAAGCGTTTAAAGATATCAAAAGAGGTAAGTCCTGTTTCATGGAGGTCAATGTTGTCATTCCAGACTGCATGACCACCACCAAGGATATTTGGATTAGAGGCTTCTAGGCGTGGTCCTCCACCAGTTGAGAAGTCATTTGGTGTCCAGCGGTTGTATTGAGTTTCATAGTTGGCATAATCCCCATAACCACCTTGACTATTGCTTCCACTTGGAACACTATAGGTTGGAATATCTGTGATATTGATAATCTTAGCACCCTGAGCAATTGCGGCAGCTGGACGTTGCCAGTGGATACTCCAGATATCCACTTCTACATCTTTCCAATCAACAGGTGTAGTTCCTTGTTTGGCAGAGAGCGAACCCCAAATACGTGGTGTTAAGCCCTTACCTTTGATGTACTGGATCATATCATTGACATAACGACGATAACTTTCAGGACTTCCATAGTACTCATCTGTACCGATATGAACTGTTGAAACGCCACGAAGAGGTGCATTTTCACCATCGAGCAATTTATCATAGACTGATTTGACAAAAGCCAGCGTTTCTTCGTACTTGTTATCCAAGTCCAACATAGCTACACGTTCTACATTGTGTTTTCTGGCACTTAGTTGGCCCTTATACATCAAGTCTGGACGTACCTTAACAAATGATAATGCGTGACCTGGTGTGTCAATTTCAGGAACAAGGTTGATATGCAAAGCTTTAGCTAACTTGATAATTTCTTGCATTTCTTCCTTGGTGTAATGCTCGTCAGATGTTAATTTCTCACCATTTTCACCGACAACATCAGTCTCTACACGGAAGCCTGTCTTAGCATTTTTAAGAACATAATCCAATTCTTCTTGTTGGCTGAGATGTTTACCTTCCACGTGTTTATCGAGGAAGATATAGTTGTCGTTCAAGTGCAATTGAAGATCGTTCATCTTGTAGTAGGCCATGTTGAGCATGATATCTACAAGCGTATCATAAGGAATAAACTTACGACCTGTATCTAGCATAAAGCCACGGTGACTAAAGCTTGGGTAATCACGGATTTCACCGTTCTGTAAGTCTTTTTCTCCCATTTGAAGGAGGGTACGAGTTGCATAAAAGGCACCAGTATTGGTTGCAGCTTCTACTGTGATAACGCCATCTTTAATGGTGATACCATAGCCTTCTTTGCCATAGCCCTTGTCTTCAACCTTTTTAAACTCAATGCGGTTTTGTGCTTCTTGACCACCTGTTGCGACTTCCAAACCACGATTTTCGAGGTCTGTTTGATAGAATTTAGCCTCTTTGTCAAATCCAGAATCTCCAACTGAAATGACCGTCTCTGAAGTAATAGAAGTTTTACCTTGAGTACCGTACCATTGTTGGACTGCTGGTGCAACTGCAGGCTTCGTTCCAACACCTTCATCAGCATGCAAGCCTTTAATAACAACTTCGAATTCTTTTCTGAAAGTGTGGTTATCATTGGTTTGTTGGACCATCACTTTGACATGTTGGTCTGTCAAAGGTGTATAGATTTTATTATTTAGGTCAACAACTCCTTGCTTGTTGCTTCCAATCAAACTAACTTGACCAGGCAATTTAGGCAATACAAGTGATTTTCCATTTTCAGCAACAGTGATTTCTGTAACTTGACGAATATCTGTTGGTTTGCTAGCATCCGGTATATTTGAGTAGGCGCGAATTTCTTGGATACCCACATTTTTCCATTGCATCGTACCAGCTTGATAATCTGTGATTTCCAGTTTGAGATATTTTGCTTGAATGGCTTCTTTTAAGTCAACTTTTTCATCTAGAACCGGAGTTCCTGTGCGTTGATGGGCTAACTTCCATTCTCCAGGACCTGATCCATTGACTTCGTCTTGACCTGCATAATAGAGGTTCCAAGATTTGATGTTTGGATCATTTTGTTCACCACGAACACGACGGTCCCAATCGATTTCCACATGCTTAATTAAGGTTGTCTTTTCAAGCTTAAATTCGATTGTTGGTTTCACAACATCACGGTCAGTTGCCCATCGAGTATCTGGATTTCCATCAATCGCCTTCTCAGCTGTAAATGGAGTATTGGCTTCATGGTTTGAAGCTGTTGCAGTTGCCTTTTCTAAATGGTTGACATCTGGAGTTTCAACCAAATCTTTGGTCACTGGCTTCTCCGCTGGTTTAGTTGTTGGAGCTACTTCTTCCTTAGGAGCAGGAGTTTCTGCTGGTTTTGGAGTTACTTCCTCCTTAGGAGCAGAAGTTTCTGCTGGCTTTGGAGCTACTTGTCCAGTATTTTCAGGATGAGCTTCCGCATCAGTTGGATTCGTTTCCGTAGTTTCAGTTGGATTTGCTGCTTCAGCTTTTTCGATGGCAGCTGCTAGATCTGCTGGTAACTTATCCATGGGCTGAACCTGTGTCACTGTACCCTCTGTCTCTGCAGGTCCCTCTGTTTCTGCTGCTTGAACCATGCCAGCACCAAAAATGCTAGCACCAATCATAACAGAAGCTGCGCCAATAGCAAATTTACGTATACTGTAATGACACCGTCTCTCAAAAAAATGTTTTCCCATTTTCTTTATTTCCTTCCCACGCTTAAATTGGGTAAGCGTTATCATTTCCCTTTTAAAAAGGGAGGACCAAGAGGTCCTCTCTAGGTGTTTGTTTTTCTCCATTACAATCCGTTAGGAGTTTGAGTTTTTATGGTATAAAACTCTATGATGTTTTAATCTTCTTTTCTTTTTTCAAGAAATAGGGCAGACATCGCTACTGTAAGACCCACTAGGAAGAGGTGTTCAGTTGCTCCTTCACCTGTTTCAGGAAGTTTGGACTGATCTGCTTCTTTTTGTGCTGCTTGCATCGCAGGCATTGGTGTTAGAGCTGGATTCTGATCAAGTTTTTCTGCAATTGGACTTGTCTGATTGTCTCCTGCACCTAATGTCTCTTTATACTCAGGAACATCATTCTTAGCTGCTTCAACCCAATTAACGCCACCCTTGAATTCTGGAAGCTCATTCTTGTCCGCTTCAACCCAATTAACGCCACCTTTGAACTCTGGGTGCTCATTCTTATCCGCTTCAACCCAATTAGCGCCACCCTTGAATTCTGGAATGTCATAAACAGCCGCTTCTGCAGCATTAACGCCACCCTTGAATTCTGGAATTTCATGAACAGCCGCTTCTGCAGCATTAACGCCACCCTTGAATTCTGGAATTTCATGAACAGCCGCTTCTGCAGCATTAACGCCACCTGTAAATTCAGGAATTTCAACTACTGGTGGTTGTTGATCTCCCTTACTTGAAAGGACTTCAGGTTCTGGAGTTGGTTTTGGATTTGGTGTTGGTTCTGGATCTGGTGTTGGCTCTGGATTCGGTGTTGGTTTCGGATCTGGAGTTGGTTCTGGATCTGGAGTTGGTTTTGGATCTGGAGTTGGCTCTGGATCTGGAGTTGGTTTTGGATCTGGAGTTGGTTTTGGATCTGGAGTTGGCTCTGGATCTGGAGTTGGTTTTGGATCTGGAGTTGGTTTTGGATCTGGAGTTGGTTTTGGATCTGGAGTTGGCTCTGGATCTGGAGTTGGTTTTAGATCTGGAGTTGAATCTTCAGTTTCTTTGATTTCTTTCAAGCCTTCTACCAATTTATTAAGTCCGTTTGGAGTTAATAAGTTATGCTCTGCAAGACCATTCTTGTACGCTTCAACAGCTGCCAAGTATTCTTTCGCATCTTGACGATCAATCTTACGAACACGTTCTACTTCAGCATTGTATGCAGCTTCATCTAATGGTTTATCATCTTCAATTGGAAGGACGAAGCGTAATTCCGCTGCTGAAATATGTCCAGGGTCACCGTATGTTTCGTTACCAGTAAAGATAGCTTTCTTCACTTTGATTGGAGCATCGAAGTTAATCACTTTTGTCTTCGCATCATTTGCCCATCCAGTAAAGTTAAAGTTATGTTCTTGTCCTTTTTCATCAATCACTGTAAGGCTACCGCTCATCACACGTCCGTTTGGACCTGAAGGACGAGGAACATATTCAAAGCGAGTTGATTCCATCGGATTATTGAACTCTACTGTTAATGGTTTTCCTAAGCTATTCACTCCATAAGGTGTATGCCATAAAGTATTTGTATTTCCATCAAATGCATACCATACATTATCTGCTTCTTCATAAGGAGCATCAAGATCATGAATATCGTCCCAATCTGGAGCGCTACGTTTTACCGCAAGTTTTTCTTTAGCCTCGTTAACGCGTTCTACAAGAGCTTTAGCATCATCCACACTAATATCATCGTCTGCTTCTAATAAAGCTGCTACAGCGTCTTTATAAGCATTTAATGAATCTTGTTTGTAGTTGCCATTTACGATTGGAGTATTCTTTTCGTATGCTTCATCGATGATCATCTTACCAGTTAACTTAATTTCTTCAATTTCAAGGTTATCTAACATAAAGTCTTTATAACCTTTGAAGTTGATTTCGTTGTTATCTGTATCTCCTTTAGTATCGGCACCACGCGCATTTGAGTAAATACCAATCCAAGTGTTTCCACCTTTTTCACCAGTAACATAGAAGCTTACTTTCTTAGGAGTTGATGAATTTTCCCAAGTGTTTTCTAAGTCGTATTTCGTTAATTTACTACGACGAGAATTTTCGCCATTACCGATTACGAATGAGTATGCTCCATTTGAACCTGCTTCGTATTCGAAGGTTACTTTATAAGTCTTACCTTCTTTGAAGCGGAAGTTTTGTGGAATTGTTTGGTAAACGAGTTTGTCATATCCTGATAAACCGTTTGTCTTCAATGACCAATTGCCTTCGATAACATCGTTGACTTTCTTACCATTCCATCCACGTTGAGTATATGGTTCGTGTTTTTCAGATAAGTGAGTACGGTTATCTTGTACACCTTCAACATCTCCCACTACGAATGGGAAGATACCTTGAGGCACTTCTTCAAAGTCTTGTTTGAATTTACCATTTCCTGTGTCGTGTTTTTCGTTGTACATTACAGATTGGTTTTCAAATACACGAATTTCATCGAAGTAAGTTGCTGCTGCATCCGCATCACGTCCAAGTTCTAATGTCACATTAGAAACATCTTCGCCTGTTGTGAAGTATACATACATATTTTGGAAGTAACTTGTATTATCCACTGTCGCATTTTTCTTAAGTGTGTTATGCGCATGTGCTTGTACATAGTTCTTCGCGATTGATTTGTTCGTGTAGTTAGAAATCACTTTATCGCCCACACGGATTGTGATATCTGCACGTGCATCGCTTCGGTTATCTACACCTACATAAACAGCATATCTTGTATTAGGTTTCAAGTCTGTTAAGCGTTGTTTCAATGTCACACGTTCAGTGTTTCCTTGAATACGTAACATTTCGTTAGCCCCTTGAGATTTCACGATTTCAGCGTGTTCGCTGTCACCAGTTTTTTCCCAATGATCTAATGTTCCGCTGTTGAAACCTTGGTCATAGATGTGTAGCCCTTCACTCCATACCATTGTCTTCTTGCCTTGAGGAACTTTGTAAAGTACATATGGTTGGTACGCATCTCCCGTAATTTGAATCTTACGGTCTGCACCTACTGTTAATTCGACTAAATCTTTCTTACCTTGGTCTGTTAGACGATAGAGGTATACTTTATCTCCAGTCCAATCATCTGGAAGTGTCCATTCAGTTGTTCCAGCAGTATTTGTGAAGAAGTACATCTTTTCTTTGTCGCCTGTCAAAGCTTTACCATTTTCATCCCAGTTCCATGGTACTAAGTAGCTTCCACCATTTTCAATGACACGACCGTTTAATGTTGTTACACGTTTACGGTAGTCTGGGCTATTAGGGTCGTTCGATTGACGAACAATTTTCACTTCGTCCCCATTGTCATTTGTTAAATGCACTTCCATTTCTGGAGTCCACTTGTAGTTTTGACCGTTGTCGCTCATCGCAACTGGGTCACCGTTCACCCATTTAGAAACTTTGTAGTGTTGGAAGAACTTCGTCATGATGTTGTTTTCGAAGAGGTTACGAATATATCCTTCGTAGTCGCTTCGACCTTGCCATCCTTCGAAGTCTTTCATGTTATATCCACCAAGTAATGGATAGTTAGCGGCACCACCGTAGCTTGGATAGTCACCCACCCATGAGTCTTTTTGGTGGTTACGGATGAATCGAGTAATGTTTGAGTTAATACCTTTCAGTGTGTATCCACCGTAAGTTAAGTCAGCTGCCCAGTGTTGGAATGTCGAATCATATTCCGCACCGAAGCCCCACTCGATAGCCATACGCCAGCCTTGAGAGTTTAATTCTTTAGCAAGTACGTGAGTTGGCCAAGCAGTGTTATCTCCTGATTGTCCGTTACCCCAAACGTCCACATAGATGAAGTCTAAGTCAGCACCTAGTTTTTCTCTTAATTCTTTCCAACGATCCAAACGTCCATGAGCCAAGTCATATTCTGCATCGATGTTGATACCTTGGTCTAACCAGTTCCAACCGTACATATATGTTCCGTCAGAATTTCTACGTAAAATAGCTTCACTGAAGTATTTAGATTCAGGATATGTTTCAGAAGCGTTTACGTGAATACCGACTTTAGCTCCGTATTCTTTTGCTCTTGCTAATAATTTCTTGAAGTCTTCAACGCCACCGATTCTCTTACCGATATCCGCATAGTTTAAGTGACCTGAGTCGTGACCTTCACTACCATACCCTTTAAGTAGGATTGATTGGCCTAAACCATCTGTGTGTAAGTTAATCTTCTTAATACCATCTAATGTCATTAAGAATGGGTTTTGCGCTTGAGATGCAAAGTTCATCGCAATACGATAGGCTACTAAATCTGGAACAGATTCTGCTCCTTTTGGATTGTTCATGATATTACGATATGCAATCGCACCATCTTGCCAGTCCACAACATTATCTTTGTTTAAGTCTTTTGTAATGACTACTTTAGAACTTGGTAATTCTAATGTGTATTCTGGGAATACTAAGTTCTTATAAGCACGTTGATACCAGTAAGGTGAGCTTTGAATACCTAAGTAGTTTACGCCTTCAACACGTTCTAACGCTGTTGTTAAACGTGCAAAGTCATTTCCTTTATAAGTAAATTGAGAGTTACTCCAAACAGACGCTGCTAATTCATTAGAAGAAACAAATCCATACATGAAGCCGTAAGTATATTCATTCATCTTGCCTTCTTTCAAGTCTAAATGATAGTCTCCACGGTTATGCGTGTTTGTAGACATTTGAGCTCCGTCGAATTTTGCACCTTGTTTGTTAGAACCAACAGAAACAAGTGTGTTTCCTGGGAATTCAATGGTTTGGATTAATTTGCGAACATTGTCGACTGGTTTACCCATTTCGACATTGTTTTTGTTCACTACTTTAGTAACATCGAAATGCATTTCGTTGCCAACTAATTGTAATTTTACAGTAATTTCAGCATTGATGAATTCATCATCGTTTCTTACTTTCATTACATATTCTGCAGTAGTGTCATCAATCTTGCGGTATTGAACTTCTGGAGTCACTAACACACCGTTGATTGACATTTTATCTAATTTTTGAACTTGACCTGTTAACGTTTTTCCATCTAATTCATATTCTTTAACACGTGGAAACGCTGTGTCAATAATCGCTTTTAATTGTTCTGATTGTAAAGTTTCATAATGAACGTCTTGATCATTGCGACGTAACCCATCATCCACAGCTGGAGTTTCTTCTTCAGGTTTGATATTATCTTGGTTATCCGCTTTGATCGATACAGATGTTAATTCTTTACCATAAGTACCTGCTTTAAGGTAAACTTTATTGACATCAGCTAAAGCGTTCTTGACAGCTTCTGGAACGACTTCAGTGCTAAATAAAGTTTGTCCATTATTTGTAGCGTTTAATTGACCGTCTTTCTTGTACACGATCGATAGGTGGTTTTCTTCCCCTACATTTGGTGCTTCTACACGAGTCTTACTATACCAAGTGTTTACATTTGGTCCTTTGTATTGCCAGAACCAACCGCCCTTGTCATACCCAACAAAGATGTTGTTGTCATTATCTTTATATTTTAGATATACCCCAAAGCGTGTTTCAGCTGGAGGAGTGTTTGCCTTGAACGTTAAGTCAACGCTTACATTTCCTTCCGCATCCGCCTGTAATCCAGCTTTTTCAAATAAAGCTTCGTTTGCTCCATTGTCGTTAGCTGTTGTTGAAGTTAATTTGTTGTAGCGTACTCCGCCTTCTTCAACGACTTCAACATTCCCTTTCACACGGCTTACTGAGTCCCACTCTTTTTTCACTTCGGTAGTAGCGTCACTAGTTCCTCCCGTTGCTGCTTCAGCCGGTTTATTTTCTGCCGGTTTGTTTTCAGCTGGTTTTTCTTCCTGAGGTTTATCCTCTTTTGGTTTTTCTTCTTTATCTTCAACTTGTTTATCAAGAGCATCTAGACCAGCTGGTTTAGTTGTTTCAATACCCTTAATATAGTTTTGAATCCACTCTAACTGTGCAGGTGAGAAAAGAATACCACCACTACGTTTACCAGATACACCGTTTTGATGAATCCCAATTAATTTTCCATTTTCATCAAAGATTCCACCGCCACTTGCACCAGGTTCACTTCCTTGGTAGCTAATTCCACGAACGCCTTCTCCATGGTCATTAATATCTTCGACAGTAGTATTGAGGATTGGATCGAGCACTCCTTTTGGATATCCAAATACATGAACCTTATCTCCTTTCTTGATAGTTGACGGTTTATCCGCAACTTCAACTGGAGCATTTGCAAGAGGACTGCGAAGTTTGACAATAGCTAAGTCATTTTTATAACCTTTTAGGAAGCCTTCACGATCCCAGTGTTTTACATCATTTTTACTAAATTTAACGTCTGGTGCACCTTCATAAGAAACTGTATAAACATCTTTATCACTATCAATGTTATCAGCTACTCTACGATTGTTCCCATCTGGAACATCTTTGATGAAGTTATGAGACACTGATAAGACAAGATTTTCTCCAATAACAATACCACTACCAGTTCCAGCATCGCTCTTAATCTCAACCGTAGCACCGTAGTTCAATTCTCCATTTTTTGTTTTTGCAACTTCTGCTGGAACTAAACTTTTGTCTTCTTTTTCCAGGTCTTCTTTTGAAGCAATATGACCGCTATCTTCGGCTTTATCTAGTTTTTCACGCAGATCTTTTGGAAGTTCATTTTCAGTTGCTGAAGTTGCTGCAGCTTCTTTTTCTTTCTCTAGTAATTCTTCCTCAGTTTTTGGTCCATCAGTCACTTCAGGAGAACCTTGATCTTCTCCAGATTTTGGCGCTTCAAAATCATGCCCAGTATCATCTTTTGCATTGGCCAGAGCTGCTGCTAAATCAGCTGGCATATTTGCAGTAGATCCAGTTTGGGCTGTATCTGCTAAAACAGTACTTGTTCCAAAGAATGTCGCACCAATGATAACAGAGGCAACACCTAATGAAAATTTCCGAATACTATATTTACAACGTTTTTCAAATAACCTTTTATCCATTCGTTTTTTATTCCTTTCTGTTTAAAAAGTAAGCGTTTGCATTTTCTCTTAAAAAAATAACCCCCTTCATTTTTTTCGCTTATTTTTTAAACATATAAATATTTCTTATACCATTTTAATATATCAAAAACCAGTTTAAAAATCAATACTTTATTAGTTAAAATTAGTAAAAGTAAAATCTAAATCTCGGACCAAGCTGAAAGTCTTTTTACAACAAAAATACTTATAATCATAGGTATAAAGAAAGAAACCACCTTCGAAAAATTAGAGTAGATTCCCCAAATTTCCTAAAGGTGATTTCTTGAATTTTTATTCTATTTTCAAACAATTTATTGTTGTAAGACTTTACGAGGTTTTGTTCCTTCAGCTGGGCCGATAACACCAGCCATTTCTAATTCTTCCATCAATCGAGTTGCTCGGTTAAAACCAACCGATAGACGGCGTTGAATCATGGATGCACTTGCTTTTTGAGTTTCAATAACCAAGGCCTTGGCTTCTTCAAAGAGTGGATCCCCGCCCTCATCGCCAGAACCAGAATCACTATCTGTCTCAGAAACTTCTCCTGGGTCAAAACTGTCATCATAATCCGCATCAGCTTGAGCCTTGATGAAGTTTACGATGCGTTCAACATCATCATCTGAGATAAAGGAACCTTGCAAGCGAACAGGATGGTTTTCATCAATTGGTTTAAAGAGCATGTCCCCTCGACCAAGCAATTTCTCAGCACCATTTTCATCCAAAATCGTACGTGAATCCGTTCCTGAAGAAACAGCGAATGCTACACGTGACGGCACATTTGCCTTAATCAGACCAGAGATAACATCTACTGAAGGACGCTGGGTTGCAAGAATCATGTGAATCCCAGCCGCACGTGCCTTTTGCCCGAGACGAATAATAGCATCTTCCACTTCCTTGCTGGCAACCATCATCAAATCTGCCAACTCATCGACAATCACAACGATTAAAGGTAGCGGTACTTGCTTGTATTCAGACTGAGCATTGAATTCCTCAACTTTAGCATTGAATCCAGCAATATTCCGAACTCCGACTTTAGCAAAGAGTTCGTAACGGTTTTCCATTTCATCTACGACTTTTTGAAGGGCCTTACTTGCCTTGCGAGGATTGGTTACAACTGGAATCAAGAGATGGGGGATATCGTTGTAAACTGATAACTCGACCATCTTAGGATCCACCATCATAAACTTGACTTGGTCTGGACGAGCCTTCATCAGAATACTTGCGATAATACCATTAACTGCAACAGATTTACCTGAACCAGTCGAACCTGCTACTAGCAAGTGAGGCATTTTAGCCAAATCAAAACTACGAGCCGTACCATTGACTGCTTTCCCAAGAGGAATTTCCAAAAGATTTTCAGGTTTGGTTTGCGACTGCTCCCAAAGCTCACGGAAGGAAACTGTTGCGATTTCTGAGTTTGGAACTTCTATACCGACTAGCGACTTTCCAGGTATCGGTGCTTCAATACGGACATCTTTAGCAGCCAAGGCTAGAGCTAAGTCGTCTGCTAGATTGGAAATACGATTAACACGAACGCCAACTGCTGGTTTAACCTCATACTTGGTTACTGATGGACCTATTTCAGCACGTTCAACCGTTACCTTGATACCGAAACTTGCAAAGGTTTCTTCCAAAATCTTGATATTTTCTCGAACGATTTTCTTTTCTTTAGACTGGTCTTTTGGTTTGTCTGGCACAAAGAGTTGCAAACTTGGAAGCTTATACTCCAAGGCCTTTTTAGCAGAAAAGTCTACTTCAACATCTTCGTCATCATCTTCTGGGAAATCTTCTTCTATCGGATAGTGATCTTCCTCAGGATATTCAAAATCAGCTTGAGGGAGAATAATCTCAGGTCCTACCCATTCTTCCTCTGGTAGTGGAGGAAATTCTTGTCTTGGTTCGTCTGACAATATTTCTCCAGTTTCCATATCTACTTGAGGCAGGTCAAGTAAAGCCTGCTCCTCCTTTTCTTTCTCAAGTCTTGCTTGCTCTTCTGCTTCTCTTCGTGCCTTTTCTTCTTCACGCTTGATAAAACGCTCTTGCTTTCTCTGTTCACGGCGCTCCATCCAGATAGCAAATCGAGCTGAAAGAAAATCTGCGATATCATAGATAGACCATGGACTTATTAAAAGAACTCCGATTATGATTAGGATTGCTCCGATAAAGTAGGTCCCAATATTTGAGAACAAAAAGGCTATCGGAATGTAGAGTGCACTCCCAATCACACCTCCACCAGCAAAACTTGTCACTTGAAAGCTAGTTAAATCTTTAAAAATTTGTCCAACCGTTCCTTGGAAAACGGCGTTTGCCATGCTAAATTTCCAGATAAGATAGGCTTGAAATATTAGTAGTAAGCCTGTAAAAATGAAAAAGAAACCAGCTAGCAATCCTTCTTGTTTATGAATCCATTTGAAAAAGAAGAGATAGATCAAGAGAGAGAAAATAGCTAGATAAGCTAAACTCCCCACAAGTAAGCGGATTAGATTGTAAACAGTGATTCCTACAGCTCCCCATTTAAGGGCAGCAAAAATTAAACAGATAGCCAAAGCTAAGGAAATCAACATTCGTTGAATCGCTTGTTTTCTTTCTAATTCTGCTTTAGACGGTCTGCGTCTTGTTTTAGTTGTATTCTTGTTTGCCATTCTTCTATTATAACATATTTCATGAACTTTTCGAGAGGTTAAAAAAATGACTGCCCACTTTCGTGTTCAGTCATTTAATTGTGTTTGTAATTATTTTTCTGATGGTTTGCGTAGGTAACCAAACAAAGCTCCACTTACAAGAGACCCTACCAAGACAAAGACAAAGACAAGGAAAAGGAAGGCATTTGTTGTAAGAGCGATAACAAAGATCCCCCCGTGAGGTGCCATAAGTTTGATACCTGCCAGACCAACCAGTCCACCTGCTAAAGCTGAACCAACCATAAAGCTAGGGATAGCGCGAGCTGGGTCAGCAGCACCAAATGGAATCGCACCTTCAGTGATGAATGACAAGCCCATTACGATATTTGTCAAACCAGAGTTACGTTCTTCTTTGGTAAATTTGTCCTTGAAAAGAAGAGTCGCAATGAATACTGCTAGCGGCGGAACCATTCCTCCAGCCATAACTGCTGCCATAGCTGCTGAACCACCTGTTGACACTGTTGCTGCAAGAGTACCAGTACCAAAGACATAAGCGGCTTTATTGACAGGTCCACCCATATCGACAGCCATCATTCCTCCAAGAACAAGACCAAGAAGAATAGCAGACCCTCCACTAAGACCAGCGAGGAAGTTATTCATACCAGTATTGATTGCGGCCATTGGGATATTAACAGCTAGCATAACAAATCCTGTCAAGATTGTTCCAAAAAGTGGCAAGAGAAGGATTGATTTAGCACCTTCAAGTGAACGAGGAACTTTTACATATTTCTTAATCAAGAGAACCAAGGCACCAGCGATAAATCCACCTACTAGGGCTCCAAGGAAACCTGATGATACTCCTGCAAGAGCTGAAGTTGCTTCACCACCCTGAGCGTAAGGGATTTTACCAAAGGCATAACCTTCTTTAGCGATAGCACCAGCTACGAAACCGGCTACCAAACCTGGTTTTTCAGCGATTGAGTAAGCAACATATCCTGCAAACACTGGAAGCATCAAACCAAAGGCTGACCCACCGATTTTCATGAACATAGAAGCTAGCTCATGGTAAGAACCAAGATTTCCAAGGCTCTCATTAGGTACACCCAAAGCACCGTCAATCAAGAAAGCAAGAGCAATCATGATACCGCTCCCGATAACGAATGGCAACATTTGTGATACACCACTCATCAAGTGTTTGTAGAAGGAACCACCTAGACTTTGTTTTTCATTAGATGCTGTTGAAGCTTGCGCTCCGTTAGCAGCACGGTAGACTTCAGCATTACCAGAAAGAGCCAAGTTGATCAACTCTTCTGTCTTACGGATACCGTCTGCAACTGGACGGTTCACCAATGGTTTACCATCGAAACGATCCATCTCAACTGCTTTATCTGCAGCGATGATAACAGCTTTGGCATTGCGGATATCTTCTGCTGTTAATTTGTTGCCTACACCACTTGCACCGTTGGTTTCAACCTTGATACCAACACCCATTTCCGCAGCCACTTTTTGAAGAGCTTCTTGGGCCATGTATGTGTGGGCAATTCCTGTTGTACAAGCTGTAACTGCTACGATAAAGTCACCAGATTCATTTGCAGGAGCTTGAACTGGTTCTTGAGCTTTTTCTGAAGCTTGGTCAAAAAGCTCAATGACTTGGTCAGCAGATGTTACTTGACGAAGTTTGTCAGCAAAGCCGTCTTTCATCAAGTATTGAGACAATTCTGCTAAGGCAGCTAAGTGAGTATCATTAGCACCTTCTGGAGCCGCAATCATAAAGAAGAGGTCTGTTGGTTGCCCGTCTAAACTTTCGTAGTCAACACCCTTGTTTGACTTAGCAAAGAGAACAGTCGCTTCTTTGACAGCAGAGTTCTTGCTGTGAGGCATAGCAATTCCGTCACCCAGACCAGTGGAAGAGAGAGCTTCACGGGCTAAAATTCCTTATTTAAAGGTTTCAAAATCTGTCACATAACCGTGATTTACCAAGCTATGAATCATTTCTTCGATAACCGCTGTTTTTTCAGTTGCCTGCAAATCCAGCAACATGACATCTTTTCTCAATAAATCTTGAATTTTCTTCTTTTTTCTACCTCAACTTTTTCATAAGTTTCTTTAATAAATGCTGCAGTTGCTAAATCATCTGAAAATGTAGTTGCTGTTCCACAAGCCACACCCCATTTGAAGGCTTCTACTGCATCTTTTGATTTGACAAACTCACACGTAAATCCAGCAACCATAGAGTCACCAGCACCCACTGAGTTTTTAACAGTTCCCTTGATCGGTTTAGCAAAGTATGCACCCTCTGAAGTTACCAGAAGTGCTCCATCACCAGCCATAGAAATAATAACGTTTTGAGCACCTTTAGCCAATAACTCTCGGGCATATTTCTCACTTTCATCTAAACTGTCTAATTTAACACCAAAGATAGCTCCAAGTTCATGATTATTTGGTTTAACTAAAAGGGGTTGATAATCCAAACTATCGATTAAAGTCTGACCCTCAAAGTCACAAACCACTTGAGCGCCTGTCTGACGAGTCAGGGCAATCAAATCCTTATAGATGACATTGCCTAAGTTTTTAGCGCTTGATCCTGCAAAGACAACTGTATCTTCTGCTGTTAAACTTGAAAGAATATCTTTCAACTCTTCCAGTTGCTCTGATTCAACACTAGGACCAGTTCCGTTGATTTCTGTTTCTTGTTCTGCTTTAATCTTGACATTGATGCGCGTATCTTCTGCCACCTGGACAAAGCGTGTCTCAATTTGCTCTTCAGCCAAAGTGTCTGTGATGAATTTACCAGTAAATCCACCAATGAAGCCCGTCGCTGTATTTGGAATATCCAAACGTTTCAAGACACGGCTAACATTGATCCCTTTGCCACCAGCAAATTTATCATCACTGTCCATACGATTGACACTACCTACTTCCACTTTATCCAGACGGACAATGTAGTCAATAGATGGATTTAGCGTGACTGTATATATCATAATTCAATTACCTCCGTCTTCTCTTTGATAGCAGGCAAGAGTTCGTGACCCTTGCTTGTAATGACAATAGCACGTTTTATAGGGGCGACCTTAGCAAAGCAAGACTGGCCAATCTTGGACGAATCTGCCAAAATATAAGTCTGTTTAGCATTTTCTAAGATAGCACGCTTGACAGCTCCCTCCTCCATATCAGGAGTCGTATAGTAACCTTCATCGACACCATTCATTCCGATAAAGGCACGATCAAAGTGCAGTTGGTTAATCTGGTTGAGAGCTACTCCTCCGATACTGGCATCAGTTGTCATCTTGACTCCACCACCGATAATGACTGTTGGGATTTGTTTATCCACTAATTGAACCGCATGGTGAATGGAATTAGTTACCACTGTAATGTCTTTTCGCTCCAATTCTTTAATGAGAAAGGCTGTCGTACTTCCTGCATCCACAAAGATAACATCTTTTTCTTTGATGAGAGAAGCTGCTTTTTGAGCGATCAACTTTTTCTCTTGAAGGTTTTTGATAGATTTTTCTTGAATGGTTTCTTCTTCTTGCAAGGAGTGAGGCAACTCTGCTCCTCCATGCACTCGACGAAGTTTATTTTCAGATTCCAATTCATCCAAATCACGTCTAACCGTTGATTCTGAAGTATCTAGCAAGCCTACCAATTTCTCTAGAGAGACGATTTTATGCTGTTTCAATTCTTCTAAAATCACCTGTTTTCGTTCACTTTTTAGCATTAGTTTACCTCCTGTTAACGATTACATTATTCATTCTATCATAAAAAAATTAAAATCAAGCATTTTTTGTCATCTTCTTTCATTTTCTATCAATCATTATTCTACTTCAAATATATTTGCAAGAAATAAGGCTTTATGGTAGACTAGGTTAGTAAGTATTGGAAGATTACTCAAGAGGCTTAAGAGGCCGTGTTGGAAACGCGGTAGGCGTGTTAAAGCGTGCGTGGGTTCGAATCCCATGTCTTCCGTCTACATAAAAAAGATACCCAAGTTTTTTTGGGTATCTTTTTCTTATATGTCAGTTCTAAAACTAGAGGAGAATTTATTAAAAAATATCAAATAGCAATTTCACATTCAGAATCGTTAAGATAATGGAAACAATATAACCGAGGATCATATTCCATTTGGCATTGGTAAATTCTCCCATCAGTGATTTCTTAGAAGTTAGATAAATCAGTGGGAAGATTGAAAATGGTAAGGCAATCGAAAGAAAGACTTGTGAATAAACCAATAACTGATCCAAGGTTTTTTCCTGATGACCGAATAAAACAGCAACGATTATAACCGGTAGCAGGGCAAAGAGGCGAGTTGCTAAACGAATAAACCACTGAGGCAATCTCATATGTAAGAAGCCTTCCATGACGATTTGCCCTGTCAAGGTACCTGTAATGGTCGAATTTTGACCACTGGCTAATAGGGCCAAAGCAAACAAGGTTGATAAGGTCGAACTGGCTATTGCACCTGCTATTGTAGAATCCTGTAAGGCATTATACATTTGTGAAAAGGCAGAAATTTCAGATGCATGTCCGAAAAAGAGGGCCGCCCCTAAAATCAATAGAAGGGAGTTAACGATGAAGGCCAAGGACAGTTGAAGATTCGAGTCCCAGGTCATAAAACGAACTGCTTTACGAACATCATTCTTATCCTTGTGGTTGATTTTCCGGGTCTGAGACAAGGAAGAATGTAAATACAAGTTATGGGGCATCACTGTTGCACCTACAATCCCAAGAGCCAAGGTTAATTGACTTTCATGTCCTGGCAGAGGACTCTCAAATAAGGTAGCATTTGGCAGATAACCTTCAGCAATCCCTTGGAGACTTGGATGTGACAAAGCTACTAGATAAGTAAAGATGAGCAATATTGTTAAAATCAGCGTTGTCACGATAGCTTCTATCTTCTTAAAGCCAAATTTCATTAAGAGCAATAAAAGAAAGACATCCAAAACTGTCAATAGGATGGCTACCATAATCGGAATCTTAAAGAGAAGATTAAGGGCAATGGCTGAACCTAGTACTTCTGCTAAGTCTGTCGCCATCAAGGCCAATTCCAAAATCACCCATAGGCTATAACGAAGCCATTTTGGTGAATGATGAGCCGTTGCTTGTGCTAGGTCCATTTGGGTGACAATCCCCAGTTTTCCTGCCATCTGCTGAAGCTGCATCGCAATGAGTGACGAAATCAAGATCACAAATAAGAGACTGTACTTATAGGATGCACCCCCAACTACGCTAGTTATCCAGTTTCCTGGATCCATATACCCTACAGCCACAAGGGCACCAGGACCCAAGAAGGCCTTTAAATTTTGCCAGAAATGATTGTTATTTGGAGTATCGATAGATTGATTGATCTCAGAAAGTGAAACTTTTTTATGAGACGACATTTCTCACTACCTCTTTCTAAACCGACTTTTTCAATGTTTTCTATTACAGAAAAATAAGATAAACTGTAAACTCTTAAGACAATGAAAACTACATGAAAAATATTTTATTTTTTCATCAATTTTCTTAATGCACCTTCATTATAACACAAAATATGATAAAAACTTAAGAAATTTCAGGACTTGATTAGCGATTTAAAACACAAAAGAATAAAATAAAAAACGTTGTTTTAACAACGTTTTAAAAAGAATGCAAAAGAATAATGGAGCCGGTGGGAGTCGAACCCACGTCCAAACATCTGCTAACATATTTGTCTACAACCATAGGTTATGTATTGTTTTAACAGTCCCTCGACACATAACTCAAGTCTAGGAACTGCGAGTCTATAAATCTCTTACCAAACTGCTAGACAAAGTTTGATCGTATCTCGCTAATAATAAGACCTATCATCAGACACGAGCAATCCGAATCGGGTCACGCCTGCTGGTTTTTAGGCAGCTAGAGCGTAAGAAGTGTTATTTTTTGCAGTTATATTTAACTGAGCGTTTACGTCGCCACACGAGTTGCAAAATATGCCTCATAATGCCTGTCGAATCCGTAACGACCCCAAAAGACTATAAAGATATTATACCTTATCTAGGTTAAAAAAGCAAAAAGCAAATAGATGCCTAGAAAAGGCTAGTTTTCAAGCTTTCTGATAGGGCCTGATAGCCAGAAACGCTGAGATGAAGGCCATCCGTTGTATAGTCTGATTTGAGTTGTCCTTCTTGATCGAGTAAGTTCTCAAACACAGACACATATTCTACCTGCATGTAGGCAGAAGCCAGTTCTTGATAGGCTTGGTTCCATTCCTTAATTTTCTCATTTGTACGAATATAAACTGTCTGTTTGTATTCCTCTCCTTGATGTACTGGCAGAATAGAAACGAGCTTAATCTGTGACAGCGGATAGTCACGGGAAATAGTTTGAATCACACTCTCGAGATTGGTTAGTGCTCGACTCATTGGAACTTCCTTCCCAATGTCATTTGTCCCAATCAAAAGTACAATTTGATCCACTGCATCACCATAGAGGTGGGCATCAAGGTTATCTAGTAAAAGTCCGGTTTGATAGCCTCGAATCCCTCTATTCACAATGGTCTTTGCTGTCCCTAGTAATTCTTGCAAGGGATAATATTCAACAATAGAATCTCCGATAAAGATAATATCTGGCTCAATGACCGAGATTTGATTCAGTTGACGATACTTGGTTTGAATTTTTTCCTGCTCTTTCAAGAGCCAGTTTTCTAATAGCTGTACTGCCAAGTTATTCTCCTTTTTCTAGCCAGTTTTCTAAAACTTGATAAACACCTGCCTGACTATTTGCTGGTGCTACTTCTGTCGCAATCTCCT
Organism: Streptococcus sp. Marseille-Q0941; assembly: GCF_943736975.1. Classification (GTDB taxonomy): domain Bacteria; phylum Bacillota; class Bacilli; order Lactobacillales; family Streptococcaceae; genus Streptococcus. The sequence goes on along the minus strand of NZ_CALSFO010000003.1, from coordinate 111,286 downwards.
TGACCCTCTCCTCTGCATTTTCCATGGCATAAGAAATTCCCGCCATTTCTAACATTTCAATGTCATTTTCACTATCTCCAAAGGCCATGATTTGTTCAGATTTTAAGTTCCAACGTTTGAGCAATTCCTCTAAGCCCCAGGCCTTATGAATGCCATCTTGTAAGATATCAATACAGCCATATCCACTAGAAACAGCTCGAACACGACCATCAAACAAGTCATTGATTTCCTGTAAAACGGATTCCAATCGCTCTTCACCGACTACCATGCTCATCTTGAGAACACCACCGAAGAGACCGGAGTCAAATTCATCAACAAAGTTCATTCGTTGATAGAGCTTTTCAATCATCTCTGGTGTCATAAATTTATCAAGTTCTGTAAAAACTGTACCTTCCTTGACAAAACCACCATTCATAGCAGTTACAACAAACTGATTTTGGCATTCTCTGCCTCTGAAATGAGCTAAAGCTTTATCAACCATATCGTCATCCCAAGTTTGCGCCTGCAATAATTCATTGTGTTCAAATATACGAGCACCATTAGCAACAACGAGAACTACTCTCTCTGCCAGATGTCCCAGTAATTGACGCATACGATGAATTTCATTTCCTGTTGCAATGACAAAACGAACGCCACGTCGGTCTAACTGATCTATAATTTTCTCTAGACGAGGAAGATCCAGCTGACCTCTCGGGTCTAACAAGGTTCCATCCATGTCTGTCGCAATAATCTTAATTTCCATTATGTCTCCTTGTAGTTCAAATAACTACCACTTCAAACCTACATGCTCATTCATTTCTTTGTAAGCTATGTCTACCCGTTCCTTGGTAGCCTCATCTAACTGACTGCGGTATTTTCCTCCCTCTATAAAATCTTCCAAGATATAGGTTTGGTAAAGATAGAGTGGATACCCTTCTGGAGAATAGCCTCCCTTTGGAGTACGACTAACCCAGCTTGGATGGGCTTTGGCAGTTTCAATAGTCGTCTTACCTGATTTTTTCTTAATAGTCACATCCATGAGGACTCCACGTTCCGTCCATTTAGCGTTTTCAACATCCTGCATGGTTTCAATCCGTTGATTTGAGATGAAATTCCCCATAGAGTAGATAATAAGTTTTTTATCACCGTCTTTTTCAACCGTTTCAGCTGGTTCAACAACGTGAGGGTGACCTCCAAAAATAATATCAGCCCCCCAATCAATCATTTTATGATAGAGTTTCTTTTGCTCCTCAGTCGGCTCAATTTGATACTCAACTCCCATCTGAGGCATGATGACCGTGATATCTGCTTCTTTTTCAGCCCTTTCGATTTCAGCCTTCATCTTATCTTCATCTAAATCTGAAAGATAACGATTATAATCCTCTTGAGAAATGCTTTGTTCAATGCCGTTAAAACCATAGGAATAGGCCAAAATAGCAACTTTAATACCATTGACTTCCTTGATAACTAAAGGAGCCTTATCCCGGGATTCATGAGTATAGACTCCGACTGGTGTCATTCCTGCCTTTTCAATAGCATCTGCCGTTGAAACTACTCCCTCAATCTGAGAATCCAATATATGATTGTGAGCCAAGTCTAGCACTTGATAGCCTGCATCTTTGATAGCATCCATAACTTCACCAGGTGCATTAAATAAAGGATAACCTGCAAGATAGTGGTCTTTATTTACAGTTCCTTCGAAATCACCAAGAACTAAGTCCGCTTGCTTAAGCCAAGGTTTTACGTATTCAAAATTTTCATGAAAATCGTAGGTCCCATCTGCCTTTTTTGCTGAAATGTAAATAATGTCATGGTAGAGCAAATCACCGTTTGCCATAATTCGAGCACTTGTTTCCTGTTCCGTTACAGAATTCTTCTCTTTAGAGTCCGAATTTTGACTCACTGCAGTTGCACTACTATTCCACAATGGAACTCCCTTTATCCCTTGAGCTAATAAGGTCAAGGCCATCGAGAAAGCAACAGCAATCAATAAAACTACAATAAAAGTTTTATTACTCCAATGTCGGTAATTTTTGAAAAATTGGATAGACACTTTGACAACTGGTATGCCTGATTGCTTTTGTTTTCTTCTACTACGTTTTTCCATATCTTTTCTCCTTGCTTTTTGATGCAAGTCTCCTTACCTTATTATACCACAGACAAATAAATATTTCCCTTTATTAGCAACTTCTGTGACTTTCTTTCTCAACTGTTTTGTGTTATCATGTAATTGTAATGGAAGGAAGGAGAGAAAATGTCTGCTATAGAACGTATTACAAAAGCTTCACATTTAATCGACATGAAAGATATTATCCGCGAGGGCAATCCAACCCTACGAGCTGTCGCTGAGGAAGTAACTTTCCCATTGAGCGATCAAGATATCATCCTTGGTGAGAAAATGATGCAATTTTTAAAACACTCACAAGATCCAGTTATGGCCGAAAAGTTAGGCCTACGTGGAGGAGTTGGTCTTGCAGCACCACAGCTCGATATCTCAAAACGCATCATCGCCGTGCTGGTACCAAATATCACTGAGGAAGGTGAAACACCTCAAGAAGCCTATGACTTACAGGCTATTATGTACAATCCTAAAATTGTTTCACACTCAGTACAAGATGCTGCTCTGGGAGAGGGAGAAGGTTGCTTGTCTGTTGACCGTGCCGTTCCAGGTTATGTTATCCGCCACGCTCGAGTAACTGTCGACTACTTTGACAAGGATGGCGAAAAGCATCGCATCAAGCTAAAAGGCTACAACTCCATCGTTGTTCAACATGAAATCGACCACTTAAATGGTGTCATGTTTTACGATCGTATCAATGAAAAAGATCCTTTCGCAGTCAAAGAAGGTTTACTCATTTTGGAATAAAGAAAATCCCGTTCGACAACGGGGTTTTATGTTATAATAGAGCCATGAAAACAAATGATATTGTCTATGGCGTTCACGCCGTTACCGAAGCACTATTAGCAAATACTGGAAACAAACTCTATCTCCAAGATGATTTAAGAGGTAAGAATGTAGAAAAAGTCAAGGAACTGGCTACTGAAAAGAAAGTATCTATCTCTTGGACTTCAAAAAAATCACTTTCTGAAATGACTGAAGGAGCTGTCCACCAGGGATTCGTTTTACGTGTTTCTGAATTTGCCTATACTGAACTTGAGCAGATTCTTGCTAAAACTCGTCAAGAGGAAAATCCACTACTTTTAATTCTGGATGGACTAACAGATCCTCACAACTTAGGTTCTATCTTGAGAACAGCTGATGCAACTAATGTTTCAGGTGTTATTATTCCAAAACATCGAGCTGTTGGTGTGACACCCGTAGTTGCAAAGACAGCCACTGGTGCGATTGAGCACGTTCCTATCGCCCGCGTAACCAATCTCAGCCAAACCTTGGATAAGCTGAAAGAAGAAGGCTTTTGGACTTTTGGAACGGATATGAATGGAACTCCTTGCCACAAGTGGAATACCAAAGGAAAGGTCGCCCTCATTATCGGAAATGAAGGTAAGGGAATCTCTAGCAACATCAAAAAACAAGTGGACGAGATGATCACCATTCCAATGAATGGACATGTACAGAGTCTCAATGCAAGCGTTGCTGCTGCTATTCTTATGTACGAAGTCTTCCGTAATCGATTATAAAAAAGAGGCTGGGACAAAAGTCCTAGCCTCTCAATTGTCTTTGGATTATCGAGCAAGACGCAGTGGTTGAGTGGGCTCTACTACGCTGATTTCATCAGCTTTTACAGCCCTACTCAACTTTGCGGAGGTGGGACGACGAAATCGAATTCTAACGAATGACCGATTTCTGTCCCACTCTCTTTTTTAACAGTGTTCAGTAATATATTTATAGGCTTCTTGGCCTGCAATAGCGCCATCTCCAACTGCTGTTGTGACTTGGCGAAGATCTTTCTGACGAACATCCCCAACCGCAAAGACACCTGCAACACTTGTCTTCATGTGGTCATCTGTCACAATCCAACCTGACGCATCTTGGATTTGCAAATCTTTTGTAAAATCACTAACAGGATCTAAACCAACGTAGATGAAAACTCCTCCAAAGGCATGTTCAGTCACTTGATTTGTTTTAACATTTTCAATCACAACCGACTCCACACGATTTTCACCCTTGATTTCTTTGACGACGGAATCCCAAATGAAGTTGATTTTTTCATTTGCAAAGGCGCGGTCTTGCAAGACTTTTTGTGCACGAAGTTCATCACGACGGTGAACGATGGTTACAGATTTGGCGAACTGAGTTAGGAAGATAGCTTCTTCAACAGACGAATCTCCTCCACCTACAACCAACAAATCTTGGTCACGGAAAAAGGCACCATCACAAACCGCACAGTAAGAAACCCCGCGACTATTCAATTCTTCTTCACCTGGAACTCCCAAGAGACGGTGCTTAGAACCAGTCGCTACGATGACTGTACGAGTTTCAAACTCTTCATCATCTGTGATTACTTTCTTAACATCACCATGGTTCTCAATATTCTTTACAAAGCCATAGAGATGTTCAACACCTAGATTTTCAAGAGGTTCAAACATCTTTTCTGCTAACTCAGGTCCACTAATGTTCGCATAACCTGGATAGTTTTCAATATCAGAGGTATTATTCATCTGACCGCCAGGAAAGCCACCTTCAATCAAAGCAACTTTGAGATTGCTACGAGCCACATACAGGGCTGCAGTCATCCCAGCAGGACCTGCACCGATAATAATCGTATCGTACATTCTATTTCCTTCTTTCTTGTTGTAACTATTCTTATTCTAACGGATAAAATCCTATTTGACAACTATTAAGCCTTGAGAACCAACAAGATGCTCATGGTTGCAAAAGACAATACTGGAATTGTTAGAACTCCAATCATAATCATATCATAGAGGTGAGCTTGACGCTCCTTAGCAGTTTTATCGACACCTGACAGGGCTCTAAAACCAATCCAAATCCCTAAGACAAGCAAGACTAATAAAATGGTCAAAACCAAACTCTCTAAATACAAAGCAAATAGCTGAACTAGCATGCTCTCTCTCATTTCTATTATTTTTAAAGAGCAAACCCAGTTAGCTTAGCCAACTGAGTTTTTCTTATCTTCTATTATATCAAATATAGGTCCGTTTGTAACTAGCAAAGAATTCTTTTGTTCGTTCTTCTTTCGGATGGTTGATAATCTCATCCGGTGTTCCAGATTCAATAATCTTTCCTTTATCCAAGAATAAAACCTTATCAGCAACTTGAGCAACAAAAGACATATCATGACTAACTAAAATCATGGTTTGACCTGATTTTGCAGCATTGGCAATCGATCGTTCTACCTCGCCAACCAATTCTGGGTCAAGTGCTGAAGTCGGTTCATCCAAGAGCAATACATCCGGTTTCATAGCTAAGGCACGCGCTATTGCGACCCTTTGTTTTTGTCCCCCCGACAAGTGACGCGGATAATGCTGTTCACGATCTGAAAGCCCAACCTTAGCCAACTCTTCTTTTGCAATCTTAGTTGCTTCCTCGTCCGATAGCTTTTTAACGACAACCAGACCTTCCTTGACATTATCAAGAGCTGTTCTGCGTTCAAACAAATTGAATTGTTGGAAAACCATCGATAGTTTCCGACGAAGAGTCAGGATTTCCTCTTGAGTAATTTGAGAAAAATCGACTTTAAAGTCATCAATCTGAATACTACCGCTATCGGGAGTTTCTAGATAATTGAGGCTACGGAGAAAGGTTGATTTCCCAGCTCCTGAAGAACCAATCAAGGCAACAACCTCTCCTTTTTGAATATCTAAATTCAGATGATCTAAAACAGTTTGACCTGAAAAGGACTTGCTTAAATTTGAAATTTTAATCATTAGCGAAGCTCTCCTTTCACATCTGTTTCGATAGTATCTGGCGCTGAAATAGCCATTTTTCTTTCAATAAGACGGCCAAGATTTTCAATAAGAATATTTACCACCCAGTAGACAAGGGCAACTGAGATAAAACGTTCAAAGTAACGATAGTCTGCACCACCCAAAATCTGAGCTTGAGCAAAGACTTCTACAACACCTGCACTAAAGGCTAGGGAGGTTCCCTTGGTCAAGCCAATCAAGGAGTTAATCAAGGTTGGTGTTGCAACCACTGCTGCATTGGGAATAATCACTCGGCGATAAACTTGAGCACGTGTCATACCAAGACTACGAGCGGCTTCAATCTCACCTGGATTGACAGAAAGGATTGCCGCACGGAGAGTTTCGCTGGCATAGGCTGCTTCGTTAAAAGCAAAGGCCACAATCGCAAATGTTGCTGCTGGAATAGCATTAATGTTTAGAGAAGTTCCCCATTGTTGATTCAATGCTTTCAGAGCTAATGGAATTCCGTAATAGGTCAACATCAGTTGAACTAAAATTGGAGTTCCTTTTAGGAAACTAACAAAAAAGGCTTGTACTGGGTATATAAATCGAACTCGATTGATTTTCACAATCGCAAAGACCAGGGCTAGCATGATTCCAAAAAAGGCACCAAATACTGTTAACATCAATGTTGTAGGTAATTGCTGTAGAATTCTTGGAATCCCATCAAAAACCGAACGCCAACTAAACAGTTTGCCATCTGGGATATATTGCATCAAATTTTGATACCAATCAGATGCTAAAATTGTTGTAACATTCATAGAAACATCCTCTCAAGATAATGATTCATTCTATCATACTTATGCTCTAATTAAAAATATTTGCTACGAGCATATCAGACTTCATCTATCTTCTAGTTTATCATACTTTAAAAGTGGGAGGTTATATATTTTATCTATCAAGGAGATAGAAAAAAACTAATTCAAATCCAAGTCCTGGTATGTTTTACGATAGCCAATTTGTTTTACAGCACCATTTTCAACTAGTATCGGACGTTTCAACAGCATACCATCACTAGCCAAGAGTTTGGCTGCTTCTTTATTGGATAAAGTTCCAACCTTATCTTTCAATCCGAGTTCACGGTATTTGATTCCACTCGTATTGAAAAATTGTTTCAATTCAAATCCCGAAGTTTCGAGCCAGTTTAAAATGACCTTTTCACTTGGAGTATCTTCTACGATATGAACATCCTTATATTCTAGTCCGAGTTGATTTAACTCTTTCTTTGCTTTTTTACAAGTTGTACATTTTGGATATTCGATAAATTCTAACATTTTCTTTTCCTTCTATTCTTTCTTCTCTTTAAATGTTGCACCTTCATGCCTCAAAAGCCAAGCCTTCTTTTCGAGTCCCCAAGCATATCCTGTTAGACGATTACCAACACCAACTACACGGTGGCAAGGCACAAGGATAGACCAGGGATTGCGACCTACGGCTCCTCCGACTGCTTGAGCAGAAGCTACCTGAAGGTCCTTTGCTATTTGTCCATAAGTAACAGTCTTACCAAAAGGAATTCCACGCAAATAGTTCCAAACTCTTTTTTCAAAGTCACTTCCGATAGGAGCTAGGGGTAATTCAGATAAATCCTGGTTTTGCCCCTTAAAATAAGTATCTAGATGGGAAATGATTGGATTTAAAACGGGATGACTTTCAACGACCCTTACATCATTTTCAGACAATTCTCTCTCAAAATCGCTCTCTTCTTCGACCCATATCCCAAACAGATAGTGGTCATCTGCTACTAGAGATAAGGTGCCAATCGGAGAACTGTACAGCATCTTTACATACTTTTTAGACATTCGATTTTATTTTCTGATAGGCCAAGCGTTCCCCGTCTACTAGAACTTTCCCAACTTGTTTAAAACCAAGCTTCTCAAAAATATGTTGCATAGCCTTGTTTTGAGCATGTGTATCAGAACGAAAATCTAGGTAATCAAAGCCTTCAATCAAGCCTTCCAAGAAGGTCTGAGCAACTCCTTGTCCTTGCACATCACTGGCAACTGCAATACGGTGAAAGACTAAGTATTCTGTTTCTTTTCCTTGCCAGTCGCCATCATAAATAGCTTCATAAGATTTTTCTGGGCTCTTGGTTACTGCTGCATAGGCTAAGAGCTCTCCTTCTTCCAAGGCCACATAGGCTTGCCCAGAGATAATATCGTCAATAATCGTGTCAGTATTTGGATAGCCATTTTGCCACTGGTCGCTACCAGACTTGGCTAAGCACTTTTTAGCATCCTCCATCACCTGCATAATCGCATCAACTTCGTTTGGAAAAGCTAAACGAATCTCCATCTTTTCCCCTCATTTCTAACTGTTTTCTCTCATCATAGCATAATTTAAAGCTTTCTACAAGCAGTTGAAACTTGACTTTTGTTTTTTATTATTTTATAATCTAGTTATGAAAACTAGATAAAAGGAGTTGGAAATGAATTCTAACTTTTCCTACCCAAAATGGGAAGACATTCCAAATATTGACCTCTATCTGGATCAGGTTTTGCTTTATGTCAATCAAGTCTGCGCCCCCATCTCTCCAGATAAAGAAAAGGGCCTGACCGCATCCATGGTCAATAACTATGTCAAACACGGTTACCTGACAAAGCCTGACAAGAAGAAATACCAACGCAAACAGATTGCCCGTTTAATTGCCATTACTACTCTCAAATCTGTCTTTTCAATCCAAGAAATCGCTCAGACACTTAATACTCTACAAACTCAAGCGAGCTCAGACCAGCTCTACGATGCTTTTGTGGACTACATGAACCAAGGAATCGATCCAGAAAACCCTATTATCCAAACCAGCTGTCAAACTGTTAAACTCTATCATCAAACTCTAGACTTAATCCTTATCAAAGAAGAGGAGGGAATCCAATGAATACCAGCCTAAAACTCAGTAAAAAACTCAGTTTTGGAGAAGAAATCGCCAATAGCGTGACCCATGCTGTGGGTGCGGTTATCATGCTCATCCTACTCCCCATTTCATCCACCTATAGTTATGAAGCACATGGATTTTTATCGTCTTTTGGCGTTTCGATTTTCGTTATTAGTCTCTTTCTCATGTTCTTATCATCAACTATTTATCATTCGATGGCTTATGGTTCGACTCATAAGTATGTTTTGCGAATCATTGACCATTCCATGATTTATGTTGCAATTGCAGGTTCTTATACTCCTGTCGTTTTGACTCTGATGAATAACTGGTTTGGATATCTCATTATCGCCATTCAGTGGGGAACAACCATCTTTGGTATCCTCTATAAAATTTTTGCCAAGAAAGTCAATGAAAAATTTAGTCTCATTCTCTATCTCATCATGGGTTGGTTAGTTGTGGCTATCTTACCAGCAATCATTAGCCGGACAACTCCTATCTTCTGGAGCCTCATGGTATCTGGTGGACTCTGTTACACTGTTGGAGCTGGTTTTTACGCTAAGAAAAAGCCATACTTCCACATGATTTGGCATCTTTTTATCCTAGCAGCATCTGCTCTCCAATACATCGCTATTGTTTATTACATATAAAAAAGTTGAGAACTTTTCTCAACTTTTTTCTTTACACATATTGATAAAATACTGGTGCAAGCGAACATCATTTGTCAATTCAGGATGAAATGAGGTCACTAGCATATTTTTTTCTTGGGCTGCAACGATTTGGTTATCTACGGTTGCTAGAATTTCCACACCCTCTCCAAGACTACTGATAATCGGACCACGGATAAAGGTCATCGGAATCTTGCCAACTCCCTTACATTCGGCCTCAGTATAGAAACTTCCTAGTTGGCGTCCGTAGGCATTGCGCTCAACCACTATATCCATGGTCGCTAGATGACTTTCTTTCTGAGAAGTGATTTCCCTGGCCAGCAAAATCAAGCCTGCACAAGTTCCAAAGACTGGTAAACCATTGAGAATAGCCTCTCTTAGAGGAATCAGCATCTGTTGATCACGTAGGAGTTTTCCCATGGTTGTTGACTCACCTCCAGGAAAAATCAAACCAGACAAGTCACTCTGATGTTTCTGAAAATCTTCTAGATTTCGCAGTTCAATACTTTCAACTCCTAGTTGAGCAAGCATTTTCGCATGTTCCACAAAGGCACCTTGCAAGGCCAATATTCCGATTTTCATCTATTTTCCTCGCTCCGCCATGAGAATTTGGATTTCTTTCTCATTGATACCAACCATGGCTTCTCCCAAATCTTTTGAGATTTCAGCAAGAATTTGAGGATTTTGATAATTTGTAACTGCCTTGACAATTGCTGCAGCCCGTTTGACAGGATCACCTGACTTGAAAATTCCTGAGCCAACAAAGACGCCTTCCGCACCTAGCTGCATCATAAGAGCAGCATCTGCTGGTGTTGCCACACCTCCGGCTGCAAAGTTGACTACTGGTAGTTTTCCATGTTCGTGAACGTATTGAACTAATTCTACAGGAACTTGTAAGTCCTTGGCAGCAACATAAAGTTCGTCCTCACGGAGATTTTGAATGCGACGAATTTCTTGATTCATCATGCGCATATGGCGAACTGCCTGAACAATATCTCCAGTTCCAGGTTCCCCTTTTGTACGTATCATTGAAGCTCCTTCAGCAATACGACGCAAGGCCTCTCCTAGGTCTTTAGCACCACAAACAAAAGGAACTTGAAATTCTTTCTTGTCCACATGGAAACGGTCGTCAGCGGGTGATAACACTTCACTCTCATCGATATAGTCAATCTCAATAGCTTCTAAAATTTGAGCTTCAACAAAATGCCCAATTCGAACCTTAGCCATAACTGGGATGCTGACAGCTTCTTGGATTTCCTTAATCATCTTTGGATCACTCATACGGGATACACCACCCGCTGCACGAATATCAGCCGGGATTCGCTCCAAAGCCATTACCGCTGCTGCACCTGCAGCCTCCGCGATTCTTGCTTGTTCAGGGTTTTGAACATCCATGATAACGCCTCCCTTGAGCATCTGTGCCAAATTTTTATTTAATTCATAACGATTTTCAGTCATTTCTTTTCCTCAATAGTTTTAATGGTTGTATTGGTAGCTACAATTTTATTGTAAGGTAGAAATGACTGCATAACAAGATAAAAAAAGTTCAATTGTCCGGGTACAATTATCACAAACAAAAAAGCACCCATATAGGGTACTTTTATTTCTTAGATTTTTTAATGCTTTTCACAAGATAAAACAGATATCCTGAAACCATATAAGCTACAAAGATAATAGCTGCCCATCTAAAGACGAAGCCCCAACCATGTTTATTGGCATTTAAAAAGAAATAAGGGAAGGGATTATCCTTAGAATTTGGAATATTCATTTTGAGAACTAAACCGTTCAAGATAGCAAATCCCATATATAGCAGAGGTAAGACTGTCCATACAATAGGATCAAACCACTTATATTGACGACTCTTGTCAAAGAAAAGTGTATCAGCTAGAAACCAGAGGGGCACGATATAATGGCAAAGGAAATTTTCCAAACGGTAAAAATCTGTTGCGATTGGTGCCAGCATAAAATGGTAGATGACACAAGTAATCATGATACTCATGGTGACACCACCTTTGAGTCTCAAAATAACCGGGCTTTGCCAACTATCATCGTCACTACGCATCTTTAACAACAGATAGCCTGTAAAAAGTGTCACCAAAAGGTTAGAAAGGACTGTATAGTATAGCAACATGCCAAAACCGCCATGCTTGGTAATCTCCAAATAAACACCAAGAAAGGCTGCTATAAATAGAAGAACACGGCTATAAAATATAATTTTTTTATTTTGTAACATCATTAAATCTTCTTCACAAATTCTGATTTTAGCTTCATAGCACCAAAACCATCAATTTTACAATCGATGTTATGGTCACCTTCAACAATACGGATATTTTTCACACGAGTTCCTTGTTTGAGGTCTTTAGGAGCCCCTTTGACCTTAAGGTCCTTAATCAAGGTAACTGTATCTCCATCAGCCAGTTTGTTTCCATTTGCATCGATAGCAACAATACCTTCTTCTGCTTCAACTTGTTCAGCAGGATTCCACTCGTAAGCACATTCTGGACAAACGAGAAGTGTGCCATCTTCATATACATATTCTGAATTACATTTTGGGCAATTTGGTAGTTGACTCATTTTATCTCCTTAAACATTTATGATTATTTGAATGTCAAATTTTCTTTAACAGCAACTATTATACCTTAAAACAGACTATTTGACAAATCATGATAAAAAACGATTAACCCAAACTTGGTTAATCGTTTTAAAGTTTCTTATAAACGTTTTTGAGCTTCAGATTTGATTTTTTCAACAACTTCTAGAATAGAAAGACCCGTTGTATCCAAATAGATTGCATCCTCAGCTTGTTTAAGGGGCGAAGTTTCACGATGACTATCTTTATAATCACGCGCAGCAATCTCTTCTTTCAAAGTTTCCAAGTCAGTTTCGATTCCCTTTGAAAGATTTTCCTTGTAACGACGCTCCGCACGCTCATCTACAGATGCTACTAGAAAAATCTTCAATTCAGCCTGAGGCAAGACCACAGTACCAATATCGCGCCCATCCATAACAATACCACCTTGTTTAGCAATCTCTTGCTGGAGGGCAACCAGTTTCTCTCGAACAGCTGGAATAGCGGCAAAGGCAGAAACAGCGTTTGTTACTTCATTTTCTCGGATTGGATTTGTCACCTCAACATCTCCAACGAAAACAAGCTGCTCTCCATTTTCAGCACGTCCAAAGCTAATTGGATATTGCTCCAATAATTCAAGGAGTTGAGAAGGTTCTTCTGGGCTTATTTGATTTTTTAAGGCCATATAAGTCGCAGCGCGATACATAGCGCCCGTATCCAGATAAGTATAACCAAAATCCTTAGCGATAATTTTCGCAACAGTACTTTTACCACTTGAAGCTGGACCATCAATCGCAATCTGAATTGTTTTCATATTTGCTCCTATCTTATCTTAAGGACATCACCAGGATTTGCAAACCATGAACCTGTTGACATATGTGAGGGGTTCAAAGCTTCTAGCTGTGCAATAGAGATCCCAGCTCTAGCTGCAATTGCTGCTTCACCTTCTCCTGGTAAAACTGTGATTGTTCCTTCAGAGTCAGTATGTGCCTCTGTATGCTCTTTTTGGTTTGTTTCTGCTTCAGTTGTCTCTGTTGACTGAGTAGTAGTAGCCACTGTTGTAACTGCCTCTACTTTTGGAGCTGAAGAATCATAAAAATCTTTCAGAGCTGAAGTGCGGTTGCTTCCACCTGATGATAAGTAGACTAAGACAACTACCATGCCAACAACAATGACAAAGAAAAGAATAGCTAAAACAGTTAAAATACGATTCGCAACGACACCTGATCCTTTTTTGTTTCGTTGACGACGCTCTGTTCTTGATTCCTCTTCTTGATTTTCATAAATATCTTCTTGCCACGGTTCCTTTTCCATACCTTACTCCTTGAGTTTTTTTTAGTTTCTTATTAAAATATAAATATGAAGATTAGACTTATACCTGAACGCTGCATCGCTTGTGGGCTCTGCCAAACTTATTCAGATTTATTTGACTACCATGATAATGGTATCGTCCGTTTTTACGATGATCCTGAGCAATTAGAGCGAGAAATTACTTGCAAGGACGACATTTTAGAAGCCGTTAAAAATTGCCCTACTCGTGCTCTGATTATAGATGAATCTTAACATTTAATGGAATATAAATCGCTATTTTCCACTCCTTCTAGTTTAGCATATTTTTCTAGAAAATTATAGTCTTTTGCTAGCTATTTTTATACAATTTTTCTTTTATTTGTTCCAATATTTCAATAATAAATAAACTATCCTTTTAAGATATTTTTTATCACAAAAGTACTAATCGATTTTTTCATTGACACCCTATATAAAGTTCTAAAAAAGAGGAATGACTTCCTCTTTTTTTGTTAGATCAATCGATTAGTCTTCAAATCCATTTGGATGTTTACTTTGCCAACGCCATGCATCTTCGCACATTTCTGTAATACCAAGTTCTGCTTCCCATCCGAGCTCTTCCTTAGCTTTTGCTGGGTCTGAGTAGCAAGCTGCGATATCACCAGGGCGACGTTCGACGATACGGTAAGGAATTGGGCGCCCGACAGCTTTCTCCATATTTTGAATAATTTCAAGAACAGAGTAGCCTTTTCCGGTACCAAGGTTATAAACATTGAGTCCTGAGCCTTTTTGAAGCTTCTTAAGGGCTGCAACGTGCCCTTTGGCTAAGTCAACGACGTGGATATAGTCACGAACACCTGTTCCATCTTCCGTATCGTAGTCATCACCGAAGACTTGAACTTGTTCTAACTTACCAACTGCGACTTGTGTGACATACGGTAGAAGGTTATTTGGAATACCATTTGGATTTTCTCCCAGATCTCCACTCTCATGCGCCCCAATTGGGTTGAAGTAACGAAGCAAAACAACGTTCCACTCTGAATCTGCTTTATAGATATCTGTCAAGATTTCTTCAAGCATAAGCTTGGTACGGCCATAAGGGTTGGTAGCTGAAAGTGGGAAATCTTCTAGGATTGGAACAGTATGAGGATCTCCATAAACTGTTGCTGAGGAGCTGAAGATAATGTTCTTACAGTTGTTTTCTTCCATTGCTTTTAAAAGACTCACTGTACCAGCAATGTTGTTGTCATAGTATGCCAGCGGGATACGAGTTGATTCTCCAACTGCCTTCAAACCTGCAAAATGGATAACACCTGTCGGCTCTTCGTGTTTAAAAATGTCACGAAGTGTATCTGTATCGCGGATATCAGCTTCATAAAAAGGAATTTCAACTCCTGTAATTCTTTCCACTACTTCTAAGCTTTTACGGCTACTGTTGACCAAATTATCCACCACAACAACTTGATGTCCAGCTTGGATTAGTTCAATGACAGTGTGAGTTCCGATAAACCCTGCACCGCCTGTTACCAAAATCTTTTCTTGCATCATTTTTCCTCAATTCTATATATTTTTTTTTATTTTACCATTTTTACAAAAGGATGTCATTTACTACCCCGAAAGATTACGTGAAATTGAGTAAAACATTTACTAAATTTCTTTTCGTTGGACATACTTTGCAATCGGATAATCTACTGGATCCAATACTCCACTTCTCCCTTGAAGCATTTGAGCTAAATGATAGCCTATAATAGGGCCAGTCGTTAATCCAGAAGAACCTAAACCACTTGCTGCATAGACTCCTGATAAGTTTGGAACCTGTCCGAAAAATGGAGAGAAGTCACTAGTGTAGGCACGAATTCCCACGCGTTCGCCACTAATCATTGCATCTTTTAAACTTGGATAAAATGGACTTGCTTTTTCTGCCATTTGTTGGAGCAAATTTTCATCTACTGTCAGGTCAAACCCCATATCATTTTCATGGGTAGCACCTAGAGATAGCCTCCCAGCTGGAAATGGTATCAAATCCCACTCTCCCTCTGGCATAACGACTGGATAACTTGCCATGTCTAAATCAACCTCATAATCTCGGAGTTGTCCTTTTTGTGGTCGAACATCAACCTCATAACCTAAGGGCTCTAATAAGTAACCGAGCCAAGCTCCAGTTGACAAGATAACTTTGTCAAAAATTTGATTGTCTATTTGATAACCTGATGCTAGAGGTCTTAAACTAACCTCTTTATTTATAACCTTAACCTGACTGGCTTCAAGTAAACGAGTTACTAAGAGTTGGCCATCTACTCGTGCTCCACCAGAAGCATAGAGTAAACGTTCAAAACCCTGTAATCCTGGAAATAGCTCACTTACAGCATCTTGATCTAAAATGGTTAATTCCCCAATCAAGGGAGATTCAACTCTACGTTGCAAGGCTAGCTTATAGAGTTCTTCCAATTTAGACTCATCTTTTTTCAAGAGAAAGACCCCTGATCGCTGGTAAAAATTAACTTCTTGACCAGATCTCTCTATGTCTGCTAATAAGTCCACATAGAAGTCTGCTCCCAAGCGTGCCATCTTGTACCAGGCTTTATTACGACGTTTAGAAAACCAAGGACTAATAATTCCTGCCGCTGCCTTGGTAGCTTGCCCATGTCCATGGTCAAAGACAGTCACTTCCATATCAGATTCTTTGGAGAGATAGTAGGCAGCTGTCGCCCCTACAATTCCTGCCCCTACAATGGCAACCTTTTTCATTTTCTTTACCTTCTATCTAGATATGATGGAATGGATTAGTAGAAGCTTGACTTGCGATAACTTCTAGCGCCCAAGCATTTTCTTTCTTCCATTCGTTCAGGAGCACTACAATTTTTTCAACAAAGAGCACCTCAATATAATGTCCAGGATCCAGAGCCAACAAGCCGTCTGATAGCATGTCCTGAGCTGTGTGGTAATAAATATCACCAGTGATATAGACATGAGCTCCTTTTGCTAAAGCATCAGGATAGAAAGATTGCCCACTACCCCCACAAATAGCAACCCTTGAAATTTGCTTTCTTAAATCACTATCTTGATAATAGACCATTCGTAAACTGTCGAGAGCAAAGACTTCTTTCACACGTTTAGCAAATTCTTCAAAGGTTTGAGATTGGATATTACCAACGCGTCCAATCCCTCTTTCAGGACCTGTTTCCTGCAAATAAGTTGTATCCTCTATACCTAGCATCTGACAGAACCAGTCATTAAGGCCGTTCTCAACGATATCAATATTGGTATGGCTGACATAGACTGCAATATCGTGCTTGATGAGGTCAATATAAATCTGATTTTGAGGACGACTAGCAACTAAGTCCTTAATAGGGCGAAAAATTGGTGCGTGCTTAACGATAATTAAGTCGACTCCTTTTTCAATAGCCTCAGCCACTGTCTCTTCACGAATATCAAGGGCAACCATAACTTTTTGGATGTCCTTGTCCAAAGTTCCAATCTGCAGTCCACGACTATCACCTTCCATTGAAAATTCCTGGGGACAAAAGGCTTCATAGCGTTTAATCACTTCACTTGCTTGCATGGAGCACCTCCTTGATAGCTTTTATTTTATCTGTTAGAACTCGACGTTCCTCTTGATTTTTTTCTGGGATTTGACCTAGGGCAAACTGCAACTTCTCAGCTTCTTTTTGCCACTTCTGAACAAAGACTGGACTGACTTCTTTGGACAAGAAAGGACCAAAACGGGTATCTCTTGCTGACAACTTCATTTGTCCCGCTTCCACTACTAGAATCTCATAAAATTTGCCGGCTTCTTCTAGGATGCTTTCTGCGATAATTTGAAAACCGTGGTCTTGTAGCCAATTACGCAAGTCATCTTCACGATTATTGGGTTGGAGAATCAAACGCTCAACATGAGCTAGTTTGTCAAATCCCTCTTCTAATATCGAAGCGATCAAACGACCACCCATTCCTGCAATAGTGATAACAGAGACCTGATCACTTTCGTCGAAAGCTGCCAAGCCATTAGCTAAGCGAACCTGGATTTTATCAGACAAACCGTGATTTTCAACGTTTTTTACCGCAGATTGGTAGGGTCCAACTACAACTTCACCTGCAATGGCAAGCTCGATGTGACCTTTTTCAACTAATTCAATCGGTAAATATGCGTGGTCGCTCCCCACATCCAGCAAAACGGCTCCTTGAGATACAAAGGAAGCTACCGTTTCTAATCTCTTTGAAATCATCTTCTCTCACTTTCAAAAACTCTATTTTTCTTTATTATACCATATTTTATCTACCAATCTTGCACCTAAAAAAGACTGCAACCATCGATTGCAGTCTTTCTTTATTTTCTCATTTGATAACGACTTGTCAGGATGAAAATCACAATAAAGATAATCATCATAACGCTATAGACAGGTAATGTTTGTGCTGTAAGTGTTGAAATTTCCAGTAGTTTTTGAATTCTTGGAAAAAGAGCTGTTCCAAGGAAGCCACCAACTGACCAAACAATCAGGAGAACTCGCCAAAGGGTAAATGGCAAGCAAGCTCTCACTACAGACATGAAACCAATTGATGCCAATAGATAATACAAAATGGTCGAAATTTCAATGGCAGACCAACCTTGACTTGTTCCAAAAATTTTAATAAACAAAACGCTAAAGACTACCATCAAGGCACTTGGTAAAGCACGAAGCATGGATTTTCTGAGGAAGTTATGTTCTACAGGTTTGATATTTCTCTCAAAAGTCAAAACAAACGGTGGGAATCCTTCCACAAACTGGTCAATCATGGTAATCTGAATAGGAATGAATGGGAAAATCAAAATCCATTCCGTACGTCCCAACAAAGCACTGGCAATACAGATAACTGCTAGCAAGAAGGAATAGATGGTCTTGATCAAGAAAATCGGAGCAATGTGGGCAATGTTATTGACAACACGACGACCTTCAAAGAGAATCTCAGGAACATCATTGAAATCTGAATTCAAGAGGACCAGATTTGCAATCTGACGAGTTGCTGGATCTCCTTCAGCCATCACGATAGAACAGTCTGCCTCACGGAGAGCTAGAATATCATTTACACCATCCCCTGTCATTGCAGTAGTATGACCTGCTTTTTTCAGAGTTTGGATAATCAGTTTCTTTTGATGAGGGGAAACACGTCCGAAAATAGCTGTTTCCTCAGCCATGGCTATCAATTCTTCATCGGTAATTTTCGAACAATCTACATAGCTGTGATAATCTGCAAAACCTGCTTTTTGAGCGATGCTTGAAACAGTAACTGGATTATCACCAGAGATAATTTTCAATCCCACTTCCTGAGAGCGAAGATAGTCTAGCGTCTCAGCAGTACCTTCTCGAATCGGATCTAGAATCTCAAGCAAAGCCAAAGCCTGAATATCAGATGGCTTTTGTGGCTTGTGATGGTCAAGTTTTTCTTGACTGAGCGCTAACACCAAGACACGAGATCCTCGTTCAAGAGCTTCTCTAGCTTCAGGAACTTCAGCATCCAACAACATCTCCGGTGCGCCTAGGAAAACAGTTCCTAGACCTTCCAACTCCATTGCTCCCCATTTTCGATCACTTGAAAATGGAAGACTTGAAATCATCGGATAAGCTACCTCTCCCACAAAACGCGTTCGGATAGCTTGAGCTGTTGGATTTTTATCCCCACTGTGTGCCATATAACTAGTTAGTATTTTGGCAATGGCATCCTTATCGTAAGTTTGAGTAAGAGGAAGGACAGTCTCAAGCTGCATCTTCCCTTGAGTGATGGTCCCTGTCTTATCCAGACAGAGCATATCCACGCGCGCCAAGGTTTCAACAGAGTACATCTCTTGTACTAGAACCTTTTTAAGTCCTAGTTTTATCACTGCCGTCAAAAGCGAAGTTATAGTCAGTAAAGCAATTCCTTTAGGCAGCATTCCCAAAAGAGCTGTAGATGAATTGACTACAGAAGATTTCAGTGGCAAACCTTTTAAGACCAAGGCTTCAAGCAAGAGAGCAATTCCAAAAGGAATAATGATTTTCCCGGTAAAGCCAGCTAGTTGGTCTAGTGATTTCATGATACTTGAGTTGATTGGCTTCACCGTTTTGGCTTCAAGCATGAGCTTAGCTGCGTAGTTGTCCGCCCCTACATGTTTGACCTTGGCAAAGACGGAACCACTGACAAGAAAGCTACCAGACATCATTAGGTCTTCAACTTCCTTTTGGACCAAGTCACTCTCACCCGTTAACATGGCTTCGTTGACTTCGGCAAAACCTTCTAAGACAATGGCATCACTTGGAATCTGATCTCCTGCTGACAAGCGAATCACATCGTCTAAAACAAGTTCTTCGGGGTCCAAAGCTATCTCTTGTCCATCACGAATTGTCGTAATCTTTTCTATATTCAAGAGGTTGAGTTTATCAACCATATGTTTCGCACGTAGCTCAGTCACAATTCCTGAAAAAGCATTAAAACAGATAACTGCAAAGAAAACTAGGTTGCTCCAAGCTTGAACAAAGGCGAGCGCTAGGGCAATGGCAAAATTTAAAGCATTGAATAGAGTAAAAACATTTCTCTTCACTATCTGCCAAGTACTCGTGCTAGCGGAAGCCTTAAAATCATTGACTAGTCCCTGCTTCTGACGATCTTTAACTTCTGATTGGCTTAAGCCCATAATTTTATTTTTATCCATAAATTCTATCATATCATTTTTTTTTGAATAATTCTAATTTCATATAAAGAGCTTTTCAGACTATACAAAAAAACATTTGCCTGTCCTAGTATGATAAGGTATAATAAAAGAAAGAAAACTGAAGGAGACACCATGTTTTATACTTATCTACGTGGGTTGGTTATGTTGATTCTATGGTCAATCAATGGAAATGCTCACTTTCACAATACTGATAAAATTCCAAGTACGGATGAGAATTATATCCTTGTTGCGCCTCATCGTACTTGGTGGGACCCTGTCTACATGGCTTTTGCAACCAAACCAAAACAATTTGTTTTTATGGCAAAAAAAGAACTCTTTTCAAATCGTATCTTTGGGTGGTGGATTCGTATGTGCGGTGCCTTTCCTATCGATCGTGAAAATCCAAGTTCTTCTGCCATCAAATATCCAATCAATGTCCTTAAAAAGAGCAATCGCTCACTGATTATGTTTCCTAGTGGTAGTCGTCATTCTACCGATGTTAAGGGTGGTGTTGCTCTGATTGCGAAAATGGCTAAGGTTCGTATTATGCCAGTCACTTATACTGGTCCTATGACTCTAAAAGGACTCATCAGCCGCGAGCGAATCGATATGAATTTCGGAAATCCTATTGATATTTCAGACATCAAAAAGATGAATGATGAGGGAATTGAGATGGTTGCAGACCGCATCCAATCTGAGTTTCAACGCCTGGATGAGGAAACAAAAGAGTGGCACAACAATAAAAAGCCAAACCCACTTTGGTGGCTCATCCGTATCCCTGCCTTGATCCTCGCAATTGTAATCGGAATTTTGACAATCCTCTTTACCTTTGTTGCAAGTTTTGTTTGGAATCCAGATAAAAAGAGAGAACAATTACAATAATCGAATCTCCACAAGCCCAAGTTTCTTACTTGGGCTTTTCCAATGAATTAAGCTACTAATTCGCATATTGACAAAAACTTAAATCTATAGTATACTCTCAAAGTAAGCTGATTTAGCTCAGTAGGCAGAGCGCATCCATGGTAAGGATGAGGTCGCCGGTTCGATCCCGGCAATTAGCATCATTCATCAGTTCCTATTTAAGGAACTGTTTTTTCTTGACAAAGTATTGGCCTCTATAGTAAAATAAAGGCTGCGATGAGTCGATATGTAGCGAAAGCTACAATTGCGCAAAGGAGGTCATAACGCAGGAGCGGACCTTGAGAAATTGTGTGAACCAGTTTCTCACATGGAGATGCCTCTCACACTCTCTGGTTTTCCAGAGAGTTTTTTTTCTTGTCCTAAACGAATAGATTTTTGGACCTAATAAAACAAAAAAGACCTATCACACAAGCCGGAAAGCTTGATATGATAGGTTTTTAATGTTAGATTAACGTACTGTACGGATACGCATTGTATTTGTACGAACAGCTTCTCCAAGTGGAACACCTGCAACGATAACGATGTCGTCACCAGATTGTACAAGACCTGCTTCAACTGCTTTACGTTCAGCAATTTCAAACATGTCATCAGTTGATGATGGAGCTTCTGTCAACATTGGAATAACACCCCAGTTCAACATCAATCCACGTTCTGTCAATTCGTCAAATGTCAATGCCAAGATATCAGCATTTGGACGGTATTTAGAAATCAAACGCGCAGTGTGACCTGTCTTAGTAAGAGTTACAACCAATTTAATATCCATTGAGTTTGTAGCGTCTTTAACTGCTGAAGCCATAACTTCTGTTTTAGAGTTACGTTCAAATGAATCTGAGTTCAAACGTCCGTATTCGTTAAGAAGAGTTTGAGCGTTCTTGTCGATTGTAGCCATTGTACGAACAGACTCAAGTGGGTATTTACCATTTGCTGACTCACCTGAAAGCATAGTCGCGTCAGTTCCGTCGATAACAGCGTTAAATACGTCTGATACTTCTGAACGAGTTGCACGTGGTTTTTCAGTCATTGTTTCAAGCATGTTTGTTGCAGTGATAACAACTTTACCAGCAGCATTCACTTTAGTGATGATCATTTTTTGGTAAACTGGAACCATTTCGAATGGTACTTCGATACCCATGTCACCACGAGCGATCATGATACCGTCAGCAGCTTCAATGATTTCGTCCAAATTATCGATACCTTGTTGGTTTTCGATTTTAGCGAACAATTGAACGTGACCGTTACCAGTTTCTTCACAGATTGCACGAACTTCGTTCACGTCTTTAGCAGTACGTACGAATGAGATCGCGATGAAGTTGATACCTTGTTCCAAACCGAAACGGATATCAGCGTTATCACGTTCAGCAAGAGCTGGGAAAGGAATTTTAGTGTTAGGGATGTTTACACCCTTTTGTTTAGCGATAACACCATCATTTTCAACTTCAACGATGAATTCACGAGTTGCATCGTCTTTGTCTACAACGCGAAGACCAAGTTTACCATCATCAACCAATACTTGACGACCAACTTCAACGTCATCATAGATATCAAGAGCACCAGCAACGTTCAAAGCAATCACTTCACGAGTTGATTTGATTCCTTGTTTAGTTGCAACACGGATTTTTTCACCAGTTTTGTATGAATATTCTTTAGCTTCTCCTTCGAACAATTCAGTACGGATTTCTGGTCCTTTAGTATCAAGAAGGAAACCAACTTTTTTACCTGCAAGTTTTTCTGCAAGTTTAACAGTTGCCATACGGTCACCTTGTTCTTGGTGGTCACCGTGTGAGAAGTTGAAACGGAAAGTATTAGCTCCTGCTTCAATCAATTGAGCAATGTTTTTAGCTGAAGCTTCAACGTCAAGTTTTTCACCCCAGTATCCGTCATCACCGAATTTTTTACCACCACGGATTTCTACCGCAGGACCCAAAGTTGCAACGATTTTTACACGTTTGTTCATGATTTTTGTGACTCCTTTATATAATTCGACCTTTTATGGTCATTTTACCAGATTAGTTAAAGTTGATTAGGACAAGCTCTTGTTCAAGCTAGCAAGTTCAAGGTCAGCTTTGTGAGGGTTGTTAACAACGATTTTGTCATCAGCTGTTAGGCTGAACAAGGCTCCTTCTTCTGCTGTTCCAAGAATTGGGTTTTCAACCATTTTCTCATTACGAATACCAACAGCGACACCACCGATTCCTTGCTTGAGAAGTTTAACAGCGTGTGCTCCCATGCGTGACGCTAATACACGGTCACGAGCGGTTGGTGAACCACCACGTTGGATATGCCCAAGCTCAGTCACACGAAGGTCACTAGTATCTCCTGCTTCCTTGAGTTTCTTACCAAACTCATCGGCAGACATAACTCCCTCAGCCAAAACAATGATGTTGTGTTTTTTACCGCATTCATAACCAGCTTTGATACTAGCTACGATATCTTCCATCTTGAAGCCTTCTTCAGGGATAATGATTTCATCAGCACCTGTTGCAATACCTGCCCAAAGTGCGATATCACCAGCATTACGTCCCATTACTTCAACAACGAAAGTACGACGGTGACTTGATGATGTATCACGAATCTTATCGATTGCATCCATTGCAGTAGTAACTGCAGTATCAAATCCGATTGTGAAGTCAGTACCTACGATATCGTTATCGATTGTACCTGGAAGTCCGATAGCAGGGAATCCATGCTCAGTCAAGCGCATAGCTCCGTGATAAGAACCGTCACCACCGATTACAACGACACCTTCGATCCCGTGTTTTTTCAATTGCTCAATCCCTTTAAGTTGACCTTCGAGTTTTGCAAACTCAGGGTAACGAGCAGAGTGAAGGAAAGTACCACCACGTGAAATGATGTCTCCAACTGAAGCAGCATCAAGTGGATAGATTTCACCGGCAACCATCCCTGCGTATCCATCATAGATACCAAAGACTTCCATTCCTTCTGAGATTGCTTGACGAACTACTGCACGGATGGCAGCGTTCATACCAGGGGCGTCTCCACCGCTAGTCAAAACAGCAATACGTTTCATTTGGTTTTGCTCCTTTTTCTTTTAACATTCTAACTGATTATACCATATTTAAAGTTAAAATTCTTTTATTTTCATTGATTTTTAACGATAAATCGTTTTCATGACAATTTGTTTTAAAGATTCTTGTAAGCTCGCATCTTTTGTAACCATATAACCAGGCAACAGAACATTTTTTTGTTCATTTTCATATCGAATGACAACAGGGATTTGTCCCTTATATTGTTCTAAAATATGATAAATTTCAGAGTCGTGATCATGATTAGCAACTTGAATCCAAAAACGTTCACTCACTGCCTCTTTTAGATTATTCAAAACTAATTGAAGACGTCCGTCCCTAGCCTGAACTTTCCCGTTTAGATAATAGAAACTACCTTCGTGTAAGAGATTTTTAAATTGGCGATACTGATTCGAAAAAACAGTAACCTCCAGATTTGTTTTACTATCACTAACTTTCAAAAAGGCCATGTTTTCACCTTTTTTAGTTCGGATCACACGAATGGATTGTATCTCAACAAGCACTGTAGCTGTCTGACCTTCGGAAAGTTCAGACAGACTCACGATTGGATACAAAGGATTCTTTGCTAGGAATATCAATGGGTGTTGGCTAATTCCAACTCCTAACCATTCCTGCTCTTTTTGAAATTTCTCAATATTTGAAAAGTCCTCTGTATCTGTCCAACTATAGCTAGAATCTGCAAAGAGGCTACCTAACTCTTCTACAAAGATAAATAGAGTTGGTAGGTTGGTTAAGATTTTTTGACGATTTTTCTCAAAGCTATCAAACAAGCCAACTTCTACCAAAGGATTTAATAAACTCTCCTTTTGATAATTTTTGGGCAATCGGGTGATAAAATCTTCAACACTAGAAAATGGACGATTCTCTATAATCCAATAGGCAAAATCACGAGGTATTCCCTTAATGTTCTTAAGACCTAGATGAATTGTCTTATCTGCTAACTTATCTTGAAATGGAATCGTATTGATAGAAAGTGGAGCTAATTCAAAGCCCATTTCGAGCGCATCGAAGATATAATCTCCACTCGCATAATTGAGCATCACCTGATAAAAGATGACAGGGTAATGTGTTTTGAAATAAGCAAGCTGAAAAGCTAAAGCTGCATAAGCATAAGCATGCGAACGGTTAAAACCATAACCAGCAAATTTCTCCATGACAGCAAAGACTTCCTGAGCCTGTTCTTTTCCATGCCCTTTTTCGAGTGCACCTTGGATAAAACTCTCCTCCATCCGATGCATCTCTGCAGCATTCTTTTTCCCCATGGCACGACGCAAAATATCGGCTTTCCCAAGGCTAAAGCCAGCATAACGCTGAGCTACCTGCATCACCTGTTCTTGATAAAGCATGATGCCATAGGTTGGGGCTAAGATATCTTCTAAGACTGGATCAAGAACTGTCACTTTTTCTTTGCCGTGTTTTCTAGCCACAAAGTTATCGATATAATCGCTCGCACCTGGTCGGTTCAAAGAAGTCGTCGCCACTACTTCTTCAAAGTTTTGTGGCTTCACTCGTTTTAATAAACGAATAGCTCCAGGCTGTTCAAACTGAAAGATCCCCTTAGTCTTACCAGCTGCAAAGAGGGCTAAGGTTGCCTTATCCTCAAGGTCAATATCCTCAATCCTTAGCGAAATCCCTTGAGTTTCAAGTAAGAGCTCTTGCATTTTTTGAGCAAAGGTTAAGTTTCGTAGACCCAAGAAGTCCATCTTGAGCAAGCCATTTCCTTCAACTCCATGAGCATCATACTGAGTAATGAGCATATCTTCCCCATACTTGAGAGGAATGTAGTCTGTCAGATTTTTGTCACTAATAACGACACCAGCAGCATGGATGGAAGTCTGTCGTGGATAGCCTTCTATCTTTTTAGCAATAGAGAAGGCCTTTTGGTACTCAATCTTACTCTGAATGATTTGTCTAAAACCGAGATTGCCTTCATAGGCTGTCGTTAGAGTATCTTTAGAACCAATTTTTTTTGTAATAGTCGTCAATTCATATTCAGGCACGCCATAACGTTTGAAGATATCTCGGATGGCCTGCTTGGCTCCAAAGGTTGAATAAGTGACAATCTGAGCAGCATGGATACTACCATAACGGTCACGCACATAGCGAATAAACTCTGGACGATAGATATCTGGAATATCAATATCGATATCTGGCATGGTGTAGCGTTCACGATTCAAGAAGCGCTCAAAGATAAGATTCTTAGCTACAGGATCAATTCCAGTGATATCTAGGGCGTAGGCTACTAAACTTCCAACTGCGGATCCGCGTCCCATCCCCATATAATAACCCTGAGAACGACCAAAACGTAAGAGATCCCAAACAACCAAGAAATAGTCATCAAATCCCATATCATGAATCACTGATAACTCTTCTTCTAAACGATCCTCATAAACCTGATTCCATAACCCTTTCTGTTTCAATCCCTGAATAGCTCTTTCCCGAAGTTCTTCAACAGCGGGTCTCTCTGGGTTAAAACGTGGAAGCTTGAGACTACTATCAATCTCGTAGGAAGTTTCCTTAATCAATCTTGCAAGATTATCCAGTGCCATTGGGAACTTCTCTAGAAAAATCCGTTCAAGACGGTCAGCTGGTAAAAACAGGCCCTGTTGAGATTGAACATCAACCTCTCTCAAGGTCACGTTCTCTTTAATCGCTTTAAGCATCTGGAGAGCTTCTATATCCTCAGACTCGAAAGAGTTAACACGATAAAGAGGGAGAACGGGATGAGAAACATTCAATTGAGGTGTATCTGGATACACTCCGATATAGTAGTCATGCCCTAAGCCCAAGGAATCAATTTCAGGATAGTAAGGAACAATGACACAAATATCTTCAAGGTAGGAAGAGAAATCAGCCCATTCTTTTTTACCTGTCATTTTTCGTGACGATATCTTCATCAGGTTGCGATATCCATGGTTTGACAGGGCTAGAAAACGTAGATTGAGCACTTCTTCTTTATGATAAACTGTCATCTCAAGACCTAATAAAGGTTGAATCCCCTGTTTTTGGCATTCTTTGATGAAATAATAGGCTCCATAGAGATTGTCTTCATCCATGATTCCAAGCGATGAATAGCCATATTCTTTCCCAAGGCTGACATATCTCTTGATTGAAACCATACTCTCCATGAAACTATAGACAGTTTTTGTATCCAGTTGGGCAATCATTCTTTCTCACCTTCCTTTTTCTTTTTCTATTATACCATTTTAAAAAATAGAAAAACAGATACTTTTGCTTTGCATAAACTAAAAAACCACAGCTTCTGCTGTGATTTTTTTAGATTATTTCTTTTCGCGAATCACTTCTACCTTGTATCCATCTGGATCTTTGACAAAGTAATAGTTAGGTTGAGTCCCTGGAAGCCCATTAGGTGCTGTTACTTCATAGCCTTTGGCGCTATGTTCTTGATGGAGTGCCTCAAGATCAGGTGTACTAAGGGCGATATGGGCAAAACCATCTCCTACCACGTAAGGGCCGTGATCATAGTTATAAGTCAATTCCAACTCATAGTCGTCACCCTCAAGTCCTAGATAGACAATCGTGAAGGCATGGTCTGGAAAATCTCTGCGACGCAATTCTTTAAAACCAAAAGCATCTTGATAGAATGCGATTGATTTTTCAAGGTTTTCTACTCGCAAGCAAGTGTGTAGCATTTTTGAAGCCATAGCTTTCTCCTTTATTTCTAAAAAGACTGGGACAATCCTGTTCCAGTCTTAAAAGTAATTATTTACCAAGTTTTGCTTTAGCTGCATCTGCAAGAGCTGTGAAAGCTGCTGCATCGTTAACAGCTAAGTCAGCAAGCATTTTACGGTTAACTTCGATTTCAGCCAATTTCAAACCATGCATCAATTGTGAGTATGAAAGTCCGTTCATACGAGCTGCCGCATTGATACGTGTGATCCACAATTTGCGGAAGTCACGTTTTTTCTGACGACGGTCACGGTATGCATAGTAGTAAGAGTTCATTACTTGTTCTTTTGCAGTACGGAACAAGATGTGTTTAGCTCCATAGTAACCTTTTGCTAATTTTAAAATACGTTTACGACGTTTGCGTGATACAACGCCACCTTTAACACGTGCCATTTATATTTCCTCCAATATTTCCTAGAATTGTTAACTTACAAATACGCGATTATTTCAAGCGAGTAAGCATTGCTTTGATACGTTTGAAATCTCCTGCATGCACCATAGATGCTTTACGAAGATGACGACGTTGTTTTTTAGTTTTTCCGTGGAAACGGTGAGAAGTGTAAGCACGGAAACGTTTAAGTCCACCAGAACCTGTACGTTTGAAACGTTTAGCTGATGCGCGGTGTGTTTTTTGTTTTGGCATGATATTTTCTCCTTTTTTTAACTTTCTGACAGATTATTTCTTGTCAGTTGCTGGGGCCAATTGCATAAACATTTGACGTCCATCCATTTTAGCACGTTGTTCGATGATAGCAATATCTTGAGTTGCTTCAGCGAAATCGGCTAAAACTTTTGCACCAATCTCTTTATGGGTAATCATACGACCCTTAAAGCGAATAGATACTTTTACTTTGTTTCCTTTTTCAAGGAACTTGCGAGCATTGCGAAGTTTCGTTTCGAAGTCACCCTTGTCGATAACTGGGCTCAAACGAACTTCTTTCACGGTTACAACGCTTTGTTTTTTGCGTTGTTCTTTTTGCTTCTTCTGATACTCAAATTTGAACTTGCCGTAGTCCATAATTTTCGCAACAGGAGGCTTAGCTTGAGGTTGAATGAGAACCAAGTCCACATTAGCTTCATCCGCAAGTGCTTGCGCTTCGCTTAGTGGTTTGATACCCAATTGCTCACCTTCAAGACCGATTAAGCGAACTTCGCGTACACGAATTTCATCATTGATGAATAAGTCTTGCTTTGCTATGGTTTTCACCTCTTTTTTTAGTTTAGAGAAAAACAAGAGCGGACTTGCTAACGCAAGTCCGCACTACATGATTATATTTCATTTCTGAAACTTGATCTGTAGGGGCCAGACAACGTTAGTCGCAAGGCGAGAAGTTCTCACTTCTGCTTTTCTCATCTTGTATATAATATCAAGTTTTTCCTTACTTGTCAAGATAAAAATAATCTTTTTTTGTTTTTTTCTAATACTTGATTTTAATCCCAACTATTGGTTACGAGAATAGTAAATACCATGTGGTTTTAAACCTGTATTGAGTAGTTCTGATACTGTCACAAAACTATATCCCTGTCCCTGCAAATACTCAATAACCTTTGGTAGTGAATTCACTGACGTCTGATGAATATCATGCATGAGGATGATAGAACCATCAGTTGTTTGACGTTGAATTTCTGTCAGAATCGCTGCTTCGTTTTTACTCTTCCAGTCTAAACTATCTACATCCCACATAATAAAGCTCAAATCGAGACTATTACGGATATCATCTGAAATCGCACCATATGGTGGACGCATCAATTTTGAACTCTTTCCGAGAACACTCGTAATTGCTGATTCTGTATCCGTAATTTGTTTTTTAGCATCTTCTAATGAAAGTTGTGTTAAAACAGGATGGTTCCAACTATGGTTTCCAACTTCATGTCCCTCGGCCTGCATACGTTTGAGGATAGCTTCATTACCTGCAATGTTTTTTCCTTGTACAAAGAAGGTCGCTTTGATTTTATACTTAGCTAAAATATCCAAGGCTTGCGGTGTTGTATTGCCATCGGGACCGTCATCAAAGGTTAAGGCTACAACTTTTTTATGTTTCTCTGCTTGAACTTTTTTATAAAGTTCAGCATCTTTTTCTGTTAGATAGGATGTCTGAATAAAATCAAAGAAATCTGAAATAGGCATCGCTATTTCTTCAACATTAGTCGTTGCTTTGACTGGATAAAGAACTAATTGACTATCTTTATAGGTAAACTTCCAGCTTGACAATTCTGCAGCTGAGAAATCAGCTGAAACTTGATCAACAACTGATTGTTCAATTTTTTTATCTTTGAGAGTTGATTTAACTCCCTCAAGCAATTTTTCTTTGGCCGTGGATGAGTCTGTAAAGAGTTGATCCAGGGTAAAGACAGAGCCATCTTCTTTGAGATACAGCTGGTCTAAAGTAGTATTTTCTAATTCAACGACATTAGAATTTGCCAAGTCATAGGCCTGTTTTTTGATTAAACGATTTTCAACCCCAGTCAAAGAGGAATCCCCTTTTTCTGAGTAATAAAAAATCAACTGTTCTTTACCTTCTACTTTGTCAGTGATATCTTTTACGATGACATCCTTGACAGAGGAGATAACATTTTCTCCAACTAGTGGATAATAGGTGATAATTTCTGATTTCTCTTTACGGAAATGCTCTTTTTGACTCCCTTGGGAGTAGGCATCGTCTTTTTCCTTCTTGAGGCTCTCAATTTTCTGCTCAAAGGCTTGTTTGTTCAACACTTTATAGGTAATCGCACTACCGAGTGCTATCATTGTTAGAAATAAAAGCAAGACAAGAGTGCCAAGCTTTTTATTATTTTTCTTCTTTACTTTATTCTGGGGTAATCTCTTTTTTGTCATAGTCTTATCATATCAAATACGAGCTATAATTTCAATGAAAACATGGCATAAAAATATTTACTATAGGTAAAGAAAAGTAAAAGAATCCTAGGAAAAATCTAGGATTCTTTTGTAAATTAGAAACGAATACTTTCTCTTGTTTTCTCATAAGAAGTAACAAAGCGATTTGTCACGCCTGGTTCAGCTACTTCTAATGCTTGAGAGATTTTTTCAAAAGAAGCTTGATAATCAAAGGCTGTTTCAAAGATATTCAAAGCTTCTTGGAAAGCTTGTTGAATACGGTCATCAAATGATCTGTAACGGTTCGAATATTGAAGCAATTGTTCCGTAAGTGTTGCATATTGAACAATACTGTATGTTTCTTCTTCCAACATATTCATATCATTTGTCGCAATCTCAAGGATACGATTTACAGATTCGATATTTACTTGTGCTTGTTCCAACTCAGCCATCAAGTCTTCTGTACTGTGACTTGCATCAAAGAAGAGCTTCAAGAATTTTTGTGGAATTCCTGGAAGATTTCTCTTCTCCATGTAGCGTTTAATCGTATGCAGACGGTTGACATAGACATTTGCTTTTTGACGAGCATTGATGTCATCTTTTTCAATCTGAACGAGACGCTCACTAACACCGATTTGGTCATCTTCAATATCTTTTAATGTAGATTGGACATTTTCCAAACGTTCTAGTAATACAGAATATGCTTCTGAAACCTCTGTTTGGTCGTTTGTTATTTCTTCGATCGTAGCATCCAAAGCCGAGATATCAGCTTGAAGACGACGAACTCGATTTACATCGCTTTCAGAAATCAGGTAGTTTTTCCCAAGACGTTCAATATCTTTAACCAAGACCTGATTATTTTCTTTCAAGTGGTTAAGATACGTAGGAAGGGTAGCTACCAATTTTTCAAAAGCTTTGTGCGCTTTAATTTCACGTGTGAAAATATCATAAAGTGCATTGATTTCTTCTTGGATTTGAGTATTTTCATACTCTGCATTGTCCAACTCCAATGTACGGATATTTTCGTGATTATTTTTCAAAGCTTCATAGAGAAGTTGAAGACGAGATTCGATATCTGTTTCTACAAAATGATAGTTCTCATCTAATAACTTACGGTAACCTGCTTCTAAATCTTCAAGTTGTTCTGGCAATTCAGTAGTCAGCTTGGTTACAATCGCTGGGATTCTTTCAACGATATGTGTCAAGGCCAAAATATGATTTTCAGCGTTATCTAAAATGCCTGCTGCTTCAACCGGATCCCCTGAAGAATTCAAGGTTACAAATTGAGAAAACTCAGATTGGATGTTCTCCAATTGTTTTTCAATTTCCGAAAGAGCTTGACCATATTTTTCAGAATCTTCAGCTACCGTATTTTGTAGTTTTTCAAATAAATCTAGGGCATGCAGAACACGTCCGCTATTTTTTGATTCTTGTTTTTCTAAATCAGACAAGGCATTACGAATCGCTGTAATATCCTCTTCAACAAGTTCAATCTGACTTTCAATTTGATCAATCTGGTGCTTAGCTTTCAAGAAACGGAATGAGTTATTGTATCCTTCAGCTTCAAAGAGGTTATTCTCAATATCCGCAAAAGAGTTCAGAGACAAATCTACCCATTTTTGATTCCATTCTCTAAAGGCAACCTGACTTTGACCAATCAGATGCATATTTTTAACAACCTCTACCTCATCATTAACAGGAAGGTTATATAATTCTTCTTTTCTTTCTTCTAAGGCTGCAAGTCTACTCTCATTACGTTTACGTAGCAAAATGGCTACTGCAAAGGCAATAAGAAGCAGGACAGCAATTCCAATCAAAGTAATAATCAACTGATTATTTGACATATCAAACTCCTTTTATACTTGACACAATTGTAATGATTATATCATATTTTTCAAGCCTTGGGAACTATTTCCCAATTTTTTTATACGTCAAGAGTACTGTACACAGCGTTTTCTTCGATAAATTCTCGACGAGGTTCCACGCGGTCGCCCATGAGCATATCAAAAATCTTATCTGCTTCAGCAGCGTCATCTACTGACACTCTAGCCATGAGGCGATGTTCAGGATTCATAGTAGTTTCCCAAAGTTGGTGGTCATCCATCTCTCCAAGACCTTTATAACGTTGAATGGTTGGTTTAGAACGACCTTCGCTGTAGCGAGCCAAAGCTTCTTGTAGGCGGATTTCTTGGTCTGCGCCTGGTTGAATATATTCTTTAATTTCACTACCGACTTTAACACCGTAAATTGGTGGTTGAGCGATATAAACATAACCTGCCTCTAGAACGGGTTTCATATAACGATAAATCAGAGTTAATAAGAGGGTACGAATATGGGCTCCATCGACATCGGCATCTGTCATGATAACCAGCTTTTGGTAACGAGCCTTGCTGACATCAAATTCTGCACCAAAGCCAGTCCCCATAGCTGTAAAGAGGCTACGAATTTCCTCGTTAGCAAGGATTTTATCCATACTTGCCTTTTCAACGTTAAGGATTTTACCACGAATTGGTAAGATAGCTTGGAACTCACGATCACGTCCTGATTTTGCAGAACCTCCCGCTGAATCTCCTTCGACGATGAAGAGTTCAGTTTCAGCTGGATTGTTTGATGAACAGTCTGCTAATTTTCCTGGAAGGTTTGAGATTTCTAAGCCTGACTTCTTACGAGTAACTTCACGCGCACGCTTGGCAGCAACACGCGCTTTCGCAGCCAAAATCCCTTTTTCTACGATGCGTTTAGCAATCTGTGGATTTTCCAGAAGGAAGTCAGAAAATGCATCGCTAAAGAGGCGATTGGTAATCTTCACAACTTCACTATTTCCAAGTTTAGTCTTGGTTTGTCCTTCAAATTGTGGGTTTGGGTGTTTAACAGAAATAACGGCAGTTAAACCTTCACGGACATCTTCCCCTGTAAGGTTGTCTTCATTGTCTTTGAGAAGCTTGTTTTTACGAGCGTAGTCGTTAATAACACGAGTTAATGCTGTACGGAAACCTTGTTCGTGTGTTCCACCTTCATGGGTATGAATATTGTTGGCGAAACTCATGACATTTTCATGGTAACCCGTTGTGTACTGCATCGCAACTTCTACTGTGATGTCATCCATTTCACCATCTGTGTAGATTGGAGTTTCAAAGATAACATCCTTGTTTTCATTGATGTACTCAACGTAGCTCGCAATCCCACCCTCATAGTGATAATGCTTGGTTTGTTCCAATCCTTCACGTTTATCCGTGATGGAAATTTGAAGACCACGATTCAAAAAGGCTAACTCTTGAATCCGTTTATTTAATTTATCAAAGTCAAATGTCGTTGTCTCTGTAAAAATTTCTGGGTCTGGAGTGAAGTGAACGATTGTCCCTGTTTTATCTGTATCTCCAATCACCTCGAGATCCGCTACAACATGACCACGACGGTATTCTTGGTAATGAATCTTACCGTTTTTATGAACACGAACATCCAACTGTGTTGAAAGAGCATTTACAACGGATGAACCTACACCGTGCAATCCACCTGACACCTTGTATCCGCCACCGCCGAATTTCCCTCCGGCGTGAAGAACAGTAAAGACTGTTTCAACGGCAGGGCGTCCTGTTTTTTCTTGGATATCAACCGGAATACCACGCCCATCATCGACAACTGTAATCGAATCATCTGGTTCAATAAAGACCTCGATATGACTAGCAAATCCTGCTAGAGCCTCATCGATAGAATTATCTACAATTTCCCAGACTAGATGGTGAAGACCTTCTTTGGAAGTTGATCCAATATACATCCCTGGACGCATACGAACGGCTTCCAGACCTTCCAAAACTTGAATTTGACTGGCATCATAATCTTGTGCCTGTTGGTTTTTAATATCTTCTGTCATTTTTCCCCTTTTTCTTACATGTCTATTGCTTGTTTTAAGGCTACAAAGTCCTCAAAGAGATAGGCATCTAAGCCTGCAGCATGTCCTGCTTCTACATCAATGGCACGGTCACCAATGACTAGACCTGATGTAATATGATACTTATCACGTAAATAAATCATTGACTCAGGATCAGGTTTGCGTTTAAACCCTGAACTAGCCGTCACTACTTCTGTAAAGTATGGAGCTATCTTGGTTTTCGATAGAATCTCCAATACTTGATCATTTCGATGAGAAACCAAGAAGTTACGACCACCTTGGTCCCAAATGTTTTCTAAAAGAGTAGGGATCCCATCAAATAAAACAGGATGTTCGAGCTCTCGGGCTTCATTTTCCTTATATTTCTCAAGAAAATTTTCAATACCTGGAGCATACTTTTCGATGGCAAAGGCAGTCGAAACCTTCAAGGCTTCGTATACACTGTCGTGATCCTGCTCAATCCCGAACTCTGCTAATATTTCTACAAAAGCTGCTGTAGAAGTTTCATAATTATCAAGCAGGGTTCCACCTAAATCCCAGATGTAATCGTGATATTTCATACCCTTCATTATACCATTTTTTTATAAAAAATGCGATGTTTACCTTGTTTTTTGCCATTAAAAAAGAGAAGAATCCTCTCCAACAAGAAAGATTCTCCTCCGTTTGTCATTATTTTTCAAATACGTCTGTGTAGAGCATGCCATCTCTTAGAGCTTTGGCATCTCCACCAAGTGTTTCAACCAAGTGATAAGCAAAGGCTAAAGCTGTTGCTGGACCACGACTAGTAATGACATTCCCATCTACTACTACTGTTTCTTTATGGTAGTGACCATTTGAGATTTGTTCTTGTACACCATCGTAGCAAGTATAGTTTCTTCCTTCTAGAAGACCTGCTTGATTTAAAGCAATAGGAGCTGCACAAATAGCTGCTACTTTTTTTCCGATTTTCTCAAACTTTTGAAGTTCAGCGCTCAATTGTTCATTGTCTCTTAAGTGGACCGAACCAGGCATTCCTCCTGGTAGAACGATCATGTCATACTCTGACAAATCACCATCAAAGACACGATCAGTTTGAACTTGAATGTCATGTGAACCCGTAATTTGAGCATCAAAACCTACCATATGGCAGGTAATATTTGCGCGACGCAAGACATCTACGACTGTTAAAGCTTCGATTTCTTCAAAGCCATTTGCTAGGATAACTGCAACTTTAGGCATAGCGACCTCCTTATTTCACTTTTTTCAGTACAACTTTTTTGCGTTTGAATCTTGTTCGACCACTCT
Organism: Streptococcus sp. Marseille-Q0941; assembly: GCF_943736975.1. GTDB lineage: Bacteria > Bacillota > Bacilli > Lactobacillales > Streptococcaceae > Streptococcus. The sequence continues at coordinate 75,703 of NZ_CALSFO010000003.1, read as the reverse complement.
TTTCATCAGCTAAATGAGTTTGGTAGCTCATGGACAACAGCAGACCGACACCGATAAGATTACTGATAATAGCGGACCCCCCTTGTGAAATAAATGGCAAAGGAATCCCTGTCAGGGGAAGGAGGCCAGTTACAGCACCAATATTTTCAAAGATGTGGAACAAGAGCATCATAATAAATCCAGTTGAAATGTAGGTGTAAAATTGATTATTTGATTTTAAGGTGATCTTTAACATACGATAAATAAGCAGTAGATAGAGTGCAACCACTACAACTGAACCAATAAAACCGAAATCTTCCGCAATCACGGTAAAAATCATGTCACTCTCTCGAACTGGAATGAGGAGATTAGACACATTAAATCCTTGGCCAAAAATACCACCGCTACCAATCGCAATTTGACCCTGTGCTTGCTGATAGGTAGTCGTTTGAGCATAATCAAATGGATTGAGCCAGGCTAGGATACGATTTATCTGATAAGTCGGCATCCCAATCTGATGCATAAAGGCACGCCCGTCTTTTGTGATAAAGATGGCTAGGAAGCCTGTAATCGCAGATACAACTGCTACAAAAATTGGAAGAATGATTTTCCAAGAAACACCAGACAGTAAAACAAGTCCTGCAAAGATTGCTACAAAAACCATAGCTGTCCCAAGGTCGCTTTGCAAGGCTAGTAAAACCATAACAGGTATCGTGAAAATAATCATCCACAAAATTAATAGAAAATCTAAACCAATCGTTCGTTCCTTGTCTTTATGTTTCTTGGTAAAGGTTACAATAACGTATGCCAGCATCAAAATATAGGATATCTTCATGAATTCGGAGGGTTGAAAGAGTGTATAACCACCGATTGAAACCCAGTTTTTTGCACCAGTTGCAGCTACTAATCTTGGGTTGTAGAAGACCAAAGGCAAAACCATTAAGGCTAGACCAAGACCATATAAATAAGGGGTGGACTGCCATAAAAATTTTGTGTTAAAAAACATGACTATAAAGCTAAAGATAATCCCTAGCGATATCCAAGCTAGCTGTTGTCCAAGTATGGTCCAAACATTGTTTGGGTAGTCATGACTAACTGCTATATAAATAGCTACAACTCCAATGACCAACAAACAAAATACTGGCAATATTAAACTATAATCGACCCTAGAGTCGAGCGAACGTTTCATAAAAGGCCTCCTTCATTCTTTCAGGTATTCATTTCATTGTTTATTTAAAAATTCTTGAATTTTGATAAAAGCTTGCTCTCTGCTAATGACTCTAACTCGACTAGTACGAGACAAAGCCTTGCTGATTTGCTTGCCGTAGCGTTTACTTGCCATACGGCTGTCTAAAATCAGAACCGCAGAGCGTTGCCCCACTCGACGCATGGTTCGTCCAATCGCTTGCTTGAGACGAATAATAGCCATAGGAAGCTGGTAGTCATAAAAAGGATTTTTCCCTTCCAAACGGAGTTCTTGATTCATCTTTTTAGTAAAGGGATCTTCTGGATTTTGGAAGGGCAAGCGAGTCACTACTTCAATCACTCGTGGATGTCTTGAAAAATCAACACCTTCCCAAAAACTTCCCGCTCCGAGCAAGAGCTCACGCTCGCCTCTTTCAAAACGTTTTTTTAACTGGGCAGGTTCACCGTGTTTATACTGTGCTAGATGAGGTATATTTAAGGCATCAGATACTTGTAATAACAAATCTTTTGCGGTAAATAAGACTAAAATGGGTTCTTCCAGGAAGGATAATTCTTCTAAAACTTCCACGACTGCTTGCCCATAATCCCGAGTTGAAATCTCTGTTACCAATGGAAAATCCTTCACCAAGAAGATTTCCTGATTTTCTTGAAACTGTTCGTCTAGGCAATAAAAGGCCGCTTGAGGAAAACCTAACAATTCTGGTAAAGAAACCCGACTACTAATTTCAAGGGTTGCAGAAATCCCTAAAAGCTGACAGGATTCTGGAAAAATCTCAGAAAAGAGCAAACGATGATTGCGACTAGAAGTGATTTCAACCTTTTTACTAGACAGATCTGAGGTCGATAACCAAAATTCTCCATCAGATATAAAAAATTTCTGATAGTCTTTAAATTCTTGAAGATTCAACTCAGAAAAATCTTGTCGGAGCTTATTAATGCTACTAGCTGGGCACATCTTACGTTTACCAGATAGGAACTGATCGATTAGATAAGAACATTCAAATCGAATACTCTCTAGCAAACGTTTTTGAAGCATGTCGCCTTCTTTAGATAGAGCTTGATCTAGTTGCTCCACCAAATCTGTTAGCAAATACGTTTTACGAGAAAGATTTTCCAATGTCAACAAGACTTTCTGGGCTTCATCTAAAATCAAGAGACGCCCTTCTAAGAGACTTGGATCATCTTCAAGTCGGGTAACTAGATAAGCATGATTGGTCACAAGCAACTTACAAGAACGAGCCCTTTCTTGACCTCGTTTCCAAAAATCCTCCAACCAAAAGAGAGAGTCTTTGTGAAGATTTCCATCATGAACCAAGTTTGGTAAAAACTGCTGGTAGCGATATAGCTGACCAATCTCGTCTAAGTCTCCTGTCTCTGTTTCTGTCAACCAAACTAGAAGTTGCATCTTGAATCGTGTATACAGACGATTGGACTCTTCTTCCTCTAGAGCTGTATGAAAGGCATCTAGCTTCAAGTAATTCTGAGGACCTTTAAGACTATGAATAGAGATATGGAAAATCTCTTCTAGTTTTTTAGCCTCCTCTTGTATCACCTGATCTTGAAGGATTTTAGTAGGAACACTGAGCAGGATTCCCCCTTCATTCTCAAGTGACAAGGCCGGTAGCAGGTAACCATAGGTTTTCCCAATTCCTGTTTGAGCCTGAATAAAGGATATGTCTTCCCCTTGTAAAAACTCTTGAACCTTTTGAGCAAAGCGTTCTTGTGTAACTCTCTCTTCTAACCCTAACAAGGCAATATTGGTCTGGAAATCTTTAGATAACTTTCTCGGAGAAAGAAGTGGCTTTTCTTTTCTTAAGAATAAGCCCTGCACTTCTACCAAATCATGCTCAACGAGGAGAGACTGTTTCTGATAAACTTCCTCGATGACCAGATAAGATTCGTACAATAAGCTATCTGACAAAGTCAACAAGCGCTCCAACAAACCTTTTGGCAGTTGGAACATCTTTTGTCTCATACAAAGAAAGAGTTCGGCAGTTGCTTGGGCATCAGATAAAGCTGTATGAGCTTGCTCTAAGGGAATCCCCAACTCTTGGCAAAGAATACCAAGATTATACTTCTCTAGTTGAGGGTAAAAGACTTGAGCCAACTCCACTGTATCAATACGAGGCGTGCGCAATTCATAACCTTCCAAAAAGAGGAATTCTGCCAACAAATTAGCATCGAACTGAACATTGTGCGCAACAAAAATACCGTCTTTGACTAGTTCAAAAATCTCTCTAGCCACCTGAGAAAACTCTGGAGCCTTTGCCAAACGTTTATCAGTCAAACCCGTTAATTCTTTGATATGAGAATCCAAGTGTTCATGAGGATTGACATCAGTAGCATACTGTTCAACAATCTCACCATCTTCAATGACTACAATTCCCACTTGGATGATTTTTGCCTTGCTTCCGGTACTTGTAGCTTCTAAATCTACAACGACATACCGATTATTTCTAACATTCATCACTAAAAATTATATCAAAATTTGCACCATTTGACACCCCTGAACTTTGTTTGAAGAGTCAAGTTTCTTGCAAGATTTGAAAAAAATGATTGAATAGAATTGGAGAAAGGGAGGAACATCATGAACCCAATGGATTTATTTAACAAAGTTAAAGAATTAATCGAAACAAAAGATTTCGACGCTGCTAAATCTTTCATCGAAGAAAACAAGGATCAACTCGGTGAGTACCTTAGCCAAGCACAAGCTTTGGTTTCAGGATCAGAAGGCCTAGACGGTCTTGTAGATAAGGTCAAAGGCCTCTTCTAATCATCAAAAGACACCTGAAAAAATCAGGTGTCTTTTTGTATGTTCTTCATGAAGGCTGGAATCTGTTGACTAATCATGGTCGGCAAGACTACATAGTTGTCCTCAGCTAGTTCTTGGGCTATTGCTGAATGTAAATGGGTCGCTACCGTCACTCTTTCATAGAGACTTGCTTGGGGAAATTGACCTGCAAAGCCAGCAACCATCCCTGCCAGAGTATCTCCCATACCCCCAGTTGCCTGATAGGGGCCTCCAACACTCAGCTGATAACAATCAGCTTGACCAGCTTGCCAGATTCGAGTCGCAGGACCTTTTTGGACTAAAATCGTCCCTGAAGGAAATCTCTTCAAAGCCTTTCCTGTTTCTTCGGTTCCTTGGGAAGTCAAATCTAAGCCTGACAAAACTTGCCATTCCCTTTGATGAGGAGTTAAGACTAGATGAACTTTAGGAAATTTCATTTTAGTCTTCGCTAAAATGGATAGGGCACCACCATCCAGTATCAGGGTCTGATTTTGCTCTAAATGATGAAAGACTGTATGGAGAAGCTCTTCTCCACGCTCATCATCCACTAGCCCAGATCCAACCAAGACAACACTTGCTTTCTTCAACTGTTGCTCCAATAATTGCTTATCATCAAGATCAAAGGCCATAGCCTCCGGCAAATGGCTATGCAGAGGTGGAATATTTTCCTTGTCCGTTGCTACTGTCACCAAGCCTGCGCCACTTCTAACGGAAGCTAAAGCAGCCATAATAATCGCTCCCCCATAGGGATAAGTTCCTCCAATCAAGAGAAGACGACCGTAGTCTCCCTTATGACTGTGACGAGACCGTTCTACAATGACTTTTTCTAATAGTTCTAGGCTAATCTCTTTCATCGTTTTTTTCCTCTCACTTCATTATACTACAAAAGGAGGCTCAGACCTCCTTCTATCTATTTTCCCTTAAATTCCGCAAAGGTCTGTAAGATTTTAGCTGCTACTGCTGGAGAAGGTTCTCCTTTTAGCTCAACCGTTTCATCTGCATATGGACTAAGGCCAGCAAAATCTCCTATCTGGACTGAATAAAGAGACGTTTTAAACAGTTCGATATCATTTTGGTCATTTCCAAAAGCAATAAAGTTCTCTCCACACAACTTTTCAACAGTTGTCGCCTTGTGAGTATCTAAGGGATTAACATAAAGACACTTTTCATGTGCATGATAAGACAGATGAGCCTGCCCCAGTCTTTCTAACTGTCCAATCAGGTCATCAAGTAAATCCTCATGGTCTCCCATATAAACGACTACCTTAATAGGAGTACCCAAATCCTCGAGTTTCTGATGACGAGCCACCTTTAAAGGATCCACACTAGAGATAAATGGAATCTTTTCCACAATCTGACCACTATAGTCAAAGCGATCGTCCACAAAGAAAGGGAGATTATAGGTCTGGCAATAACCCACTAGTGCCTGATAAACTCTAGCATCGAGATTTCTTTCATAGATAGCTTTCCCCAGATAATAGGCTACACCACCATTCAGACCTATGACCAACCGCTGACTGAGTTCAGTGCCTAATAAGCCCAAACAATCCCGATAAGAGCGAGCTGAAGCAAATACAACCTCATGCCCGTAATCTTCAGCTTTTAAAAGAACCTGCTTAATCTCCTCATCTATGGTCATATAGTCGAAAGACAGCGTCCCATCTAGATCAAATACGAATTTCATCTTCCTAGTCCTTGTTTAGTGTACGAAGCGCTGACTGATAAGTCTGTTCCATCAGCATGGTAATAGTCATAGGTCCAACTCCACCAGGGACCGGTGTGATATAGCTAGCGATTGGTGCAACAGCATCGTAATCAACATCTCCACAGAGCTTGCCATTTTCATCTCGGTTCATTCCCACATCAATGACAACCGCACCAGGCTTCACAAAATCAGCAGTCACAAACTTGGCACGACCGATAGCTACTACTAGAATATCAGCTTTAGAAGCTACTTGAGCTAGATTGTGGGTGCGAGAGTGGGTCAAGGTTACAGTTGCATTTTTAGCTAACAATAACTGGGCCATAGGCTTCCCAACAATATTTGAACGACCAATGACGACCGCATTTTTACCTTCTAAGTCAATCCCATATTCATGAAACATTTCCATAATTCCTGCAGGAGTTGAAGGAATCATAACTGGGTGACCAGACCAAAGGCGTCCCATGTTGAGCGGATGAAAACCATCCACATCCTTCTCAGGGTCAATAGCCAATAAAACAGCTTCTTCATTTATATGTTTTGGCAATGGTAGCTGTACCAAAATCCCATGCCAAGCTGGATCTTGATTGTAGTTGCCAATCAAATCCAACAATTCCTCTTGAGTAGTGGTCTCAGGTACACGAACGACTTCACTTCGGAAACCTGCAGCAATAGCTGAACGTTCCTTGTTGCGAACGTAAACTTGGCTGGCTGGATTTTCTCCAACTAAAATGACAACTAAGCCAGGCACCAAGCCTGTCTCTTCTTTTAGTTTAGCCGTTTTTTCAGCCAATTGTCCTTGTAACTTGGCCGCTAAAGCCTTTCCATCAATCATCTGTGTCATGTATTTTCTCTTTTCTAACAAATATTTTCTATTATAACAAAAAATCGTTCGGCATTCTAACACTTCTTACCTAAGAGCCCTTATAGTCTGAAACTATAAGAAAAAGCTCCAGTTGGAGCTTTTCTAATTGACTCTAGTCTTACAAAACCTTACTCAAAAAGTCCTTGGTTCTTTGTTCTTGGGTTTGTTCAAAGACTTGCTCTGGAGTCCCGTCTTCGACAACAACACCATCAGCCATAAAGATGACACGGTCTGCTACTTCACGCGCAAAGCCCATTTCATGCGTTACGATAACCATGGTCATGCCAGATTGAGCAAGTTCTTGCATAACTGCCAGTACTTCCCCTACCATTTCTGGATCTAAAGCAGAAGTCGGTTCATCAAAGAGCAAGACATCTGGTTCCATGGCTAGACCACGAGCGATAGCGATACGCTGTTGCTGTCCACCAGACAAACTTTGTGGATAGGCATCTGCCTTATCTGGTAAACCAACCTTTTCCAAGAGCTCATGAGCTCTCTTTGCAGCCACTTCCTTACTTTCTCCCTTAGTCTTAATAGGAGAGAGTGTAATATTTTCCATTACTGTCATATTGGGGAAAAGATTGAATTGTTGGAAAACCATCCCCATCTTTTCACGCATGGCAAAGAGATCATTTTTCTTATCCGTAATGTCTACACCTTCAAAGATGACCTTTCCTTTTGTAGCTTCTTCGAGGAGATTCATCGAGCGAAGGAGGGTTGACTTACCGCTACCAGAAGGTCCGATAATGACCACTACTTCTCCTTTTTTGATTTCAAGATCAATTCCTTTTAAAACTTCATTCTTTCCAAAGCTTTTATGAAGATTTTCAATTTTTATAAGTGTTTCAGTCATTATTTTTTCTCTCCTTGTCCCATACGATTTTCAAAAGCTTTTAATGCCAGTGTCAAGATAGAGGTCATAATCAAGTAGTAAAAGGCTGCAAATAAGAGTGGAGTTAACGGTAAGTAAGTAGTTGTTGACACCGTAGTAGCTCCATTCCACAACTCCATGACACCGATTGCTGACAAGAGCGAGCTATCTTTGATAATGGTAATAAACTCATTCCCCAAGGCTGGTAAAATATTTCGAATAGCTTGTGGGAGAATGACATAGCGCATGGCGTTTTTTGGACGAATCCCTAGTGAATAAGCTGCTTCTAATTGGCCCTTCGGCACTGCATTAATCCCAGCACGAACGGTTTCTGATACATAAGCACCACTATTCATAGAAATAATTAAAATACCCGGAATCAAGCGAGTAAGATCAACATCTAAAATCCCTATTTGAATAGTAGGAGCACTAATATGCATCAACGCAAAGGCAATCATAATCTGCACCATCATCGGTGTCCCACGGAAGACCCAGATGTAAAGATTAGCAAACCAAACAAGTGGCTTAATCTTCGACCGTTGTGCAAAGGCCAACAACACTCCTAGAATGGTCCCTAAAAAGACCACTAAAATAGAAATGATAATGGTAACAATTGCACCGTAGTTAAAATATGGCAGGTATTTCGGTAAAAAAGAAAAATTCATGGATGCTCTACTTTCTATATTTAATTTAAACTTAAAGCTTGTATAAGAATAACATATTTTGCATAAAAATTCAACCTCCTCACCTGATAATTTCAATAAATTTTCAAAGACGAGGGAAATAGTGAGAAATCTAAGTTTTTTCTAGTCAAGTAGAGTCTGTTTATGGTAAAATAGTAAAGATAAGAAATGGAGGAGAATCAAAATGGAATCACATTTAGTTAGAATCATCAATCGCTTAGAAGCAATGACAAAAGATGGTGGTAACTTAAAACGTAACTTTGAACGCGAAGGAGTTGTTGTCGCAGAGGTTGCATTTAACCACGACGAAGAAAACGGACCACTCTTTACACTTCGTGATGTTGAAGCTCGTGAAACGTATACATTTGATAGCATCGACTTGATTGCGATGGAAATCTACGAACTTTTATACTAATCGTTTTATAGAGGCTGGAGAATACTCCTGCTTTGACCTAGGAAAATCCTTTTTGTCTGACAAATGGGATTTTTCTTTTTATCACTCTATTTCATCTATATAATTCTTTGTTCATAAATTCTAAGACTCAATCTTTTTACTTGCTTTCCCCTTCAATCATGATATAATGAGACTAAAGAACTTTGACTATTTTTGACCTTTGTTTTTTAGTCAAAGCCAAGAAAGAAACGAGGTAGAGGTATGCTCTGTCAAAATTGTAAAATCAATGACTCAACGATCCATCTTTACACCAATCTTAATGGACAACAAAAGCAAATTGACCTTTGTCAAAATTGCTACAAAATTATCAAAACAGATCCTAACAATAGCTTATTTAAAGGAATTACAGATTTAAACAACCGTGATTTTGATCCCTTTGGAGACTTCTTTAACGATCTGAACAACTTTAGACCTTCTTCAAATAACAATGTTCCTCCAACTCAGTCAGGTGGTGGTTATGGCGGCAATGATGGTTATGGTTCCCAAAATCGCGGGCCCGCTCAAACACCTCCTCCTAGTCAAGAAAAAGGACTCTTGGAAGAGTACGGGATCAATATAACTGAGATTGCCCGTCGTGGAAATGTCGATCCTGTTATCGGTCGTGACGAAGAAATCATCCGTGTCATTGAAATTCTCAACCGTAGAACCAAAAATAATCCCGTCCTTATCGGTGAGCCTGGTGTTGGTAAGACAGCAGTTGTTGAGGGCCTCGCTCAGAAAATAGTTGACGGTGACGTTCCCCATAAACTTCAAGGGAAAGAAGTCATTCGCCTAGACGTCGTGAGTCTTGTCCAAGGCACAGGAATTCGTGGACAGTTTGAAGAGCGCATGCAAAAACTCATGGAAGAAATTCGTCAGCGCAAAGATGTCATCCTCTTTATCGACGAAATTCATGAGATTGTTGGTGCTGGTTCTGCTGGAGACGGCAATATGGATGCCGGAAATATCCTCAAACCTGCCCTTTCTCGTGGCGAACTTCAGTTAGTTGGTGCTACTACCCTCAATGAGTACCGCATCATCGAAAAAGACGCTGCCCTTGAGCGTCGGATGCAACCTGTTAAGGTTGATGAACCAACGGTTGAAGAAACCATTATTATTCTTAAAGGTATTCAAAAAAAATACGAAGATTACCACCACGTTCAATATACAGATGCTGCTATCGAAGCCGCTGCGACTCTTTCCAACCGCTACATCCAAGATCGTTTCTTGCCTGACAAGGCTATTGACCTCTTAGATGAAGCTGGTTCTAAAATGAACTTAACGCTAAACTTTGTTGACCCTAAGGTAATCGACCAACGCTTAATCGAGGCCGAAAATCTCAAGGCCCAAGCAACTCGAGATGAAGATTTCGAGAAAGCGGCCTACTTCCGTGACCAGATTGCTAAATATAAAGAAATGCAAAAAACAAAAGTAACGGATCAGGATACTCCGATTATCAGCGAAAAGACGATTGAACACATTATTGAGCAAAAGACTAATATTCCAGTTGGCGATTTGAAAGAAAAAGAGCAGTCTCAACTCATCAATCTAGCAGACGACCTCAAGGCTCACGTTATCGGCCAAGATGATGCAGTTGATAAGATTGCTAAGGCTATCCGCCGTAACCGTGTTGGTCTTGGAACTCCAAACCGTCCAATCGGTAGCTTCCTCTTTGTTGGTCCTACCGGTGTCGGTAAAACAGAACTTTCTAAACAACTGGCTATCGAACTGTTTGGTTCTGCTGATAGCATGATTCGCTTTGATATGAGTGAATACATGGAAAAACATAGTGTTGCCAAACTTGTCGGCGCACCTCCAGGCTATGTTGGTTACGATGAAGCAGGTCAGTTGACTGAGAAAGTGCGTCGCAATCCCTACTCACTAATCCTATTGGATGAGGTTGAAAAAGCCCATCCAGATGTCATGCATATGTTCCTTCAAGTTTTGGATGATGGTCGTTTAACTGATGGTCAAGGTCGAACTGTTAGCTTTAAGGATGCCATCATTATCATGACCTCAAATGCAGGTACAGGCAAAGCTGAAGCAAGCGTCGGATTTGGTGCAGCTAGAGAAGGGCGTACCAACTCTGTCCTCGGTGAACTCGGCAACTTCTTTAGCCCTGAGTTTATGAACCGCTTCGATGGGATTATCGAATTCAAGGCTCTCAGCAAGGAAAATCTCCTTCAAATCGTTGACCTCATGCTGAATGATGTCAATAAACGACTCTCAAGCAACAACATCCATCTAGATGTTACAGATAAGGTTAAAGAAAAACTTGTAGACCTTGGCTACGATCCAAAAATGGGAGCACGTCCACTACGTCGTACGATTCAGGATTATATCGAAGATGCGATTACTGACTACTACCTTGAAAATCCAAGCGAAAAAGAACTCAAGGCAGTCATGACAAGTAAAGGTAAAATCATGATTAAGTCAAAAAATAAAACAGAAACAGTTGAGTCGAAGGACTAGTTTCTTGAATACAAAAGAATGTTCTTGCTTGACAGTAAGAGCATTCTTTAATATGATAGAAAGAAAGCGCACTCACGAAGGAGAAAACTATGACAAATCCAACATTTGGAGAAAAAATAGAGGGAGTAACCTACAAAAATAGATATGGCGTTTATGCAGTCATACCTGATGCAAATCATGAAAATATTATCCTCGTACAAGCTCCAAATGGTGCATGGTTCTTACCAGGAGGTGAAATTGAAGAAGGCGAAAACCATTTCGAAGCTCTCAAACGAGAGTTGATTGAAGAATTAGGATTTTCTGCTGAAATTGGCACCTACTATGGACAAGCGGATGAATACTTTTATTCTAGCCATCGTGACACCTACTACTACAATCCAGCTTATCTCTATGAAGCTACTTCTTATCAAGAAATCCAAAAACCTCTCGAGGACTTCAATCACCTAGCTTGGTTCCCAATCGATGAAGCGATTGCTCACTTAAAACGTGGAAGTCACAAATGGGCGATTGAAGCTTGGAAAAAACAACATCAAATTTAAACTATCTTTACCAAATTTCCCAAAAAGTGCTATAATAGACATAGAAATACAGGAGGAAACCCTATGAAGCTTATCAATACTACAAATTCACACTCGCAACTTGTTAAAAGTCAGCTAGAAAGTACCGACGCAACGCTTGTAGAGGTTTATTCTGCGGGAAATACAGATGTTATTTTTACTCAGGCTCCACTTCATTACGAAATCCTCATTTCCAATAAACATCGGGCAATCCGTGAAAAAGAAATGGAAATAATCCAAGAATTTTTCCTCAGTCGTAAAATTAATCAACAGGCTATTGATAAGGCAAATATTAAAACCCTCTATTCTGATAAATTGATTGAGATTTCAATCCCTACAAGATAGAATCTACTAACAAAATCATTTAATCTACCCTGACAGTTAAAACTGTGGGGTATTTTAATGCTTTTTTCTTGTGTAAATTTCTAAATCATTTTTGTGAAAATTTCACACTTTAATCGAAAAATGAAAGAAATTTCGTTATAATAGTTAGAGAGATTTAATGAAGGAGTATGATATGAAAGAATTAGTATATAGAGAAGCCAAACTAGATGAATACCAAAAAATTGGGAAAGTTTTGGCTGATGCCTTTATGGACTACCCTTTCATGACTCTTATCAAAGATGATTTAAAGAAACCAGAATATTATCCTGCATTCTTAGAACTAATGGATAGCCTTCTGACTAGACTTTATATCAAAGGAGAGACCTATCTAGTCGCTGAACAAGACGGGGAAATCATGGCAGTTGCCCTTTTGCAACAGAAGGATTTTACCATTCTTTCCTATCTATTAAATGGTGTCAACAAACTCTTCCGATACATCACCCCAAGAAAACTTTTAAAATATCTTGATTTAGTTGAGCGCTCTGAACAGCACTTAAAAAATCAGGAAACTTTGATTGGTATTTGATGATGTTAGGAGTAAACGCTTCTTGTCAAAATCAAGGAATCGGGAGTGCTTTTCTACAAGAAGGCGTTGAACCTTATCTGAAATCCAAAGGCTGCAAACGTTTAGGCCTAATTACTAGCATTGATAAGAACGTCTTCTTTTACAAAAAGAATAACTTTACTTTACTAGATTTTATGATGTTAGAATACGGAACAAAATCGATTGGAAACTGGGCTTTTGTAAAAATCCTGGATAAGGAATATTAAACTAAAAAAGATTGGTCCTTAAACCAATCTTTTTTTATGTTACTTAACTGCTTCTTTCAAGGCTTCTACCTTGTCCAAGCGTTCCCATGGAAGATCAATATCTGTACGTCCCATATGTCCATAAGCCGCTGTTTGACGGTAGATTGGACGTTTGAGGTCTAGCATTTGGATAATTCCTGCAGGACGAAGGTCAAAGATTTGACGCGCTGCTTGTTCCAACTTGCTTTCTGCTACTGTACCAGTACCGAAGGTATCGATACGCACAGATACAGGATGAGCCACCCCAATCGCATAAGCCAATTGCACTTCTGCTTTCTTTGCAAGACCTGCAGCAACAATGTTTTTAGCAATGTAGCGAGCTGCATAAGATGCTGAGCGGTCAACCTTAGTGGCATCCTTACCAGAGAAGGCACCACCACCGTGACGTGAATAACCACCATAGGTATCCACGATGATTTTACGACCAGTCAAACCTGAGTCTCCTTGAGGTCCTCCGATAACGAAACGACCTGTTGGATTGATGAAGAATTTAGTCTCATCGTCAAGATACGAAGCTGGAATCACTTCCTTGATAACCTTGTTAATCACATCCTCATGGATTTGTTCATTAGTAACTTCTGGATCGTGTTGGGTTGAAATAACGACAGTGTCCACACGCACTGGTTGGTCATTTTCATCATATTCAACAGTAACTTGAGATTTAGCGTCTGGACGAAGGTAACTAATTTCACCAGACTTACGTAGCTCTGCCAAACGACGAACCAACTTGTGGCTGAGTGAGATTGGCAATGGCATGAGTTCTTCAGTTTCATCAACTGCAAAACCAAACATGAGACCTTGGTCTCCAGCTCCAATCAAATCAAGTGGATCTTGATCCGCATTCCCACGAACTTCTAAGGCTTCATTAACCCCTTGAGCGATATCTGGTGATTGTTCTACCAAGGATGGGTGAACTCCTACCGTCTCCGCAGAAAAACCGTACTCTGTATTGGTATAACCAATCTCTGCAATGGTATCACGAACCACTCGGTTAATATCGACATAAGCATTGGTTGAAATTTCACCGAAAACATGTACTGAACCAGTATAAACAGCTGTTTCAGCAGCAACGTGTGCTTCTGGATCTTGCTCTATAATAGCATCCAAGATAGCATCTGAAATTTGGTCTGCAATCTTATCTGGATGCCCCTCAGATACCGATTCAGACGTGAATAATTTACGTTCTGACATAAAAATGTCCCCCCTTAAAAAATATTCGTTATAGAGTTACAAAGAACTGGTAGATGCTTTCTACCACCTTATCGGGACCATATAACTTAACTATTATAACACGAATCTTTGAAAAATACTCGTATGATTGCTATTTTTCTTACTAGGAAAATGTTTTCTAATCTTAATCAAATAAAAAACTCTTAAAGTAGATGGGGTTCTACTTCAAGAGCGATGTTAAAACTAATTATTTTCCAAATAAAACTCAAACCGTTCTCCAACGTATTGGCTCTTTACATACTCAAAAGCCGTTCCGTCATCAAAGTAAGAAACCTGAGTCAAACCTAAAATAGCATGCCCTTTTTCAACTTCTAAATAATGAGCTATCTTTTCTTTGGCTAGACGGGCATAAATAGTCTGATGAGATTTTCCAATCCGATAACCATGTTCTTGTAAGGTTTGAAAGAAATGCTTGGTTACTTCTTCTTTTTTGAAATTTTTGATAAATTTCTCAGGAATCGACGCCACTTCGTAGACGACAGGAACCTTATCAGCATAGCGAATACGTTCCATCCGAATGATATTATCAGTTGGCAGGATACCTAGTTTAGCCACTTCTTGCTCATTAGGGATTGTCCGACGATAAGAAATCAGGTGACTAGAGGGAGTCTTCCCTTGAGCTTTTACAATCTCGGTGAAACTGGTTGTTCCACGCATTTTTTCCTGAACACGTGTGCTTGAAACAAAGGTCCCACTACCTACGCGTCGTTCCAAAACTCCTTCTTCAACCAAAAGAGAGATTGCTTGACGTAAGGTCATGCGGCTAACGGCAAATTCTTCTGCTAAATCTCGCTCACTTGGAAGTCTTTCCCCAATTTTCCAACTTCCGTCATCAATATCTTTCTTGATTTGGTCATGGATTTTCATATAAGCTGGTAACATGCTTGTTCACTTCTTTTCTTTATTTTTTCCATTGTACCCTATCTCATAGGGAAAAGTCAAACCGCACTTGTTTGGTTGGTAATTCTACCCCTTTTATGATAGAATATTCAAGAAGATATTTCTTTTAAGAAAGGGAAAAGATGAGCAACATTTCAACTGATTTGCATGATGTCGAAAAGATCATCGTACTGGACTACGGTAGCCAGTATAACCAACTGATCTCACGTCGTATCCGTGAGATTGGTGTCTTTTCAGAACTAAAAAGTCACAAGATTTCGGCTGACGAAGTCCGTGCTATCAATCCTGTAGGGATTGTACTTTCAGGTGGTCCAAACTCTGTTTATGAAGAAGGATCATTTGATATTGATCCAGAAATTTTCGAACTTGGTATTCCAATTTTGGGAATCTGCTACGGTATGCAACTCTTGACTCACAAGCTTGGTGGGAAGGTTGTTCCTGCAGGAGATGCCGGAAATCGTGAATACGGTCAATCAAAATTGACTCACACAGAATCTGCTCTTTTTGCGGGTACTCCAGATGAGCAACTTGTCTTGATGAGTCACGGAGATGCGGTTACAGAAATTCCTGCAGACTTTGTCCGTACTGGTACATCAGCTGACTGTCCTTATGCAGCCATTGAAAACCCTGATAAGAAAATCTATGGTATCCAATTCCACCCTGAGGTTCGTCACTCCATTCATGGCTATGATATCCTTCGTAACTTTGCCTTGAATATCTGTGGTGCCAAAGGAGACTGGACTATGGATAACTTCATCGAGATGCAAATCAAACAAATCCGCGAAAAAGTTGGAGACAAACGTGTTCTCCTCGGACTTTCTGGTGGTGTTGACTCTTCTGTAGTTGGAGTTCTTCTCCAAAAAGCTATCGGTGATCAATTGATCTGTATCTTTGTAGACCACGGTCTTCTCCGTAAAGGGGAAGCTGACCAAGTTATGGATATGCTTGGTGGTAAGTTTGGTTTGAATATCGTTAAAGCAGATGCTGCCAAACGTTTCCTTGATAAATTGGCTGGCATATCTGATCCTGAACAAAAACGTAAGATTATCGGTAATGAATTTGTCTATGTCTTTGATGATGAAGCAAGCAAACTCAAAGATGTAAAATTCTTAGCTCAAGGAACACTTTACACAGACGTGATCGAGTCAGGTACGGATACTGCTCAAACTATCAAGTCTCACCACAACGTTGGTGGACTTCCAGAAGACATGCAGTTTGAACTCATCGAACCTCTCAATACTCTTTACAAGGATGAAGTTCGTGCCCTCGGTACTGAACTTGGTATGCCAGACCACATCGTATGGCGTCAACCATTCCCAGGTCCAGGTCTTGCAATCCGTGTTATGGGTGAAATCACTGAAGAAAAACTTGAAACCGTTCGCGAATCAGACGCTATCCTTCGTGAAGAAATCGCCAAAGCTGGTCTTGACCGCGATATCTGGCAATACTTCACTGTTAACACTGGCGTTCGTTCCGTAGGTGTTATGGGAGACGGCCGTACTTATGACTACACAATCGCTATCCGCGCTATCACTTCTATCGATGGAATGACAGCTGACTTCGCTAAGATTCCTTGGGAAGTTCTCCAAAAAATCTCAGTCCGTATCGTAAACGAAGTTGACCACGTTAACCGTATCGTCTACGATATCACAAGTAAACCACCTGCAACCGTTGAGTGGGAATGATTTATAAACATGATTTGAAGTGAAATGGTTGATTTAACAGCATTTTCAGTTGTTATAAAAGGTTAAAAATAAATCAAAATTGATTGGTTCCCCACCAAAAATCCCACCAGAAATATTCTGATGGGATTTTTTTATATTAAATTTTATTTTTCTATTATTTGATGCTTTACAAGCTTTCTTAAGACCTAGTTGGAAACATTTTTATTTGAATAAGTTTCAATATCCGCTTAAAATCAATGTTTTCCCACATTTACAGAAAACAGAATTTCATCTAATTTGAATCAATTTCAGTTGAATGATGTGAATTTTACCCTAAAAATACACGAATTGAGCTAGATTTTACCATAAAGTTCACACCATTGGTTCAATTATTTTTTGTTACGTACGTTTTTCTTAGATGATAGACTTCCTAATTTATTTCTTATAGCATTTGAGCAAACCTCCGTTAAAGGTTCTCCTATTGCCTCCTTGTAATTAAATCCTAATAATTGCATAGTCTTTAAAGTATCTTTATTAAGTAAAGCAACCAATTGTTTCATTGAATCTTCTTTCCCATCTTCAACATTAGTAAATGAAGATAGAAGAGAAATAACCCGTTCTAAAGTGTTGTGCAAATACTCAATATCTTTATCATCAATATGTACTTTTTCATATTCTTCTTTATATGCCTGAGCAATTCTGATTGCCTGTTCTCGTTCCGAAAGTAAAACTGGAAATTTTTGTACTTTTCCCGAGACAGTGGATAAACCCTTGATACGACTAAGTTTAAGGCGTAATATACACTCTCTAAAAAATGTACTTTATAATCGAAATGTACTTTATTTTAAGGCAAGATAAAGTACATTTTTTGATTTAGAAGCGTTCAATAAGTATCATTTATAAAGTACATTTTGGTAAAAAGTATTAATACTTTCAATTGTACATTTTTTTTAATGAAAATATTTCTTTTCTAACCATTACAAAACTCGTGAATGTTGAATACTTAGTGGTATAATTAAAACATGACATATAGAAAGAAATAGCCCTATGGAAAACAATCATAGCGAAGTTCAAAAAAACAAATTGACAATTGATAAAGTCCCAGTTCAAAACAAAAAGCTTACAGAAGCCCTTAGAGTTTTTCATGAGACACTTAATCATTCAAGGTTGATTGAGGTTCAAAATAGTATGCTACAAGCAAATAAAGCTGCTGAAGCTGCGTTATCAAGTTTTAATTTTTCTAAGCAAATAGCTGAAACCACTAAACCGTTTCTAACAGAAATAAACTCAGCCACGTCTATTTTAAATAACCAAGCATATCTTAAAATTCTATCTGATACAGAAGCAGCAGTTAGTTCAATTCTTTTAAAAACTCAAATAGATAATATTGGACGGATACTTGAACCTATTCACAATATTTTTGTTAAATCCACTTTGAATTTTACTGAAAGTTTAAAAGAATTTTTAAAGGAATACCATGAACCTTATTCTGAAACAGAAGCAGAAGCAATCACTTTAAATATTGAAAAACTTGCTGAAGAAGGTTGGGTAATCTACCATAGCTATAGTGATGACTATCGAACAATCTGCACTATAGATTTTGAAGAATTGATAAAAGAGTGGCAAACTCTATTAAAAGAAGATCTTGAAGATAAGGAACTTATACAAGAGTTAAAAGACTCAACGTATTACTCAGAACATTTGATAGATTCTATGATTGAAAGTTATAGAAGCCAAAATTATTACGCTTCTTATACTCTTGCTACGATAGCAATTGACGGAGCATTAAACAGATTTTCAGAACAATTTTCAAATAAAAAAAGAATACCTGTGGGATACAGATCTGTCGACTTATTAAATAGTCAAATTGTTAATAAAACGTTTTCTGATATCAGTCTATTTCATTGGTTATTCAGATTTTTTGATGATACTGACAACTTTACACTAGAAGAACCTAATAGAAATATGATTAGTCATGGGCGGTGGGAACATCCACTCTTTGAAAAAGATTTTTTAAAGTTATTTAATGTGCTTTTGTGTATTCTAAGCAACTTTGAGTTTTTTCAGGGCGATTTGTTAAAATAACAGTGAATTAACGCTATTTGTTAAATAAAGAAAGGGGTTTGAAAATGGATATTATTGTTAATACGGATTTTATTAATACTGTCATCACTTCTATAATTACGTCAGGGATTATCGGAGTGTTTATATCAGAATACTATCAAAGAAAAACTTTAGTAAAAATAATGAAAAGAGATTTTGTGATAGAACTCTTTGCTAATAGATTTATGTTGCAAGCCGACTATTCTGGTGATGCAAATGAATTAAATAAGTGCCTTGGTAAAATACCAATTATTTTTTCTGACAATGAGGAGGTAATTAACTGTTATGATAAATTCCTTTCTGAAATAAATGAAAAAAATCTTTTAAGATTAATAAAATCAGTTTGTCAGGATAAAACTGTGAATATTGATATTTCTAATTGGGATAACAAAATGATTATTAAGACACTTTCGATAAAGAATGATAATTCATAAATATAGTTTCAATTTTTGGGAATAATATACATTTTTGGCGATTTTTTCTCAAAAAAAAATTTTTAGTTATCATCCCAACTCATTTACAATTTCATCATAAGTATTTCGTAATTTATCGGCGTTACGTTCTTCCTTTAATGATTGAATTTTACTATTCACTAGTGTTGTTGTTCCCTTAAATGTTAGAGTTCCCAATTCAATCCCTGCTTTTACTAAAGCTTCTGTAATATATGGCTCCATGCTATACCTCTGTTATTTCTTTTTATAATAAAACCATTTTATCATAAATCTACATTAAACATAATACATCTTATAGTCTCTATCCCTTTAGGTAAAAATACCGATTTTATGGTATAATAAAGGTAACATTATATAAGGAGATGTGACATGACTCTTGATGTAAATAAAGAAGAATTAACAATTTTAGGGATTCCTTTTGATAATTTTTCAGATTTCGATACCGTCTGGTATGCTATTGGATCATCAATGATTGAAAATTATGAACCTACTGTTCAAGATGTGATTGATTTAAAAACTTATGTTGTCAATAGACGAAAGGAATTGAATATTGGTTAAAAATCAATACGAAGGCTATAAGTACATTGACCCTAATCATCAATATACCTATCCAAATTCCACAGTATTAATCAACAAACAAAATGTTACAAATATTGAAGAAGCCTACCGAAATGAACACTTATTCGTTACTAAAAGACTTGCAGACTTGCGCTTGAAAGCCATTGAAGTCTATTCCATGAGTAATATTTTAGCCATTCATAACTATTTGTTTCAAGACGTTTATGCCTGGTCAGGACAATATCGCAAGGTGAATATCTCTAAAAGTGGTAATCCTTTTATGTCGATACAGTCGTTTAATTCTGCAGAAACTTATATAAATCATCTCATTCATTCCTATCATCAAACTGCCAACTCAAAAGATGAAATCATTAAACATTTAGCAAAAATTCTTGATAATCTCAATTATTTCCATCCCTTTCGAGAAGGAAATGGACGAACCCAACGAGAAGTTATTCGTTCCTTAGCACTATCAAAAGGCTATTCTGCACAAATACGAGTGGAACAAGATGACGAAGTTTACAACCTTTATATGGACGGAACTGTCTATGGAGACTTAGAGAAGTTAGAAGAATTATTTGCTAAAATATTAAAAGAAATATAGGTTGTAATACTTGGTAATTAGAGAAGTTTAATAGTAGGTCGTTACGTTTCATTGGAAACGAAAAAACCTTGATTTAATGCGATTCTTGAAATTTCAAATTTCAATATATTGCAATAAAAATCAACCGAATCACTATCTTTTTTGAAATAAAAATGATGATTCGGATATTTAAAAGAAGAGGAACTGAACTGCACCCCAAAAGTTAGATTTTTTCTGTCTAACTTTTGGGGTGCAGTTTGCTTGATCCCAGTATGTTTATTTCATTTTGGATAACTTCATCAATAAACTTAAGCGTTCATCATTTTTGAGCTCTGATAACATGCAAATCAACCGCTCATATCCAAGTTCTTTCTTCTGCTTGATTAATGAGTTCATCACAGCCACCAAATCATCTGGCGTAAAATTCCTTAAGTAAAGTGTAATATAACTTCCACTATTAGAAAATAGGCTAACATGAATTGCATTATGTTCTTTTTGTCTAATTTTCATTCCTCCTGTAGACTCCCTGATATGGAACTCATACACTGTCTTTTTGGGGTAGCAATCAAATGAGTTTTCGAATTCTCTGCGATTTTTATAGAGAATATAGTTAATGAGTGAATAATATTTTAGAAACATAGTTGTTTCCTCCTAAAATGTTTTTACAGTTATAGTATGCCACAAATCCCAATTTATAAAAAAAATAATTAAGAAAAAACGATAAAGATATTGTTTCACTTATTGAATTTTTTGTAGTTTTTCCTCTTTCTCTCATCCCTCATTTATTTTGCAATTCTAATTTTTCTGTGTGTTTAGCGTTGACAGAAACGTATGTGTAAGTCACGCTAAACACACAGTACTAGGTAAAAGTGAATAACGTAAAAAAATCTTATCCTGATTTTTTTATTTTAAAATTTATGGCATACTAATAATATCTAGATAATTGATTGAGTAGAGACGTAACTAATATAGCTACGTTTTTTTATGTTTGAAAGGAGGTAGCTATCGTGGAAACAGTAGGTTTAAGCTGGGTTAGGAAAGAACCAGTTTTGTATTTCATTAACTAAAAAAAATAAATGTATAGATAATAAAAGAGATGTCAATAGCAGTTTAAAAAAAATTTTTGATCGTAACAAAGTAAAGAATAAAAGTAAAAAACGAAAGTAAATAACAGGAACCAATTTTTGTATTTCATTTACCAATAAAAAATAAATGTATAGATAATAAAAGTAATGTCAACAGCAGTTTAAAAAAAATTTTTTGATCGTAACAAAGTAAAGAATAAAAGTAAAAAACGAAAGTAAATAACAGGAACCAATTTTTGTATTCCATTAACTAAAAAATAAATGTATAGATAATAAAAGTAATGTCAACAGCAGTTTAAAAAAATTTTTTGATCATAACAAAGTAAAAAATCAAAGTATAAAAACTAAAGTAAATAACAAAAGTCTAAAAATCAAATACAAAAACTAGCTTAGCTCAGTCGCTAAATTCAGAGCATTTAAACCTGAAAAAGACTAACAAGAAAAAACAACAGATTTTTATCTGAAAGATGGAACTCTACATCTTATTTGAATTGAGTCAACTTGTCATGTTGTAAAATGACTTGGTTATCTTCTTAGCCATCAATTAAGAAGCGCCCTCAGCAAAGGGAAGATACTACATCAGTGAATATAAGCTTAAGTCACTGCACTACTTCAACTTGAATAAAAAAGACCTTAAGATTTTTCTTAAGATCTTCTTTAAAAATAGACAATATACATATAGAAAGGAAAGAACTATGGCAAAGAAGAGACGTAGTCGTGCTGATCGACGAGAAGCTAAAGAGAAAGCTAAGAAACAACAGATAGATTCTCTAACTACTTTCGAAGGCCGTAAACAATTCGTCCAATCAAAAGGACTAACTAATCTAGTCACGCGCTTTAAAAAAGGAAAGGGGATCAAGCGAAATGAATCCAAAAAAACGGGAGAGGACATTCATTTAATCCATACCGACCGAACTCTTCATAACTACGCTGGTTCCTGGAGCAGATTTGCTTCCTTTGTTGCCTCAATAACTACTGCCGAAGATTTAGAAGCTCTTGATAAATCTAACGATACTGAGGGATGGATTGACTTAGTGAATCAATACTTAGAACATTGTAAGAAATTAGGGCTTTCTGCTCCAACCCAGTCAACCTATAAAGCAGCATTAGCCAAAGTTTTAGGAGTCCCTTCTACCGCTTTTATTGCAACTGATATTCGATATCGAGCCGACAAAAAGAATAATCGTTTGAAGTCTAATGACGACAGGATGTCTGAAGAAACAAATAATCGCTGGTTCTCAATCGTATCTGCCACTGGGTTACGTAAAAATGAATTAAAAGCTATTACAGGTGATTCTCTACATCAACGTGAAGATGGTCGATACTATCTTAAAATCATTGGTAAAAAGCATAAATCAAAAGGAGCACGAGACCGATGGATTCCGATTATTACGCGAGACAAAGAAGAATTAGAAAGGCTTGTTGAAGAATTTAAACTAGCTGGTAAAAAGCGTGTGTTTCAAGTTCCAACTGCTTTAAAACCTCATAAATATCGTGCAGAATACGCAAAACTTCTTTATCTTCTTGTTGCGCGAGATCCCAAAGATATCAAAGATAAAAAAGAAAAAATTTATCTACGAGGCGAATTAAAAGGTGTTGTCCTTGATCGAAAGGCTTGTTTAATTGTATCACGCGCTCTCGGACACAATCGACCAGAAGAATTTCAAAAATCCTATGCATATAAGTTAATCGCACAAGCAAACTAATCAGCACTTCTAAAAAATAATGGTATATCTCTCCTTAAAATAAAAAAGGTAGTTCAAATTATTGAACTACCTTTTTTTAATACTATTTAGTTATTTTTGCTTTTCAAATGTTCCATCTTTTATAAGAAACTTACTTTGTAATGTTTTAGCTGTATCAAACTTAAAATCAAGTTTTTTCACTTCTTTAGCACCTTCTTCAGGCAATTCTGCTTTTGCACTAGATGCACCATCTATAGTTAATTTGATATATTTACCAGCTACTTTCCATGTTCCTTCTTTAGTTTCATCGTTATCATTAGTCAATTCAAGGCTGTTATCTTTTTTAAATTCTATCATAACATCATGCTCTTTATCATACCATGAGCCAACGAACTGGCTTGCTGGATCAGATTTTTGATTTAGGTAAAAGAACGTTCCACCCGCCACTAAAAGTGCTACAAGTACAGAAGCTACTATCACAATAATTTTTTTCATCATTTTTTCCTCCTAAAATACTAAAATGTATTGAATAAAAATTTTAAATCTTTTTTATAGAAATTAAAATACTAAAAATTTCATGTTGTATTCGTTCTGCCCTTATAAATAACTTACTATTATAACAGAACTCTAACTTAGTATATCCTAGTTAATCACGTCTTCTAAGTGGTACTGCTAGACCAATTCCACTAAGTATAGTTCCTAGAACTACCATCAACATATTTTCACTTGAACCTGTGTTTGGTAAAGTCGTATTGACACCATATTTAGGTTTGTTTCCAACATAGATATAAGCTGGATTACTTAGAGCAGTTCTAAGTTTGTCTGTTACCAGTTTATGTTCTATATTTGATACCTTAGAATCATGTCTATGGTTCAATGATTCTTGAGGTTTATTATATGCCTTCTGATAAGCAAGTAGAACAGCCTCATACTGAGCTTTGGCATCCAATTGGTTTTGGAGGAGAGCATTTAGTTTAGCTTGTTCTGCTTCAAGAGTTTGAAGAGCTAGGCGGTGAGCCTCAAGAGCTTTTTCGTAAGCTTCTTTTGCGACTTCGTAGTTTTCAGAAGCGTGGATGAGGCTATCAAGGAGTTTTTCCAACTCTTTAATGCTGTCTTCGATTTTAGCAATTTCTGCACGAACAGCTTTTTCTTGAGCTTTCAAGTCGTCTAGTTGAGCTTGAATAGTCGCTAGAACTTTTTCCTCTTCGGCTTGTTTTGCTTTGAGTGCTTCAAGAACTTTTTCTTCTTGCGCAAGTTCAGCTTGTGCTTGTTCCAAAGCTTCTTGTTTAGTCTTCACATCAGCAGTTAGATTTTTAACTGCCAATTTAGCATCTGACAAACGTTTTTCTGCAAGAGCTTCAGCTTCAAGAGCTTGGTCATAAGCTTCTTGAGCATCAGGAGTTAAGTCCTTAGTTGCTTCTAGTGTTGCAATCACTTTACGAGTGGCTGTAAGCTCATCATCAGCTTTTTGATAAGTAGCTTTTGCAACTTCAAGGTCAGCTTGTGTAGCTTTCGCAAGAGTTTCAGATTCTTCAAGCTTTTGAATAGCATCTGCCAAAGCTTTACGTTTTTCTTGCAATCCTGAGTTTAGGTTCTTAACGGCAGTTTCTGCATTATCCAAGCGAGTTTGAGCAGCCTTGTACTCTAATGTTGCTTGGTCAAATTTTGCTTGAGCTTCAGGTGTCAAATCCTTAATTGCAAGGAGTGAAGCAAGAGCTTTTTGGATATTTGAAAGCGTACTTGTTGCTTTAGTGTGTGCTTTTTCTGCGTTAGCTTTCTTAGTTTGAGCAGTAGCGTTAGTTTTCTCAGCTTCTTTCAGAGCTTGAATAGCATCTGCCAAAGCTTGGCGTTTCACTTTAAGGTCAGCGTTCAGGTTCTTAACGGCTGTTTCTGCATTTTCTAAACGAGTTTTAGCTGTATTGTAGGCTTGTTCTGCTTGGTCAAATTTTGCTTGAGCATCAGGAGTCAAGTCTTTAATCGCTTTTACTTTAGCTAGAGCATCCTTAGCTTGTTCTAAGGCTTTAGAAGCATTGTTCTTAGCAGAAATTGCTTGTGCAAGATTAGATTTTGCAGTTTTATCAGCTTTTTCAGCTTGACTCAGTTCTGATTTGGCTTGTGCAAGCTTGTTGCTATTTGTGTTGATCTCGTTATTAAGGTCAACCAAAGCTTTCTCAGCTTTTTCATATCGTGTTTTGGCAGTTTGGTGTTCTGCTTTTGCAGTATCAAACTTAGCTTGAGCTTCAGGAGTTAAGTCTTTAATTGCTTTTGTACGTTTGATAGCATCTTTAATGCTGTTAAGTTTATCAACTGCATTGTTATGCTCAGTAGTTGCTTTTTCAAGACTTTCTTGCGCAACCTTGTTTGCGATTTTTGCTTTAGACAAGGCTTTTTCTGCTTCTTTGTGAGTAGCACGTTTATTCTGAATTTCTTTTGTAAGATTTGCATAAGCAGTGCTTGCGTTTGTGTTACGCAATTCAGCTTTGTTTAATTCTGACTTAGCATTATCAAGAACACGCTCTGCATTAGGTGTCAAATCTTGTGTGTTGATCAAGGTATTAAGACGGTTTGTGGTTGTTGCAAGATTAGATTTTGCAGTTTCATCTGCACGTTTAGCAGCAACTAAGCGATTTTGAACATTATTATTTGTCGCAATAGCAGAAACTTGAGTTTTCTTAGCTTGTGCCAAATCTTTTTCCATCTTGCCGGTGTCAAATGGAGTTGGGAGTGGTTTTGCGATACCGTTTTGGTAGTATTCATCCACATAAGTTTCAGTTCGTTCCCCTGTTTGTGGGTCTCGTGAGATAATATAACGAGCATCTTTTCCTGCAAAACGGACAAAGTGGATGCGCCCAACATTATTTTTGGTGTAACTGATATTTCCACCAACTGCACTTTGGATAAATGGTTTTTCTCGTCCAACCATGCCTTTCATGTGTCCGAAATAGGCATGAATATCATTCGTCATAAAGTCGATAACAGCATCGTAAACTTCACGGTAGAGCTGAGACATAGTGGCTTTGCGAGTTTCTTTAACATTCCCACCACCCAAGTCCTGAGATGTTGCTAAAATCCATGCGTAGTTCAATACTTCTCCGTTATATCTTACAGTATCCACTCCGTGGTTATTAAGGGCTGTGTGGCTATGTCCGTCATCGTAAGGTTTATTTTCATTGGCATAGTTTTTGGCAATGTTTTTAATTCCTTGAACAGACTCTTTGGTAACGATAAAGTTATGTGTTCCCCAGATTTGGTCTTGGAGGTTGTTTGCCATAAGCACATAGTAGTGGCTCAAAGCTTTAATTTGTTCTTCAGTGATGTTATCCAAATCAACTAGAGTATCATCAATTGGAAGGACAATGTTTTTGTTGTCCCAGCCAGTAAAGACGTTTTTCTTAGTTTCTGGATTCCAAACAAACTGTGGTTTTCCAAAATCGTACTTGCCACCCTTGTACCAAGCTTGGATAGCATTATTCAAAGCATGTTTATTCGCTTCACTATCATCATTCAAGTAAGTCTTGTATGCTGAAATGACATTTTGTGGTAACTGAGGGATGGTCAAGTTCTTGATGGCAGAGATTTGTTTCTCAAGCGTATCAACAGCTTTATCTGCTTCTTTTTTAGCGTTTTCAGCATTTTTAGCGGCAGATGTCGCGTCAGACAATTCTTGAGCAGTTGTTCGCTTGGTATCTTCTTGTTGACTTTTTAGAGTCTTCAAGTCTTGGATGTCAGAGCGTTTTTTAGCATCTGTATTTTTTGCTTCAGCCAACTTACGTTCAGCATCCTCTTTTTTAGCTTGCTTAGTTGCTAAGTCAGATTTAGCGTTGTCACGTTCATTTGTAACACCTGACAAACGATTTTCAGATGAAGCAAGATTATCTTTTGCATCTTTTTCATCTTTAGTAGCTTTTTGAAGTTTAGTTGAAGCTTGAATTGCACCACCTTGGGCTTTGATCAAAGCATTTGCAGTTTTAGCTTCTTCAGCCTCAGCTTGAGTTTTTCCTTTGTCTAACAAAGTAAGTTGTTCTGTTTTTTTAGCATCTGCACTTTTTGCATCATTCAAGTTCTTCGTAACACTTGTAAGGTTAGCTTCTTTTTTAGCTAAGTCAGACTTAGCATTGTCACGCTCATTTGTAACGCCAGCCACTTTCCCTTTAGAAGCATCCAAAGTTTCTTGAGCAGTTTTTTCTGCTTTTTTCTTTTTCTTCAAGTCATCAGAAGCTTGGTTTGTGGCAGTTTGAGCGTCAGACAAGTTACTTTCTGCTTGCTTCAGCGTAGCAGTCGCTTGTTCTAAGTTAGTTGTAGCTTGAGCAAGTTCTTTGGCTTTTTTAGAATCTGCCTTTTTAGCATCATCCAAGACCTTAGTAGCATTTGTAAGAACTTCTTCTTTTTTAGTCAAATCGTTTTCTGCAGCATTACGCTCATCCAAAACTGCTTTTGCGCCTGTACCATCAAGTACCGCTTGGGCATTATTCTTATCTTTATTAGCAATCGCCAGATGAGATGATGCTTCTTCAGCTAATTTAGTTGCATCAGCCAAAACTTTAGAGGTAGAAGTAACAGTATTTACTGCTTCCTCTTCAGCCTTCTTTAATTTAGTAATATCATCTGCTTTTTTAGCATCAGTCTTTTTAGCATCATCCAACTTTTTAGAAGCATCTGCAAGTGTCGCTTCTTTGTTAATCAAGTCAGCTTTCGCATTATCACGCTCATCTAGTATAGCTTTTGTCCCAGTCCCATCAAGAACAGTTTGTGCGCTATCTTTAGCTTGTTTCGCCACATTTAATGAAGATGTAGCTTGATTGTGAGCTTGTGCGGCTTTTGAAAGGGTATCAGTCGCCTGATTAAAAGTATTTTTTTGTTCTGCTTCAAGTTCTTTTGCTTCATTCAACTTACGAGCTTTTGTCGCATCAGTAGTTTGTGATTGTTCAAGAGCTTTCTTCGCATCTTTCACGATAGCTTTTTTAGCTTCTAGCTCTTTCTTAGCAGCCTTTTCTTCTTTGATAACTTTGTCAGCGCTAGTTCCATTCAAAACACCTTGAGCGTTCTGAACTTTCTTTTCTGCACCAGCAACCTTTTCAGCTTGCTTGTTTGTAGCTTCCGTAGCATCTTTAACAACAGCTTCTTGTGTATTTTTCTTTCCTTGCACTTGATTTTGTTGTTCTTTCAAAGAATCAATTTCTTCTGTGTGCGTAGTCACTTCTTTCTTAGAAGCATCAATCGCTTTTTTTGTTCCTTCGATTGCTTCAGGAGTTGCAGCGTTTTTCTTTTGTTCAGCTTGTTCAAGCGCTTCTTTAGCAGAGCTTTCTGTCGCAGAAGTTGTAGCTTCTTGTTTCTTAGCTTCTTCAACAACAGGAGTTTGAGTTTCAACAGCTTGGTCAGCTTGATCTTTGATTTCTTTTGCTTGTCCAACAACTTCTTGAGTTGGAGTCTTAGTTACAAGAGCAGTTCCGTTTGAAACCTCAACACCCTCGACTTGAGTGATAGAAGTTGTAGGTGAAGTTTGTACATGTTTTTCTTCAGCTACTGTATTGTCTGTCGGTTTTACATCAACCTGTTCATCTGCTTTTACAGATAGGGTTGAAAAACTTGTTAAAGCAACTCCTGCCGCTAAAGCAAGAGTTATTTTTTTATTCTTTTTGCTTTTTCTTGATTTCATTTTTACCCATATAAATTTGAAGCGTATCTGCCCCAAATCCAAGCCCTTCTTATAATATTACAAACGCTCTCATTATATCATTTTTATTTACTATTGTAAATAAAAATGTATATTTTGAATACTATTGTTTATATAAATATCAACAAAAAATATATACAATAATTAAAAGGAGATTTTGTAAATGAAGATTGGAGAATTGGTCAGGGAATATCGACTAAGTAAAAAGCTAACTCAGCAAGAGCTTGCCGAAAAAAGTGATCTTAGCTTACCTTTTATTAATCTAATTGAAAACAATAGAAGAAACTTATCTGTCGATACTCTACTAAAAATTTTATCTGCCATGGATATAGATCCTTCTGATTTTTTTAGACCACTTTCTGAAACTTCAGATGATAATCTTCAACTTTTAATCGAAAAAATTCAACTAAATAAAAATCGTACTGAAATTATTGATCTTTTTCTCAACATCCTAAATTTAAATGAAAAATAAAAAAATTTTTTTTCTGATAAAAATAGCATAAAAATCTAGTTATCCGCATAAAAACTGGACTTATCACACTTTATCAAGGTCAAAACCACTCAATTTACTACTAATTTACTACTTATGAATGAGCTTTGATACGACGATTTATCCTTGAAAAGTGAAGATATAAAGATACTTCCAATAAAATTTGAATATTTAATAGGTAGACACTTCAAAAAATGAGGTGTCTATTTTTTTACCCGATTTTGAAAGGAAGTGAACTTATGAAAACAAAAAATCAAGAATCAAAAGGTCGTTCCCCACTCTTTAAGACCATCAAACATTCATTCAGCCAATAAAAAAGAAAGGATAGGTAAAAATATGGAACTTAAATTTGTGATTCCCAACATGGAAAAAACATTCGGCAATTTAGAATTTGCTGGCGAGGATAAAGTCGTTCAGCGAAGAATCAACGGACGGCTAACTGTCTTATCAAGAAGCTATAATCTCTATTCTGATGTTCAAAGAGCAGATGATATTGTGGTGGTGCTTCCTGCTGAAGCTGGCGAAAAACATTTCGGCTTTGAGGAACGTGTGAAGTTAGTCAATCCACGTATTACCGCAGAGGGCTACAAAATCGGCACTCGTGGTTTTACAAATTACCTTTTACATGCTGACGACATGATAAAAGAATAAAGAAAGAGAGGAAAAATGATGAGATTAGCAAATGGCATTGTATTAGATAAAGACACGACTTTTGGAGAATTGAAATTCTCTGCTCTACGTCGTGAAGTGAGAATCCAAAATGAAGACGGGTCGGTTTCAGATGAAATCAAGGAACGTACCTATGACTTAAAATCCAAAGGACAAGGACGCATGATTCAAGTAAGTATTCCTGCCAGCGTGCCTTTGAAAGAGTTTGATTATAACGCACGGGTGGAACTTATCAATCCCATTGCGGACACCGTTGCTACTGCCACCTATCAAGGAGCAGATGTTGACTGGTATATCAAGGCAGACGATATTGTGCTGACAAAGGATTCTAGTTCATTCAAAGCTCAACCACAAGCAAAGAAAGAACCGACACAAGACAAATAGTCGCTAGGTAGAAAGGAGACTTTTTCGCATGAAACAGCGTGGTAAAAGGATTCGCCCATCTGGTAAAGATTTAGTCTTTCATTTTACGATAGCGTCACTCCTGCCTGTTTTCCTGCTGGTTGTCGGACTGTTTCATGTGAAGACAATCCAGCAGATCAACTGGCAGGATTTTAACCTATCACAAGCAGATAAGATTGACATTCCCTATTTAATTATCAGTTTCAGTGTCGCAATTCTTATCTGCTTGCTGGTAGCGTTTGTATTCAAACGGGTTCGCTATGATACGGTTAAACAACTTTACCACCGTCAAAAACTGGCAAAGATGATACTTGAAAACAAGTGGTATGAATCTGAACAGGTCAAAACAGAGGGTTTCTTTAAAGATAGTGCTGGTCGTACAAAGGAAAAGATAACCTACTTCCCTAAAATGTATTATCGACTTAAAAATGGCTTGATACAGATACGGGTGGAAATCACGCTGGGAAAATATCAAGACCAACTCTTACACTTGGAAAAGAAATTAGAGAGTGGCTTGTACTGTGAGCTGACGGATAAAGAGTTAAAGGATTCCTATGTGGAATATACTTTGCTCTATGACACCATAGCCAGTCGTATTTCTATTGATGAAGTAGAAGCTAAAGATGGTAAACTTCGCTTAATGAAAAACGTATGGTGGGAATATGATAAGCTCCCTCATATGTTGATTGCTGGTGGTACAGGTGGCGGTAAAACTTACTTTATACTGACACTGATTGAAGCCTTGCTTCATACAGATTCAAAACTGTATATTCTTGACCCGAAAAATGCTGATCTTGCGGACTTAGGTTCTGTGATGGCAAATGTCTACTATAGAAAAGAAGACTTGCTTTCTTGCATTGAAACATTCTATGAAGAAATGATGAAACGTAGTGAGGAAATGAAGCAGATGAAGAACTATAAGACTGGCAAAAATTATGCTTACTTAGGTCTCCCGGCACACTTCTTAATCTTTGATGAATACGTCGCTTTCATGGAAATGCTGGGAACAAAAGAAAACACCGCAGTTATGAATAAGCTGAAACAGATTGTCATGTTAGGTCGTCAAGCTGGCTTCTTTCTAATACTGGCTTGTCAACGTC
The DNA here is from genome assembly GCF_943736975.1 of Streptococcus sp. Marseille-Q0941. Classification (GTDB taxonomy): domain Bacteria; phylum Bacillota; class Bacilli; order Lactobacillales; family Streptococcaceae; genus Streptococcus. Next base: position 44,355 of record NZ_CALSFO010000003.1, on the reverse strand, counting down.
CAGACGCAAAATATTTAGGCGACGGAATCCGTGATCAGTTTAATTTCAGAGTGGCTTTAGGTCGTATGTCTGAAATGGGCTATGGCATGATGTTTGGCAGTGACGTACAAAAGGATTTCTTCTTAAAGCGAATCAAAGGTCGTGGCTATGTTGATGTAGGAACAAGTGTCATATCAGAGTTTTATACTCCCCTTGTACCAAAAGGATATGATTTCTTGGAGGAAATTAAAAAGTTATCCAACAGCAGACAGTCCACGCAGGCGACGTGCGAAGCGGAAGTCGCAGGTGTGGACTGATCTTGCTGGCTGGTGTGGCAATAGCCACGCCAGCACTTAACCCCCCGTATCTAATTCCGAGAATACATTTGAAATAAAAAAGAATGCTGACAAATCAACATTCTTTTTATATTCACTTTGATAAACATTATAAAATTTGTCTGTTTAGCTACCAAAAAGCTACCAATAGATTTGTAATTTTTAAAAATTCTATATAAAAAGTAATTGTTGTAATTATAGCAATGGGAATTCTAGCATTACTCTTGCACCAGGTTTATCTGAATTGTTTTCCAATATAATGCGTCCATTATGCAATAACATTATTTTCCAAGAATTATATAAACCTAAACCATAGTTTGTAGCTGAATGTCTACTCTTATCTCCACGGTAAAATTGCTCCGTTCCTCGTTTTAAATCCTCATTAGAAAATCCTGGGCCTTCGTCTATCACAGATATTGAAAGTATCTTATCTGTAGTCATTATTAGTAATTCAATGTTGGATTTGTCTGGTGAATATTGAATAGCATTACTAAATATATTTTGAATGACTCTTTCAAATAATTGTATATCTATCATTACATCTGAATCTTCACAATTAATAGATTTAGATATAGTACGGTCATGTATTAGTGTAATCTCTCTCGCTATTTCACTAACTCTTTCGATTATTTCTGACACTTTTACTTTTTGTAAATTCAACGAGTTTAATTTAATTGACTGATTCATCTCCATCAGAGCTTTTGTATAATCTGATATACGTGTTGAATTTTTTAAAATGTACGCTACATAATCCTTTTGTTCATCAGTTAGTTCAGTTACCTTTAACAATTCAGCATTACCTTGGACAATAGAAACCGGAGTTTTTAAGTCATGCATTAATGCCGATATCTGACTTCTCTTATTCTCTTCTTTAATCCAATTTTCTCTTAATGAATCACTTAAGGCTTTTTTCATTATATCAAGGCTATTTAAGACATCATTAAATTCTTTGATATTTGAACTTCCTATTTCAAAGTCTAATTCTTGGTTGGCGATTTTATCTGATGCCTCTAGCATTGGCGATAATTGCCTTGTTATTCGTTTTGCCCAGATTAGAGTAGCCACAAATGCACTCATTAAAAAGAAAATGATTAATAAAAATATTAATAGTAAATCTACACTAGGGAAATATTTTCCCATCCAATCATTATTGTAGTGTGGCTCTAGTGAATAATGGATTAATACATATCCATCATTCCTTTTAAATTCTATAAATGAAGAATATGGAGTTGAAAATCCCTCATGATTGTGAAAATTCTTAGCTTTCAGTTGAATAGCTTCATCCATATTAGTTTTTATCACTTCACCATCTGGCGATAAAAACATATAGCTAGCTCCTTTAGGTATCAATGCTTCATCAAAGTCTATTTTATTTAAAATTTTATATTTATTTTCTTGTAATAAATTTTCTGTATGGTTAGCCGGAAGAATCAAACCAACACTATAAAACGCTGTAAAAGTTAATAAAGCTAGTACGATGGCACATCCTAAACCAACTCCAACAGTCATTAAGTATTTAAGAAATACTATTTTGAGCGACTGTCCTTTTCTAATTAATTCCATTTATAACCAATCCCCCAAACTGTAGAAATTGGATTTTCACCAAATTTTAAGAACTTTGCTCTAATATTTTTTACATGTTCTGATATGGCAGAAGAATCACCAATCCCATCAAATCCAAAAATCATTTCATATATTTGTTCTCTTGAAAAAACTTGTCCCTTTCTCTTTGCTAAAAGCTTCGAAATTTGATATTCAGACTTTGTCAGATGAATTTCTTCCTCCTTCACAAATACTTGATTGGAGGATAAATCAAATCTTATATTCCCTAAGTTTAAATTCGAATGTTTTTCTCTTTGTTCTCTTCTCAGATGAGCTTCTACCCTTGCTAACAATTCACCAACACCAAATGGTTTGGTAATATAGTCATCTCCTCCACTTAATAAGCCATCTACTATATCCGTTTCCATTGCTTTTGCAGTTAAAAAGATAATCGGACAATCCACTTTGCTACGTATATTTTTACAATAGCTGATTCCATCAACCTCTGGCATCATTACATCAAGTAATATTAAGTCATATTTCCCCAAACTATTTTCATCAATATCTACCGTGGTTTGGTAAATATCAACAATATGCTCTCCTTTTATTAAAATATTCTTGATTAGAGTCAGCATATCTAATTCATCATCTATAGCAAGAATTCTTGCCATACCAAACCACCTCCATATTTATAAATATTTTATTATTATACCATATTCCATTTACAAATACATTTAGAGCTATTATTCACTGATTGACTTTCCACCCCACCTATTGAACCATAATAAAGAGCCAGTAAAAATGACTACTGTAATAGGTATTGCTACATAGCCCCACATGGTAAACTCTTTAATTAAATATGAGCTATCAGCCAATTCACTTCCAACAATATATGTTGCAGATAATCTCGATGCCCAAGTACAAGGTAAAAAATACCAGATATTTTCACCTAAACTTGTTATTGAAAGTAAGGCTATCAATGTTTCCACAAATCCCAATCCAATAGATGCACCACCACCTAACATAAGTGATACCCATAAATGAATCATATATGTAGATAAACATCCTATAAAAACTAATAATAATTCAATTAACCAAGCCATAGTCCCTTGATTACCAAATAGCATTGCAAATATAAAAACTGCTAAACTTATAGAAAATAGGAAACTCAATAAGAGCATTATAAGTTTTCCACCATAAGCCTTACTTCTGGATTTTGTAGTTGATAGAATCACTTGAAATCGTCCAGCACTTGCTTCCATGTCAACAACCTTAGATGTGATAGCACCAAATATTATTGGTAAGATAGCACCTAAAAGCACAAAATAATTCAGTATGATATCCATATCAGAAAAATTTTTTAGACTTGTAAATGTTGCTGCCCAATAAAATATTAGAGCATATAAAACAGGTAAGATAAAGTGAGCCCATGGAATCCAAGTATGCTTCAATTTATAAAACTCTGATTTTAATATATTCATCATTACTTCACCTCTTGCTTAGAAAACCATTTTGCAGTAATGAAAGTCAATAATGTAAACAAACATATGGACAAAATACAAGGAACAAGTAAGGATGTGTTTAAAATCATTGGATTTGATACTTCTGTTGGGATACCGTTCGGTAAAATACGCATAACGGGTACCATCAATCTAATCCCCCAAGAATAAGGGCAATAAATCCACATAGAACCGTCAGCTAACAAAATTCCTAACACAATTCCTAATACAGCATTTACTACAATGCTTACTATAAACCCAAACTTTTTAGCCAGGAAAAAACAAAATGGAACTTGCCATATGTTAGTTATAACCAATAATACACTTGCGAATAATAATGTCGTGAATGCATAGTTTCCTGTTAATTGTTCTCCAATGAAAAATTGAAAAACAAATACTCCTAGCATATGCAAAATAGCAGTTATACATAGATAAATTGAAGCTGTTAATATTTTTGAAATCCATATCTTTTTTAAATCAATATTGAGTGGAAAAATTGCTCGGTAGTTTAATTTTCTCTCTTCTTTTCTATGCATCATTGCAGGTATTAAAGCGAAAGTTGCCGGCATTAAAATCACATACCACCAATTGTATGCGTTTATGCTAAAATATGATGGCATTAATACAAATGCATTTAGTAAAGCTATAATCGGGGCAATGAGTAATATCTTCAACAAAAAGCTATGTTTGTGTTTCAAATTTTCTGCAAAAATATAATTTTTCATTAAGCTACACCCTCTTTCCATTCTTTACAACATTCATAAAAAGTTCTTCTAAATTTTCATTATGATTAATTGTGTTTTGATATTTTAATTCTCCTTCATGTATAATTCCTATATGTTCAGCAGTTTGTTCCACTTCTGCTAAAATATGACTAGACAGAATTACTGTTATTCCTTTTTTTGGAAAGTTTCGTATTAAATCTCGTAATTCTTGAATTCCTAATGGGTCTAATCCGTTTGTCGGTTCATCTAGTATCAATAGTTTAGGATTATTTAATAAAGCAATTGCAATACCTAATCTTTGTTTCATCCCCAAAGAAAATTGACCGCTTTTCTTTTTTCCGGTATTTTTTAAATCTACAATTTCTAAAACTTCATCAATTCTTGCATCAGGCAATCCAAGTAATAATGTTCTAACTTTTAGATTTTCTCTTGCACTTAAATTTTCGTATAAGGGTGGCATCTCTATTAAAGCACCAATATCTGATAAATCATTTCTACTCCATTCATGTCCTTCAAACATAATTTCACCTGACGTCTTGTGTAACATACCTGTAATCATCTTTAATGTCGTAGATTTACCTGCACCATTAGGTCCTAGTAATCCATATACTGAATTTTCCTCAATTTTTAATGACACATTATTTACAGCTTTTTGTTTTCCAAAAACTTTTGTTAGCTCATTTGTTTCCAAAATATATTTGCTCATATTTTGTTCCTCCTTTTTCTTCTGATAACAGTATAAAAAACAAGTTTAAGGATTTTATAAGGAAAAATATTTTTTCAAAAATAAGCAGGCAAATTCCAATCTGCCTGCTTATTCTCAATACTATTTAAAGTCTTTCAGCAATTCTCTTAGCTTGTCTAATATCTTATTTCTTCTCTTTATGAGAGCTGGATAAGATATTTTTTTAGTTTCAGCTACTGAACGAATGGTTTCATCATTGAAATATAGCCTATCAATGATTTCTCTTTCTTCATCATTTAATTTTGATAGTGCATCTCTTACTGCCTCTATCATCATTTGTGTCTGAACAATCTTATCTACATCAAATCCCTCATCAACGATACTTTCTTCAAAATGCCCATCATGGTCAAAAGACGAGAAAAAAGCAGGTGTTCCCATCCTTTAATTCCGAGAATACATTTGAAATAAAAAAGAATGCTGATAAATCAACATTCTTTTTATGTTATTTTTGAACAAAATTGTGCGATTTGACTGTTTAGCTACCAATAAGTCCCACAAATTTAAGAAAGTCTTTCATCTTAAACGCCAAATTCAATGATTTCTCTTGATATTTCTTCATATCTATCTTCTTTTAAAAGAGGGGATTCAACTCTAATCTTACAATAATCTCCATCAATTTTATATAAATTTTCTCTGATTACTGAAAAGAAAGTCTGAGTCTTTAATGTCAAAAAATATGAACCTATAGCTTTAAACATTCTCTCTTGTGATATTGTATCAATTTCATTCTTTACGAAAGAGTCAATAGCAAATGGAATCTTAAATTCACTGTTATTTGCTATTAAATTCATATAAATTAGGTATATTGCTAGCAAGTCCTTATTTAAGTTAGTTCCACTTCCTTTTAATTTTTTATAGTCTCTAAACCTTCTGTCAGATAATCCATTGGACTCAAGTAAAGAAGATAAATTATTTTTCAAATCTTCATAATCGCCTTCAAGACTATTGATATGATGTCTTAACTCACTCTGCAAATCTCTAATATCGTTATTTAGTTGGTCAATTTCTTTATCTAGTATTTCTTTGGCAATTGATTCTTTACGGGCTAGTTTTCCTAATTCAACTAAGACAGATTGACTAATATAGTTTTCTATATCTTTTATTTCCTTTATTTCATCAATTTTTCTTTGATATGCAGCCACTTTGTCGCTTAATTCATATAATTTACTCTGTTTGTCTATTAGTGATTCTTCTAACTGAGAAATTCTCTGGACTAATGATTCCTTAAGAGAATTGATAGCTAATCTATTATCCTCTAGTTCGAGTCTTGTTAATGATTGCTCTCTGGTTAAATGTGAATGACAATATGAGCATTCATATTTAATATCTTCAAAACGATTACTTGTATCTTGCAATAGGAGTTCTAATTCATTTTTATCTTGTCTATGTATATCTAATTCGAGCTTCGTTTTTTCTATACCCTTTGTTACTTTTTGAATTTCCAAAGAAATTTCATTTGTTTTCTTAATATAGTAGTCAATCTCTATTTTTAACTCTTTAACATCTTTAGGTAAAGATTCTACTATTTCATTTTGTTCTTGATAAGAATTATAAACCGCTTCAATTTGACTAATTTTCTGCGAAAGCGACCTGCTCTTGATGCTAAAATCCTCTTTTTGACTTTTCTTATTATTTAGCTCTTCATTTGATATTCCTAAATAATAATCAATTAAATCTTTAGGGAAGACACTTGCCGGATACTGACCTAGACCATCAAAAGTTTCTTTATACAATGTTCCATTCCAACCTTTATCTTGGTCTACATAAAACGGACTCATAAGAGCATCGACATAGACATATTTTGGTTCATATTGTGCTTTAGAAGTTAATTTTAAAGACATGCCTAATTTAATCTGTAACCACTCTGAATAATCTCTAAAATTTTTAAAAATAAACGAGGCTTCACTACTTTTTATACTTATTACTTTGTTGTGTCTTTTAATGATATACGATTCTCCATTAATGAGCACATAAAGTTGAATAATGTATTTTTGTGGTTTCCAACCTTTAGGAAAGGAGGTCAACTGACAACCAAGTCCATAATAGATAGATTTAACTAAGCTAGATTTCCCCTGGCCATTTTGTTCACTAATTATCAAATTAGGACCTTCATTAAATTCAAAACTATTGGCCTTTTTATTTTCATAGTCAACTATACTTATTTTGTTAATGATTAATTGGTTCATTGGCAACTCCTTCTACAATATCACAATATGCAGAGATAATGATTGCATATTTCGTATCAGATTCTAAGGATTTTAAAATGTCACAAAATTTTATTTCCTCAGCAATTTCAGTCAATTCTTTAGTCTCAAGTCTATGTATATCACTCTCCAACAATCCTATGACTTGTCTTTTTTTATACATATATTGTTGTATAATTTTTACCTCTTCTTTTTTTATTTTTGCTTTTGTATAGGATGAAAAAGGAAATTTATCTAGTTCACTTTCAAACAAAGCCTTTGAAGAAATTTTTTGCAATATAGGTTGAAGTTCAATTGCTGAGATTCTTTTTAATTTTTTATCATCTTTGTTTTCTATTATATATTCTGATTTCTGTTTAATAAGTCTATCTAACTCATCTAAAATTAAATCGTCTCTTCCATCTACTGAGATGCCTTGATTAATCAGTTCACCTTTTAAATATGTTCTTGCTTCTAAATAATCATTCTTAAAGCTTGTCTTCACTAAAGAAAAATTAGTTAGTTTTGTGCTAAAGCTCTCATCTAGTTGTTCAAGAATGTAATCTGTTTGTTCTGTGCTTAATTTCAATGAATGCTCAAACAACTCCTCAGAAGTATTCTCTTGCATTTTTGATAATTCACTTTCTGTAAAATGGAAAACAACAATTTTATATTTTGAATGTCCATCTCCCGGGGTTAAGTGTTTCTCAAGAATAGAACACTTACCTTCATGTTTTTGTAATAAACTCTTTAGACCTATCCTCTTCTTACCTTTCACCTGTATGTAAGCATGATAATTATCATCATATAATACTTCAAAGTCATCGTCAGATTCAACAAAAATCTCAAAATTATTCTTAGTATAATTCCTAATCGCTGTTAGTGAAATGACATGATTTTGATAATTAAAACCTTTTTGAGCTATCGCTCCACCATTATCTTGAACCATATTCTCCTCCTAACATAGCTAATCTTTTTTCATATATTCTTCAATCAAATATTTTATTTCTTCCTTTTGTTTATCAGAAAGATTATATCGTTTTAACAAACTAACAATATCCTCGAGGCCATCATCACGTCCTTTTAAAATTTCAAAAGATGTCCCAAAAATATCAGCTAGTTTTTCTACTGTTTCATCTTTTGGGTTTCTCCCTCCATTTTCCCATCTGGCATATTGAGCTTGAGCTACACCTAACTTTTCAGCAACTTCTAATTGAGTAAGTCCTGCATCTAGTCGGGCTTTTTTTAGATTGTCTTTCAACATTTTAAAATTCCTTTCGCTTTTCTATTGACCTATAACCAAAATGGTTGTATTATGGTTATATAACCATTTTGGTTATAGAAGTAAAAAGTATACTTTGTAGGCAATATTAGTCCACTTATGAATATGAAAAAACACCCCAGAAAGCTCTGCAAAGCATTCTGAGGCTTTCGTTTAAAACCAATATGATTATACCAAAATGGTAATAAAAAGTCTATATGAAGCGAAATATGGCTATGCTAAGGTTCTTATGACTTCTACACAGTTAAAGTCATAAAAATTGGCATTACTTACTTCTACCATTCGCCTAGTTTAGAGATTGTGAGACAAGAGCAAGGGCGCAAGCCGAAGGCAATGCGCCCGAAGCACGCAGTTCTCTCAATCTCTAATAAAAAGCTGGCGTTTCTAACAGCCAGCAAACAGATACACTTAAGGCAACGCCCTAAGTAACGAGTCATTGGCAAAAATCAATAATAGCAACGAATTACGCATATTTTAAGCATAGAAAGGAGGCGTTACAGTTGAAAAATACCATTCAATCTCTAAGAGAATATCAAAGTCAAGTAGATTTATCAAAACTAGAAAAATCTATTTATATCAGCATTGACCGATTAACAGTAATCTTTGATAGTGAGAACCAATCACTTAGACGAATATTTCGTGAATTACGAAAATCACTCGATAATATAATTCAGGAATTTAGTATTCAAGAAAATCTAAAAGAAGACTATTTTACTCTTTATAAAACGATAAACGAAGATAGTATAAATCTAATTTTCTTTCAACTATCGGAGTATGGTGGTTATCAAGTCATACGTCTAGACTTCAACCCAAACTCACTAAAAGAATTTGAGGGGTTACAAGTGTGGAGGCAGATTATGAATTATGCTCGATTAAATCGATTAGAAATTAGACTGTCACGATTAGACCTTGCTTTTGATATCTTTAATAGGCCAGAAATAGTCTTTTTACAACATATCAAAGGGGGAGTTAGTCATAAAGTATTCTATGGTAGAGGAGGAAACATAGAAAGTAAATACTGGGGTGCTAGTGGTAGCAACGTTCAAGTACGTTTGTATGATAAGAATATAGAGGTATTAAGTCATAAAAGAGCTGATAAATTAGATATAGCGAGCAAACCTTTTTGGTGGCGATTAGAGTTTCAACTTCGGACAAAGGCTATAAATGAAGAAACCATTTCAGAGATTTCTAAACGATTGGAGAATTTTAGCTTTTTTAGTCTCTCAAGTGTTCCAGATGATAGCAAAGCATTTGCTTATATCTTTCTCCATGCACCAGCTCTTTTACCCGAATTATTTCCCTATCTAAAACCTAACACTATAAGAGTCAAAAAAACTAGGCTTAGAAAACACCTAAAAGCATTTGATAGTAACTCATTTTCTTTAGAGCTTCAAGATGCACTTAAAAAACAAACACCACGATTAAACAATGAATTAAAACAATTAATTGGTGAATTCATTGAACTTACTAGTAAAGGAGAAGATATTTTATGAACAATAAACACACTATGACAGTACAAGATATTATGGACTTAGGGTTCTCAAAATGGACTGCTTATAACATTTTAAGACAAGCAAAACACATTATGGTTGAACGTGGTTTCGATTTCTATAACAATAAAGGGCTCGGAACTGTTCCCGTATCAGTTGTATCAGAAATTCTTGGATTGGAGGAACTTCATGTCAAAAACTAGGTATACTGGTGTTACTAGAGACGATAAAACTGGGAAATATACTTATTATTTTAAAGCTGGAGTTGACCTAGCTACTGGTAAACCATATCAGGAACGCAGACGTGGTTTTCAAACCGCAAAAGAAGCCTTTGAGGCACGAACAAGAGCTTTAAATAAAGTGCATCAAAAAGGTGGAATTAAGCACACTCAGTGGACGTTTAAACAATTTATGGACGAAGTATTTATACCAAACTATTATGCTACTACAAGTCCAGATATTGAACGAAGACGTCAAATTATATTTGATGAATTTATTCAATATTTTGGTAAGAAAAAGCCTAGAGAAATTACAACTTATGATGTAATAAATTATAGAAATAGTTTATTAGAAAAATATTCAAATTCATACGCAAGAAACAAAATGACATTACTTAATCAAGTTTTGAAAACCGCAAAAAAGTATGGGTTAATTTTCCATGAAATACCTACAAGTAATATCAGTCCTATTCCAATAACAAAAAAACATATCGACTTTTGGACAAAAGATGAATTTCAAAAAGTAATACAATCCCTTGATAAAGAAAGTTATTTTGAGCATTTTATTTATACACTCCTTTGGCTTTATTATTTTACGGGAATGCGTGTAAATGAGGCGACTGCTCTTTATTGGGAGGATGTGGACTTTGAAAAGAAAACACTAGCAATCAATCACAACTTACAGTATATAAATCGTGAAAATTGGGAGCGCCGTAACAAGCTAAAAACCGAAAGCTCTCGGCGTACTATTGGACTCGATGATAATACTCTAAAGGTTCTTAAGGAGTGGAAAGAAAGACAAGAAAAAGTCGATAAAATACCATTTATTCTGTCGCCCGACGGAGTTCCATATCGTAAACGTAGTATTAGAGACCAAATTTTAAAATACTCTAAACGTGCTGGTGTTAAATACATTCAACCAAAAGGTTTGAGACACTCCCACGCATCTTTGCTTATTAATGAATATAATGTAAATGCCCTATATATCCAAAGACGATTAGGCCATTCTGATGTCAAAACAACACTTAGCATTTATAGTCATTTATACCCCAACGCAGATACCGAATTAACTGATAAACTCAATCTCATATCAAATGATTTTATTGATTAAATCTACTTAGCTACCAAAAGAGCTACCAAAAGATATAAAAGTATCTAAAAAGCCTTATTTTAAAGGGCTTTTTTTAAATTTTTCCCACTATTTCTAACAGGGGGGTACAAATCGACAGGAAACAGTCAAAAAAACATTAGAAAATCCTTTGGTTACAAGGGATTTACAAAATTTCAGCGTATGTCAAATGGGCTTTAAAAGTTGACATACGCCTTTTTGATTGGAGGGATTTTTACTGAATGAACAAACTTGGTTACAGCATTTAAAAGAAAAACGCTTGGCTTATGGACTATCTCAAAACCGTTTAGCTGTTGCGACTGGTATTACAAGGCAGTATCTAAGCGATATTGAAACAGGAAAAGTCAAGCCATCAGAGGATTTACAGCAGTCCCTTTGGGAAGCTCTGGAACGCTTCAATCCCGACGCTCCCCTTGAAATGCTGTTTGATTATGTAAGAATTCGCTTTCCGACAACAGACGTACAGCAGGTGGTCGAAAACATCTTACAACTGAAACTGTCCTATTTTCTTCATGAGGACTATGGTTTCTATTCTTATTCAGAGCATTATGCTTTAGGCGACATATTCGTCCTTTGCTCCCATGAACTGGACAAAGGAGTTCTGGTGGAATTGAAAGGTCGTGGGTGCAGACAATTTGAAAGCTATCTTCTGGCACAACAAAGAAGCTGGTATGAGTTCTTTATGGACGTTTTGGTGGCTGGCGGTGTGATGAAACGCCTTGACCTTGCCATTAACGATAAGACAGGGATTTTAAATATCCCTGTACTCACTGAAAAGTGCCAACAGGAAGAATGTATCTCCGTCTTCCGCAGTTTTAAAAGCTATCGCAGTGGCGAACTGGTACGCAAAGAGGAAAAGGAATGTATGGGAAACACCCTCTATATCGGTTCATTACAAAGTGAAGTTTATTTCTGTATCTATGAAAAGGACTACGAGCAGTACAAGAAAAATGATATTCCCATTGAAGACGCAGAAGTAAAAAACCGTTTTGAGATTCGATTGAAAAATGAGCGTGCCTATTATGCAGTCCGTGATTTACTCGTCTATGACAATCCAGAGCATACCGCCTTTAAAATTATCAATCGGTATATCCGTTTTGTAGATAAAGACGATTCCAAACCTCGTTCTGATTGGAAACTGAATGAAGAATGGGCTTGGTTTATTGGGAACAATCGTGAACGATTAAAACTAACCACAAAACCAGAGCCTTACTCCTTCCAAAGGACGCTGAACTGGCTATCTCATCAAGTTGCCCCGACCTTAAAGGTTGCGATTAAACTTGATGAAATCAACCAGACGCAGGTTGTAAAAGACATTCTCGACCATGCGAAACTGACAGACCGACACAAGCAGATTTTGAAGCAACAGTCAGTAAAAGAACAGGACGTGATAACAACAAAAAAATAACTCAAATACAAATTCATTGAATATAGAGAGGAGAACATTTTTATGAATTTTGGACAAAACCTTTATAACTGGTTTCTATCAAACGCTCAATCACTGGTGCTTTTAGCAATCGTTGTGATTGGCTTGTATCTTGGCTTCAAGCGTGAGTTTAGCAAACTGATTGGCTTTTTAATTATTGCGATTATTGCGGTTGGCTTAGTCTTCAACGCTGCTGGAGTAAAAGACATTTTACTAGAGCTATTCAATCGCATTATTGGTGCTTAAATAAAACCGTTCTTTTGTGGAATATAAGTGGTTTTCTTATGTTCCGCAAAGGAATGGTACACCAAACGAAGTGCGGTAGGGATTTTTGAATCTCTACAAAGAAAGGACGTGAATATATGGACGATATGCAAGTCTATATTGCGAATTTAGGCAAATACAATGAGGGCGAATTGGTCGGTGCGTGGTTTACCTTTCCCATTGACTTTGAGGAAGTCAAAGAGAAAATCGGCTTGAATGATGAATATGAGGAATACGCCATTCATGACTACGAGTTACCCTTTACGGTTGACGAATACACTTCCATTGGCGAACTCAATCGACTATGGGAAATGGTATCGGAATTACCCGAAGAATTACAATCGGAGCTATCTGCTCTGCTCACTCATTTTTCAAGCATTGAAGAACTAAGCGAACATCAAGAGGATATTATCATTCATTCCGATTGTGATGATATGTATGACGTGGCACGCTACTACATTGAAGAAACGGGTGCTTTAGGCGAAGTACCAGCTAGTCTTCAAAACTATATTGATTATCAAGCCTATGGTCGGGATTTAGACCTTTCAGGAACGTTTATCTCAACCAATCATGGGATTTTTGAAATCGTCTATTAAATCTGTCGGTACATTACTACTGGCAGATTTTCTATTTTACGGGGTGGCTCAATCAGCTACCCCTATTTTTTATGAAAGGATTGATTACATGAAGAAAATACGAAGCTATACCAGTATCTGGTCTGTGGAAAAGGTACTGTATTCTATCAATGATTTTAGACTTCCGTTTCCCATAACCTTTACGCAAATGACATGGTTTGTCGTGTCACTCTTTGCAGTGATGATACTTGGCAACTTGCCCCCTCTTTCCATGATAGAGGGAGCATTTCTCAAATACTTTGGGATTCCTGTGGCTTTCACATGGTTTATGTCTACAAAAACTTTTGATGGTAAAAAGCCTTATGGATTTTTGAAGTCTGTCATTGCTTATGCACTGCGACCAAAGCTGACCTATGCAGGAAAAAAAGTAACGCTTGGCAGAAACCAGCCACAAGAAGCCATTACAGCAGTTAGGAGTGAATTTTATGGCATATCCAATTAAATACATTGAAAACAATCTCGTCTGGAATAAAGACGGGGAATGTTATGCTTACTATGAGCTTGTTCCTTACAATTACTCATTTCTAAGTCCAGAACAGAAAATACAAGTGCATGATTCTTTCAGACAGCTTATCGCACAAAATCGTGATGGCAAAATTCATGCTTTACAAATCAGTACAGAATCCAGCATACGTTCTGCACAAGAGCGTTCCAAAAATGAAGTCACTGGCAAGCTCAAAGCGGTTGCCTATGACAAAATCGACCAACAGACAGACGCTTTAATATCCATGATTGGCGAAAATCAAGTGAACTACCGTTTCTTTATCGGCTTTAAGTTGCTTCTCAACGATCAGGAGTTTTCTATGAAAAGTCTTACCGTTGAAGCAAAAAATGCTTTGTCTGATTTTGTCTATGATGTGAACCATAAGCTGATGGGCGATTTTGTTAGTATGAGTAATGATGAAATCCTGCGTTTTCAGAAGATGGAAAAGCTCTTAGAAAATAAAATCTCTCGTCGTTTCAAAATCCGCAGGTTAGATAAGGACGACTTCGGCTATCTGATTGAACACCTTTACGGACAGACAGGCACTGCCTATGAAGAGTATGAGTACCATCTATCAAAGAAAAAGCTGGATAATGAAACGCTGATTAAATACTATGACTTGATTAAGCCTACTCGCTGTTTGGTGGAAGAAAAACAGCGATATTTGAAAATCCAGCAGGAAGATGAAACCGTCTATGTAGCTTACTTTACCATTAACAGCATTGTCGGAGAACTGGACTTCCCGTCCTCTGAAATCTTCTACTACCAGCAACAGCAATTTACATTCCCGATTGATACGTCAATGAATGTGGAAATTGTAGCGAATCGTAAAGCCCTATCTACTGTCCGCAATAAAAAGAAAGAACTGAAAGACTTGGATAACCACGCTTGGCAAAGTGATAATGAAACCAGCTCCAATGTGGCGGAAGCTCTGGAAAGTGTGAATGAGCTGGAAACCAATTTAGACCAAAGCAAGGAATCTATGTACAAGCTGTCTTATGTGGTAAGGGTATCAGCAAATGATCTTGACGAACTCAAACGTCGTTGTAATGAAGTGAAAGATTTTTATGACGATTTAAGCGTAAAACTGGTACGACCATTTGGGGATATGCTCGGCTTACATGAAGAATTTTTACCTGCCAGCAAGCGTTATATGAATGATTATATTCAATACGTGACCTCTGATTTCCTCGCTGGTTTAGGTTTTGGTGCTACTCAAATGCTGGGGGAAAATGAGGGGATTTATGTTGGCTACAGCTTAGATACTGGACGCAATGTCTATCTGAAACCTGCTCTTGCCAGTCAAGGGGTTAAGGGTTCAGTAACCAATGCGTTAGCGTCGGCTTTTGTTGGTTCGCTGGGTGGTGGTAAATCCTTTGCGAATAACCTTATCGTCTATTATGCGGTGCTTTATGGGGCACAAGCAGTGATTGTAGACCCAAAAGCAGAACGTGGCAGATGGAAAGAAACCTTGCCAGAGATTTCCCATGAAATCAATATCGTCACTCTGACTTCTGATGAGAAAAACAAAGGCTTACTTGACCCTTATGTGATTATGAAAAATCCCAAAGATTCTGAATCACTGGCTATTGATATTCTGACATTCCTTACGGGGATTTCCTCTCGTGATGGGGAACGCTTCCCAATCCTTAGAAAAGCCATTCGTGCAGTAACCAATAGTGAAGTACGAGGGTTGATGAAAGTGATTGAGGAATTACGGGTTGAGAATACGCCACTAAGTACCAGTATAGCCGACCATATCGAAAGTTTTACAGACTATGACTTTGCACATTTATTATTCAGTAATGGTTATGTGGAGCAGTCTATCAGCTTAGAAAAACAACTGAACATTATACAGGTTGCGGACTTGGTACTTCCCGACAAGGAAACTTCCTTTGAGGAATATACCACTATGGAGCTTTTATCCGTTGCTATGCTGATTGTCATTAGTACCTTTGCTTTAGACTTTATCCATACAGACCGAAGCATTTTCAAGATTGTAGATTTAGACGAAGCATGGAGCTTTTTACAGGTAGCACAAGGAAAAACACTATCTATGAAGCTGGTTCGGGCTGGTCGTGCTATGAACGCTGGGGTATATTTCGTGACCCAAAATACAGACGACCTCTTAGATGAAAAACTGAAAAATAACCTCGGCTTAAAATTTGCATTTCGTTCCACTGACCTTAACGAGATTAAAAAGACCTTAGCCTTTTTTGGTGTAGACCCAGAGGACGAAAACAATCAGAAGCGATTGCGTGATTTGGAAAACGGGCAATGCCTTATCAGTGATTTATATGGTCGTGTCGGTGTGATACAGTTCCACCCTGTATTTGAAGAACTGCTCCATGCCTTTGATACCAGACCACCTGTGCGAAAAGAGGTGTAAATGTGAAACCATCAATAGTAAACAGAATAAAATCAAACTGGACGCTGAAACGTCTAGGTAAAGTGGCAATGACAGTGGCTTTCACACTTGTGATTGCCATTTTTCTTTTAGCCATGCTGGGAACGGTGGTTCAAGCTGCGGGCTTGGTAGATGATACGGTCAATGTGGCAAATGAATACAGCCGATACCCACTTGAAAACTATCAACTGGATTTTTATGTGGATAATAGCTGGGGCTGGCTTCCGTGGAACTGGTCGGACGGGATTGGAAAACAGGTCATGTATGGACTATATGCCATTACCAATTTTATTTGGACAATCAGTTTGTATGTTTCCAATGCGACAGGTTACTTAGTACAGGAAGCCTATTCCTTAGACTTCATTTCCGCTACAGCAGATTCCATTGGTAAGAATATGCAGACCTTAGCTGGTGTGAGTGCAAACGGATTTTCAACAGAGGGTTTCTATGTTGGATTCCTCTTACTCTTGATTTTGGTTCTTGGGGTTTATGTTGCCTATACGGGACTGATAAAGAGAGAAACCACAAAGGCAATTCATGCCATTATGAATTTTGTGCTGGTGTTTATCCTATCGGCTTCCTTTATTGCCTACGCTCCCGACTACATTAAAAAAATCAATGACTTTTCATCAGACATCAGTAATGCCAGTTTATCACTTGGCACGAAGATTGTCATGCCCCATTCCGATAGTCAAGGCAAGGACAGCGTGGACTTAATCAGAGATAGCCTGTTTTCCATACAGGTTCAGCAACCGTGGCTACTGCTTCAATACAACAGTTCAGACATTGAAAGTATCGGTATTGACCGTGTGGAAAGCCTGCTCTCCACCAGCCCAGATTCCAACAATGGCGAAGACAGAGAAAAAATTGTTGCGGAAGAAATTGAAGACAGAAGCAATACCAATCTAACCATTACAAAGACCATTAACCGTTTAGGTACAGTCTTCTTCCTATTTGTCTTCAATATTGGGATTTCCATATTTGTATTCCTATTAACAGGAATCATGATTTTCTCGCAGGTACTTTTTATCATCTATGCTATGTTTCTGCCTGTGAGCTTTATTTTAAGCATGATTCCATCATTTGATGGTATGTCAAAACGAGCCATAACAAAGCTCTTTAATACCATTTTGACACGAGCTGGAATCACATTGATTATTACGACAGCATTTAGTATTTCAACCATGCTCTATACCTTATCGGCTGGTTATCCGTTCTTTTTGATTGCTTTTCTACAGATTGTGACCTTTGCAGGAATCTACTTCAAGCTGGGCGATTTAATGAGTATGTTTTCTCTACAGAGTAACGATTCTCAAAGTGTGGGAAGTCGTGTGATGAGAAAACCTCGTATGCTTATGCACGCTCACATGCACCGTCTACAGCGGAAACTTGGACGTTCCATGACTACTCTAGGGGCTGGGTCTGCCATTGTTACAGGTAAAAAAGGACAGTCGGGTTCGGGGAGTTCTGCAAGGACACAAGCAGATCACTCCCGACCAGACGGAAAGGAAAAATCAACACTTGGAAAACGTATCGGTCAAACCATCGGTACAGTAGCTGATACCAAAGACAGAATGGTAGACACTGCTAGTGGTTTGAAAGAACAGGTTAAAGATTTGCCGACCAATGCAAGATATGCAGTATATCAAGGAAAATCCAAAGTAAAAGAGAATGTCCGTGATTTAACCAGTAGTATTTCTCAAACCAAAGCGGACAGAGCCAGTGGACGCAAGGAACAGCAGGAACAAAGGCGAAAAACCATTGCGAAGCGTCGCTCTGAAATGGAACAGGTCAAACAGAAAAAACAGCCTGCTTCTTCTGTTCATGAAAGACCGACTACAAGACAAGAACAATATCATGATGAACAGACCTCAAAACAGTCTAATATTCAGACTTCATATAAGGAATCTCAACAAGCCAAACAAGAGCGTCCAGCAGTTAAGTCCGATTTTTCAAGTCCAAAAGTGGAACGCCAAGGCAATACCGTTCAAGAAAAAACCGTTCAAAAGCCAGCAACTTCAACCACTACAGCAGATAGAACTTCACAACGTCCAATCACAAAAGAACGTCCGTCTACTGTTCAAAGAGTACCACTACAAAATACAAGAAGTAGACCACCAATCAAAACCGCCACCATTAAGAAAGTCGGTAAGAAACCATGAAGTTGAAAACTTTAGTGATTGGTGGTTCTGGATTATTCTTGATGGTCTTCTCACTGCTTCTGTTTGTTGCCATTTTATTTTCAGATGAACAGGACAGCGGAATTTCCAATATTCATTATGGAGGTGTGAATGTTTCCGCAGAAGTGCTGGCTCATAAGCCTATGGTAGAAAAATATGCCAAAGAATATGGCGTTGAAGAATATGTCAACATACTTCTTGCGATTATACAGGTGGAATCGGGCGGTACTGCGGAAGATGTTATGCAGTCCTCGGAATCCCTCGGTCTTCCACCTAATTCATTGAGTACAGAAGAATCCATTAAGCAAGGTGTGAAGTATTTCAGTGAATTATTAGCCAGTAGCGAAAGGCTCAGTGTAGATTTAGAATCGGTTATCCAGTCCTACAATTATGGTGGTGGTTTCTTAGGGTATGTGGCTAATCGTGGAAATAAATATACCTTTGAACTGGCTCAAAGTTTCTCAAAAGAGTATTCAGGTGGCGAAAAAGTGTCTTACCCCAATCCCATAGCCATACCTATCAATGGGGGCTGGCGATACAACTATGGCAATATGTTTTATGTGCAACTGGTAACGCAGTATCTTGTCACAACAGAGTTTGATGATGATACGGTACAAGCCATCATGGACGAAGCACTGAAATATGAGGGCTGGCGATACGTTTACGGTGGAGCTTCCCCGACTACTTCTTTTGATTGTAGCGGACTGACACAATGGACGTATGGAAAAGCTGGAATTAACTTACCACGAACCGCACAACAGCAATATGATGTGACCCAGCATATCCCACTATCGGAAGCACAAGCTGGCGATTTGGTTTTCTTTCATTCTACCTATAACGCTGGCTCTTATATTACTCATGTTGGGATATACCTTGGCAATAACCGTATGTTTCATGCAGGCGACCCAATCGGTTATGCCGACTTAACAAGCCCCTACTGGCAACAGCATTTAGTGGGAGCAGGACGAATCAAACAATGAGAAAGGAAGATTTAATGATGAAATTTAGAAAAAATCAGAATAAAGAAAAACAGATACCAAAGGAAAAGAAACCTCGTGTCTATAAGGTCAATCCTCATAAAAAGGTTGTGATTGCCTTGTGGGTACTTTTAGGGCTTAGTTTCAGCTTTGCGATATTCAAGCACTTTACAGCTATAGATACTCATACTATTCACGAAACAACTATCATAGAAAAGGAATACGTTGATACTCATCATGTAGAAAATTTTGTAGAGAACTTTGCGAAAGTCTACTATTCATGGGAGCAATCCGATAAGTCCATTGATAATCGAATGGAAAGTCTAAAAGGCTATCTGACAGATGAACTTCAAGCTCTCAATGTTGATACAGTACGCAAAGATATTCCTGTATCGTCTTCTGTAAGAGGATTTCAGATATGGACGGTAGAGCCAACTGGCGACAATGAGTTTAATGTAACCTACAGTGTAGACCAGCTCATTACAGAGGGAGAAAATACAAAGACCGTCCACTCTGCTTATATAGTGAGTGTCTATGTAGATGGTTCTGGAAATATGGTACTGGTTAAGAATCCGACCATTACCAACATACCTAAGAAATCAAGTTATAAACCAAAAGCCATTGAAAGTGAGGGGACGGTTGATTCCATCACAACCAATGAAATCAATGAGTTTTTAACGACGTTCTTCAAGCTCTATCCTACAGCGACAGCCAGTGAACTTTCCTACTATGTGAATGACGGGATATTAAAACCAATCGGAAAAGAGTACATCTTTCAAGAACTGGTAAATCCTATTCACAATCGTAAGGATAATCAAGTCACGGTATCGCTGACAGTGGAGTATATCGACCAGCAGACCAAAGCAACGCAGGTATCTCAATTTGATTTGGTACTTGAAAAGAACGGGAGTAATTGGAAGATTGTAAAATAACAAATATTGGTACATGATTACAGATACTTTGTAATCATGTACTCTTTTTGATAAAAAATTGGAGATTCCTTTACAAATATGCTCTTACGTGCTATAATTTAAGTGACTATTTAAAAGGAGTTAATAAATATGCGGCAAGGTATTCTTAAATAAACTGTCAATTTGATAGCGGGAACAAATAATTAGATGTCCTTTTTTAGGAGGGCTTAGTTTTTTGTACCCAGTTTAAGAATACCTTTATCATGTGATTCTAAAGTATCCAGAGAATATCTGTATGCTTTGTATACCTATGGTTATGCATAAAAATCCCAGTGATAAAAGTATTTATCACTGGGATTTTTATGCCCTTTTGGGTTTTTGAATGGAGGAAAATCACATGAAAATTATTAATATTGGAGTTTTAGCTCATGTTGATGCAGGAAAAACTACCTTAACAGAAAGCTTATTATATAACAGTGGAGCGATTACAGAATTAGGAAGCGTGGACAAAGGTACAACGAGGACGGATAATACGCTTTTAGAACGTCAGAGAGGAATTACAATTCAGACAGGAATAACCTCTTTTCAGTGGGAAAATACGAAGGTGAACATCATAGACACGCCAGGACATATGGATTTCTTAGCAGAAGTATATCGTTCATTATCAGTTTTAGATGGGGCAATTCTACTGATTTCTGCAAAAGATGGCGTACAAGCACAAACTCGTATATTATTTCATGCACTTAGGAAAATGGGGATTCCCACAATCTTTTTTATCAATAAGATTGACCAAAATGGAATTGATTTATCAACGGTTTATCAGGATATTAAAGAGAAACTTTCTGCCGAAATTGTAATCAAACAGAAGGTAGAACTGTATCCTAATATGTGTGTGACGAACTTTACCGAATCTGAACAATGGGATACGGTAATAGAGGGAAACGATGACCTTTTAGAGAAATATATGTCCGGTAAATCATTAGAAGCATTGGAACTCGAACAAGAGGAAAGCATAAGATTTCAGAATTGTTCTCTGTTCCCTCTTTATCATGGAAGTGCAAAAAGTAATATAGGGATTGATAACCTTATAGAAGTTATTACGAATAAATTTTATTCATCAACACATCGAGGTCAGTCTGAACTTTGCGGAAAAGTTTTCAAAATTGAGTATTCGGAAAAAAGACAGCGTCTTGCATATATACGTCTTTATAGTGGCGTACTGCATTTGCGAGATTCGGTTAGAATATCGGAAAAGGAAAAAATAAAAATTACAGAAATGTATACTTCAATAAATGGTGAATTATGTAAAATCGATAAGGCTTATTCCGGGGAAATTGTTATTTTGCAGAATGAGTTTTTGAAGTTAAATAGTGTTCTTGGAGATACAAAGCTATTGCCACAGAGAGAGAGAATTGAAAATCCCCTCCCTCTGCTGCAAACGACTGTTGAACCGAGCAAACCTCAACAAAGGGAAATGTTACTTGATGCACTTTTAGAAATCTCCGACAGTGACCCGCTTCTGCGATATTATGTGGATTCTGCGACACATGAAATCATACTTTCTTTCTTAGGGAAAGTACAAATGGAAGTGACTTGTGCTCTGCTGCAAGAAAAGTATCATGTGGAGATAGAAATAAAAGAGCCTACAGTCATTTATATGGAAAGACCGTTAAAAAAAGCAGAGTATACCATTCACATCGAAGTTCCACCGAATCCTTTCTGGGCTTCCATTGGTCTATCTGTAGCACAGCTTCCATTAGGGAGCGGAGTACAGTATGAGAGCTCGGTTTCTCTTGGATACTTAAATCAATCGTTTCAAAATGCAGTTATGGAGGGGATACGCTATGGCTGTGAACAAGGATTGTATGGTTGGAATGTGACGGACTGTAAAATCTGTTTTAAGTATGGCTTATACTATAGCCCTGTTAGTACCCCAGCAGATTTTCGGATGCTTGCTCCTATTGTATTGGAACAAGTCTTAAAAAAAGCTGGAACAGAATTGTTAGAGCCATATCTTAGTTTTAAAATTTATGCGCCACAGGAATATCTTTCACGAGCATACAGCGATGCTCCTAAATATTGTGCGAACATCGTAGACACTCAATTGAAAAATAATGAGGTCATTCTTAGTGGAGAAATCCCTGCTCGGTGTATTCAAGAATATCGTAGTGATTTAACTTTCTTTACAAATGGACGTAGTGTTTGTTTAACAGAGTTAAAAGGGTACCATGTTACTACCGGTGAACCTGTTTGCCAGCCCCGTCGTCCAAATAGTCGGATAGATAAAGTACGATATATGTTCAATAAAATAACTTAGTGTATTTTATGTTGTTATATAAATATGGTTTCTTGTTAAATAAGATGAAATATTTTTTAATAAAGATTTGAATTAAAGTGTAAAGGAGGAGATAGTTATTATAAACTACAAGTGGATATTGTGTGCTGAGAGCTTTCTTCTATACTAATAGACGAAAGGGTGTGAAAATGATTTTTAAATGATACTGTGGAACGGAACAGTAGCCCTAGTATTGACTACTGTCGTTTCTATTCATATTGGCTATTCTAGGACTGAGATGAAAAAATCTATAAATGCTCAGAATAAAATTGAACCCGCAAATCTCCCCAAAACAATGGTGAGTCATGTACTTGTATTATTCCGAAAAAATACACCTCTGGTGCAGTGAGACAAATTGGTGTATCTTATAGTGGCTTCGTAGATGAAAGCTATACTCTACTATCACTCTTTGATGATGTAGAACAAATTGAAAAAGATAATAGACTTCAGACAGCTATTGATGTTGTCAGAGAACAGTTTGGTTTTTTAGCCATACAAAAAGGAACCGTCCTAACTGAAGGTTCCAGAAATATTGAACGCAGTAAACTTATCGGTGGTCATTCCGCGGGTGGATTGGAGGGATTAAAATGAAACAAGAAAAAAATACAGTACAATTTTCAGAAATCCGTAGCAAAGGATGTAATGATATTGAAATGCTTGAAAGATTTTTACATGGAATCGTTGAAACAGCAACTTCAAAACTTCGTCAGAGAAAACTCAAAACAACTGAAATATCGATACGACTAGTACATGCTAAATCTGAAAACCGATTACCATTGGAATTTACATTTAGCATTAAGCCAACAAGCTCATCTGTGATAATCTATACTGAGGTAATCAATCGCTTTAAAGAATGTTACACAGGTGGGGGAATTCAAGGTTTTACGATTCAATTTGATAAAAATACCCTTGCCTCTGCATAGAAAGGATTTGATATGATTGACCGTTCATATTTACCATTTCAATCAGCAAGAGAGTACCAGGATACAAAGATGCAAAAATGGATGGGCTTTTTCCTATCTGAACATGCATCAGCACTCTCTGATGATACAAACAAAGTAACGTACATGTCTGACTTATCACTAGAGAAGAAATTATTACTCCTCAGTCAAGTATACGCCGGGCAGCTACGCACACGCATTCAAGTGATTGAAAAAAACAAGCGTGTTTCCTACACTGGAACAATACCAAGTCTGACCAAAGATTTCATTTTGATAAAAACTACAACAGGTCACATCAATTTGAAATTAAAAGACATTATTAGTATTGAACTTGTCGAGGAGGTGCTCTATGAATCAGCTTGAGTTTCAGCGTAATCACCTACAAATGGACTATTATAGCGAGAGCTACCAAGATTTTGAACGTGACTTCTACCGCTACTCTAACATGAATATTCCATTGACCTTCCTAACTGATGATATCCTAAAAACAATGGCGACTTCACGTAAGAATTACTTTGTCCTCAATAAGGAAAAGTCCAGAGATAACCGCGATCACTTCTTCATATTTGAAGTAAGTACCGTAGATGAGAATCCGCTAATCTATCATTATACATATAAGAAAACTACAATATATTTAGCAGAAAAATAGGAGCAGTTCAATTGACTGTTCCTATTTTTAATATTCATAAAATCTAAAGTCTTTATACTCTTTAACAATGGAGTCGCCAACCAGAACAGACTATACTGACCAGCGACTACCTTAAATTTAATGTTTCAGATTTATTTTCTTATCTCTAATTTCATAAACTACATCTGCTACATTTTCGAGTAATCGTTTATCGTGGGTGATAAACACGATAGTTCCGGTGTACTCCTTCATTAGTATTTCCAAAGCCTCTAAACTTGGTATGTCAAGGAAGTTACTGGGTTCATCCATTATTAGGATGTTATATCTACCCATGAGCATTTTAGCAAGCAACAATTTTATAATTTCTCCACCGCTTAAAACAGATAAACTTTTTCCAATATCGTTCTGTTTGAACCCCATAGATGCTAGCACTGAACGAATTTCTGATATATTGTAGTCACAATCCTTCTGCATAAACTCCATAACATTCTGATTACTGTTGTACTTGTAACCATTCTGTGCAAAGTAACCTATTTTTGCCTTAGGCGAAATAGAAATTCCTTCTTCATGGTTTAAGATCATTTGGATTAAAGTTGTTTTTCCGATTCCATTACCACCAGTTAACGCCACTTTTGCTCCTAACGGAATTTGAAAAGATGCATTTTCAAACAGAGCCTTATCCCCAAATACTTTATTAATTTCTGCACCGACTATAGGGTATGGATTATGGAGCTCCAATGCTTTACTTTGCCTGAAACGAATTCTGCGAATGCCTTCCGGAGCTTCTACTTTTCCTAAGGCCGCAATCCTGTGCTCTAGGGTTTTAGCAGCATTATACATCTTTTTTTCCTTACTTCCTATTGATTTTTGATGAGCTAAACGCCCTCCGTCTTCAGTACTTTTTTTCTTTGAAGAACCTTTTGCCTTCTGTTCTATTTTACGAGCCTGTTTTCGCTTTTCCTCCGCAGCCCTTTCCAATCGGGCACGTTCCGCAATAAATTGTTCGTATTCTGCAGCTTGGCTCTTACGTTCTTCCTCTTTCTGACGAAGATAATCAGAATAGTTTCCCCAATACTCAGTGATTTTGCCATCTTTCAGTTCCCATATTTTATCTACTATTTCATCAAGAAAATAGCGGTCATGGCTAATAACTAACAGTGCACCTGTAAAATATTTTAGCTGTCCTATTAGAAAATCAATTCCTTCACGGTCTAAATGGCTCGTAGGTTCATCCGCTAAAATACCATGAACCTGTGCCGATAAGGCCTGTGCTATTTTAAGCCTTGTTTCTTCACCACCGCTCATAGTCTGTATATTTAATTGCTCAACACCTAGCTTGCCTACAAGTGCAAAATCTTTTTCCTCCTGCAGAGTTACTTCGTCCAACTGGGGAATATAGGCAAGTTCACCCAGACGATTCATTTTACATCCTGGGGGAGTTAATTCTCCTAAAAGTACCCTGAGTAAAGTGCTTTTTCCAGCACCATTTGCTCCTACTAAACCAATACGGTCATAATCATATACTTCTAATTCATTTATATCTAAAACATCGCGTCCTTTGAATTCCACACGAATGTCTTTTGCTTTTAATATTAATTCCATAACATTTCCTCCTGTCTATAATCGCATGCTTTCATTTGCTTGTATGCAGGGAAAACCCTGCGATTTTAGCAGGAAGAGTTACATGAAAATAAGATACATAAATATTCCTCCAATATTGTTTATTTTAAATCTAATTTTCTAACCTCAGTTATCATTTGGCAAACTATAGCAATGCCAATAATTAAAATACCTGATAGTAAAAACCAATGATTTACACCGATTTTATCAGCAAAGAATCCAGAAAGAATTAACCCAATTGGCATAGCAAGTGACATGATACTTCCGATCAAAGAAAATACACGTCCTAAATATTCAGGCTTAATTTTCTCCTGAAAAAGAGCTGTTTGCACACCGCTATAAAATGGCACCGAAAGCCCCATTATTGCACAGCAAACTACGAATATTACAAATCCATTTGGAGGAAGTATTCCCGAAACGGCTAAACTGGTCCCCATTATAAAAAATGAACTTGTTATTAGTAATACATGCTTTTCGAAGCCCCCTAATCTTCCTAATAATAAGCCTCCTGCTAGCATCCCAAATGCAAAGGAAATTTCCGTAATAGAAATATGCACAGGCGTTCCATTAAAGTGTTCCATGCTTATTAAAGGAAATAGTGCATTGATTGGCATATAAACAAAAGTATATAGTGTTCCTAAGAGTAATAAGGCAAACAATCCTTTGTTTTGTCTCAGAACCACAACTCCTTCTTTCATCTCCCTTATGAAATTTGGTTCTAAACTTTGCACTTGATTACCCAGCTTAGGTATACGTACAATTGCTACCGTAATAGATGCAATCACAGCACCCAATACGTCGATGGCAATAATAGCATTTAAATCCCAAACGGAGTATAAGAGTGCTGCAACTGCCGGACTAACAATATAGCTTATAGACTGCAAAGACTGACTATAGCCTGCGCATTTCGTTAGCTGTTCTTCTGGTACTAAAAGTGGTGTAACCGCATTGAGTGCTGGGGTATGAAAAGCTGTTCCAATGCTACGGATAAACAATACTATCATAATCATCCAGACAGGTAGCTCCATACAGAATGCAACAATAGCAAGCACTGCACCAGCTGCTGCGATAATTAAATCGGCACCAATCATTATCTTCTTCCTATCATGACGATCCACTAGCACACCAATGGCAGGTCCCAAAATCGCATAGGGTAAAAAACCTACTAATGAAGCCATAGACAAGACCATCGCAGATCCTGTTTTTTCTGTAAGGTAAAAAATAATCGCCATTTGCAGGATGGCACTAGTGATTAATGATACTGCTTGCCCTGCCCATATTGCATAAAATTTTCGTTTCCAATTGTTGTATTTTTCCATTTATATTATCTCCTGCATATTATTTTGCTTGAATTTCTATTTTGAATAGCATTCTAGGCAATAAAAAATGCAGGCCAAACCCCACAATGTGGCTTTTGGTCTGCATACATACAATTTGGAAACATTCATATTAAAGACATAGTTAAATAAAGGTATAGTTAAATAACCAATATCCTCACCGTAACTAATGAATGCTCAATATCGTATAAATAAGCACAACAAAAAAGCCTATCATCGGGTATAGATTCTGCTTTTTTTATTGCCAGCTTATCTTAAACGCATTGAGGCTGTCATAGTTTCGGTTCCTCCTACATCTTTGTTTATATCAATTTATAGTATAACACAACAAGATGATATGTTCAATATAAAAGTTATGGAATGAGACTCATACTTCCAATTCGATGCCAGATTTAAAGGATATGACGAAGTTTTCTTCATAGACTGTAACGCTCTGGATTATCTTCCTTAGTAGCAAGCGATTAGCTTTCACAAAATCTTCTGTTTGTAGTTTTAAAAATTCATCAGGATTTTCTAACTCAACCTCAAAATATTTCATTTTACATTCCCTCATTTCATTTATTGATAAATTGAGTTTGCAAAAAAGAGTGGACAATTTTTGTCTACTCTTAACCTTTAAAATAGTTTTTTTTAATCGATTTGAAGTTGCCTAAATTATTACTTATTCGGTAAAATGAAGTATTGCTTTCAACAGATTTCCTTCAACTACACTTCACTTGATTCAAACAAGGTGGGTACATTTCTATTCCCACAAACTCCTTGTCAATGGAAACAAACACGTACCCACAGGGTAAATGGAAATAGAAACTGATAATTTCTAGCTATCACTTCTACTCATTCCAAAAATTTTCTCACTCTGATACTTACCCACCATAAAGCAAAAAGCCTTGCAATCAAGGCTTTCATTATCCCTTTCGTTCAAAGGTTTCTAAGCTTTTACGAGCAGAGCGACACACTCAGCGGTTCGCTATCTCCGTTCTGTCTGCGTGCTAGCACTTGTCAATCACGGACAGCTATCGCATGGGCGGAAGTAAATGCTAATCTTCGTCGTTTTACTCCTTGACTAGCAAACTTACCGCCTCAACATGTCCTGTATGTGGAAATAAAACACGATTAAAGATAAGGGAAGATACTGAATTAAAAAAATTCCCCCTCTATTGTCCGAAATGCAGACAAGAAAATTTAATTGAAATAAAGCAGTTCAAAGTAACTGTGATTACAGAGCCAGACGCAAAGACGCAGAGCCGATAAAATGAGATTAATACAATCTCATTTTATCGGCTCTTTCCGTTATGTATGGATTCTTTTAATTAGTCTTCGATGTTTCTTGCTTCGTTGATACCGCTGGCTAAAGATTCCATTAAGGATAGTTCTTTGTCTGTAAAGCTATCCATGTATTTCTCTATCTGTAATCGTCGGGTGCTTTTTACCAAGTTATTAGCAGGTAAGAAAAATTCATCAACGGAAACATGAAGTAACGATACAAGGTCATAAAGAACTTGTATGCTGGGGTGTTGCCCTTTATTTTCAATATTAGTTAAGTACCGTGGGTCAATTTCAATCAATGCTCCCACTTGTTCACGAGTTAAACCTCGTTTCAATCGAGCTTCTTTAATGGCTAAACCAAAGGCTCTAAAATCATATTTATCTTCTTTTTTACGCATAGTAGACCACCTCTATACATTTTATTGTTCCTACTGAATTAAAAACAGGTATAGAAAAACGTGTTATATGGTTTATAGGTTTATATTTAATAAAAAGCACTACTAAACGCCAATAAAAAAAACCGTTATATGGTAGTGCTATTTACGCTGTTAAAATATTGTATATTACTTCCAAATGGCGGTTTGTTGGAGGTCAACGTCGCCATGAAGTACATCATATACAATAAATTTCCTTACATTGGGTTCTTGTCAAAAAAAGTCGTCTATCTGCAATAGATAAGTACGTCCACCAATGTGGTTTTATAAATCATATAGATAGAATAACAGAAGCATGTAAACAGAGAAATAAATCTGTTTATATGCTTTTTTGGCTATTCAGAA
The DNA here is from genome assembly GCF_943736975.1 of Streptococcus sp. Marseille-Q0941. Classification (GTDB taxonomy): domain Bacteria; phylum Bacillota; class Bacilli; order Lactobacillales; family Streptococcaceae; genus Streptococcus. The sequence goes on along the minus strand of NZ_CALSFO010000003.1, from coordinate 15,038 downwards.
CTTTTTTACAAAGTTTATTTATCAGTAATGCAACAAATCCCCCTTTCACATTGGGACTAAGAGTGAAAGGAGATAAACGAGCAAGGCTCACTTCCTTTCCTAGACAGAAAGGGGGTGAGAAACATGAAACCATCTTCTTTTCAGACCACAATAGAAAATCAGTTTGACTATATCTGTAAACGTGCTATGGAAGACGAGCGAAAGAATTATATGCTTTATCTTTCAAGGATTGCAAAGCGTGAGGTGTCCTTTTCGGATGTTGGCGATTATCTTGTTAGCCAGTTTGCGACAACAGATAACTATTCAACTGACTTTCAGATTTTTACACTCAATGGGTTATCAGTAGGCGTTGAAAATGATTTGTTGAGTGAAGCATTACGTGAGTTGCCAGACAAGAAACGTGAAATTCTACTGCTGTTTTACTTTATGGACATGAGCGATTCAGAAATTGCAGACCTGTTGAAATTGAACCGTTCTACTGTCTATCGGCATAGAACCAGTGGACTAGCCTTAATTAAAAAGTTTATGGAGGAATTTGAAGAATGAAAACACAATATCCTATGATTCCCTTTCCTCTCATTGTAAAGGCAACAGATGGCGATACCGAAGCGATTAACCAGATTCTACATCATTACAGAGGGTACATAACGAAGCGTTCCCTACGACTTATGAAAGATGAATATGGCAATCAAAGTATGGTCGTTGATGAAGTCTTACGTGGAAGAATGGAAACCAGACTGATTACAAAGATTTTGTCATTTGAAATTAAGTAATATCCTCTCTCCTTTCGTGGAAGCGTGCTAAACCATTCCACGCTTCCCGAACAGGGAGGTTTGTTATTCCACCAAAGCATATTGAGCTTTCAATGTGTTTTGATAGGCTAACGAGCCATTGTTCTTTGAAAACTGAATAAAAGTAATCGAATACGTTTCGATAAGAAAAGAGCCAACGGAACTAACCGCCATGACCTATCTTATAAAGATAGCGAGCGATTCATGTTAGTGATCCGAGAAGCAATCTTTAGCAGGATTGCCTGCAACGACATTCTTATCGTGATAATGATACTCCCATACAGTCAATAGTCCGAGCGTGATAAAACCGTCGCAGGCAATGAGTATGGCTACATGAGAACCATGCAGGGGTGGAACTCCCGTGAGCTTTGCTAAAGCTGTTCGATTGCTGGTAAAACAACTTTTATGAAATCCAAATAAGTGATTTGGAAAGGAGGATTTTATGAAGCAGACTGACATTCCTATTTGGGAACGTTATACCCTAACCATTGAAGAAGCGTCAAAATATTTTCGTATTGGCGAAAACAAGCTACGACGCTTGGCAGAGGAAAATAAAAATGCAAATTGGCTGATTATGAATGGCAATCGTATTCAGATTAAACGAAAACAATTTGAAAAAATTATAGATACATTGGACGCAATCTAGCGTCGCCAAAGGGTCTTGTATATGATAAAATAGTATTAAGTCGTATCAAGGCTCTTTCCATAAAGGAAAGGAGCAAATGCCATGTCAGAAAAAAGACGTGACAATAAAGGTCGAATCTTAAAGACTGGAGAGAGCCAACGAAAAGACGGAAGATACTTATACAAATATATAGATTCATTTGGAGAACCGCAATTTGTTTACTCGTGGAAACTTGTGGCTACAGACCGAGTACCAGCAGGAAAGCGTGATTGTATCTCACTTAGAGAGAAAATCGCAGAGTTACAGAAAGACATTCATGATGGTATTGATGTTGTAGGAAAGAAAATGACACTCTGCCAGCTTAACGCAAAACAGAACGCTCAAAGACCAAAGGTTAGAAAAAACACTGAAACTGGACGCAAATATCTTATGGATATTTTGAAGAAAGACAAGTTAGGTGTAAGAAGTATTGACAGTATTAAGCCATCAGACGCTAAAGAATGGGCTATTAGAATGAGTGAAAATGGTTATGCTTATCAAACCATCAATAACTACAAACGTTCTTTAAAGGCTTCATTCTATATTGCTATACAAGATGATTGTGTTCGGAAGAATCCATTTGACTTTCAACTGAAAGCAGTTCTTGATGATGATACTGTCCCTAAGACCGTACTAACAGAAGAACAGGAAGAAAAACTGTTAGCCTTTGCAAAAGCTGATAAAACCTACAGCAAAAATTATGATGAAATTCTGATACTCTTAAAAACAGGTCTTCGTATTTCAGAGTTTGGTGGTTTGACACTTCCAGATTTAGATTTTGAGAATCGTCTTGTCAATATAGACCATCAGCTATTGAGAGATACTGAAATTGGGTACTACATTGAAACACCAAAGACCAAAAGTGGCGAACGTCAAGTTCCTATGGTTGAAGAAGCCTATCAAGCATTTAAGCGAGTGTTAGCGAATCGAAAGAATGATAAGCGTGTTGAGATTGATGGATATAGTGATTTCCTCTTTCTTAATAGAAAGAACTATCCAAAAGTGGCAAGTGATTACAACGGCATGATGAAAGGTCTTGTTAAGAAATACAATAAGTATAACGAGGATAAATTGCCACACATCACTCCACATAGTTTGCGACATACATTCTGTACCAACTATGCAAATGCAGGAATGAATCCAAAGGCATTACAGTACATTATGGGACATGCTAATATAGCCATGACGCTGAACTATTACGCACATGCAACATTCGATTCTGCAATGGCAGAAATGAAACGCTTGAATAAAGAGAAGCAACAGGAGCGTCTTGTTGCTTAGTAGTACAAATGAATTTACTACTTATTTACCACTTCTGACAGCTAAGACATGAGGAAATATGCAAAGAAACGTGAAGTATCTTCCTACAGTAAAAATACTCGAAAGCACATAGAATAAGGCTTTACGAGCATTTAAGAAAATATAAAAAGATAATTAGAAATTTATACTTTGTTTAAAAATAAATAAAGTAGATAAAAACTTACTTTTTCCTTCAAAACCTTGTCACATCAATAAAATATCGTACTGAAAGTATTGATTTCTTTCTTAACATTCTTGTTCTAAACTAAAAAAATTAAATTAGGTAAGAGCCTACTTTTTTCTTCAAAACCTTGTTACGACGCGTTTTTTAAGCACTCTTAATTGAGTGTTTTTTTGTTTTTAAAAAAAAATTCAATTTTTTTTTGTTTTTGGACGTTTTTTGCATGATTTATGGCATACTAACCAATATAAGAAAGAAGGAGGTTTAATTTTAAAGAAAATTACATTTTAGAAGTACATCTTCATTACAGATTTAACAACAAGGAGGAATATACATGGTAAGAAGACCTAAAAGAAATAAACGAGATGGTAAAGTAGTCAAGAGACCTCCCTTATCTCGTGAAGAAATAGAAGAAAAGGAAAGACAAAAGGAAGATAGAGAACTTAGGAAGAAAGAATTACTGGAATCACAGAAACAAAACGAAAGTTTTATAAAATCTTGTTTCTCAGTTACCACAGCTTATTGGGGTATTGATAACTGTGTAGTCTCAATTCATAGTCCAATAGTAACTTATGATCCTAACGTTTTTGATGAACAAATATTTAAAGACACAGCATCTATAGATTACAACTCACAAGGAGAATTAATTAAGATCACAATTCAATCAGTAGATTTAGGAAAAGTGACAATTAGCTTAAAAGAAGTAGGTTACAGAAAGAGGTATATTGCAATCCAACTTAACGGTCCTTCTCCTAATTTTCAAACTACAGGCATTGAGGGGATTAAGTTAAGATTAAAAGAGGTATTACATAAATTAGAAAGAGATTATAAGATTAAAACCAAATATAATCCGAATTCTGTTAGGTTTAAGAAAATTGAATTAGCATTCACAATTGCTTTTGATAAATTACCATCTTTACAAACTCGTCAATTATTAATAAGTTCACTTGCGGAAGAAGAAAAGAATATAGATTTAAAAAATCATAGAACAAGTAAAAATACAGATAAGTTTTCGATGGTATCGATTGAGATTAATAAGAAAGAAAAACACATCTTTTATAACAAAATTGAGAAAGCAAAAAAGAACAAACAAGTCCGTAAAACAAATTCATCGTTAAAGAATTTAGAGATCTTTAGATATGAAATCGAATTAACTGGCAGTAGGATAGCTGAGCAATTATACTCCCATTACTTAGCACAATTAACTGATGAAATGATTATTCAATATTTAGAGATTCTAATATCTGATGGTGTTTTTCGATATATAGAGATAATCATAAATGCAACTATAAAATGTGAAAAGATGTTAAAGAAAATTTATAAGAAATCTAATCCACAATTTTATACAACGGAACTTTTATTATTTATTCATGATCAGTTATCAAATACCACAGTATCAGATTTAATTGATGAAGATATCATTGCATTTCTTCCAATAGGATTTTTAAAAACAAATAAGGGTGAGACTAAAAGAAGAATCCTAAAAAGGTTCCAATACCAAGAAGCAAATACTGGAACAAAACATGAATTAGGAAAAATGACAAGTTGGCTAGTTCTAGAAATAATAAGAGTAATGTTCCATTCACTAGAAGAATCCAAAAAATATGGTTTAGGCACTCGTAGAAACCCTTCAACAACTTTTTATAAAACTTTTCCACTAAAAACATACTCTTTAGAAAAACGAAATAAAATTTTCAATGAAACAATTACAGAAAATACAAAAGAAAAACTTGAAGATAAAATGTTGAAACGAATCTTAAAAAGATTTAGAGATGGAATAAAAATTTAGCAGTTATTTTAATAGCAAATATATTCTTCAATGTCAAAAAACGTTGATATATCAAGGTGCATTTATAAATATGTACCGCAACTACTATTCGAATATTTTCAAAAGGATAAGGATATGAAAGTTACTTTAAGTAAAAATAAAAAAGAGCTTGTTTCCAAACTTTGGTCGGTGTCAGAAACAAACTCAAAATATACTAGTAATAATATCTATTACCTACTTCTATTATCGCAATAAAATTTAGAAATTTCAAGAGGATTATTAATTATGAAACAAACAATGAACAAAGAAGATTTAATTAAAATGGGTTACAATCCCTATACTGCCATTTCAATTATTAGACAAGCTAAGCTAATTATGGTACAAAAGGGTTATGCCTTTTATAATAATCGACGTTTAGGGCACGTCCCAATCAGTGCTGTTGAAGAAATTTTGGGTGTTTCACTTTACAAGGAGGAATAATGCCACAATATCAACAGAAAACAAAATTTCCTGGAGTATATTCTGATAAAGACGGAAAATATTTTCTTCAAACCGAATTTAGTCGAGATAGAGTTACTGGGAAACGGGTACGAAAGAAATCTAGGAAAGATCAGCATGGGAACCCATTTAAATCGGCCTCAGATGCTTATAAAGAATTAACTCGGCTGAAACATGAATATCATCAATCTCAAGGTTATTCTAACTACCGTATGAAATATCGGCAATTTATGGAAGACCATTATATTCCATATTATAGAACAACAGTTGAGCACAGCACATTTTCAGTTCGAGAGAAAAATCTTTTGCAGCTTTGTGATCGTTTTGGTGACACTACACTTCGTTCGATTACCCTCGAACAAGTCCAGAAGTTTCGAACATGGTTACTGACTAGTCAAGATGAGGATGGTGCCGGATATTCACAAGGATATGCTAGCCTCATCTTTGGCATGTTTAGGAAATCATTGGACTATGCTTTGCAAATGGGATATGTGGAAAAAAACATTTCTAAGCAATCTAATGCAATTCCTAAAGGGAAAAGTAATGTCCCATATTGGACAAAGAGCGAATTTGAAGCTGTTATTTCCCAAATTTACATTGAAGATGTATATGAACATTTAAACTTCGTGATGATTTGGGTATATTTCATGACTGGCGTACGTGTAAATGAAGGTTGTGCCCTTCAATGGAATGATGTTGACTTTGATAAGCAACGCCTACGAGTTCATCATATGCTTATTGTTAAAAACAAAAAAGAATGGACTCGTAATTCGTTTACGAAAACTAAAGACGGCAAAAGGATGATTAGTTTAGATAAAGATACTATTGATGTGTTAAAAAAATGGCGTGAAGCTCAAAAAAAGATTGGACTAGGACACGAGAACGATTTTATCTTTTCATACGATGGCTTACCTATGCTAAAATCTACAATCTCAAGGATTATTAAAAGGTACGCCAAGATTGCTCACGTAAAGCCTATCCAAGCGAAAGGTCTTAGGCATAGCCACGCCTCACTGCTGATTAATGAATTAAATGCTGATGTACTTATTCTATCAAAACGTTTAGGACACTCTTCTCCTGAAATCACCTTGAAACACTACTCGCATCTATGGGATGGCGCTGATGAAGCTATCACTAATGAAATGGTCGGAATTATTAATGTTTCTTTCCCATCTTCTAGCTTAGTACATTTCAACGGGAACCAATCAATTTCAAAATAACATTCCCACCAAAAACCCCACCAAAGAATTACTAACTCCTTAAAAAGCCTATTATATAGCGATTTTCAAGGAGTCTGCAACCGTTGAGTGGGAATAAAGTTTCCTATAAAATAAAAAATAATACTGCTGTAGCATGGAATACAGTGGTATTATTTTTTATAATTTCAATATTAGGAAAATTTCTCGACTCTCAACTCCTCTTTTTAAATCCTTGAAACCATGCTATAATATAGTAAGTATAGCTCCAATAACCTAATGATAAAGATTTCTTACATCATCCGTAAGTGTTATTCTCCTCTGATTCATACTATAATGAAAGTAACAAAAGATGGAGGTGTTTCACATGGAAACAATTTTACGAGTAGAATCATTAAAAAAGCATTATGGGAAAGAGCCCAATATCACCAAAGCCTTGAACGGTATATCTTTTCAAGTTGTCAAAGGTGAGTTCTTAGGGATTATGGGGAGCAGTGGTTCTGGGAAAACAACCCTTCTTAACTGTCTCGCTACTATCATCAAACCAACTGACGGCTCCATTCAAATGCAAGAAAAAGATTTAGGTCAGTTAAAAGGTAGTCAGTTAGCTGATTATCGTGGCAAGGAAATTGGTTACCTCTTTCAAAATTTTGAGCTTTTGGACAATCTGACAGCCAAAGAAAATATTTTACTCCCCTTGTCTTTGCACAAGGTCGATGCCAACGAAAGCAAGGTTCGGTTAGAATTGCTTTCCCAATATCTGGATATTTCTGAACTTCTGGATAAGTTCCCATCTCAATTATCAGGTGGTCAACGGCAAAGGGTAGCTGCTGCGCGTGCCTTGATTTTAGACCCTAAGATTGTATTTGCAGATGAGCCCACAGGAGCTTTGGATTCAAAAAATGCGACCATTTTGATGCAAAAATTATCCGAAATGAATCAAGTGGAAGAAACCACCATTCTCATGGTAACCCACGACTCCGTTGCAGCCAGCTTTTGCAACCGCATCTTGTTTATCCAAGACGGAAAACTATTCCATGAAATTCGACGCGACTATCCAAGAGAAAGTCAAGAGGACTTCTATCACAGAATATTAAAGGTCATGGCAGCCCTGGCTGGAGGTGATGGCAATGTTTTCTAAATTAGTCTCAAGAAATAGCAAGAGGGATCGAAAGAATAATGGCTTGTACTTCAGTTCTATGGTTCTTTCTATTATCTCCTTTTACATCATCCTTTCTTTGTCCCATCAAGATGTGATGCTCTTTCTAAAACAAATAGAAAGTGACGCTGTAAATAAACTCTTTAGCATGATTCCTATTCTTTACGTAGCAACCCTCTTTATTCTCTTTTTTCTAGTCTACTTCGCAAGCAGTATGCAGATGGAAAGGAGAAAACATGAATTTGGTGTCTATCTCACACTGGGAATGCGAAGAAGCAAACTGTTCTTGCTGCTCCTACTCGAGGATTTGAGAAACAGTATCCTTGCTCTTGGAATAGGTCTTCCAATTTCAATCTTAATTTCAGAACTGATTAGCCTAATAACCGCTAAAATTGTTGGGCTAGGGATTATTGAACATCAATTTTCTCTATCTACTACAGCTCTATTCTATACAATCATCGGTTTTCTAGCCGTAAAATTAGCTGTCTTTATCCTTTTAAGTGCAAAAACAGCCAATAAGGAAATCGGAGATCTGCTATCCTATTCTCCTTCTGGCATGAAGAAACTACTCCCCAAGGGGGTTCACCTTCTTGCTTCTTTCCTCGGAATTTTGCTTCTAGGAACAGCCTATTACATGGGTATGAGTGGACGAGCTTGGGAGAGTGTCATAACCATGGGCATCACCGTTCTCTTGGGTACTCTGGGAACTATCCTCCTCTTCTTTGGTATGCGTTTATTTATAGACTTTTTGGTCAAGCTTGGAAACAATCGAAAACTTCATGCCTATAATTTTAGACAGATTCAGGAATTAGTTATCCAGCGCTCAACTATACTGGCTGTCTGCTCCCTCTTAATCTTCTCTGCCTTGTGCCTCTTTGGAGCAGGTGTGGCCATTGCAAGCGGCAATTCAGGCAATCAAACCCACGTATTGGATTATACATTTAGAGATAGCAAGCAGGAAACAGATGAAAATCTTGATGTAAATACAGTTAAAAAAGAGCTTGAAGCTGCTGGACTGGCATCACAGTTTTCAAAGATTCTGCAAATCAAAGTAGGCGAACCTAAAGAACACAAGTCAATGTCCTTTGAACAGTTCATCAAGGTATTGAAAGAGCAAAAAGAAAGTAAGAACAAGGAAATCTTAGTCCATAATTTCCAAATATATATAAGTTCCCACCTTTTGCCACTCTCTGAATACAATGAGCTTAGAAGGGCTGCAGGTCTGCTACCTCTAGAACTAACTAGCAAGGAAGCCTACTTGTATATGGGGAAAGATTTTCTCCCTGATGAGAACTTGGTTAACTCTGTTCTGAAAGCAAATCCTCATATCAAAGTCATGGGAAATGATGTAAAATTGATTGGCGAAGTACAGTCTTTACCAATTGTAACGGACCGTGAAATAACCATTTCTGTAGCCCTCATAGTCCCAGATGAGACCTTTATGAACTATACAGACGGTCACTACTCGAACTATGTCAGCGGTATCTTGGCTCCTGAGCTGGTCAAAGAAAAAGGCTTGATGAGAGCTATCTCAGATACGAATGAAAAGCTAAATCAAACCTCTCTTGGCTATGAAAGCTATATACAAAATATGGGAAGACAATTATTTTACATTATCTCTGCCAGCTATATCACTATCTATCTGGCTATCATCTTCCTTGTTGTTGCAAATACAATTATCGGCGTTCAGTTTTTGATGGGACAAAGACAATCCTACAGACGATACCAAACCTTGATCCATCTCGGAGCCAACTACGAAACTCTTTGTAAATCTTCAGAAAAGCAAATCAATTGGTATTTCGGTCTGCCAATAACCCTTGCACTTATCAGTAGTAGCTTTGGAGTGGGCTCCCTCCTCACAGGAATAGTACCAGCCAGTGCAAGAATGGTCATGGGGCAGAAATTTATCACAGCCATGCTGATCGTACTGCTCTTAGCAGGCTTTGAAGTCATCTATATAAAAATTGTAAAGAAAAATAGCAACAAGTACTTGTTGTCCTTAATGGAACCCAAAAGAGATGAATAAGGTAGAATAAAATAGGAAAAGGAGGAGCCGATATGAAGCATATTCTGGTTATTGAAGATGAAGCCTTGATTCGAGATGAAATTGTCATTTTGTTAGAGAATGCGGGTTATCAAGTTGATAAGTTGACTGACTTCAAAGATACAAGCCAGCAAGTATTGCAATACGATACGGATTTAATCATACTAGATTTGAATTTGCCAGGAGAAACAGGTTTTCAAATTTGTAAAAATCTCAAGTCAAAACGCTCTGTGCCCATATTGGTTCTCACTTCCCGTGAACAACTAAAAGATGAGATCTACGCCCTGAAATTAGGGGCAGATGAGTACTTAACAAAACCTTTCAAGAAAGAAAGATTCTTGGCACGTATAGAAAATATCTTGAAACGCTATGAAGGTAGACAAAATCTACTTGAAAAAGATAATTTTCTACTGGATCGAAATACCTATACCCTTTATATAAATGGACACTCGATTTTACTCCCCCAAAATCAAGGAAAATTGTTAGAAACCTTATTAGTGGCAACTGATTCTGTTGTCACAAAAGAAGAACTAAGCATGAAACTGTGGAATACAACTGAGTTCATCGATGAAAATGCCCTACAAGTAAACATTGCAAGGCTGAAAAAGATGATGAAACAGGCTGGCATTGCCCTTAAAGTCAAGTCCGTCAGAGGTATTGGTTACAAGCTAGAAGAGGTAAGTCCAGATGAAACATAACCTAAAATATCTAGCTAGTTATCTGCCTTGGTTACTTGTTCTCTTAGCATTTGATCTATTCACAGCTGTCCTGCTTTGGCTTTCAGATGTGAGAATGTTTCAAGCTCTCATCCTTCTCTATATTTTAGCCACCGTCCTGCTTTTTTTCATCCTATCATTCTTACTTATAAGAAAAGAAAGAAAAAAATCCGCTGCTTATAAATCCTTCATAGCCAACCCTAAGATCGATACTGAGCTTGAATTATTGAATTTATCAAGTGCCTCAGAGAAAGAAAGCATTGAAAAAATAGCAGATACCCTTTATCAAAAGCAGGCTCAAATAGGAAAACTCAACTCATTACTAGCCGAGTACGAGGACTATGTTGAAAAATGGGCGCATGAGATTAAACTTCCTTTATCGCTTCTTTCCCTCCTTTTAGACAATCAAAGTGACCAACTACCTGAGGATACTGCTTTTAAATTGGACTATGTGAAAAATCAAATCCAAGGAAATGTATCACAGATCCTATTCTACTACAGGGTGAAAAGTGAGAAAAATGATTTTCTATTTGAAGACCTTGACCTAGAAGAGTGTATCCAAGATCTTTTGGAGAACTTTGATCCCTTGCTCAAAGAAAAGAATTTTACGATTAAGTTAGAGAACATACAAGGAATCTGCTACACTGATCAACGCAGTTTTGGATTTATCCTGTCTCAAATACTAGCCAACGCCCTTAAATATAGCTCTGACAAACCAGAACTCAAGATTTCTATGTCAAGTGACAAGGGGCGCAAAACCCTGATTATTAGGGATAATGGGTGTGGAGTTAAAGCTTGCGACCTCCCTCATATCTTTGAAAAAGGATTTACAGGTGATTCAGGAGAGACAAGGAAAAAATCAACAGGCATGGGTCTCTATCTTGTCAAACAATTAGCAGATGCTTTAAAAATCGAAATCACAGTAAAATCCGAATGGATGCAAGGCTTTGAAATCTCTCTTTCTATTTAGTCATTTTTCGATTCAGAAAATTGCCTAATCATAGGAAGCACATATTTTATACCAAAAAGGAAAACTGTACTGACCCCTAAAAGTTGGACAAATAATTATTGCAAGGATTTAGTTCTGTATTGCACAGGGCTAAGTCCTTTTAGTTTGACTTTAATTCGTTTGTTGTTTTAGTTCTGAAGAATAATAACGATTCAGCCCTTTCTTGACGATATCTATGCCATAACGGTCAATAAATTTCATCATGTACTTTAGACCAGAAACATCCACACCAAATCTTTTCGAAAGCTGTTTGAAGCTTTGTCCTTGCTTTCTTAGTTCATAAATCTGAACTTTATCTTCATAATTCAATTTCATAATAAAACACCCCAAAAGTTAGATTTTTTCTGTCTAACTTTTGGGGTGCAGTTCAAATTTCTGATGGGATTTTAATATTTCATGATGATTCTTACCAGAAAAACTTTCGATAAATTCTAGCAATCGTTAAAAGGATAGCGTAAAGTATACCTAAGATGGTTAAAACTATTTTTCCAGTGCTTAATTCTGAACCGATGACCAATATATGAAAGAGAGGAGCGAGACCAGTACACACATATATCAAATAAACAATAACATTTATTTCACCAATCCCAGCAATAAAGTCTTTAAAGTCTTTCATTGTACTTCTCCTACAATCTATTTTTAATTTAAGTATACTATAAACTTCAGAAAACTAAAAGAATGATCTGATTAAATTTTAAGTTTTTAACATCATCTACTTATGAATTCTGACAATCCCGATTTAGAACTATACAAAAACAGTAAAACCACTTGGTCCTACTGTTTCATTTTTAAAATGTTTGGCGTTTAGCTTTACGTTCTGCACGTCCACGGGCACGACTTTCTGCTCGCTTAGTCTTCCGACGTTTTTCATCCACCGCCCATTGAATCTTCTTCTTATAGCCTGGTTTGACTTTTTTCTTTTTCTTTTTAACCAAGCCAATCATTTCGATATCCAGTTTTTCCTGCTTCTTCTCACGATTGGCACGACGATCACGGTCATAGGTATCTTGAAACTCTCCATCTTTGACCATCTTAGGAGTAAACTTGATTCCTAATTTCTCCAACTCACGGATATCCGAGTCATCACTAGGCTGGTAAAGGGTGATAGCTGTACCAGGCAGTCCGTTGCGCCCAGTTCGTCCAACACGGTGAACAAAGAAGGACAAGTCTTGCGGAATGGCGTCATTGATGACATGACTAACACCTTCAATGTCAATCCCACGCGCTGTCAAGTCCGTTGCGACAATGTACTCAAAAACCAGATTTTTCACCTGATTCATGATCCGCTTGCGCTCACGAGGAGCAATATCTCCATGAACCTTAGCTACCTTCAATCCTTGAGCAGTCAAGTATGCATGTAACTCATCAGCACGCGTTTTTGTGTTAACAAAGATCATTGCCAAATAAGGCTGCATGACTTGAGTCAATTCATAAATCTGAGCATTCTTATCACGCCCCTTGGTCGAAATCAACCAGTTATCAATGGTGTCTGAGATAATCGTTTTGGTCTTGATTTTTTCCATAACAGGATTTGACAAGTATTTTTTCAAGAACGGTTACAATTTTTGTGGAATAGTCGCTGAAAAGACCATGAACTGCAAGTCTTTCGGAAGGCTCCCTGCAATCTTATCGACTGTCTCTAAGAATCCCATATCCAAGGTCATATCGGCTTCATCGACGACAAAGATCTTGGCCTTGTGAATAGCTAAATCACCAGATTTGACCAAGTCATAGATGCGACCTGGTGTTCCGATAACGATATGTGGTTGGTTGCTGGCAAGTTTTTCAATCTGACGAGCCTTATCCGTACCACCGACATAGTTGACCACACGAACTTCCACATCTGAGTGGGCAGCAATCTGACGAGCCGCTTGGTAAATCTGCGTTGCCAATTCACGACTCGGAGCTGTGATAACTGCCTGTACACTATCGCTCTCCTCATCCAATTGTTGGAAAATCGGCAACAGGAAAGTGTGAGTCTTCCCTGAACCTGTTTTGGATTCACCAACCAAGTCACGACCTGCCAAGACAATAGGAATCAACTTTTCCTGAACCTCGGTAGGAGTCGTAAAATTCAACTCCTCCAAAGCCTTTTCTATATAGTTTTTAAATTTAAATTGTGTAAATGACATAATTTCCTCGATTCTATTCATCTAACCTTTATACCATATTTTGACCATTTTCAGTAGTCCAACTCATCTGACCTATCACAAGGCTCTCAATTTCTCTAAATACCTCTCTTATACTAAAAATCACACATTTGCTTTCTATCCAAAATGCAAAAAGAGAAGACCAAATTGGTCTTCTCTCAGCCTTAAAGCTTGCGACTCAGATAGATTTGTCAAACAGTCAACTACCTGCTTAATAATCTTATAAAAGTCGATATACCTAGATAAAATCAGTACTTAATCATCTTTCCGCTTGCGACCAAGAAGCAACGCTGCTAGACCTGCAAGAAGAGAGCTAGTCATTAGTCCAGTGAGTGAAAGCGGTGCAGTGCTACCTGTATTTGGCAATGTAGCTTGTTTTGCTTTTTCTCCTGCTGGACTTTGAGCTGGTGGATTCTCTTCAGGTTTTCTTGGTTGTTCTGGTTGATGTCTATCTGCCTGGTTATTATCAGCTCCCTGCTCTCCCCCTGGGTTCACTGGTGGAACTGGATTTGGTTGCGGCGCTGGTTCTGGTTGTGGCTGCGGCTGTGGCGCTGGTTCTGGCTGCGGTTGCGGTTGTGGTGCTGGTTCTGGCTGAGGACTAGGAGCTTGCTTAGCTTCAAAGACCCATTTACCGACGAAGGATACATTGGACTTGTTGACAACGGCGCTAGCTGCGTCGTAACCCTTGAAGGTCCATGTGCCATCGTTCACACTATCTGTGTATGTGGTTTGTGATGGTTGTTGAGCGGAAACAGAGGCACCATTCACATACAAGTCACTATCGCTTGGGGTCAATGCTGCGATGGCTGCTGGAAGTTGCTTACCTGCTGTCTCACTCTCGAAGCGGTAAGTAGCTAGATACCTGTTGGCTCCAAAGGCCCATTTTCCTACAAACTCTACATCAGACTTGTTGACAACGGCGCTAGGTGCGTCGTAACCATTGAAGATCCAAACGCCATCGTTCACACTATCTGTGTATATGGTTTGTGATGGTTGTTGAGCGGTAACATAGTCACCATTCACATATGTTGTACTGTCGCTTGGGGTCAATGCTGCGATAGCTGCTGGAAGTTGCTTACCTGCTGTCTCACTCTCGAAGCGGTAACTTGCTTGATACTTGTTAGCTTCAAAGGTCCATTTTCCTACAAACTCTACATCAGCCTTGTTGACAACGGCGCTAGCTGCGTCGTAACCCTTGAAGGTCCAAGTGCCATCGTTCACACTATCTGTGTATGTGGTTTGTGATGGTTGTTGAGCGGAAACAGAGTCACCGTTCACATAAGTTGCACTGTCGCTTGGAGTCAAGGCTGTGATACCTGCTGGAAGTTGCTTACCTGCCGTTGCGCTCTCGAAGCGATAAGTAGCTTGGTACTTGTTAGCTTCAAAGGTCCATTTACCGACGAAGGATACACTGGCCTTGTTGACGACTGCATTGTCTGCGTCGTAACCCTTGAAGGTCCATGTGCCATCGTTCACACTATCTGTGTATGTGGTTTGTGATGGTTGTTGAGCGGAAACAGAGGCACCATTCACATACAAGTCACTATCGCTTGGGGTCAATGC
>NZ_CALSFO010000002.1 GCF_943736975.1 Streptococcus sp. Marseille-Q0941 | reverse complement strand
GTTGAGCGGTAACATAGTCACCATTCACATATGTTGTACTGTCGCTTGGGGTCAATGCTGCGATAGCTGCTGGAAGTTGCTTACCTGCTGTCTCACTCTCGAAGCGGTAACTTGCTTGATACTTGTTGGCTTTAAACTTCCACTTACCTGTGAAAGTCAAATCAGATTTTTTCACAATCTTACTTTTGGCATCGTAACCATCAAAAGTCCATGTACCATCGTTAACATCATCTTTATAAGTCTTTGTTGTCAACTCTTCTGGTACAACTTTTTGCGTGTTGTAATAGCTTGAGCTATCTTTTGGTGCTTTCTTCTGGATAAATTCAGGCAAATCAACACCAGCCGTAATGCTTACAAAAGTATAGCTTACATAATGCGGTCTAGGCGTTACTTCCCAGATACCCGTAAATGTCACGCGCTTGCCATTATAGGTCGCATTCTTCTGATCGTAACCTTTGAAGGTCCAGACATAGTCTTTTTCTTCTTCAACTACTGATTCTTCAGCAGGTTGTTTGGCTACAATGGTGTCACCAACCTGATAAGAAGCCTCATCATTTGGAAGCATTTCAAAAATACTTTGTGGTAATGGAACATCTGCTTTAGAAGATTTGAATACATATTCTGGATTTGGAGTAGGTACCCAGCTTCCAAGGAAAGTCTGTCTGCCTTCTGCTACAACGATTTTTTCTTTATCATATCCTGCAAATGTCCAAGTCACTTTATTCGCTGTATCAACATAAGTCGTTTCACTTGGTTGTTCCGCAACTACTTCCTTAGAATTCAGTTTATAATCATAAGGATTTTTCGGAGTCAACTTGATGATATGATCTGGTAATACGAAGTCAGGATTAGTTGACTTAAACTGATAATCCACACCATTTGGCGTAAAGCTCCAAGATCCTGTGATGGTCTTCACATTCGTACCTGCAATAGCTTTTCCGTATTTATCCGCGTCAAAACCATGGAAGGTCCATGTACCTGTAGGAACAGTTACTGTAGATGTGTCAAGTCTGCTTGCATCTTTGTAATCGTCAGCTCGTGCAACGAAATCAGTGCCAGCTGGAAGCATGTCACGAATCTTACTTGGAAGAGGGTAGGCAGGAGTTGAGTTAGTAAATTTATACTCTAATCTGTAGATTGTATCAGTCTGATCAGTCGGAACTAAGATCCATTTTCCTTTGAAAACGAGGTCTGCGTTCTCTACTGTTTTCACACGTGGGCTCAGTTGACCATCTTCTTCATAGTAGTCATCAAAGATCCAAGTTCCTCTGCCATCAGGATCTTCAAATCTTGTTTTAGATGGCATTTTAACACGAGCTTTTTCACCCTTGACAAATTCTCTTGTGTCAGATATCAGATTAAACAAAGTTGATGGTGGATAGAGATCTTGACCAGAATCATCTTTTGAATCTGTATAAAAGTCATAGTAAACACTATGCTTGGTCGGTACAAATTTCCAATGAACAGTGTAGGTAGAATCCTCATCGTCAGCTGGTTTCTCAACGTCCTCCTTTTGCTGAGGAATCTGCTGAGGAACCCATGTACCATCATTTTCTGTATCATTGTATCGATACAAATAGCTAATAGCATTATAGACATTGTCAGAATAATCTGACGGAGAAGTCGTGATAGGAGCTGGAATTTGTGTCTTCAAATCATCAGGAATAGTCTTCCCTGGAGTATCACTCACAAAGTCAAAGGAAACTGTCTTATCTCTGTGTGGTGTGAAGGACCAAGTACCGGTAAAGAGAACTTTATCTTGATTAACTACCTTGCTATTAGCATCATAGCCATCAAATTTCCAAGTTCCCTTGTTTACAAAGTCCATGTAGGTCGTCTTCAGGGGAGCTGTTGCAAGGACAGTATCGCCATTACTATAGTTTTTTCCAGTGCTTGGAATATAGGTCGTGATTTCCTCTGGGAGAGACAGGCTAGGGTCTTTGCTGACAAACTTATAGTTTTCTGGATAGGTTCCCGGTGTAAATGTCCAAGTTCCTGTGAACTTGAGGTTCCATCCATCGTGCTCCCAGTCGCTCACTGGTTTTTTATCAAAATCATAGCCCGAAAAGTTCCAAGTACCACCGTTAACTGCATCATAGTAGGAATCATTAAGCGGTTTAACAGACTGAACTATATCCTTGCCTTTCGGATATGTCTTCCTATCCATATATGTCCATTCACTTGGCGCATATACTGGCTTCAGATTATTGATCTCAGCAGGTAGTGATTTGCCAGCCGTTCCACTGACAAACTCATAAGTCGGTTTCCGAGGAACTGGTTTAAATGTAAACGTCAATGGCATTGTAACTTTTGGCAATTCCCCATATGTAGCCGCACGTTCTAGTTCACGACTGAAGGTTAAATCTACTACATCTTCCTCGTAGGTCCAATTCCCTTCATGTTCTGCATCATAAAATGGTTTGTAGACGCCTTGAACTTCATCGTAGCGGTACAAAGCAGCTAGCGTATCCAGTATATCTTTAGGTAAATACTCATTGCGTTTATCAAACTGATTGAGAGAAAGCTTGTAATCGTATAGCTTGCTTTCTAGATCCTTTATCTCCTTAGGAAGAGGTAATCTATATTTGTCATAGTTTGAGGTCTTAGGACTACTTGGTAACTTATAAAAATTTTCCCAATCTTGCTCGTTCACAGCCTTGTAGGATACAATGACATCCTCAAAGTATTTCCAAGTTCCTACGAACTCCACATCACCATTGTTTGCCACTTTACTTGGAGCATCAAAGCCAGTCAAAGCCCAATAACCTTTTCGGTTAGGAAATTCTTCTGAAGTATAAAAAACCCAGTGAAATTCTTGTGCTTTTACTACTTCACCCTCAGCAAATCTTCTTTTATCTTCTGGACTCCAGTTTGCAACATAAGGTGGCGGAGTTTTTCCAGGTGAACCATTAATTGCTCTATAGGTAGCCTTGTATGGTGTTGGTGTATATTCCCACTTACCTGTGAAGAAAACATCATCTTTGTCAATCACCTGACTATCATAGTCATAGCCCTTAAAGGTCCATCTACCACTTCCATCATTCTCTATATAAGTTGTTTCAGTTGGCTGGATGGCCTTTACTTTATCGCCCTTTTTGTAGATTTTTGTGTCTTCTGGCTTCAAGTAGTTCAGACTAAGCGGAACCGATTTTCCTGGTGTAGCACTTTCAAACTCATAAAGTGCCGAGTGAGGAGTCTTATCCTTGTCTGGGATGAACTTCGGATTTTTATCATGAAGACCAGAATTGACAAAGTTCACGAGATTGCGATAAATTTTATCAATCTCTTCTTGCTTGGTTGCAGTTTGAAGCACGCTATCAGCAGCTGCCATCACGCCATTCAAGATTTCTAGGCTATCATCTGTCTTACTTGAAAAGTCCTTGCTGCGCAAGTTTTTGAGGTAGTTCTCTAAAGTGCTCTTGTTTAGACTAGCATTTACTGATGCTGGTTGAGCAGTGGCTGCAGCTGGCTGGCTAGCTCCTGTAGCTGCCTGAGCATTTTTAAAAGCAGTCGAATCTGTCGCTTGACTTGCCTCTGTCGTAGCAGATTTCAATGAGGCTTGGTTATCCCCTTGCGTTTCTGTCTGTGCTAGCGCAGGAGCTGTTGTTGAGGCAGCCTCTTTGCTTTCTACTTGCACTGATGCAGAAGGCGTTACTGAGACAGTCTCTTGAGTTTCTGTTTTCGCTGGTTCAGAAGTTCCCACCGAGACTTGATTTTCTGACTTATTTTCCGCTTGAGCTGTAGCCACAAGCTCATCAGCATGGGCTACTTGACCCGCTCCAATCGCTGCGGGTGCAAACAAAAATCCAATCGCAAGTGATACAGTAGCAACTGATAATTTGCGGATTGAATACTTTATCTTTCTATCCTGAAAAAACATTCCAGTCCTCCTTTTATTTCATAATCTCCATTCTATCATAAATAGTTAATATTAGCGATTTTTTTGACCGTAAATTTTTAAAAACTTATCTATTCTATATTTTCTCATAATATACAAATATACAAAAAACTCCTTCTCCAAAATAGTAATTATAGGGATTTTTGTAAAAAAATGAAAGGAATCGCTTCCTTTCATTTTTTGCTTTTATTTCCAATTCTGTCAACTGTTCAACCAGTTCATCACGTACAGACTCGTCTTCTACTAAAAAGTCCAATAAAATTTCAACTTCATCCTGCAACTCTTCCATCTTACGGAAGGTGTTGTAGGTGTTTTTTAATTCTTGCGACGTTTTTTGGGCCGCGATATTATCGTTCCAAAAATCAGGTTCCGTCATCTTGTTTTCCAAGATGACAATCTCTTCCTCTAGTCCTTCGAGGTCAAAGAAACCCCCTAAAAGAAGCTAATTTTTCACGATTTGCATCAATTTTTTGACAAATTTCTGAAATGTCCATAAATACTCCTTTATTCACATCGTTTCGTTATACCACATTCTCTCATTTCTTTCCATATTTTGCTTGTTATTTCAAATTGTATACAAAAAAGAGGGCTTTCACCCTCCATTTTATAACTTTTTAGCAGATGTTCGAGCAATCTCCTCTACTTGGATACCTTGCGCTTCAAATTTCTCCTTCAGGAAGGTTAAATCAATCGTCCCATCAATTTGAACTTCAATAACAACCTTACCATCCTTGCGAGGAATATTAACGGTGTGTGAAATATTCAGATTTTCTTCTACAATCAAGGTCACAATCTTGCCTAAAACCCCGACTTCATTTTCCGTAATAAACCGAACACGAATTCCTTCCTCGCCGTAGCCAGCGATTTCTAGAAAGGCTTGAAAAACATCACGATCTGTA
The DNA here is from genome assembly GCF_943736975.1 of Streptococcus sp. Marseille-Q0941. Lineage (GTDB taxonomy): Bacteria > Bacillota > Bacilli > Lactobacillales > Streptococcaceae > Streptococcus. The sequence continues at coordinate 212,127 of NZ_CALSFO010000002.1, read as the reverse complement.
ATCACACCATAAACCTGTTGATTGTCCACAACTGGAAGAATACCGATTTTATTTTTCAGCATAAGATAAGTCGCATCCTCTAGACTTGCATAACCTGACACTGTGATAACATCCCGAATCATGAGGTCTTTGACTTTGGTCTTATTGAGAAGATAATTCATCTCATAGATAGAGAGGCTGGTTGCTTTAGATGGACTGGCTTCAGCAATAGTTCCTTCTGTTACAAGACCAACCAATTGATCATTTTCGATAACAGGTAAACGGTGCAAGCCTTGCTCGCGCATCAAATCTGCTGCATGTGCTACAGTCGTATCTGGACTGATATAAACTACTTTGCGGGTCATAAAATCTTTAACTGCCATAGGAAATCTCCTTTATATTTATAGTTTTATTATACACTTTTTACGGAAAGCTATCAAACGCTTTCATTTCTTTTTCAAGATTCAGAAAAATTTGAAGGACTTTACGAAAAAGAGCTCAACTTAGAGCCCTTGATTTTATACTTATGTAGATTGTATGATTGCTTTGCAATCTTTAACCGCCGATTAAAACAATCCCCTAGACTAGATATTAATTGCTGCCGCAATTTTTATCCGCCGACTAAAAAGGTCCCCCAGACTAATGTGGATTGCTTGAGCAATCTATATTCGCAACCTAAACTAGTCTCCCAGACTATGGTAGATTGCTTGCGCAATCCTTATCTGCCGACTAAAACAATCCACTGGTTCTGATGATTGCTACGCAATCTCTATCCGCCGACTAAAAAGGTCCCCCAGACTAATGTGGATTGCTTGCGCAAATCCTTATCCGCCGACTAAAACAATCCACTAGTTCTGATGATTGCTACGCAATCTCTATCCGCCGACTAAAAAGGTCCCCCGGACCTTTTTAGCCACCTAGGTATGCTTTTCTGACTTCATCAGATGCTGCGAGTTCTTTTCCTGTTCCTGATAGGACAATCTTACCTGTTTCAAGAACATATCCTCGGTCAGCGATGGCTAGTGCTTTATTAGCATTTTGCTCAATTAAGAGAACGGTTGTTCCTTGTTTTTGAATATCTTGGATGATATCAAAAATTTCTTGGATAAAGATTGGCGCAAGCCCCATTGATGGTTCATCTAATAAAAGAAGTTTAGGCGTTGACATGAGGGCACGCCCCATGGCAAGCATCTGCTGTTCACCACCAGATAGAGTAGCCGCATCTTGGTTTTTACGTTCTTCCAAACGTGGGAAACGTGAAAAGACTTTTTTCAAATTAGCTTGATTCTCTTCACGATTTTTCTTAAGAAAGGCTCCCATCTCCAAGTTTTCCATAACTGTTAAACCAGGGAAAACGTGACGCCCTTCAGGTACTTGAGAAAGTCCTGAGGCCACAATCTTCTGTGCAGGCATTTTTTGGATTTCTTGCCCAAGAAATTCAATCTTACCAGCACTTGGACGTACAAGGCCTGATAATGTTCTAAGAATAGTTGTTTTACCAGCACCATTGGCACCAATCAAGGAAACAACTTCACCTTCATTAACTTCAAAGCTCACATCACGTACAGCTTGAATCATGCCGTAATGAACTGAGAGGTTTTCAACTTTTAACATAGACATTAGGCTTCACCTCCAAGATAAGCTTCGATAACACGTTTATTGTTCTTGATTTCATCTGGTGTCCCATGAGCAATCAAACGACCGTATTCAAGAACATAGATACGTTCAGTGACTTCCATGACCAAGTTCATATCATGTTCAATCAGCATGATGGTGATCTTGAATTCATCCTTGATGCGACGGATCAACTCAGTCAATTCTGCAGTTTCTTGTGGGTTCATACCTGCTGCAGGCTCATCCAAGAAGAGGATTTTAGGTTCTGTAGCAAGGGCACGAACAATTTCCAAACGACGTTGTTGGCCATAGGCTAAATTTTTAGCTAAGGTTTCAGCATCACCATCTAAATCAAAGATTTTTAGTAATTCTAAGGCTTTAGCTTTTAATTCTTTTTCATTCTTATAAAAGGCTGGTAAGCGCAAGAAACTTGCAAAAACATGTTGTTTATGATGGTTACTAAATGCAATAAGAACGTTATCCAAAACTGTCAAGTCTTTAAAGAGGCGGATGTTTTGGAAAGTACGCCCTAAACCAAGAGCAGCAATTTTATAGGGTTGCTTGCCATTTAACAAGTGACCATCTAAGGTTACTGTTCCTTCACTTGGTTCATAAACTCCTGTCAGCAAGTTGAAGAGAGTTGTTTTCCCAGCACCATTCGGTCCAATCAGGCCAACAAGTTCACCTTCGTTCAATTCTAGAGTTACATCTCCAACGGCTGTCAGACCACCAAAGTGTTTGGTTAAATTTTTTACTTCAAGTAACGCCATTAGTTTTGTCCCTCCTTCTTACCTTTTTTAAAGAGACGTGATAGGCTCAATTCCCATGTTCCAAGGAGACCACCTGGTCTGAAAATCATAACAAGTACCAAGGCCAAAGCATAGATAATCATACGAACACTAGCCACGTCTTGAAGAAGCATGTTTAAAATACCAAGAACAATCGCAGCAACAATTGCCCCTGTAATGGATCCCAAGCCACCAAATACAACGATAATTAAAACGTTGATAGAGTTGATAAAGCTATAATCTTTTGGCACAACAGAACCGATAAATCCTGCTTGAAGGGAACCTGCAATACTTGCAGTCATAGCTCCAAAGACAAATGCAATAATTTTGATTTTTGTTGTATTGACCCCGACAGACTCTGCTGCAATTTCATCTTCACGAACAGACAAGGTTAAACGACCGATTGGACTACGAAGGAAATTCAGCGTTGCAATTGTCGTAATCACGGCAAAAATGTATACCATTTGCCAATTAGTAAAGTTTGGAATACCAAGGATACCAGCAGCTCCGTTTGTTAAATCACCACCATTGACGATTAGGATACGGATAATTTCGGCAACTCCAAGTGTCGCAACTGCAAGGTAGTCCCCCTTCAAACGAAGGGTAGGAACTCCAACGACCAAGGCAACCAAACCAGCAATGATAGCACCAAGCAACATAGCTCCAAAAAAGGCACCGTAAGTTGGAGATTTAGAACCAATAATGGCTGCTGCATAGGCACCGATAGCCATGAACCCAGCATGTCCAAGAGAAAATTGACCAGAAAAACCAACGATAAGGTTAAGTCCAACTGCAAGAATAATATTGATACCGATTTGTTCTAGAATCTGAATATGGAAAAGGTTTAAAATACCAAACGAAACTAATAAGCTAATCGCACCATATCCAAGCAACAAAAGGAGCAACCAGAGAATATTAACTTTTAAATTTTCTTTCATTGTTTACACCTTCTCTTTCACATTCTTACCAAGGATACCTGCTGGACGAACAATCAAGATCAATAGCAAGATTCCGTACACGATAGCATCACGGAAATCTGACATTCCGAAGGCTGTAGCAAAAGTTTCCAATAGTCCGATTACAAAACCTCCGAGAGCTGCACCAGGAATAATACCGATACCACCAAGTACGGCCGCAACAAATGATTTTAGACCTGGAGTAACACCCATCAAAGGTTCAAGAGAGTTGTAATAAAGGGCAATGAGGACACCTGCTGCTCCAGCAAGGGCTGAACCTAAGGCAAAGGTGAAACTGATTGTACGGTTTACGTTGATTCCCATCAATTGAGCTGCATCACTATCTACAGATACGGCACGCATGGCTTTCCCCATCTTTGTTTTTTGCACGATGAGTTGCAAAAGAATCATCAAGACAATCGAAACTGTCAAAATCAACAATTGAATATTTGTTAGACTGATTGGACCCAAGTCATAACGAACTGTTTGGATTGCTTGAGGGAATGCACGTGTATTGGCACCTACTAGATAGACCATTCCATACTCAAGCAAGAAGGATACCCCAATAGCAGTAATCAATACAGAGATACGAGTTGAATGACGGAGTGGACGGTAGGCTAGAAACTCGATGATTACGCCAAGAATAGCTGAACCAATCATGGACAAAATTAAGGCTAAAAAGAAATTTAAATGGAGGGCATTAATCAAGAAATAACCCATGAAAGCACCCATCATATAAATATCACCGTGGGCGAAGTTAATGAGTTTGATAATTCCATAAACCATGGTATAACCCAGAGCCAAAAGTGCATAAACACTACCCAGAATTAGACCATTCACAAGTTGTTGGAGCATAGCATTCACTCTTTTCTATCGTTATTTTTTTAGAAAATTTCTCAATTTTCACAAGTTCATAAACATCGAAACAGGGAGTGAGTCAAAGGCTCATTCCCTATTTCAACTACTATTCTAATGTTATGGTTTTACGACTTCTGCCGCATCTACTTTACCATTATTCATGGTCATCATGAAGGCTGTTTTCACAGTGTTATGATCTGCATCAAAGCTTGTTTGACCTGTAACACCTTCGAAGTTTTGTGTTTTAGCAAGATTGTTCTTGATATCAACTGAAGTTTTTGCACCTTTTGCAGCATTGGCTACTAAGTAAACTGAGTCATAAGCCAAGGCTGAGAAGGTTGAAGGTTCTTCATTGTATTTAGCACGGTATGCTTCAAGGAAAGCTTTGGCTTTTGCAGAAACATCAACTGTAGTTGAGAATCCAGAGATAAAGTAAATGTTTGATGCTCTTTCAGCAGTTGCTTGTTGAACAAATTCTTCACCGTTAAATCCATCACCACCAACGATTGGTTTATCAATTCCCATACCACGCGCTTGGTTTACGATTTTACCTGCTTCTGTGTAGTAACCTGGAACAACGATAGCGTCAAACTCTTTCCCTTTCATTTTAGTAAGGGCTGCTTGGAAGTCTGTATCACCTGCCACAAAAGTTTCGTCTGCTACAATCTCACCCTTGTAGGCTTCACGGAAGGCTTTAGCAATACCTTTAGCATAGTCACTAGCATTGTCCGTATAAAGAACAACCTTCTTAGCATTCAATTTGTTTGTTACATAGTTAGAAATAATCTTACCTTGGAAGCTATCTTGGAATGTTCCGATAAATAGGTAATCTTGACCTTTAGTTAAACCATCTTGAGTCGCACTTGGTGAAATCAATGGAACCCCTGCTTGGGTAGCGTTAGCTACAGCCGCGGCAGTTGCACCAGATGTCGCAGGTCCTACGATTGCTGCAACCTTTGATTGTGTTACTAAGTTAGTTGTAACAGAGGCAGCCTCAGCAGTTTCAGATTTGTTATCTTTATCCACAACTTCGATTTGTTTTCCATCAATACCACCAGCAGCATTGATCTCATCAACAGCAAGTTGGGCACCTTTTTGTTCAGAAGTACCATAGGCAGCTACAGCACCTGTTTCTTCAAAGTTAAAACCGATTTTGATAGTCTTTTCGTCTACTGGGTTACCAGCAGCGTTAGTAGCTCCTGACTTGACCTCTCCACAGGCAGCGAGAAGAGCTACGCTAGCAAGAGCCACAAAAGATAGGGCAAATTTTTTCTTCATGTTAATCTCCTTATAGTTGTTTTAAAAATAGTATGTTAAGAATATACCGAATTATCAGAAAATTGTCAACACATTTGTTTCACTTTTTAAATGATAACGTTTTCTTCTTTTCGATAGAGATTACCAACAAAGGGTGTCTCCAACTCTTGAATATGGCAACGTCTAATTTTCTTGATAAATCTTTCCTTACCTAATCTCTCAACTAAGTCATCTAGTTCCTCAGTTGGGACATAAAGTTGCAGGTAGCGATGCTTTTTGGAATGATAGAAAACATCTCCATATTCCTGTAGTTTTTTTACATCTCTATTATAGTAGAGATAGATGATTAATCCTGATCGATTTGTTTTTTCAAACATGAGGAATCCTCTTTCTAAGAAATCTTATCCCATTATATCAAAAAAAGCAAACTCCGTCGAGTTCGCTTTCATGCTTTATTAGTTCAAAGAATTGTTGGCCATGATTTCATCAATAAAACCATATTCAAGCGTTTCTTGGGCGCTCATCCAGTAATCACGTTCAGCATCTTTATGAATTTGCTCAACTGATTTACCAGAGTTATCGGCAAGGATTTGCTCCAATGTCTTACGAGTTTTGAGCAAGTGTTCTGCAGCGATTGCCATATCTGTTTGTTGGGTACCACCACCTGTTCCACCCATTGGTTGGTGAATCATGTACTCTGCATTTGGAAGCATGAATCGTTTGCCTTTTGCTCCACTTGATGCAATAACAGTCCCCATAGATGCAGCCATTCCCATCACGATGGTTTGGACATCTGCCTTGATAAAGTTCATAGTATCAACGATTGCCAAACCAGCTGACACAGAACCTCCAGGTGTGTTGACGTAAAGGTAAATATCTTTTGTGCTATCTTGGGCATCCAAGAAGAGCAACTGAGCAATAACTGAGTTGGCCATATTGTCTTCGACTGGCCCTGTTAGCATGATGATGCGGTCCTTAAGAAGTCGTGAGTAAATATCATACGAACGTTCTCCACGACTTGTTTGTTCAATAACTACAGGAATCATTCATTTCTCCTTTTGATCTTTTAAATTTAGTAGTTGTCTACTGACAATTAGGTTATTATATCTCGTTGGTCAAAAAAGGTCCATTTTTTGATGTGTATAATCCTCTTTTAGTATTCTATTTAGTTCCGAACAAGCGGTCCCCAGCGTCTCCAAGACCTGGAACGATGTAACCATGTTCGTTCAAGCGTTCATCCAAGGCTGCAGTAAAGATTTCTACATCAGGGTGTGCTGCTTGAAGTGCCTTCACACCTTCTGGAGCTGATACAAGGCAGACAAACTTGATGTTTGAAGCCCCACGTTTTTTGAGGGAGTCAACAGCCAAAATTGCTGATCCACCTGTTGCAAGCATAGGATCAACTACAAAAATTTGACGTTGGTCAATATCTTCAGGTAATTTTACCAAGTATTCTACTGGTTGAAGGGTTTCTTCGTCACGGTACATACCAATGTGACCAACTTTTGCTGCTGGAACCAAACTCAATAGTCCATCAACCATACCAATACCTGCACGCAAGATTGGGACAATCGCCAATTTTTTACCAGCCAACTGTTTTTGAACTGTTTTTGTGATCGGTGTTTCGATTTCTACGTCTTCAAGTGGAAGATCACGAAGTACTTCATATCCCATCAACATTGCAATCTCGTCTACTAGTTCACGAAAAGCTTTTGTAGAAGTGTCAGTGCGACGCAAGATTGATAATTTGTGTTGAATCAGTGGATGATTAATAACTTCAAGTTTTCCCATTTTCAGAATTCCTTCTTTCAATTTATTCTTCTTATTATATCAAAAAATGGTTTAAAAAGCTTTCTAAACCACTTATTTTTATTAATTTCTAAATCAAATCTGCCTCTTGGAGAGCTGTCTGAACAGTCTCTAATGGTAAATGGGTCAACTCGGTGCCTTTTTCGTGATAAAGGTACTGGGCATAGTCATCCATTCGGTACTGGTTGATATAAACTACGCGCTTGCAACCAACCTGTAGCAGTTGTTTGGTGCAGTTGAGGCATGGAAAATGAGTGACATAGGCTGTAAAACCTCTGGGAACGCCTCGTTCAGCCCCTTGTAAAATAGCATTCACTTCTGCATGAAGAGTGCGGACACAGTGGCCTTCAATCACCAGACAGTCATGATCTATACAATGCTCTGTTCCTGATACAGAACCATTATAGCCTGTTGAAATAACTTTGTTATCCTTGACTAAAACAGCTCCTACCTTGGCACGTTTACAGGTTGAGCGATTGGCAATCAATAGTGCTTGAGCGGCAAAATACTCATCCCAAGCTAGTCTTTTTTCTGTCATAGCATTTCTCCTCATGTTTTATTTTTTGAAAAATGGCAGGCGTAAATCTGCGATTTTTTCAGCAGGAACCTTCATCCCATCCTTGATCCATTTAAGCAAGACCGATACGATGGCCGAACTCCAAAAAGAATGCAGGTAAGAGCTGACTCCTTTTGATTTTCCATAGTATTTTTCTAGAAATTCTTGCATGGCTTGCACAAAGATTTTTTCTAAGTGATAGTCCAAGGCAAGCTGAATCACCTTAGCTTCTTTCTTGGCTTCTCTAAAGAGGTGAACCCATACGAGATAAAGGTCTGTTTTTACATCGTAATGACTCAATTGCTCCATGATGTTATGGACGCTACATTTAAAGACACTTTCTAAAATCTCTTCTTTTGAATCATAGTTTCGATAAAAAGCCGCACGCGAAACGCCAGCACGCTTGACTAACTCAGAAATGCTAATCTTAGCCAACTCCTTTTTCTCCAAGAGTTGCAAAAGAGCTGTTTCAATCGCTTCTCTGGTTAGCAAATTAGATTCTTGGTTTGATTTTCTTAGGTTCTCAAGCGATTTTTCAGATATTTTACGTTCAGACATAACAATTTCTTTCTACTTGTGACAACAGAGAGCTACCACTTTTGTTTCAAGGGATTTCATGATATAATTGTAAAAAAAGACAGAACCTTTGTCAATGTATAAGTGATAAAGAGGGAGAATTTCTATGACTTGGAAGATTGTAGCTGACTCTGGTTGTGATTATCGCCAACTGGCAAACCTTGCTTTTGATACTGAATTTGTAAGTGTCCCATTAACAATTCAGGTAGCAGATCAGGTCTTTATTGACGATGCTAATCTTGATATCGATCAAATGATGGAAACTATGTATGCAACTTCTGAAGCTTCTAAATCAGCCTGCCCTAGTCCTGATGATTATTTACGAGCATTCGAAGGTGCCAAACATATTTTTGTAGTGACTATCACTGGAACTCTCTCTGGTAGCCACAATAGCGCACAATTAGCTAAAAACATTTATCTCGAAGAACACCCTGACACTCAGATTCATGTTATCGACAGCTTATCTGCTGGTGGGGAAGTTGACTTAATCGTTGAAAAAATCAATGACTTGATTGATCAAGGACTTTCTTTTGAAGAAGTCGTTGAAGTGATTACTACTTACCAAGCAAGAACGAAATTGTTGTTCGTTCTTGCTAAAGTGGATAACCTGGTTAAAAACGGTCGCTTGAGTAAACTTATTGGTGCAGTTGTTGGGCTCCTCAATATTCGTATGGTTGGGGAAGCAAGTGAAACCGGAACATTGGAACTTCTCCAAAAAGCTCGTGGTGCTAAAAAGTCCCTGCAAGCTGCTTATGAAGAGTTAATCAAAGCTGGCTACGCTGGTGGGCGTATCGTCATGGCTCACCGCAGTAATGAGAAATTCTGCCAACAGCTCTCTGACCTCTTGCGTGAAAAATTCCCAGCAGCTAATATTAAAATTATCCCAACTTCTGGACTTTGCAGTTTTTATGCAGAAGATGGCGGACTCCTTATGGGATATGAAATTGACTAATTGATTAGATTCAAGAGATGGCTAGCCATCTCTTTTTTATGGTACAATACAGATATGAAACATTTTGATACTATCGTCATCGGAGGAGGCCCTGCTGGTATGATGGCTACAATCTCTAGTAGCTTTTATGGCCAACAAACCCTTCTCATCGAAAAAAATCGGAAACTCGGAAAAAAATTAGCTGGAACTGGTGGTGGTCGTTGTAATGTGACCAACAACGGAACTCTGGATGACTTACTAGCTGGCATCCCTGGAAATGGACGCTTTCTATACAGTGTCTTCTCCCAGTTTGATAACCATGATATCATCAACTTTTTTACAGAAAATGGTGTTAAACTGAAGGTAGAAGACCACGGTCGCGTTTTTCCAGCCAGCGACAAATCTCGGACTATCATCGAGGCTTTGGAAAAGAAAATCATTGAACTTGGTGGGCAAATCGCTACTCAAACAGAAATTGTTTCGGTTAAAAAGATAGACGACCAGTTTGTCCTTAAATCTGCAGACCAGACCTTTACTTGTGATAAACTCATTGTCACAACTGGTGGAAAATCCTATCCTTCGACTGGTTCGACTGGTTTTGGCCATGAGATTGCTCGCCATTTTAAGCACACCATTACCGAGCTGGAAGCTGCTGAGAGTCCATTGTTGACAGATTTTCCACATAAGGCCTTGCAGGGAATCTCACTGGATGACGTGACCTTAAGCTATGGCAAGCATGTCATCACTCATGATTTGCTCTTTACCCACTTTGGTTTGTCAGGACCTGCTGCCCTACGCATGTCTAGCTTTGTAAAAGGTGGAGAGGTTCTCTCACTCGATGTTTTACCTCAACTTTCTGAGAGCGACTTGTTGGCATTTCTAGAAGAAAATCGGGAAAAATCCTTGAAAAATGCTTTAAAAACTTTGCTTCCAGAACGCTTGGCAGAATTTTTTGCGCAAGGCTATCCAGAAAAAGTCAAACAGCTGACTGAAAAAGAACGAGAACAACTTCTCCAGTCTATCAAAGCACTCGAAATCCCCGTCACAGGCAAAATGTCTCTGGCCAAGTCCTTTGTCACCAAAGGAGGCGTCAGTCTTAAAGAAATCAATCCTAAAACTCTGGAAAGTAAGCTAGTACCTGGCCTCCACTTTGCTGGGGAAGTTTTAGACATCAATGCCCACACAGGTGGCTTTAATATCACTTCTGCCCTCTGTACCGGCTGGGTGGCAGGCTCAAATCCAATAAGTACCAAATAAGAAAGGAAGTCCTTTGGAACATATTATTTTACTAAGAGGCGTTACTCCTAATGGAAAAAATGCTATCCCGAAAATGTCATATTTGGTAGATATTTTGACAGAAGCTGGTTTTCAACACGTTCGAACCTATATTCAAAGCGGAAATATCATTCTTGAAAGTGACTTGGACTTGGAAGAAATACGAGAACGCGTTCATACTCTGATAAAGGAAAAAATTGGAGCTGACTTAAAAATGGTTATCAAGAATAAGGACGATTTTGAAAAGATTGTTCAAGAGAACCCATTTAGAGAAGACTATCTTCATGATCGTGTACATGTGATTCTTTATCAGGGATTTATCCAAAGTCTGCCACTAGAAAAATTGAAAGCTGACTACGGTGAGGAAGAAATTTGTGTAGGCGATCACTGTCTCTACCTCTATCTCCCTAGAACTGCAAAACGAAAAAAGCTCAATACCAACTATCTTGAAAAACTTTTTGGCGTGGATTTAACCATGCGAAAGTTAAATGTCGTGGAAAAGTTACTAACAAAATAGGAAAAACAATATGAACAGAAGAGAAACAGTTGAATTTGTCAACATGTGCATGATTAAAAATGGCGACAAGGTTCTGGTTCAAGATCGAGTTAGTCCTGACTGGCCTGGCGTTTCTTTCCCTGGTGGCCATGTGGAACGTGGAGAATCCTTTGTCGATGCCGTCATTCGTGAAGTGAAGGAAGAAACTGGTCTGACCATTTCTAAGCCTCAACTCTGTGGTATCAAAGATTGGTATGATGATACAGATTATCGGTATGTCGTCCTCTTTTACAAAACAGAACACTTTACTGGTGAACTCCAATCTTCAGACGAAGGAAAGGTTTGGTGGGAGGATTTTGAAAATCTCTCTCATCTAAAACTTGCAACCAATGATATGTCTGATATGCTTCGTGTTTTTTTGGAAGATGATCTCAGTGAGTTCTTTTACTATAAAGACGGTGACGACTGGCTTTATGATTTAAAATAGCAAATAATCGGCGGAGGACTCTCCGCCGATTATTTTATTTACCCTGTTTTTCAACATAGTGGGCAATCACATCTGATGTGTACTGGGCTGTTCCAGGTCCAAATTTATCAATATTTTCCTTAAACTCTGGGTTGTAGACATATCCTTTACCGATATATCCGAAGACTTCAATAGAACAGTCAAATCCATAAGTACGAATGGCTTGCAAGAGCTTGGCTGCTTGCTCTTGGTTTTCAATTGCTGTTGCAGGTAAACCAGCTTGAAGATTTTGTGCCAAAGTTTGAAAGACTTGGTTAAAGGCAGCCGTAGACTCATCTTCGCGACCTTTTTGGCGTTCGAGGGCTTGATCCATGACTTCTTGTCCATACTTCTCTACCGCTTCTTGCTGGTATTTTTGATGATCTTGATAGCTAAATCCTGTGAATTTTTCCTCAATGGTCATTTTTCTTTCTCCTTTTTGTTCTTGAATGGTTTTTTGCAAGGTGGAAATCAAGGTATCCAGATGTTGCCTTTCTCGAGTTAGATAGTCCAACTGCCTAGTCAAATGGGGCAATAAATCTTTCCTTTCTTCCTTTAACAGCTCTGCTATTGATTCTAAAGAAAAGCCTAGATATTTGTAGTAAAGAATGACCTGAAGGCGTTCCAAATCCTCTTGACTGTAAGTTCGATAGCCGTTTTCCGACTTTAAGGGGACCAAGAGTCCTATCTTGTCATAGTGGTGCAGGGTCTTGACAGAGACACCTGAAAGCTGCGCAGCTTCTTTTATTTGGTACATGATTTCCTCCTTACAAGGATAGTATAACCCCTTCCCTTAGGTCAGAGTCAAGTATTTTTGCGAAAATTTTTTAACTTTTTGAGAAAACTGTGAAAACTTGAAAATGGTTTTCTTGACAGACATCAGAAAACATGATAGGATAGTCAAGTCTATCAATCAAACAGAAGGCTCATAAAGAGCCATTGAGAGAAGGCTATTTGACAACTCAAGTAGCCTTTTCTTATTTGAAAAACAAAATTGGAGTTTAACTATGTCAGAAAAATCGCAATGGGGCTCGAAACTTGGCTTTATCCTAGCATCTGCTGGTTCAGCCATCGGACTTGGAGCCGTTTGGAAGTTTCCCTACATGACTGCTGCTAATGGCGGTGGAGGTTTTTTACTGGTCTTTCTCATTTCTACCATTTTAATCGGTTTTCCACTCTTGTTGGCTGAGTTTGCACTTGGCCGAAGCGCAGGTGTCTCTGGGATTAAAACCTTTGGCAAGCTTGGAAACAATAAGAAGTACAACTTTATTGGTTGGATTGGTGCCTTCGCCCTTTTCATCCTTCTCTCATTCTATAGTGTTATTGGGGGGTGGATTCTGGTATACCTTGGTATCGAATTTGGCGGATTATTTCATCTTGTTGAAAATGGAGATTATGCCCAGCAATTCTCTTCCATCATTTCTAATCCTACTATTGCCCTAGGAGCCCAAGCAGCCTTTATCTTCTTGAATATTTTCATCGTATCACACGGTGTTCAAAAAGGGATTGAAAGAGCTTCTAAAGTCATGATGCCACTTCTTTTTATCATCTTTGTCATTATTATTGGCCGCTCTCTCAGCTTGCCAAATGCTATGGAAGGAGTCCTTTACTTCCTCAAACCTGACTTTTCAAAATTGACAAGTGCTGGAGTCCTCTATGCTCTAGGACAATCTTTCTTTGCCCTTTCACTTGGAGTTACAGCCATGCTGACCTATGCTTCCTACCTAGACAAGAAAACCAATCTAGTCCAATCAGGAATTTCCATCGTAGCTTTGAACATCTCGGTATCCATCATGGCAGGACTAGCCATTTTCCCTGCTATGTCAGCCTTCAACATCCAATCTGAAGGTGGACCAAGCCTCCTCTTCATCGTTTTACCACAACTCTTTGACAAGATGCCCTTTGGAACCATTTTTTACATCCTTTTCCTCTTGCTCTTCCTCTTTGCGACAGTCACTTCTTCCGTCGTTATGCTGGAAATCAATGTGGGCAATATCACCAACCAGGACAACAGCAAGCGGGCTAAGTGGAGTGCCATTTTAGGGATTTTGACCTTTGTTTTTGGAATTCCTTCAGCCCTATCTTACGGTGTTATGGCGGATGTTCGCATTTTTGGTAAAACCTTCTTTGACGCTATGGATTTCTTGGTTTCCAATCTCCTCATGCCATTCGGCGCCCTCTGCTTGTCTCTCTTTACAGGTTATATTTTTGAAAAAACACTGGCTATGAAGGAACTGCATCTTGATAAAATACCATGGAAACAAAGTCTTTTCCAAGTCTGGCTCTTCCTTCTTCGTTATATCATTCCAATTATCATCATCGTGGTCTTTATCGCCCAATTTATGTAAATACAAAAAAGGAGGCTGGGAAAAAAGTCCTAGCCTCTTAATTGTCTTTGGATTGTCGTTCAAGACGCAGTGGTTGAGTGGGCTCTACTACGCTTATTTCATCAGCTTTTACAGCCCTACTCAACTTTGCGGAGGTGGGACTACGAAATCGAATTCTAACGAATTACTGATTTCTGTCCCACTCTCTTTTCTTTTTATGGATGACTAACAATCAATTCCAAATCTTGTCCCTCTATTGTCCAAGCTTCAACATCGCTTGGCAAGATAAAGTGGCTCCCTTTTTGGATTGGATATTCTTTTCCGTCTACAGTCAGTTTCCCTTGGCCAGCCAAGACGCTCAACAAGCTATAATCAGCTGTCTTCTCAAATTCAACTTTTCCTGTGATTTCCCACTTGTAAACAGCAAAAAAATCATTTGAGACAAGTAAAGTCGAACGCAAATCATCTGCTTTGACAGTTACTGGACGGCTGTTAGCAGGCTCACCAATATTCAAAACATCGATTGATTTTTCAAGGTGAAGCTCACGCAAGTTGCCATTATCATCCTTGCGGTCAAAGTCATAAACACGGTAGGTTGTATCACTAGACTGTTGCGTCTCAAGAATCAAGATACCTGCTCCAATAGCGTGCATGGTCCCACTTGGTACATAAAAGAAATCTCCAGCCTTGACAGGGACTTTGGTCAGCAAAGCATCCCAGTTTTTATCTTCGATTTGTTGGCGGAGTTCTTCTTTTGATTTAGCATTGTGACCGTAAATAATCTCTGAACCTTCATCAGCTGCGATGATATACCAGCATTCTGTTTTACCAAGTTCCCCTTCGTGCTCTAATCCATAAGCATCATCTGGGTGAACTTGAACACTGAGCCAGTCGTTGGCATCGAGAATCTTGGTCAAAAGTGGAAATACGGGTTCTGGACGGTTGCCAAACAACTCACGGTGTTCTGCATACAATGTAGCTAGGTCTGTTCCTTCATAACGGCCATTGGCTACTTTAGAAACACCATTTGGGTGAGCTGAGATAGCCCAGTATTCTCCGATTTTTTCACTCGGGATGTCGTAGCCAAACTCATCACGAAGTTTAGTTCCACCCCAGATTTTTTCTTGCATTACAGAATGTAAAAATAATGGTTCTGACATATCGATCTCCTGTCTGATTTTTCTCCCCTCATTATAGCAAAAAAAGAGTTCCAATTGAACTCTTTTTCCTATCTTATAAAGTAGGGAGAAGATTTTATAAAAATAGTGAAGAAATCCCCTCTTATGCTATAACTATTGTTGGCAATCAAACTCTACTATGCCCTTATTTCATACGATAAAAATCAATGACTAGACCAGCAGGGCCTTCAACTAACAAGGATTCTGTTCCCCAATCGGTCACAACTGGACCATGTAAAATCTCAATCCCTAATTCTTTCAAACGCTTTTGATGCTGTTCGAAATCTTCAACTTCAATGTGTAGGATGATTCCTGACTGAAAATTTTCCAAAGGAATCAAATGATTTTGGGATAACATGAGACAGTGACTGCCAATCGTGAACTGAGCAAAAGCATCATCACTATAATCAGCCTTTTTATCCAAGATATGCTCCAATTCAGAACAGACTTGGGGAACATTTGAAACAATAATATCTAATTGATTTAAATTCATTTACTCTCCTCTAAAAAAGACCGGATTGCTCCGATCTTTTCAAGTACCACTCTGTGAAAATCAAAGAATGAACTCTACAAGTCTCAAATTTGATTTTCAACAAGAGGTATTATTTAATTGCGCGTGATTGCAACCCTTCTTCTTCCAAGAAGAGGCGGAATGGTACGAGTTCTTCTGCTTCGTATTTTTCCTTGAAGGCTTTGATTGCTTCTTCTGAGTGTTGTTTTGGATCCAACTCAAGTACTTCTACTGGAAGTGGACGGTGTGGGGTGATGTGAGCATCGATCACAACAGTCTTACCTTCTTTGTTCAATTTAACAGCTTCTGCAACGACTGCATCGATGTCTTCGATACGGTCTACTGTAAATCCAACAGCACCTTGCGCTTCAGCGATTTTCGCATAGTCAGCATTAGGGAAGTCACAACCAAACAAGTGTTTGTTTGTGTCTTCGTATTTGTCCTTGATGAAGGCATATTTACCATTTGAGAAGACAACGTTGATAACTGGAAGGTCGTATTGAACGTTTGTGATAACGTCTGGGTAGCACATGTTGAATGCACCGTCACCCATGATGTTCCATACTTGGCGATCTGGATTGTCTTTCTTAGCAGCGATACCTCCAGGAAGGGCAATACCCATTGTCGCAAAGAGTGGAGATGTACGCCACATGTTCTTAGGTGTCATGTGAAGGTGACGAGTAGATGTTTGAGTAGTGTCACCTACGTCGATTGAGTAGATAGCGTCTTGATCAGCATATTTGTTAATAGCATTGTAGACTTGGTACAATTGTAACTCACCCTCAGTTTTACCTTCGAGTTTGTTCATGTAATCACGCCAGTTTTGGTTGTTCTTAACGTTTGCACGCCACCATGGAGTAGACTCAACTGGGTTTACTTTGTCAAGGATAGCTTTGGCTGCTTGACCTGCATCACCAAGGATAGACGCGTCAAGAGCATGGCGTTTACCGAGTTTGTAAGGGTCGATATCGACTTGGATGAATTTTTCAGTGTTCTTGAATGCTTCGTAAACTTCAGCAAATGGGAAGTTTGAACCAAGGAAAAGAACAGTGTCTGCTTCAAAGACAACTTCGTTGGCTGGTTTCCAACCAACACGGTAAGCAGAACCTGTCAAACCTTCGTAGTTCCATTCGAAAGCTTCAAAGTTTTTACCAGTTGTGATGATTGGTGCTTTGATTTTACGTGACAATTCAGTGATTACTTCACCAGCCTTAACACCACCGTAACCAGCATAGATAACTGGACGTTCAGCATTGTTCAAGATTTCAACAGCTTTGTCGATTTCAACTTCGTTCAAAGCAGGAGCGATGAATGAACGCTCGTAAGAACCTGAACCGTAGTATGAGTTTTCGTCGATTTCTTGGAAACCAAAGTTTACTGGAATTTCAACGACAGCTGGACCTTTTTTAGAAACGGCAGCACGGCAAGCTTCGTCAATGACTTTTGGCAATTGTTCTGCGTAAGCTACACGTTTGTTGTAAACAGCGACACCGTTGTACATTGGGTTTTGGTTAAGCTCTTGGAAGGCATCCATGTTCAATTCGTTAACTGGACGTGATCCAAGGATAGCAAGGAATGGAGTGTTATCCATAGCTGCATCGTAAACACCGTTGATCAAGTGAGTCGCACCTGGTCCACCTGAACCAACTGCAACACCGATAGATCCGCCAAATTTAGCTTGCATAACCGCTGCAAGAGCACCTGTTTCTTCGTGGCGAACTTGCAAGAAACGGATATCTTTGTCTTCAGCCAAAGCGTCCATAAGTGAGCTGAGTGTTCCTGATGGGATACCGTAGATAGTGTCTACGCCCCATGTTTTCAATACGTTGAGCATTGCTGCAGATGCAGTAATTTTCCCTTGAGTCATAATGATAACTCTCCTTAAAAATAATTTCATATATTTACAAAAAACGCTTTTATATAGTAATTGAAAACGATTCTGTAAATTTACAATCCTAATTTATCACATTTGATTTTAAATTTCTAAGTATATGCTCATAATACTCCATTCTCTATTACAGTACAGTTTGAAAGCGTTTTGAAAATCTGTTTTAGAATAGCAAAAAAAGCGGTTAAAACCGCCTTTTTAATCGACTTTAGTAAAATTAAGCATGAGAGAGCTGATCAGAACAGAGACTGAACTAAAGGCCATGGCCAATCCTGCAAGTTCTGGATTAAGTACCAAACCAAGACCAGAAAACACTCCTGCTGCAATCGGAATACCAATGAGGTTATAGATAGAAGCCCAGAAAAGATTGAGTAGAATACGATTGAAGGTCTTCTTACTCATATCAAAAGCACGTGCCAATCCTAGTAAATTGTTGGTTGTAAGAACAAGATCTGCTGATTCAATGGCAATATCTGTCCCAGAGCCCATGGCAATTCCGACATCCGCTACACTGAGGGCCGGCGCATCATTGATACCATCTCCAACAAAGGCCAATTTGCCATTCTTTTGAAGCTTGTGAATTTCATGAGCCTTTTCCTCAGGCAAGACATTTGCAATCACTTCTTCTATTCCAATTTGCTCTGCAACAGCATGCGCTACTCCAGCATTATCTCCAGTAAGCATGACCGTTCTAAGACCACGTTTTTTCAATTTAGCAATAGCTTCTCGAGCATTTTCCTTAGGGACATCCTGCAAGGCAATTAAGCCTTTTAACTGACCATCTACGGATAGGAAGACAACTGTTTTTGCTTCTTTCTCAAGTAAATCAAATCGTTCTTGATAATCATGTGGAATAGCAAGGTCAGCTAAGAGCTTAGCATTCCCCAGCAAGACTTGTTTACCATTAATAATCCCAGTCACACCTTTTCCATGCAAGGCTTGGAAGTTTTCCACTGGGTAAAGGCTAAGTCCTAGCTCAGACGAACGATTAACAATAGCTTGAGCTAGCGGGTGTTGAGATACATCTTCCAGTGAAGCAGCCAAACTTAGCACTTCTCTTTCATCACCAATAACATCTGTCACTACTGGCTTCCCTTCGGTCAAGGTTCCTGTCTTATCAAAAACAATGGTTTGGACTTTTTGGATTTCCTGTAGAACTGTACCATTTTTGAGAAGAATCCCCATCTTGGCACTTCGTCCTGTTCCAACCATGAGTGCTGTCGGTGTCGCGAGTCCTAGTGCACAAGGACAGGCAATAATCAAAACAGCAACTCCGTAGAGAAGTGACGTCACAAAGCTTTCTCCTAGGAAAACAAACCAGATCCAAAAAGTAAGAAGTCCTAAAATGACAACTGCTGGTACAAAAATCCCAGAAATCTTGTCTGTCAAATCTTGAATAGGAGCACGACTCGTTTGCGCTTTTTTCACAAAGTCCACAATCTGAGCCAACATAGTCTCAGAGCTCACTTTTTCGGCTCTAAAAATGATCGTACCACTATTATTGATGGTTGAACCAATGACAGCATCTCCAACTGATTTATCGACTGGAATACTTTCCCCAGTCACCATTGATTCATCAATACTCGTTTCACCTTCTAACACAGTCCCATCAACGGCAATTTTTTCACCTGGTCGAACGCGAATTAGATCCCCAACTTTGACTTGTTCTAGTGGGATTTGAACATAAACATCATCACGCAAAACCTCTGCTGTTTTTGCTTGTAGGTCTAATAATTTTTCGACTGCCTGCGAAGTATTTTTTCGCATTTTTTCCTCAAAAACTGCTCCCAAAAGAATGAAGAAGAGGATAAATGCAGCACTTTCAAAGTAAACGGGCAGACCAGTGAAGAGGGCAACTAAGCTATAGAAATAGGCCACTAGGGTTCCCAGAGCAACCAAGGTATCCATGTTGGAATTATGCTTTTTAAAACTAGCCCAGGCGCTTCTGATATATGGAACTCCAGCTACCAGCATAATGGGTGTTGTGGCTAAAAAGGTGCCCCAACGCATAACCGGGTGGCTGATACTGCCAGTCAGCATACCAAGCATGAGGAGGACTAATGGTAGGGTAAAAATGCTGGTAATCCAAAAACGTTGTAAAAGGCTGAGAGATTTTTTAGTTTTTTCAACAACGGTATAGGTCCCCTTTTGCATCTTCATGCCGCATGAAAATTCATGCTCGCCCAAGTCTTGAGGCGTAAAGCGAATGACTTTTTCCTCATCTTGAGCAATCGGTTCTAAAATCCCTTCTTCTTCGAAGAGAATTTCTTTATAACAGTTTGATGGTGTCACACGATGAAAGGTGATCTCAGCAGGAACTCCTTTTTGGAGTTGAATATGGGCTGGATAATAGCCTTTTTCTGCCGTGATACGGATTTTTTGAACACCATTTTCAATACTTGCTTTTACAATTTCGGTCATATCTTTCTCCTATTCTACAATCATCTTACCGTGCATCATGTTCATGCCACAAGAGAAACCATACTCACCTGCTTCTTCAGGAGTGATTTCTACCACATATTGGTCTCCCATAGGCAGATCTGCATGCACTCCAAAGTCTGGAAAAACGATTTGGTCCAAGCAAGGTGAAGGATCTTTTCGATCGAAAATAATGCGAGCAGGTTGCGATTTTTTAAGGATAATGGTTTCTGGAGTATATCCTCCCATGACCTCCACTCGAATCTCCTGATAGCCGTTTTTTTGCTGAGCTTTCTTAGCATCTTCTTGCGGTTTTTTGAAAAACCAAAAGAGGATAAAAGCGATCATTCCTAGAACAATAATAGATACAAATAAATTTAACATAACGTCTCCTTTACATACAATTACATCTTACTTCTGCCACAGCACTTGCTTTTTTCTTTGAAATCACTTCTTCCAAGCCTTCCAAATCAGCTAGGGTAAAATCACATTCTTTGATTAAATCGGCAAGTAAGTGCTTAATCCTTCGAGAACAAAGCTTATCTTTGATATCCTGGACCATTAACCCTCTACTATCATCTAGAGTTAAAAGGGCCGAATAGACAAAGAACTTGCCCTGCTTTTCCCGAGTCAAACATTCTTTCTCCACCAAACGTGCCAAGAGTGTCTGGATCGTGGATTTGGACCAACTGAACCTTTTCTCTAATACTTTTATGAGATCAGTACTAGTCTGTTCTCCCTGCATCCAGATAATCTTCATGACCTGCCATTCTGCGTCAGAAATCTGCATTGCTATCCCTCCAAAATCTACATTTGTCAATTATAAAAATAAGTATACTCTTAAAATCTACATTTGTCAACTATGAAATAAATCTTTTCTTTGAAAAATAGAATTTTAACCATTTGGTAACGGATTTGCAGTCAAATTTTACTATATAAACTATAAAAATATGCTATACTGAAGAAAAAAGAAAACAACCACTAGGGGTGCGTAAAGCTGAGATTAACGACTGTTAGATCCCTTTGACTCAATCTAGGTAATGCTAGCTGATGGAAGTGGAAATGATAATGAGGACTACTTGTCTTCTATTGCTTTCCTCAAACAGACTAGCTTGTTCTTAAGAATACAAACTTCAGTTGGTTGGGAGGTTTAAGATGACTTATTTACCCGTTGCTCTAACCATTGCAGGGACTGACCCTAGTGGCGGTGCTGGCATTATGGCTGATTTAAAGTCATTCCAAGCTAGAGATGTCTATGGAATGGCCGTTGTAACCAGTCTTGTCGCTCAAAATACCAGAGGCGTTCAATTAATCGAGCACGTCTCCAACAAAATGCTGGAAGCTCAATTGGAAAGTGTCTTTTCGGATATCAATACTCAGGCTGTAAAAACAGGGATGTTGGCAACTACTGAGATCATGGAGATCATCCAACCCTATCTTAAAAAGCTGGACTGTCCCTATGTGCTTGACCCTGTTATGGTCGCTACGAGTGGGGACATCCTGATTGATTCTAGTGCCAGAGACTACCTAAAAACAAATCTGCTTCCTCTTGCAAGCATTATCACGCCCAATCTTCCTGAGGCAGAAGAGATTGTTGGTTTTTCGATTCATGATCCAGAAGACATGCAGCGTGCTGGTCGCCTGATTATAAAAGAATTTGGTCCTCAGTCCGTTGTTATCAAAGGTGGCCATCTTGAAGGTGGTGCCAAGGATTTCCTCTTTACCAAGGAGGAGCAATTTGTCTGGGAAAGTCCAAGAATTCAAACTTGTCACACCCATGGTACTGGATGTACCTTTGCTGCTGTGATTACGGCTGAACTAGCCAAGGGCAAAAGTCTTTACCAGGCAGTTGATAAGGCCAAGGCCTTTATCACAAAAGCCATCCAAGACGCTCCTCAACTCGGTCATGGTTCTGGCCCAGTCAACCATACAAGTTTTAAAGATTAAGAAAAAAACTCTCTAGTTCCTACTTTAAGGGAATTAGAGAGTTTTTGATTAGGAAATCATGTCATCCAGCTTTGTTAAAAAGGCTTGCGTTTTTGCCTCAATATCTTCTGCCTGCATCAAATCACGTACTACAGCTACTCCAGCTATACCCGTGCCGATAAGTTGGTCAATATTCTCTGACGTCAAGCCTCCGATAGCAACTACTGGAATGGCGACCGTTTTGCAAATTGTTTTCAAGGTTGAAATCAGTGTGATGGGTGCATTTTCTTTAGTCGTAGTCGGGAAAATTGCTCCTGTTCCCAAGTAATCCGCACCCGATGTTTCTGCTTCGAGGGCTCTTTTAACCGTTTTAGCAGTGACACCGAGGATTTTTTCAGGACCCAAGACTTTGCGTGCAACCGAAACTGGTAGTTCATCGTCGCCAATATGCAAACCTGCAGCATCGACTGCTAGACAGATATCCAAGCGATCATCGATAATTAAGGGTACTTGGTAGGCATCTGTTATTTCCTTGACTTGTTTTGCCAGTTGATAGTATTGATTGGTAGTGAGGTTTTTTTCTCGCAGTTGGATGATGGTAACACCTGAACGGCAGGCCGTCTCAACTTTTTCAAGAAAGCTTCCTAAGGAATCTTGGTAGCGGTTGGTTACTAAATACAGTCTAAGTGCTTCTCTATTCATAAAAATCTCCTTTGATGGCTTCTAGCCAATTTTCGTCTCTTTTTAGGAGAGAGAGTTGATTGAGAACTTGGTAACGAAAATCTTCCAATCCCATTCCTTGAACAAGAATTCTCTCAGCAGCGATATTAAGATAAGAGACCGCTAGGCAAGAAGCTTCAAAGGCGGTCTTTCCTTGGCTGAGAAAAACGGCTGTCAAGGCACCAACCAGGTCTCCTGTCCCTGTTATCCAGTCCAATTCGTCACAGCCATTTCCCAATATTGCAACCTGGTTCTCCGAAACGATGAGGTCCTTGGGTCCAGTGACTAAGAATGACATACCAGGATGGGTCTGACACCAGTCTTTCAAAACTTGAAGCAAATCCTTAGTTTCTTGATCTTTAGCACTAGCATCAACTCCAACTCCGTGGTGCTTTAAACCAACAAGACTTCGGATTTCCGACATATTTCCTTTAAGGACTGTGGGCTTGTATTCTAAAAGATCTCTGACTAGTCCCTTACGAATGGGTGACGCTGATACACCAACCGCATCTACTACCATTGGGAGAGAAGCTTGGTTTGCATAAGTAGTTGCCGTACGGATTGCTTTCTCCTTATCAGCTGACAAATGCCCCAAATTGATGAAGAGAGCCTGGCTTTGCTTAGTAAAATCAAGAACCTCACGAGGATCATCTGCCATGACTGGTTTGCATCCCAGAGCCAAAATGCCATTAGCCAGCATCTCACAAGAAATCTCATTGGTAATACAGTGAATCAAGGAACTGGTTGCCAGAGGGAAAGGATTTGTCAATTTCTGCATCAGTCTAACCTTTCTCCAAAGAAATATCCCTGCACTTTTTTAAAGAATTCCTGTTTGATCAAAAATCGAAAGGCGAGGAAAGCTATGGCTGTACCGATCAAGGTTGCTCCGAAAAATCTCGGAGTATAGATAAACCAGCTGAGCTTGGCCGCAGATCCAGTAAAGAGAACCATGACAGGATAGGAAACAATAGAACCGATAACCCCTGTTCCCAAGATTTCTCCTAGGGCAGAATAGTGAAATTTTCGACCGTACTTATAAAAGAGACCTGCAAGGAGGGCTCCAAAAGTAGCTCCTGTTAGGGCCAAAGGGGGAATGCCTTGAGTAGACATACGGATAAAGGCTGTGACTGTAGCCATGACCAAGGAATAAGCAGGTCCCATTAAGATCCCTGCAAGAATGTTGACCACACTAGACATCGGTGCCATCCCTTCAATTCGAAAGATGGGTGTCAGAACAACATCAAGGGCAATCATCATGGATAAAACGGTTAATTTGTGAACTTGAAGTCGGTGGTTTCTCATTTTCTATTTCTTCTCTTTTTCTAAGGAATGCAAATCACTCGTCCATGTTTGGTGTTGGTAAGCCATGTCCCAAAACTTGGCTTCCATGTGGACACTTCTGTGGAAGGCCTCTAGCATTTTTTGTTTGTCCGTCTCGTTGCTTTCTCTATAGAGCTGATTGACCAGCGCTTCTTCCTCTTTAATCTGCTGTTCTAACTCATCGGTGATATAGGTTTCAATCCACTGTTGATAAAGAGGATTCGGTGATGGTTTACGATTAAGTGCCTTGCCCAAATCATGGTATAACCAAGGACATGGGAGCAAACTAGCAAAAGCAATGCCCAAGTTTGGCTCTGCAAACTGTCGATAAATATGAGAAATGTAATGATAACAGGTTGGAGCGATTGGATGTTGCTCCATTTCCTGGTCACTGATTCCTAATTCCTTGAAAAATTGTTGGCGGATAAATAATTCACCCTCCACTAGACTCTGAGCATTTTGTTTCAAGAGTCTTTTCATCTCCTCGTTTGAAGTCTTATCAGCCAAGAGGTGATAGGCTTCTGAAAAAGACTTCAGGTAATAAGCATCCTGAATTAAATAATAGCGGAAAATAGAAGGTTCTAACGTTCCCTCTTGTAACTGTAAAACAAAGGGATGCTGAAAAGAAGCCTGCCAAGCTTCCTTGGATAATTCCATCGCAATATCTGTAAATTCCATAATAACTCCTTTATAGAAATAAACTGGTTTGAAGCAATAAAAAGAAAAGTAGGTAGACTAATTTTGTCCTTTGAGAAATATAAAAAGTCCGATAGCTATTCTCCAACTGTGCATGTTCGTCATATCCGTGCGCAGATAGAGCTCTCAGGTAAAGATGGCACCACCTAAAAACCGTCATCAGAACCTTACTGTAAATCAAGGGAGACCAAACATGCAGTTCTTGACCACGTAATAGGCAAGCTTCTTTGAGGGACTTGATTTCCTGTTGAATGAGGGGAAAGGCATTGAATACCACAATTAAGGCATAGGCCCAAGAACGCGATAACCCCTTTTGAGCCAAGTACAAGAGAAGCTCTTTTAGGGAAATACTAGAAACAAAGACAAGACCGATACAAACCGTCACAAAGGCCCTCGTTCCAAGCATCACTGCCTGCGAAGCATCCCCATGTAACTGTACTGCCCAATAGTTAGTCAAGGAGGGCAAAATGGCAAGCACAATCATCCAAGCCAATACTTTAAATCGACGGTAATAGAATAAAAAGAGTATGCAAAATGCGACTACCGAAAGATTAAGAGCAATCGAGGGAATGAAGGATGTTTCCAAGGATAAAATTAGAAAGAAGAGGCTGATAACTGGTGTCTTGGTTGCTACTTTGACCATACTACCTCACCTCCCCTAGAGTATCATTGTTTAGAGATGGGAGAGGTTTGCTGATAGTCACTTCTTGAAGGTGGCTGAGACCCTCACTAGTCATCTCGATCCAATAATCGACCACAGAGATCAAGGGATCTAAACGATGGCTAATGATCAGAAAACTTCTTCCTTGATTTCTCTCCTCCACAATCCACTGACAAAAATAATGGCAAGCTCTATCATCCAAACCTGCAAAAGGTTCATCTAGCAAGATCACAGAGGCCTTACTAGTCAAGATAGTCAAGAGCTGAAGAATCTTTTGCTGGCCACCACTTAATTGATAGGGACTCTTATCAAGCGCCTGCTCCAAACTAAAATATCGTAAAGCTTGGAGAATCCGCTGATTTCTTTCAGAGTCTGAGCTATCTAATTGCAGTTCTTCTCGCAGACTGACTCGGATAAACTGCTTCTCAGCCTCCTGAACAACACCCGTCAGGTCACGATACAAACTCTTTTTCCTTTTCAGGACTACCCCCTTCCAAGTAATACGCCCCTTATACTTCTGAAATTGAAGAATGGAGCGAAAGAGGGTTGATTTCCCGACACCATTGTCACCCAAGATACAGGAAATTCCTTGGTAAAATGTAAAATCCGCAATTGAAAAGAGGGGGCGATTTTCCAGCTCACAAGTCATACGGTCCATATGAAACAGTTCTGGGCTAGAAGCAACTTCCTTTGAAGCAACCTCTGTCATCTCAGAGCAAGGAATTTGAAACACTTCCCTTAGTTGGCCGTCTCTTAGCTCCACCATATGGTCGATATAGGCTTCATAGTCCGTTAAATCATGGTCGCACAGGATGACTGTCTTCCCATTAGAGGACAACTCTTTTAGAATCTCCAATATCTCTAGCCTACTCTTTCGATCAATGGAAGCGAAGGGCTCATCCAAGAGATAGACCCTAGGATTCATGGCAAAGAGAACAGCCAGCGCAGCTTTTTGCTTTTCCCCACCTGATAAGTGATGGATGGGACGGTGCAAGATTGGCTCGCAACGACATTGCCGAACAACCTCTGCTATTTTAGAATCAATTTCCTGAACAGGATGGCCGATATTCTCCAAGGTAAAAACCAGCTCCTCAAACAAGTTCTCCATGGTAAATTGATGATTGGGATTTTGAAAGAGAATCCCAACTGTCTGGACACGTTCGACGATAGAAAGCTGACTGACCTCGCTCCTATCTATCAGAACTTGACCACTATAGGGAAGAGAACTGACTTGGGCAATGACTTGAAAGAGGCTGGATTTTCCTGAACCACTTCTCCCGACTAACAAGGTAAAAGCTTGCGCATGAAAAGTAAAATCAATCGGCTCCGAAAAGATTGGGGATTGAATCCCTCTTAATTCCAGCCCCATCTATGCCTTTCCTCCAGCTGCAAACTGATGATAGAGTTTGACAATGGCACGAACCAAGATGGTACAGAAGAAAAAGACGGAAATAAAACGCACCACCAGCAAGGAAAGGACAAAAGGAAGGGAGAAGGCATAGTAACCTAATTTAATGTATTCATAGACAAAGCTAAAAAGGGTAATCCCAATACTATTAGCAGTTAGAGAGAGCCAACTTTCATAACGATTCTTGGTCACAAGAAAGCCAAATTCACTTCCCAACCCTTGAACCAAGCCGGACAAAAGAGCGCCTAGACCGAATTGGCTACCATAAAGGACTTCAGCAAGCGCAGCTAGCACTTCTCCAATCGTTGCACTTCCGACTCTTGGAACAAAGATGGCAGCAATGGGCGCAGCCATACACCAGAGACCAAAGAGGATTTCATTGGCAAAAGCCTGTAAACCAAGAGGCGCTAAAATCAGTGTAAGGATATCAAATAGATAGCCGGATCCCACAAAAACGCCACCAAAAAAGATAGACAAGAAAGCAAGCAAGATAACATCTTTTAACTGCCATTTTTTCAACATAAAAAACTCCTTTTTTAAAGAAAAGTGGGGCATTCAAGGAGAGCTACCGAAAGGCTTGCCGTCAAGCCTATCCTCTTTTGATAAACAAAAAAACTCCAATTACAAACGAGAATTAGAGTTTAGCTTACAAGATTAGACAGTTCTTTTCGACATACGAAAAAAACCTTTTCACATTTCCCTTCGCCAGTATTAACTGTATCAGGTTCAATGGGTATCATCTCAGCCTAAAGCACCCCAAATGTCTTTATTATTTTATTACTGAACCAGTATAACAGAATTTGAAAGCCCTAGCAAGATATTTGACTGGAAATATATTTATATAGTTTGTTTGTTAATTCTTTTAATCTACATAAAAGTATTGAATCTGTCCTATAATTCATAACCAATATCAAAAAAGGCTAATTCTAAAGCAACTGCTTGATCCCAGCGTTGCTGAAGTTCTGTCAAATCTTCTCGACCTTCCCCGACACGATTGAGTTCGTCAACCAGAAATTGAACCCACTCTGCAAAGAAAGGACCTCTGTGGAGATTGATCCATTCAAAATGAATATAGGCTTCAGGTAGAGGCAAATCTTTAGAACCCCAATCTAAATAGAGACCTTCTGCAATGACCAGCATGACCAAAAGATGAGCATAGTCTGATGAAGCCACAGCAGAATACATTAGCTCCTGAAAGGCTTTTGTCACAGGGTGCAAGGTCACTTCTAGATAGTCATTCTCTGCTACTTTTAACTCTTTGAAAGCCTTTTGGAAATAGCCGTCTTCATCTGCTTCAAGAAAGCCTAGTTGCTTGGCAAAACGAAGTTTGGATTCAAGCTGGTCTGCGTGAGCTACACAAGCTCCCAGCATGGATAAGAAGGCATCAAAGAAATGATAATCTTGAATCAGGTAGTCTTTTAAGACCTTATTCTCAATTGTCCCTGCAAAAAGTTCCTTAACAAAACGATGATTGATTGCAGACTGCCAATCCTTCTGACTGCTTTTTAATAATTCTCCAACAGTCAAACCTGGCTGAAATGCATAGTCTTGTGTTTCCATATTTATTTTTCCTCTCTTTACTCCTTAGTAATCAATAAAATATCAAGAAATACCAATCAAAATCGTAATTCCACTTGATACTTTTAAAGAATATCGAGGGTATTTGCGGAGAGCTACCAAAGACTTGCCGTCAAGCCTATCCTCTTTTGATAAACAAAAAAACTCCAATTACAAACGAGAATTAGAGTTTACCTTACAAGATTAGACAGTTTCCTTCAACATACGAAAAAAACCTTTTCACATTTCCCTTCGCCAGTCTTAACTGTATCAGGTTCAATGGGTATCATCTCAGCTTAAAGCACCCCAAATGTCTTTATTATTTTATTACTGGACCAGTATAACAGAAATTGAAAGTCCTAGCAAGATATTTGATTGGGAAATATATTTATATAGTTTCTGATAACGATTTAATCTTTCTATACACGAATAAAAACCTCCACATCAAGTGGAGGCAATCTGTTTTATCAATACAATTTTAAGTCACGAGGATCAACTGGGAAGGTTGGATTGTATGGATTATGACGGAGTTTGAAGTGTTTGACATCCTCAATAGTCTGAGTTCCAGATAATTGCATGACTGTCTTCAATTCTGCATTCAAGTGTTCAAAGACTTGACGCACACCAACACTACCACCAAGGGCCAAACCATAGATAACAGGGCGGCCAATAGCTACCAAGTCTGCTCCTGAAGCCAAGGCTTTAAAGACGTGCTGACCACGACGAACACCAGAATCAAAAACGATTGGCACACGATTATTCACTGCTTCAGCCACTTCTTGAAGTGAGTCAAAAGCAGCCGGTCCACCATCAATTTGTCGACCACCGTGGTTGGTTACCCAAATACCTGAAGCCCCTGCATCCAATGAGCGTTCAACGTCTTCACGGCATTGTGGACCTTTGACATAAACAGGAAGTCCTGAGTATTCTGCGATAAACTCTACATCTCGTGGAGATAGGCGTTGTTTGGCTGATTTATAGACATAGTCCATTGACTTACCAGCACCTTGAGGTAGGTATTCTTCTACGATAGGCATGCCAACGGGGAAGACAAAACCATTGCGCTTGTCGACCTCACGGTTACCTCCTACTGTCGCATCGGCAGTCAAGACAATAGCCTTATAACCTTCTGCCTTGACGCGATCCATAATGTGACGGTTAATGCCATCATCTTTACTAAAGTAGAATTGGAACCAATGAGGTGTACCTTGAAGGGCTTGAGAAATTTCTGGCAGGTCAACTGTTGAGTAGGAGCTAGTTGTATAGAGTGAACCGAACTCGTGTACTCCACGCGCAGTCGCAACTTCTCCTTGCTCGTTAGCTAGTTTATGGGCTGCAACAGGTGCCATAATAATTGGTGAAGATAGTTTTTCACCATCAAATTCAATCTCTGTGCTTGGGTTTTCCACATCACATAAGGTCCGAGGAACAATGAGTTTGTGGTTAAAAGCTCGGATATTCTCTCTCAAAGTAAAAGTGTCCTCTGCTCCACTAGCGATATAACCAAAGGCAGCTTTAGGAATAACTTGTTGGGCCATAGGCTCCAAATCATAGGTATTTATAAAATCTACAGGTCCTTCTGCATTGCTTGTTTTATATGACATAAAATTTCCTCCTATTTGAGTAAGCGCTTTCCTTTTTCTTTACACATGCATCTTAACTCTTTTTCATAGAATTTTCAAAAAATCTGTCTGGGAATTTCAAACTGATTACCTGGACCTTTCAAAAAAATCAGGTAATCCTTGTGACTACCTGATTTTCTATGTTTTAAGCATTTTGCCAATTCTCTTGGTCTTCTTTAAAGCGTTTGAGGAGAGCAAGTCCTTCTGGTGTGATGTAGCCTTCATCTTGGGCTAGGTGAATGAGCTCACTGTAGTTTGAAAGAGTCACTAGTTTGACACCAGCATCCGCAAAGTTCTTATCTGCTTTTGGTAATTGATAGCTGAAGATAGCCACAACTCCAAGAACATCCGCTCCTTCACGTTTGGCAGCAGCTACGGCCTCAAGAACCGAACCACCAGTTGAAATGAGGTCTTCCACAACAACCATCTTTTGACCTTGGGCTACACGGCCTTCAATTTGGTTTCCAGCACCATGATCTTTTGGTTTGCTACGAATATAAGCAAATGGCAGATTCATCTTATCAGCGATGATGGCACCGTGTGGGATACCTGCTGTCGCTGTCCCTGCAATCACTTCTACCTCAGGGAATTCTACCTTGATGGCTTCTACAAAACCATTCTCAATCAAAGTACGTGTCTCTGGGTATGCAAGCGTTACACGGTTGTCTGTATAAATCGGTGACTTAATGCCTGATGCCCAAGTAAAAGGTTCTTCTGGTTTGAGGTAAACGGCTTGAATTTTCAATAGATGGCTAGCAATGTCTTTAGCAAGTGTCATGGGATTCTCCTTTGTATTTTTAAATGGTTTCTTATTTCCAGTCTCGTGTCCACTCATCCTTGATAGCATGATAAGCTGCTACTGGATCAGTGGCCTGAGTGATTGGTCTTCCAACTACGATATAGTCACTACCAATTTGATAGGCATCTGCTGGTGTCATGACCCGTTTTTGGTCTCCAACAGCGGATCCAGCTGGTCGAATGCCTGGTGTCAGACAGATAAAGTCTTGGCTAGTAGCTTCTTTGATAAGTTTCACTTCCTGAGCTGAGCAAACCACACCATCTAAACCGGCTTCAGCAGTTTTCTTAGCATAATGAATAACAGATTCTTGAAGACTGGTTTGGATATTTTGAAAGTCTCTCATTTGCTCCTCAGACGTTGAAGTCAACTGGGTAACAGCAATCAATTTTGCTTGATCCCCAAGACCTTCACGCGCAGCTTTCATCATCTCTACGCCACCTGCTGCATGAACATTGGTCATGTCAACTCCCAAATTAGACAAGACCTTCATGGCTGATTTGACCGTATTGGGAATATCATGGAGCTTGAGATCTAGAAAGACACTATGTCCCAAGCCTTTCAAATAACGGACAACTTCAGGACCTTCGGCATAGTAGAGCTCCATTCCAACTTTAACATAGAGCTTTTCCTCTGCTGGAAATAGGGCTAAAAATTCCTTGACTGCCTCAAAATTTGGAAAATCAAGAGCAATAACCGGACGAGATTCGCGCATACTTTTCTCCTTTTACCTTTGTGAGCTAGAGAGCATGAAAAAAGGAACCTGCCCACAGCAAGGTTCCACGAAAAATGGGTAGAATACACCCTTTCACCGTCTAACCTTGGCTGCCTCTCTGGACTGCTTTAAAGGTTTTTTACTATTCTATTATTTAAAGTGGGTCTTGTCAAGTAAAAACAAGTAACTGAGTTCGTCAACAAGGGGAGCAAGCATCGAACTAAGTAAAATCATTTGAAGCTTAGTGACTCTGTGTCGTTTGAGTGGTTTGTGTCGTTTGACCCTGACTTCCTTGTTGCTCCGTTTGTTTTTTCTTCTCTTCTTCCTGTTTTTTCTTTTCCTCTTCCTTGGCTTTGATTCTTTCGTCATCCAGAGCCTTATCCACTAGACTATAGCTATAGATACCAACCTCCATGTCAATACCACTAGGCACTGTTAACTGCGGTTTTATCTTACTATAGTAGGGTAATTTCTTCCCTAGCTCTGATAAGGGCACCAAAATTTCATCTGTATCATACATGGTAATCTTTAAAAGATCACTGGTTACTTTACTTGGTGCCAATTCAATCTTCTCAATCTCTTGCTTAATTTCTGGGCTAACATCATTTAACTGAGAAATCAAGCTTTTGATCTGTTCCTCATCGTTAAATAAAACAGATATATATTTCTCAGGTAAATTATCCGCATTAACAGCTGTTGATTCAACGCTTCCACTAGATAAGATTGGATAATGGCTATCTCCAGAAACAGAGTAGGCTACAATTTCAAATTCTTTCACTTCAATAGTGAAGTGAACTGGGAATTGATACGTGATCTTAGCAGATTCAATCCAGTGATTCGATTTGACCTTGTCAGCATACTTATCTTTATTCAAGAACAAGCTAATCGTATAATCACTGTCACGAATGCCAGAAGCTTCTTTGACCTTGTCAGCACTTGTCTGAACCGTCCCTGTAACTTCAATATGTTTCATAGTGGCCAGAGGGCTTAGAAGATAAATAGACAAAAAAAAGATGATAAAGCTAGGAACGAGTATCGTAACCGCTCTCCAGATATGTATTGAAGGAATGGGAGGTTTAGGAGCCTTATTCTTGGCTTTTACCTTTTTTTCCTTCTTAGGCTCTGTGTCAACCTTTTCATCCTCTACCTGTTCCGGATTCTCCAAGTCTTCTTGAGGAGTCTTCGTTTCCTCTACATCCTCCTCTTGATTTGGAGTCTCATCACTTGAGATCGAATCCTTCTCTTCCGTTTCATCAGATTCTTCATCCACTTTTTCAGAACTCGTAGAGTTCTCTTCCGTTCTTTTGCTCAAATACTCGTGGTTTTGTTTTTGCCATTCTGACAATTCCTGATCACTCTCAGAAGACTCCGATACTTGTTCTTCTTTTTCACGAACTTCTTCTTCAGCGCGTTTTGCTTCTTCTTCAGCTTTCTTTTGAAGATATTCTTGATTTCGTTTTTGCCACTCTGACAATTCCTTGCCTTGAGTTGGCTCTTGTTTCTTATCCTTTGACATCAATTTTCCTTATGATAAATCTTTTTTGAGTAGCTCATAAAAATCTGCCACAGATTTTAATTCCTGAGAACCCTTCATCGTGTTTTGGTAAATCTCTTTATTGGTCAAGAGTTGATTTACTTTTTCTTCTAAAGTTGACAAAGTCAAATCACTCTCTTGCACCTCCTCCGCATAGCCTTTCTTCACAAAATAGGTTGCATTTTCAATCTGGTCTCCACGACTGGCTTCGCGGCCCAGTGGCACAATAACGTGCAATTTAGCCATAGCAAGGAGTTCAAAGATGGTATTAGCACCACCACGAGTGATGACCACATCAGCCATATTCATGAGAGGTTGATAGAGTTCCGTCACATAATCAACTCGATAAAGATTCGTACTTAATTCATTTAAACTAGCATCACCTGTCAGATTGATGATATTGTAGCGACTAGTTAACTCTTCCTTGTGATCTGTAACTAATTGGTTAAAGACACGCGCCCCAGCAGAACCTCCGACGAAAAGAAGAGTTGGTAACTTGTCGTTGAAAGAAGTTCGGATATCCATCATTTCTTCAGGTTCTTCCATAACTGGACCAGAAACCTTGGTCACAGCTCCTACATGTTCTACCTTAGTGAGACTAGACGCTTGCTCGAAAGTAGAGTACATCTTAGTCGCAAACTTATAGGCAATTTTATTGGCCAAGCCCATGGAGAGGTCAGACTCGTGGATAAAGACTGGTACTCTGCATAGTCGCGCTGCGATAACAGGCGGAACAGATACAAATCCACCCTTAGAAAAGAGGGCTTGGGGACGAATTCGAAGCATGATAAAAAGCGATTGTAGAATTCCAAAAGCAACCTTAAAGACGTCAACCATATTTTGCCATGAGAAATAACGACGCAATTTCCCTGTTGCAATCGAATGGAAGGTAACATCTAAACCTGATTTGAGAATTTCATGATGCTCAATCCCATGTTTATCACCAATATAGTGGACTTCCCAGCCATCTTCGATGAACTTGGGCATTAACAAAAGGTTGAGGGTGACGTGTCCAACCGTTCCCCCACCTGTAAAGACTATTTTTTTCATATTATCCCTTTAACTCCGCCACAGTGTTGATGAAAAGATCTCCACGCACTTCAAAGTTGGCATACATATCCCAACTTGCGTTAGCAGGACTGAGGAGAACGACATCCCCCTCTTCTGCAAGTTCATAGGCCTTGCGAGTTGCATCAGCAATATCTGTCGCATCGACATAAGCAACACCAGCCTTATCCGCCGCACGTTTCACACGCCCTGCAGACTGACCAAGGATGACCATTTTCTTAAGTCCAGTAATGTCTGGTACCAATTCGTCAAACTCATTGCCACGGTCTAAACCACCTGCAATCAAGATAACCTTGCTATTGTCAAATCCAGACAAGGCTTTTTGAGTTGCCAAGATATTGGTCGACTTGCTATCGTTGTAGAATTTTACTCCATTGATTTGGTCTACAAATTGGAGACGGTGCTTAACACCACCAAAGGCTGACAAGATTTCTTTGATGGTTTCATTGTCAACACCACGAAGTTTAGCAACGGCAATAGTTGCAAGAGCATTTTCCACATTGTGGCTACCTGGAACACCAATCTCATCAGCTGCCATGACCTTTTCACCACGGAAGTAGAGAAGACCATCTTCAAGATAGGCTCCGTCAACCTTTTCAAGTGTTGAGAATGGAACTACAGTCGCATTTGTCTTTGTCGCAAGGTCCTTAGCTAATTCTTGATTAAAGTTCAAAACTAGATAATCTGACTCTGTCATATTGTTCTGAATATTCCACTTAGCCTCCACATAGGACTCAAAAGAACCATGATAGTCAATATGAGATGGAATCAAGTTGGTAATGACAGCAATCTCTGGATGGAATTCTCGGATTCCCATCAATTGGAAAGAAGAAAGTTCCATAACAAGGGTATCCTTATTAGTTGCTGTTTGAGCAACTTGACTAGCAGGATAACCGATATTTCCAGACAAAAGTCCATTTTGCCCCGCAGCAGTCAGAACTTCTCCAATCATAGTTGTAGTCGTAGTCTTACCATTAGAACCTGTAATAC
The DNA here is from genome assembly GCF_943736975.1 of Streptococcus sp. Marseille-Q0941. Lineage (GTDB taxonomy): Bacteria > Bacillota > Bacilli > Lactobacillales > Streptococcaceae > Streptococcus. The sequence goes on along the minus strand of NZ_CALSFO010000002.1, from coordinate 177,192 downwards.
CGATAATTGGTGCTTCTGAGATCAAGTAAGCTAGCTCAACCTCTGTCAATACTGGAATGCCTTTTTCTAGGGCTTTTTCAATCATAGGATTGCTATAAGGAATTCCTGGATTTTTTACCATGAGGGCAAAATCTTCATCTAACAATTCCAAAGGATGTCCACCAGTGACAACCTTGATACCTTCTTCCAAAAGGCTTTGAGCTGCTGGATTTTCCTCAAAAGGCTTGCCATCATTAACCGTAACGATAGCACCTAGCTTGTCCAAAAGACGAGCTGCCGACTCACCAGATTTGGCTAAACCAAGGACTAATACTTTCTTATTTTCAAATTGATCAATTCGTTTCATATCTAGAACTCCATTTCTACTCTTACTATTTTACCATTTTTATGAAAATAAAAAAGCCACAAAGGGCTTTCTTAATTGTTTTTTGTGATATGGAAAGTCGTTCATCAACTGTAACATCTTTTCTTAAGTCTGTTTTGATACGAAGAAGTATTAAAAAAGCGGACAAGGTCTAGTTCTTTTTCTCACAACTAGTTTGTCCACTTTTTTAGATGAGTTTGGATTGTTAGTCCAATCTCTATAATCTAAATAATGTCAGTTTATTTTATTCTTCGTCTTTTTTCTTTCCCATTGCAAACAAACCTAGGAGCATTCCCATAACACCTGCTGTTGCAAGAGTAGTATTTTCCTTCGTACCTGTTTCTGGGAGAATATTTTGACGACTTGCAGGCGCCTGATAAGTCTTGTCTTGTGACATAGCGAGTGTTACAAGAGATTGATTCTCTTTGTACTCTGGGACATCATTGACAGCTGCTTCAGCTCCGTTTACACCACCTGTGTATTCCGGTACATCGTTAACTGCTGCAAAGACTGCATTAGCTCCACCTTTATACTCTGGGACATCATTGACAGCTGCTTCGACTGCATTCACGCCTCCAGTGTATTCTGGAACTTCATGAACTGCTGGTTCAACTCCATTCACACCGCCTGTGTATTCTGGAACTTCGTGAACTGCTGCTTCAACTCCATTCACGCCACCTGTGAACTCTGGAACCTCATGTACTGCTGGTTCTTCTCCATTCACGCCTCCTGTGTATTCTGGAATTTCGTGAACTGCTGCCTCTTCTCCATTCACACCACCTGTGAACTCTGGAACTTCGTGTACAGCTGGTTCTGTCTTAGCGCTTTCAGCATCTGCTTTCGTCAATTGAATGCGATATTCCTTAATATGTTTACCACTTTCTGAAACAAGATGAATCAAGACTGGAAGTTTATCATCACCACTATCAACAACAGTTGCTGCAACTTGTTCGCCAGCTTCTACTGTTACTTTAGGACGATTTCCACGGTAGGTTACTTGGTAATCCACACGATCTTCAGAGAAGTCAGCAATCTCTTTACCATCCACAAGAAGTTTGGCAGCTGTACTATCCTTAGGTTCCTCACTTGGAGCGATAAAGGCCATCTCTGTAATAGCTACACCCTTGGTATCAGGTTTTCTCTCCATACGCCATCTCATAGCCTTAGCTTTAACTGGAGCAAAGGTTACATGGATATCAGTTCCTGCTTGAATCTCTTGATCCGCACGGTATTCAACTTTCTCCCAGTTAGAAGGAGTGTTGAATGGGTGTTCTGGATCGTATGGTTGGTAGTTAGAGTAGTACTCTGGTGAATCAAATTCTGGTCCTACATAACGCTCTAAGACTAGTTTAGAAGGTGCGTCTGTTCCGCCGTCTGAGAAGAATCGAATACTTCCTTCAGCGACTGTACGTTCAACAATCTTACCAGCTTCTCTAAAGATAACCCCTACTGAAACTTCTGGATTATCAGATGGAGTTGGAGACCAGTTAGTCCAACGACGAGTTTCATCATCTGAACCATCGTTAACATAGTCCACACGGTCATGAGAATTTGGATCAATATCATTGGTTGCCGAAGCAAATGAACGGTTACTATCGTCATCAAATTCTGGGTTGTTTGAAAGATTTTCACCAAGTTTATCAGTCACACGTACCGCTACTTCAGCAGTTAAATCCGTTCCCAAAATGCGACCATGAACTGTAAATTCACCAGCATTCGCTAAGTTTTCAGCTGGAACTGCATCCCATTCAACGGCTAAATCTTTGACTTCATAGCCATCTTTACCTGTGAAATAAACGCCCACTTTCGTTGGTAGCTCAAGAGCATGGCCCTTAGCAACCAAGCGTGATGATTTAACGGCAACTAGCGGTTTACTTGCTAGCAAGTCCTTATCATTTGTAAAGTGTAGACGGTACTCTCCTAGAATATCTCCATTTTCAGCCTTAACTACAACACGAACTGGATCACCTTCATGTACGCTTGGAATCACTGTAGCAATACCATTATCTGATACACTTGCTGTTACAGTTGGTACTTTATCTTCCTTAGCTTCTAAATAATAGTCAGTCAAGCCAGGGTTAAAGTTTGGCAAATCTTTTCCATCTACTTGGATTTGAGCTTGAGCTTTCTTAGCTGCAGCTACTTGTTTAGAGAAGATTTGCATTTCTGTAATGGAAGTACCCCATTTACCATCTGGTCTAACCATACGAATGCGAACTGCGTAGGTGTTGACTTTATCAAAGCTAAAGTGAGTCATTTCTCCAGCTCTCACTTGATCTGGAGCTTTAAGATTTGTCACTTGTTTCCAGTTATTGTCATCGTTAAAGACGTGGTCTTCACTAGCAACAAAGCTTGGGTTCTTAGGAACTGTTGGAACATCTTTTCCTACATAGTATTCAATCACATAAGACTTAGGTGCACCGACACCGTGGTCTTCGTGGAAAGCTACGTTAAGGTTATCAACAGAACGTTTAGACAGGATACCAGAATCACCAAAGAGAATTCCCACGGATGCTTCACTTGTACGTTTCCAGTTTGTCCAGCGGTTTGCTGGTTGGTCATTAAATGAGATTAATTTGTCATTAACATTAGCTACTGAATCACTTGGATTTGAGTCTGATGCAAAGGCAAGTGGCAACTCAGAACCTGTCCACTGGTCAGAAATGTTAGCACCAGTTTCTGTCTGTGCAGAAACACGAACATGAAGTTTGGTTGGTAGTTGAGTACCTTCCACATGTCCTGTCACTGTAAAGCTACCTTCTTGTGCATATTGGCTCGGGTCAATAGCATCCCAAGTCACCTTAGCTGAAGATACTTGGTCGTTTGAGTGATAAGTGCGAACACTTTCTGGCAATTGAGGAGCTTCTGAAACAGGAGTTGTTGTCGTTACTTCTTCGACTGCAATGATACCTTCTACAGAAACTTTTGCATGAGCTTCGTTTTCGATTCCTTCTACTTTACCTTTAACATCAAAGCTGTGGTATTTGGCAAGGTCTTCCTTAGCAACTGCTTGCCAAGTCACCTTGTGAACTTTTGGAAATCCTTTGTCGTACTCTACAGTTACTGTCTCAGGTAGACTTGGTTCTTGGTTCAAACCTGTCACGACACTAACTGGACGAATGGCTTGGACAACTTTACTTTCAGTGTTTGCTTGGATGTTCAAGTCAATCTGACCTTCTGCTCCTTCAAATTGAGCTTTCAAAGTTACTTGACCAGGTTTATGCAATTCAAGCATACCTTTACGAACAGCTACGTCTCCTTGACCTGATGTAGAGAAGCTTACCTTGTCAGCCTTCAATTCTGCCTGTGTACCATCTTGATAGTGAGCCAATACCTTGATACCAACTGTTTGGTCTTCTTTCAGTGCAGCTGCATTTTCAACTTCTAGGCTCAAACGTTCAATCTGCGGAGCTTCTTGTAAGAATTGGATAGCATAGGTTTGAAGTGCTCCACCATCATTTGGTTGAACATAAATACTTGCACGCATACCATTTGCTTCGTTCGCTTGAATAACCGTCACTTGCGCATTTTCAGCCAAAGCCTTGACTTCAGGTAAAGCAGTTCCATAAGCAAGTTTATGGTAGAGAACTGGCTGGTCAGTTGAAAGACCTTCTACAGCTTGGTCAGCTACAGTTACAGTCGGTACTACCGGAGTAGCTGCTTGACCTTCTGCGACTACAAAGGTCGCATCGATTTGGTCATCACCTGAAATTCCTTTAACTTGGATACGAGAGCCTGGGATAGCCAATTTAGCTTGATCTTCTGCTGCAACTTCCCACTTATCAACATCATAACTTCCTACAGTACCATCTGACAATACATAGGTAACAGATGGGTCAACCGTACTTAGATCTGTAGTTGGTGCAATTCTCTTAACTACCGGTAATTCTGTTTCGAGGGCCAAGACTTCAACACGCGCTTCTACATCACGACCGTCTGCCACACCTTTAACAGTAAAGATCCCTGATTGGTTGACATTAACTGCTGACCATTCTACTGGAAGTTTTGCACGGCTACCATCACTATAAATAAATGCTACTTTTGAAGGCATTTTCGCTTCTTGACCAATAACTGTACGTACTTTAGGCACTTCTGTTCCTAAAACTGTTTTTTCTGCTTGGTCTTTTTTACCTGTGAAGATCGTTGTTTGACCAGATTTCAAGAAATCAGAGTGGGCAGTCAAGGTGAATTTACCGGCTTGCTCCGTTGATTTGACAATCACAACACCCTTACCATTAAAGGCTTTGCGAATCCATGAACCATCTGCTTGTTCTTTGTAACGTTCACGGCTAGCTTGTTCCCCGTTGTCCACACCGACAATCTGACCTTGTCCATGTAACTGGAAGCGAACAAGGTTATTGGCAGTTGGAACTACGTTACCTTTGCTATCAACAATTTCGTAGTAGATATAAGTGAGGTCTTTTCCGTCAGCTGCAATAGCATTTTCTTCTTTGACCAAACGAACCCCTGCAGGTTCTCCAGCAGTCACAATCTTATCACGAGCAATGATATTACCAGCTTCGTCACGAGCTACTGCTTCTAAAGTACCAGCTTCAAAAGCAACCTTCCATTCAAGGTAAAGTTCATTAGGTTTAGCACCCTCTTGGTAAGTCCGTCCATCACTTGTTTGTTTTTTAGTAAATGTCTTCTTGCCTAGAGTATTACCATTCAAGAATAGTTCTACACTTGCAGCATTAGAATAGGCGCGGACTGGAATATTACCATCTGCATCCGCTACATTCTCTTTTAGAGTAGGATTTGCCCAGTTCCAATGAGGAAGCAAGTGAACCATTGGTTTCTTCTCAGCAGAAACCCATTGGCTTTGGTACAAGTAGTAGTCATGTTTTGGAATACCAGCTGTATCTACGATACCAAAGTAAGAGCTTTTAACCGGTGTGTGGTTTTGGTTGTGCCATGGAGTAGGTTCACCAATATAGTCCGTACCTGTCCAGATGAACTGACCTGCATAACCTGCATTGTCACGGTCAAAAGTCCAAGATGCTGTAGCTGTTTTACCCCAACCAACACGGTCATTTCCGTAGTCTGATTGCTCGTAATTACGGTAGGCCTGATTGCTGTGGACCAATTCACGTTCTGGACGGAAATAACTTCCACGTGTACGAGTAGCTGAGGAAGTTTCAGAACCGTAAATCAACCAATTTGGATGCTTCGCACGAAGTTTCTTGTAGTTATCTTCTGAGTAGTTAAAACCAACGGCATCAAGTTCATTGGCAATCTTTTCATGGTCACCACTACCATCACCAAAACGGAACTTATCTGCTCCCATAGTGACATAGCGTGTCTTATCAACAGCCTTGATAACTTGAACCAAGCGTTTAACTGTTGCTAGAGAACGAGGTTTTCCGTCTGCTTCACCGATTTCATTACCGATAGACCACATAACAATAGCAGGGTTGTTCTTTCCTCGTTCAACCATGGTACGAAGGTCAAAATCAGACCATTTTTCACCTTTCTTAGCGTCTGGGTGAGTAGCATCTTTGTCAAAGAAGCGACCGTAGTCATACTGTTTCTTACCACCATACCAAGTATCAAAGGCTTCTTCTTGGACCAACAAACCAAGCTCAGCAGCAATCTGTAAAGTCTGCTCACTAGCTGGGTTGTGGGTTGTACGAATAGAGTTCACACCCATATCCTTCATCTGTTTAAGACGACGGTATTCTGCTTTATAGTTTTCTTCAGCTCCTAGAGCTCCATGGTCATGGTGAAGAGAAACCCCGTGGAATTTAATGCGTTCACCATTCAAAGAGAAGCCTTCATTTGGTGTCCAGTTGTAATAACGGTAACCAAACAAATCTTTCTTAGCATCGACCAACTGGCCATCACGATAGACACGAGTCACCAATTCATAAAGGGCCGGTTTATCATTGAGGACTGTCCAAAGTTTTGGTTTGTCAACTTGCAAAATAGCATTTAAACTTGTTGATTCATGTGCTTTCAAGGTACGGCTCGCTGTACGAACCAATCCAGTAACAGCCTGACCACCTCGTTCAATGATTTGATACTCAGCAAGAATTTCATGATCTTTATCGTCAGTATTGACAATCTTACTTGTTACATGAGTATCTACCTTGCCCTTCTGTTGTTTTTCAAGGTCTGGCGTTAAGATCGTTATTCCATTTTTCTCAGCATGGACCTTATCTGTGACTTGAAGGGTAACATCACGGTAAATTCCGCTTCCTGAGTACCAACGGCTACTTGGTTGTTTGTTGATTGCATGTACTGCTACGACATTTTCGCGACCGTCTTTATGGAGATAGTCAGTGATGTCATATGAGAATTGGTTGTAACCATTTGGATAGTGACCAACTAGCTGGCCATTTACATAAACCTGAGAATCCATGTAAACACCATCAAAGGTGATGCGAACATTTTTATTAAGGTCTTCCTCGTCTAGCTTAAAGGTCTTACGATACCATGCGTCACCACCATTTAGTTGGCCACCTTCGTTTTGGGCAGGTGAGTCATGGTCAAAGTCATTGTAAATACTCCAGTCATGAGGAAGGTCTAATTTCTTCCAACTAGAAACATCGGTATCTGGCTTGACTGCATCTTTAGCATTGGCATTGAGCTTGAAATGCCAGTTTTGGTTGAATTCTACTTTTCTATCCTCAATCAACTGTTTAACCTCATCATTAGTTGCAGGTTTAAGCTCAGGTTTTTCAGTCTGAGCAGATTGGTCTTGAGTAAGAGCTGGGGCCTGCTTTTCTGAAGCTGAAATCTCTTTTTTATCGGAAGTAGATGGAATTTCTTCTTTTTTCTCTACTTCATGCTCAGTTCCAACTACTTCACTAGTAACAGGTTCTGTTGGTACAGCTTGTTCTGAAACTTTTGCTTCCGTAACTTGGTCTTTAGGTGTTTCTTTCTCCACATTTTCTGTAGCTACAGCGACTGGTGTCTCATCGGCAGAAACAGAATTTACAGTAGCTAGATTTGCTCCTAATAAAACAGAGCATGTCCCGATAAGTACCGAGCATGTCCCTACCGTAAATTTACGGATGCTATAGATACTTTTGCGATTCCAATAGTCTTTTCCCATAGGATTCTCCTTATTAAGTAACCGCTTCCATTTTTGTTGAAAGCGCTATACTTGTTTTGTAATGATTACTTCTATTTTATAAAATAATATAGGAAACTTCAATACTATGACTGTAAAACTCATACTTTTGATTCTTTTTTCTATAATTTGTAGAAAATTATAAAAAGCTGAATGTACATTTAATGAAAATTACAAAAGAGGCTGGGACAAAAGTCCTAGCCTCTCAATTGTCTTTGGATTGTCGAGCAAGACGCAGTGGTTGAGTGGGCTCTACTACGCTGATTTCATCAGCTTTTACAGCCCTACTCAACTGTGCGGAGGTGGGACGACGAAATTGAATTCTAACGAATTACCGATTTCTGTCCCACTCTCTCTGGCTTTTTTATGCATCTAAAATCAAATAATGACTTCTTTTTAGAACTTGATACTTGTTCAAGTTGATGGCTTTATTTCGAAACAGTAACCACAAATCCATCTGGCAAGATGACTTGCTGTCCATCTTCTTGCTCGCAGTGACTGGCTAAATCAACAGAATCTCTATCTAAAGTATATTTCTCAGAAGACTGATTAAAGATGGCTTGAACTTCTTTTCCTTCATAGCTCCATTTCAATGCTAGAACATGAGGTTTCACTTCTTGCAAGCTATATGAACCATGCTGAATCATACTTGCCGCTTCCTTACGGACTTGAATCAACTGTTTCATAAAATTTAGCATGTCATTATCCTCAGACACACGGTCCCAAGGCATGACACGACGGCAGTCAGGATCTGGTCCACCTATTAGAGCCAGCTCTGTTCCGTAATAGATACAAGGAGTCCCTTTTTGAAGGTAGAGGAAAGTTAAAGCAGCCTTGACATGCTGGATATTTCCTTTGGCAGTTGTAAGGATACGCTCTGTATCATGAGAATCTAACAGGTTAAACATTACCTCTGAGATTTGTTGCTTGTAGTACATAGACTGGCGATTGATTTCTGAAATAAACCGCTCCGTCTTTTTATGCTGACGCAAGAAATAATCCTTGATACTTTCAGAGAGTGGATAGTTCATAACTGCATGGAACTCGTCCCCTTGTAGCCAAGGCTGAGAAGTATGCCAGATTTCACCTAAAATATACAAATCAGGCTTTTTAGCTAGAACCGCCTTTCTAAAATCTTTCCAGAACTGATGGTCAATTTCATTGGCAACGTCTAAGCGCCATGCATCAATATCAAAATTCTCAATCCAGTAAGTCGCAACACTGAGAAGATAGTCCCTTACCTCCGGATTAGCTGTATTCAACTTGGGCATATAGCTAGCAAAGGCAAAGGTATGATAAGGGAGCTCTCTTGGGCTCTTAAGTTTATCCTCAGTAACTGGGAATTCTTGAATATGGAACCAATCTTTATAAGGGGACTTTTCTCCGTTCTTTAGAACATCCTGCCATTGGGCAGACTGGTAGCCAATATGATTGAAAACAGCATCTAGCATAATCTTGATGCCACGTTTGTGGGCTTCCTCGACTAAACTACGAAAGACTTCCTTATCTCCAAAATGACGGTCAATTTCAAAATAATCCGTTGTATCATACTTGTGATTGGTCGTAGCTTCAAAAATCGGGCATAGATAAAGGCCAGTGATTCCCAAATCTTTCAGATAGTCCAAATGGTCGATAATTCCCTGTAAATCTCCACCGAAAAAGTCATCTCTCTTAGGTGCAATGGTGGCATCCCACTCTCGAGCTCCATCTGGAGTCAAATGAGGATTTCCATTAGCAAAGCGTTCTGGGAAAATCTGATACCAAACGGTATTTGAGACCCAACTAGGAACCTGACACCCATCGATTTCGTGAACATAAGGAAGCTTAAAGCCATTTCCTTCAGCATCCAAGTTTTCTTGCGTATGTTCTACACAACCCTTATCTCCATAAAAGATTCCCTGACCTTCTTTATCAAGGAGTTCAAAGAGATACTGAATGCGTGCAAAATCAACAGAGACCGTGACCTGCCAATAATCAAATAGGGCATCTGAGGTTACTTTGGTCATTTCTTTCTTAGCTTCATACTTATCCTCAATGAAAATAAAAGGATCTCCATAATGCAAAATAACCATCTGGACATCATTTTTCTTGGTTCTGATTCGGATATGCAGCTGACCTTCTTTGTAAAGATAAGCATACTCTGATTCTGGTCTATGATAAATGGCTGTCAATTCCATCATTTGTCTCCTAAAATCAATAAAACGCAAACGTTTTCATGAATAATAGAACTAGTATACTATTTTAAGACTTAAATTGCAATAGTTGGTCAAATTTGACAAGAGAACAGCTCAACATAGATACTGTAGAATAGCACCTATCAATAAAAAGTTCCCAAACTCAGTCTTACAGTCTAATCAATCTGATAAAGTGTAAGTTCTTTTAATCCTCTGTCGTACAGGAAGGTTAAACAAATGTTATCTGTTTTATTTTGAACTTGGTACATTTGTCCATTCATACGATCTCATCCATTATCCCTTCAATCAGATCCCTAAGGCTCTCTGCTACATAAATCACTTGGTCAGGATCATGGATGTAGCAAATAATCTGTCCTTCCTGACCCTTCTTGTCTGGATCAAAATCCAGCATGAGATAACAAGAGTCACAATACTGGGCAAAAGGAAGCCATTTTTTATTAAAAAGATAGGGCTTAATTCTACCATCACGCATATTTTCCAGGTCTTGACTAGAAAAATAGTCGGGAAATTCTGTTAACAGAGCATCTCTATTTTGAAAGTACGTTTTACAAGTCTCAATTTCCTGCAGACTCATGAGAGAAAAAGTCAGATCTCTCTGGTCAATCACACAAGGTAAAATAGAGAGGTATTCACTCCCATTTTTATAGCTATAAAGTTCTTTGAAGTCACTAGGTAGACGAATACCAAGTCTTTCCTCAAAGCCTTGAAGCTCTTCCTCGGAAGCACCTGAAATATTCTGATAATCATCTAGGTATTCCTCTTCCACAGGATCATCCAAATCCCAGTCTTCAAAATACTCACAAATATAAGTTTCTATTTTTTTAACTTTGTCAATTAGTTGCATCATTTCACCATGATTTCTTTATTTTAATTAGCTTAAAATTACCATTACCGCTTATAACTTGTTTTTTCTAGGGAAATGGGCTCAGGATTTTGCTTAATCCAAGCAATAGCTAGCTGACACAGGCGGTCTAGGCGAGGCTCGTCATCAACATCTTTCCCATGAACTTGAGCAATAAGCTCTTTAGTCTCTGCTAATTCTTGATCTGAAAGAGGGATTCCTAGAGACATGTATTGAGGGAGAGCCTGAAGCATTTTTCTATAGTCCCTGTCCCAGTTGACCCCACCATTGCGATCCAGTTCATCTCGAACTTGACCTGGTATACGGATAACTTCTCCCTGAACAGTTTTGGCTGCTCCACTTGAAGGAATCAAGAAGGACCATAGTTGCTCATACTGTTCCTCCCAGCTACCTTCTTTTACGAGAATCGGAGAAACTCCATCGTGGGTTATTCGTTTGGCTACCGGCTTGACATCAAACAAAGCATAAAGTTTTTCTAGACCCTGATCTGCCGCTTCTAGATAGTCGGGATTGATCCCTTCTCTATGAAATTCAAAATCCTTACCAATATTTTCAACCTTTTCTTTCATAGCAGATGTTTTCTTAGCACCTGCATCCAGCAGCATAGAGGCAATTTCAGCTGTTTGGGCAATATAGATTCCTCGACAGACAGTGAGTACAGAGTCTAGTGGGGTCTGTCCCCTATCATTTTTAGGGTTAACATTTGCTCCCTTTTCTATGAGAAGTGCAACGGTCTTAGGATGAAAAAACTCTGCTGCCATATGCAAGGGTGTATTGCCATAAGTATTGGTTTGACACAGTTGGATTTCAGGTACTTTCAGTTTAGCTTTATATCAACCATCATCAAAATCCAACTATTTTCTTATTTTAAAAAATATGAATAAGTTTGATTGAATGAGGGAATTTCTTTAAATTTTTTCTTAGCACCTATAAGTTAATAATACTATTCTTTAAATTATAGTTTATAATTATCTGATGTTTCAATGACCACAAAACAAAGTACAGCGAATCACTTCCTTTAGTCAAACATATAACTGAACAACATTGTTTATCTTCCTGCACTTTCATATTTTTTCAATCCTTTTCTAAAAATTGTACGACTGATAATAATCAAAAAAACTGTAAAAACTATTTGATAGAAAAATAGGTTCAATGTATCTTTCCCTAAAAATATTAATACTGCAGGATTGGCAATTAATAAATTGGGAACAAATAACATAGTGATCAATCTGTTAATACCTGTAAAAATATTATATGGATACTTAGAAATTCCAATATAATTCAAAAATACATCTACTTTTGAAAATTTAGTTGGGAACCAAAATGAACTAATCGTTATTAGAAACCAAATTGAATAATATATAATACAACCACACATTAAAGAAAGGATATAAAATAATATTTTTAATGAATTTAAATGTACATTTAAATTTCCATAACTTATAAAAATGATCGCAAGACCAAAAAAAGTATTCACGAATTGAACTAAATTAAATGATCTAAAAATATAGAACAACTGAGTATCAAACGGCCTCAATAAAATTTGATCCAAGTTACCACTCAAAATATCTGATTCTAAAATTCCCATACTTCTAATTAACAATCCCATCATAACTCCATCTACAATAGTGTAGGAACCTACCAAAAATAAAATTTGATAATAGTCCCAACCATTAAAAGAGTCTATGTTTAAGAAAATCAATCTAAAAAATACAATAGGTAAACCAATCCACAGTATCGACGAAAATAGACCACAAAAGAAGTCAAAATGAAAATTCATATCAGATTTAAAACCAAAATGAAGTAGCCTAAAAATTACTTTTATTCTAAACATTTTATCCTCCCACATTTGAGAAGTGCTCCACTCCTTTTCTCAATATGAATCTTGATATAATATAAAAAATGATGCACCAAATCAATTGAATACAAATAATTCTCAAATAGTCTATTAATTTATATGTATCATTACTAAACATCTGAAGCGGTTCATATACTAAGTATTTAAAAGGTAATACATCTAAAAACAGACGAAAATTATTTGAAAAAAAACTTAAAGGCAATAATATTCCTGATAAAAACTGAATTACTATTTCTTTAACAGTAAGGACAAAAAATATATTTTCTAACCAAAAAGAAAGCATACCTACACAACATGATATTAAAAACCATAGAACCATAGATAGAATAATTGCAATACTTCCTAAAATAAGAATTTCAATGGTTAATAACTCATTCTTGTAATAAACACTGGAGAATAAAATGACAGGAATGATGATAAATAATAAATGAGCAAGCCTATCTCCAAGCATTTTACAAAAATAATACTTATAAAAAGTAACAGGTTTTATTAATATGCTAAAAAAATTTCCTGAATGAACATCGTCATTGATTTCCCAATCAACTGGATAAAAAACAAAATATGAAAAAATTATAGTCCCCAAATAGTATTGAACCATTGAGGTAAAATCATATCCTGCTATATTTATCTGGTTACTCTGATATATATACGTCCATAAAAATACTGATATCATAATTTGTATACTTGCCTGTAACATTAACAATAGTACACTTGATTTATAGTTCAAAATAGATCGAAATGATATCAGAATAATAGACATTTCTTTTTTCAATTGTGCTCCTTTTTTGTAAAATAGTTTTGTAAAATAATTTCTTCTAAAGAAAGATTTGATATTTCAAAATCTTCTATATCTACAAGCTTATTGATTGATTCTAATGTCTCAAAGACAAAATCTCTAGGTATTTTTAGTATACATTCCGATTTTGTTTGAGAAATGACTACTACTCCTTTAACAGAGCATAACTCTGGTACCAAATCTAATGTCATTTTTATCTTTAAATATTTAAAATCAGAAAATTTAGATAAAATAACATCCATTGACTCCTGCAAAATAATTTTTCCTTTGTCAATGACGATTAATTCGTCACAAACAGACGAAATATCATCCATATCATGACTCGTTAAAATAATAGTAGTATGACATTCTTCATTCATTTTCTTTAAAAATGTTCTGATATCTTTTTTAGACTGTATATCTAACCCTATAGTAGGCTCGTCTAAAAATAATATTTCCGGACTTGTTAAAGATGCCGCGATAAACTCCATTTTCATTTTTTGTCCAAGAGAGAGGGTCCGGACCTGCTGGTAAAGCTGATCTTTTACATTCAACAAATTGCTTAATTCCTGAATTCGTTCTTGTAAAATCGCCGGTTCTACCTCATATAAAGTACCAATCAATTGAAAATAATCCATAGCCGAAACATCTTGAAATAACTGTAATTTATTTCCTACTACTATTGAAATTTTTTTTCTAAAATTTATACTTCTTTTAAATGGAATTTCTCCATTCACTTCTAATTTTCCGGAACTAGGATAAAGAGTCCCAGTCAACATTTTAATCGTTGTGGATTTACCAGCTCCATTACTCCCAATAAAGCCAACTATACTCCCTCTCTTAATCGTAAAACTAATATCTTGAACAGCTCGAATCGTTATTTGATTACGTTTCAAAAATCTCTTGATAAATGGGAGTCTTGAATCAAAATTATAAAAATTTTTAGATAAATTCTGAGCATTAATAACTATTTCACTCATATATCTCTCCTTTCGATAAAATATATTTACTTGTACTTTTTCCATACTTTACCAAAATGCTAAAGATTGAGCTAAAATCTTCGGGATGGGTAAAATAATATTTGTCTTTAAAAAGTTTCTCAAAACCTTCAAGGCGATTATTGAAATCATTAAATTTTGTATTGTCTAGCTGGTTGAATGTCTCTTTAATATCCATAAACTTTCTCCGTGATTCTTTATTTCACTTTATAAATAGAAGAGTGTCTATATATTTATAGATCCTCAAGAACTTGCATTTTATCAAGTATAAGTAGAATAGTATGTAAGGGTTTACATGTTCATATTATATGATTATTTAAGGAATCCGTCAATTTTCCACATTATTATATGACAAAATGTATTTTTTAAAAATGCAAAAATCTATGAGCAAGATGTTTGACTTCCTTTTTTAAAGTATATATACTTATATTGACCTTAGAAAAGAAAAAATGTTTGAACAGATATTCAATAATAATTACTTTTTTTAAAATTAAAATTCGAACTTTAAATTTTTATCTTTTTTATATTATTGAGTAACCTAAATTGCCCAATTTGTAAAATTTAGCTAGACAAAAAAAGACATCCAAGAGAAATTTCTTAAATGTCTGTAAACGTTGATATAAGCGTGTTGATTAACGTTTTGATAATTGTGATGCTTTACGAGCTTTCTTAAGACCTGGTTTTTTCAACATCTGCACCCAATTCAAGCAAGAGATTTACAGTATCTCTTCCCATGGTTGCCTGACGGTACAAAGGAGTCGCTCCATAATAATCAGGGATATTGATATCCAAGCCCTGTTCGACAAGCCAGATAACCAATTCATCCGGGACTCCTCCCATATGCAGAGGTGTACATAAGCTAAATCTTCCATCATGAGCGGTTAATTCACACTTATCATATACGGCCTTTAATTGGTCAATATTGCCATCAGTTAGTAGTTCATTAAAGTCCTTGGGCAAGGTAACTCTTTTCTTTTTTGCCATTTTTTCTCCTGTATCCATCATTCTATCTTTTTGTACATAGATTGTACTCTAAGAATCTTTCTTGATCTCTTTTATTTGTATTATACCCTAAAAGCTATGAATAGGCACGAACAAGTTTGATTTTTAACTTTAAAACACTCTTCTTTCAAGAAATTAAATAAAAAAACTATTCCTTAAAGGAATAGCTTTTTTACTTATAATTAAAAGTTTCTCCTGCCAACTTATCTGCTAACTTAGGAAAGAGGGTATAAAATTTATGAGCTAAATTTAGCAAGGCTGGGAGATTGAACTCGCGTTTGTTTTTTCCTATGATCTTAACAATCTTTTGCGCGACAGCATCTGGCTCCAATAGAAAACGGTCGACCGATTTGAGGTAGGTCCCATCTGGGTCTGCCTGGTCAAAAAATCCTGTACGGATAGGTCCTGGATTTACAGTTGTCACATAGACTCCATAGGGCATGAGTTCAAGACGCAAAGCGTTTGAAAAACCGATAGCCGCAAACTTGGTCGCTGAGTATAGACTAGACTTAGCAGTAGCGATTAAACCTGCCATGCTGACGATATTGATGATGTGACCTTTTCGAGTCTCCTTCATACGAGTTCCAACCAAACGAGATAGGTTCATCAAAGCAAAGGTATTAACCTCAAACATCTGATGAATATCTTGATCAGAAATCTTGTCAAAATCTTCAAAGATCCCGTAGCCAGCGTTGTTAATCAAGACATCAATCTTGCCATAACTCTGATAAAGTTCAGCTACTAGCTCTTCTATAGCTTGACCATCGGTAATATCAATTTCAATCAATTCTGCCTGAGGATGATTTCCGTATAGTTGAGCTAATTTTTCTCTATCTCTACCAAGTAAGATGAGTTGATCATCGGGCAAGAGTTTGATCATTTCTTGGGCTAGACCACCGCTAGCACCTGTAATGAGAATGGTTCGCATGATTCTCCTTTCTCTAGAAACTAGATTTCCACTTCTTCAAGGTCTTTAACCACATGGACATTTTCAAAAATCGTTGCTGCATCTTTCTTAAGCTGGCTGATATCTTTTGAAAGGAAACGGGCGCTGATATGGTTAAGCAAGAGTCGTTTGGCTCCCGCTTCTGTTGCTACTTGTGCAGCCTGCATATTGGTTGAGTGACCGTGATTGCGGGCAATCTTCTCATCCCCTTTGCCATAAGTAGACTCATGGACCAGGACATCGGCATTGATAGCCAGACGCACACTAGCATCCGTTTTTCTAGTATCACCCAAGATAGTGATAATCTTACCTGGACGTGGTGCTGAAATATAGTCTGCAGCTTTGATCTCGGTGCCGTCCTCTAATACGACATCCTGACCGTTTTTAATTTTTCCAAAAAGCGGGCCAAATGGGACGCCAGCAGCCTTAAGTTTTTCAGCATCCAAAGTTCCATCTAAATCCTTTTGCATGACACGGTAACCAACACAGAAAATGGTGTGGTCTAACTCCTCTGCATACACAGTGAATTTATCATTTTCAAGGATTTTCCCTAGAGAATCCTGGTCAAATTCATGGAAATGAATCTTATAGGGCAGGCGTGAACCTGACACTCGTAGACTGGTCAAAACAAAAGATTTGATGCCTTGTGGGCCATAAATTTCCAAATCTGTCTGCTCTTCATTGGCTTGAAAGGCACGACTAGAGAGGAATCCAGGCAATCCGAAGATATGATCTCCGTGCAAATGGGTGATAAAGATTTTGCTGACTTTTCGTGGTCGAATTGTGGTTTCCAGAATGCGGTTTTGCGTTCCTTCTCCACAGTCAAAGAGCCAAACTTCGTTAGTCTCGTCCAAGAGTTTCAGAGCGAGACTGGAAACGTTGCGGGCTTTAGAGGGCTGGCCAGCCCCCGTTCCTAAAAATTGAATATCCATTCGATACTTTCTAATTAATCAATATATAACATAGCGGTGCGATTTTCCGAGCGATAATAAAGCTTGCCAGAAAAAGCTCTAGCTTCTTGTAGTAAATCCTCTTGGCTATATCCCTTAAGTCGCTGTCTTCCATCTGCTAAATTTTCCAGATCTGTTAAAGCTGTTAGACTTTTTACGCTAACAACTTCCTCGTCCCCGACAGACTTCAAGTAAATCTTTCCAGACTCTTCAAAGACCAACTGATGAGGAAAAATTTGTGCAATCTCAAAGAGTAATTCATCCGAGATTACCTCTTCATTTTCAGAGAAAATCCGACCAAGCCCTTCTTTCTCGTAGCAAAATCCAAAAGATTTACCAGATAGATTGAGGCGAATAAAGGGCTTGGTTTCTAGAGTAAAACTTGGCTCAGCATTGTAGAGATTCAGTTCCTGACTCAGTTCAGCAAAGTAATCAGTCGCAGCTTCAGGACTCTTTTTCTGGTAGAGTTCAGCAAAGTAGGCATTCACTACGCTGGGTGGAGGTGTAATGAGAGCTAGTTGCTCCTCTTCAGACCTACCAGCTAAAAGTTGGTCCAGATAAACCTTGTCTAGACTCGTATATCCACCAAACTTGAGAGCTAATGTTTTGATATCAGTCATAAAATTCCTCTAATCTCCATTTATTTTTCTCAGCAATGTAGCCTGTGATGACTTCACCATCATCTTGGTAGTCCCGGTCTTCTAGAATCGCAACACTTTCTAAATCATGAATCTTGTAAGACTTAGAAAAAGGCACGCGCAGGGTAAATGACTCAAAAATTTCCTTAATCTTATCCAGCAGTAAAGCCTGCAACTGTTCGCGACTATCCTTAGATTTAGCAGAAATCAATGCATAAGGCGTTTGAGTAGGCATAAAGTCCTTCACCAAATCCGCTTTATTATAAAGGGTCAAGCGAGGAATATCCTCCATGTCCAAGTCTTTCATGATGGAGAGAACCGTTTTTTCATGTTCCTCATGGTAAGGATTGCTAGCATCGATGACATGGACCAAGAGATCTACATGCTTGCTTTCTTCTAGAGTAGACTTGAAACTGGACACCAACTCTGTCGGCAAGTCTTGAATAAATCCAACGGTATCGGTTAAAGTTACTTGTAGATTGCCCCCCAGATGGATGCTTTTAGTTGTCGCATCCAGAGTCGCAAAAAGCTCATCTGCTTCGTACTGGGTCTTGCTGGTCAAAGTGTTCATAATGGTTGATTTTCCAGCATTGGTATAACCAATCAAGCCAATCTTAAAGGTACTTGACTCCAAACGTTTTTCCCGAACTGTCGCCCGATTTTTCTCAACCACCTTGAGTTGACGCTCGATGTCTGTAATCTGGTTGCGAACACTCCGACGATTCAGCTCCAGCTGGCTTTCTCCCGAACCACGGGAACCAATTCCCCCTGCCTGACGACTGAGCATAATCCCTTGACCAACCAAACGAGGCAAGAGGTACTTAAGTTGGGCCAGATGAACTTGGAGCTTCCCTTCGTGGCTTCGAGCTCTCATGGCAAAGATATCCAAAATCAACTGCATACGGTCAATAACTTTAACACCTAACACCTCCTCTAAATTGACATTTTGTCGAGGAGTCAGACGGTTATTGACAATGACCGTCGTGATTTCTTCTGCGTCCACCATTTGAGCTATTTCTTCCAACTTACCAGAACCGACAAAGGTCTTGGAATCGTATTTTTCGCGTTTTTGTCTGTAACTATCAACAACGACTGCCCCTGCTGTATTAGCTAAACTAGCCAGCTCTTCCATGGAGAGGTCAAAATTATCCATGCCCTGGAGTTCAACTCCAATCAGCAGGACTCGCTCCTCTTTTTTCTCCGTTTCAATCATTTAAAAACTCCTCAATCTGGTTTAAAATACGCTCTTTCACACCAGATTCTCCTATCTGATAAAAGGTCACCTGCATGCGATTGCGGAACCAGGTCAACTGACGCTTGGCAAATCTACGAGTCGCCTGCTTGAGACTATCCCTCGCCTCCTCCAAACTTTGCTCTCCACGAAAATAAGGAAAGAGTTCCTTATAACCTATCCCTTTAACAGCTTGAACATCTGGATAATGGTCAAACAACCACTTGGCTTCGTCTAGAAGTCCAGCTTCGAACATCAGGTCCACTCGGTGATTAATACGTTCATAGAGTTGACTACGCTCATCATCCAAGCAAATAATCAATGGTTCATATAAACTTTTTTGATTTTCCAAGTCCTGACCAAAATGGGCAATTTCCAAGGCACGCATAGCACGACGACGATTAAATTGGGGAATTTCAAGACCTGCTTGATTCACCAGATGGGCTAACTCCTCATCTGAAAAATTCTCTAAGCTAGCACGATAGGCTAAAATCTCCTCATGAGGTGTTTCCCCACCTAAATGATAGCCCTCTAGTAGACTTTGGATGTAAAGCCCTGTCCCACCAGCGATAATAGCAAGCTTACCACGACTTTGAATATCCTCAATGGCTGCCTTGGCTTCTGAAACAAAATCAAAAGCCGAGTAGGACTCGGTTACATCTCTAACGTCGATTAAATGATGAGGGACAGTTGCCTGCTCCTTTGGACTAGCCTTGGCCGTTCCAATATCTAGCCCTCGGTAAACTTGTTGGCTATCTCCACTAACTACTTCGCCATTAAATTGCTTGGCAACTTCAATAGCTAGGGCAGTCTTTCCAACTGTAGTTGGACCAACAATCACAATTATTTTGCTTTTCATCGTTTTTCCTTGAAAAATTCCCATTTTTTCGTTACTATTATTATATCACAAAAAGCACAGTCAGAAAAATGCTATCTTTCTAGCTAATTCTGCCTGATATATAAATAAAAGGAGGAAGACTAATGGCTAAAGGTTTTGCTAAAGGTCTCGTAACAGGTGTTGCAGGAACTGTTGCTGCTGTTGCAGGTGCAGTATACACATTCAAAAAACAAGTGATTGAACCAGAAGAACAAAAAGCAGCTTTCATCGAAGAAAATCGTAAAAAAGCAGCTCGCCGTCGCGTATCACGCTAATCAATAAAAAAGAAGTTGGATTTTCCAACTTCTTTTTGTGTTATTAAATAGCCAAATCAAACTTCAGCTGCGGCTTAACCGGATCATAGTCAACCAACTCAAAATCCTCTGCTTTAATATCAAAGAAGTTTGTCTTGTCTGGTACATTCAAGACCAAACGCGGTTGGCAATTTGAAGGTTCACGACGGAGCAATTCCTGAGCTTGTTCAAATTGATTATCATAGATGTGAAGGTTATTGATAAAGTAGAAGAATTTCCCAACTTTCCAACCAAAGTGTTTGGCAATCATCATTTGAAGAGCCACATACTGCATAGCATTGATGTGATGGGCTACCAGCATATCGTTAGAACGTTGGGTCAAGGTCGCATCCAGATAGATGTCCCCATCAACTCGACGTACATCAAACATGGTCTGGAAGGCACATGGAAGAAGACCATCTGTTTCCTCAAATGCCTGATAATCCCAGAGAGAGATGATATTACGACGGTTCCAAGGATTGGCTTCTAACTGCTTAAGGATTTTGTTGATAATATCATGCTTCTTAACCACAGCTCCATAGCGCTCTCCGATTGTCCCGGTATCTCCCACTTCCCAGTCATTCCAGTAGTGGACATTGTACTTGTCATTAAGAACTTCTAGACTATTAGACTGATCTTGATAAATCCAAAGAACTTCCTTGATAGCTGATTTTATAGCAATTGGACGTAGGGTTGTGATGGGAAATTCACCCTTTGACAAATCATACTCTGCAAAAGCCCCAGTCACATAATTAGAGTTGGCAACTGTTCCATCCTTATACTTGGGACGAGCTTGTTCTGAAAAGACACCATCATTAAGGATTCGCTCGATATTCTCTTTAAAAATCTTATCTGCTTTTGTCATATACTCTCACCTCAACGTTTATTCTTAACTAGTATAGCATAAAAAAAGAAAGGAGGAAAATCACTAGCTTTAAGTTAGTGTTTTTCTCCTTTTTACTTTTATTGTAAGACAAGTGATGCTGCTCCGATAACTCCAGCGTCATTTCCTAGAGTCGCAAGAGCTAGCTTAGTTGTTGTGCGAACTTGTGGGAAGGTATTTTCGTCATAGACCTTTTGTACGCCTTGGAGAAGGAATTCTCCCGCTGCTGATACCCCTCCTCCGATAACAATCGTTGAAGGGTTGAGGATTGATCCGATGTTAGCACACGCAATACCCAAGTAACGTGAGAAGTTACGGTAAACGATCAAGGCAAGGTCGTCTCCTTCTTTTGCCAAATCAAAGACAGTTTTAGCAGTTACTTCTTCGCCATCATCAATCAAGCGTTTCAAGGCCGCATCGCCTTCGTATTCATCTGCATAACGACGAGTCAAGTTGACAATCCCTGTTGCAGAAGCAACTGTCTCAAGACAGCCTTTTTTACCACAGGTACATGCGATTGGTTGGTCAAAGTCAACAGTGATATGGCCAAGCTCACCTGCTGCACCAGCAACACCGTGAAGTAATTTACCTTCTGCGACAATACCGCCACCAACACCTGTACCAAGTGTCATAAAGACAACATCTGGTTGGTTATCACCAGCACCCATCCAGCGCTCACCAAGAGCAGCTACGTTGGCATCATTATCGATGAAGAATGGAATACCCAATGCTTTTTCCATTTTCTCTTTGATCGGTTGAAGAGTTTTCCAGTTGAGGTTATAGGCTCCGATAACAGTTCCATTTTCACGGTCAACCACACCAGGTGAACCCATGCCAATCCCTTGGAAATCCGCCGCAGACAATCCAAGCAATTCAAAACGATGTTGAATAGATGCAATCATATCGTCTACGATATGGCTTCCCTCATCCAAAATGTTAGTCTTGATAGACCATTTTTCTTGGATTTCTCCTTCTTGAGTTAAAATTGCGAACTTGACAGATGTTCCACCAAGGTCAATCCCAATAATCTTTTGACTCATTTTTTTCTCCTTATCTTTAATTGAAAATGCTTACAGTACTAGTATACCAAAATCCGCCTATCTATGCAAAGGTTTGCATTAACTTTCCAGATTTTTTTCTATTCTATGGTTTCCACAAACCAGAAGCATCTACATAATAGCGTCCACCATCCACTCGCTCATTTTTTGCCATTTTGCCGTCTGATTTGAGATAGTAGTTTCCTTGCCAAGCATTACGAGCATAAGAACCATCTGATTTTAAGTAGTACCAAGATTGGTAAGAAGAATCATAAACCCACTCACTCTTAGCCATCTTACCATTTGACTTGAGGTAGTATGCACCTTGCCAAGTATTACGCGCATAAGAACCATCTGATTTGAGATAATACCAGGCTTTGTAGTAAGAATCATAAATCCATTCACCCTGAGCCATCTTACCATCTGATTTGAGATAGTAACTTCCTTGCCAAGTATCGCGTGCATAAGAACCATCTGATTTGAGATAATACCAAGCTTGGTAATAGTTATCATATACCCACTCATTCTCAGCCATTCTTCCATCTGATTTGAGGTAGTATGCACCTTGCCAAGTATTCGTTACTGGTTTCCCATTTTCAGAAAAATAGTACCAAGATCCATTCTGACGAACCCACCCACTTACAGCTGGTACACTAGGAGTAGGTTCTGCACTATTTGGTGCTACGCTGTCAGGTGATACACTGTTGTTATCTTGAGATGCCCCCGTCTTTTTCTCTTTTAGCACTCCCTTTGGTGCATTCTTAGATTCACAGGCTATCCCATCATGATCCCTATCTAGAGCAGCAGAATAACCTGGTTCTCCCTTATGAATATCTGCATAACCATTCTCCCAAGCTTCCTTACAGCTTGAAAAATGGATACTTTCATCTGCCACAACTGGATGTAAAAACAAAGCTAGAGCAGGTAAAGAAGCTAGGCCTAGTTTTAATAAATGACGTTTGTTCATGATCTTCTCCTAAAATTATAATATCAACTTCCATATTATTTTATCAAACTTATTTCTGCAATTCAAGAAAACTTCTAGTTATTTCTGCAAACTCTTTTGGTTTTGCCCTATTCAAAATATGAGGGCCGTCAGGGATAATCTGGAACTGGGAATTTGGCATCAGTTTTTGAATAGCTTTCATTGAACTGAGATTAGGCTTATCCTGACTACCACAAATTAACAAGCTTGGATATGGACAATTTCGTGCAATCTCTCTTAAATCAAGTGTTTTTAATTCCTCAGAAACTCCAACCATAAGAGCCTTATCTGCTCCCTGTTTCTCAAATATCCTTTTGGGAAGCAATTTAAATATCAGCAACTGAATATAAAAAGGAATGTTACCCGCTAGTTTCAGTGGACAGCCTGACAAAACCAAGGCCTTAAGATTTGATATATCAGAACTTGAAAGCTCCAGTGCAAGGGCAGCACCTAAGGACAAACCGATTAGGACAAAAGGTTCCGTTTCCACTGTTAAGCGCTGATAAATGCGCTCCTTAGCTTCTTGGTAGGTAGTAACTCCGGAGGGAAATAACTCTAGGGCTTCAGAAGGATAATCTGCAAGAAAATTCTGAACTTCTTTCCAACTATCTGCTGACTGACCTAGGCCATGTAAAAATATTAATTTCATTTAGTCCTCCCTTACTGACAACTCATACAAGCCCCTAACTACATTGCAGCCATAGATGACTTCTGCCTGTTTCAAATCTTCTATAGTCAAGATTTTTTCTTCTACCTGCTTGCTCTCAAGCAAGTGTTGACGATAAATCCCAGGTAAAATGCCAAGAGTGCTAGGTGGGGTATAGAGTTTGCCATCCATTTTTAAGACCAGATTCCCAATAGAGGTTTCAAGCAAGTTCCCATCAGCAGTGTGATAGATGATTTCCTGATTTCCCACTGTCAAATGTGGGCGGTGTGTCGTCTTAAAGTAGGTAAAGGCCTGCTCCAAATCCGCTTCTTGCAGACAAAGTTGGGCATGACAGAAGCTAGAGCTAAGTGGAGTTAATACTTGTCGTTCGATTTCAATCTCTCCAAATTTGCTGAGACTGATTCGCATCCGGTAATCCTGACTTAGGTCACAAGCTTGGCATTCCTTCTCTATCTTTTGTCTCAGAACTTCTTGGTCAAATGAAAAGGCAAAATAACGACTAGCTTTTTGTAATCTTTCTAGATGTTGATTCTCAAAGAGCAATTTTTTCTGGCTGATTTTCCCAGTCGTAATCAATTGAAAACGAGGCTGTTTTCGGTAAAGAACCGCTGCTTTTTGCTGGACTTCACGGTATTCTGCTTCCCAAGTACTATCCCAAGTGATGCCTCCACCGACTCCATAGATGGCTTGTCCTCGATGCAGTTGAATGGTTCGAATAGCCACATTGAAAATCCGTCGTCCATTTGGAAGTAAGAGGCCAACAGTTCCACAGTAAACTCCTCTAGCTTGTGGTTCCAGGTCCTTGATAATTTCCATGGTCGCTATCTTGGGAGCTCCTGTGATGGAGCCACATGGAAAGAGTGAACGGAAGATTTCTACTAGATCAACATCCGGTCGTAACTGACTCTTGATGGTCGAAGTCATCTGCCAAACTGTAGAATACTGCTCTACTTGGCACAAACGCTCCACATGCTCACTACCCACCTCAGACAGACGATTCATGTCATTGCGCAAAAGGTCCACTATCATCATGTTTTCTGAACGATTTTTGGGATCCTGCTCCAACCAGGTTGCCTCTTGCAAATCTTCAGCATCAGTCAAACCCCGTTTAGTTGTTCCCTTCATAGGTCGAGTCGTCAACTCACGACCATTTTGCTCAAAAAAGAGTTCTGGGCTCATGGAAATCACTGCCATGTCGTCATGTTCAACATAGGCATTGTATCCCGCCTCCTGCTCCACCACCATGCGATTGTAGATAGCAAAAGGATTGGCAGACAACTCCTGCTTGAGTTGGACCGTATAATTGACCTGATAAGTATCTCCTTGTCGTAAATGATGGTGAATCTGATCAATCGCCCTTTCATAGTCCTCAGCAGATGTTACTTCCTGCCAGTTTGATGGCAAATCTACCTCCTCATAAGTCAGAGGAATGCTAGAGGTTTCAACACTTTCATGAACGGTGAAGTAAAGCAAATACTCACCTAACAAGGGACCCTCGTGAACCACTAACTTCTCCTCAAAAGCAGGTGCTGCTTCATAACTAACATAACCAACTACATAATAGCCTTGCTCTTGGTAGTTTTCAACTTGTGCTAACAAGTCTGCCACTTCTGCTAAATCACTGGTTTTTAACTCTTTAATAGGCTGGGTAAATACATATCTCTCGCCCAAAGCCCTAAAATCAATCACTGTTTTTCTATGCATATCCTAAGTATACCATAAAAGCCAGACCCCAAACAGAAGATTTGGCCTTTTAACTTACATGGTTGAGACAACTTACTCAACATAATCTAACAAATAACCGTAACCCTTTTCTTCCATTTGGTCTTTGGGAATAAAGCGGATAGAAAGACTATTGATACAGTAGCGTAAGCCCCCCTTGTCCTGTGGACCGTCCGTAAAGACATGGCCAAGGTGAGAATTTCCAACTCGGCTTCTCACTTCCATACGTGTCATATTGTAAGACTTATCTTCTTTGTAGGTGGCAACATCTGGACTGATTGGCTGGGTAAAACTAGGCCAGCCACAACCAGACTCAAACTTATCCTTTGATGAAAAGAGGGGTTCGCCAGTTGCCACATCCACATAGATACCAGATTCAAATTTATCCCAGTAGCGATTTGAAAAAGCTCGTTCCGTTTGATTTTTCTGAGTAACTGCATACTCCTCAGCTGACAAGGTCTTTTTCAATTCTTCATCACTTGGTTTTGGATATTTGCTGGCATCAATGACGGGATAGGCCGCCTGATTGACATTGATATGGCAGTAGCCATTTGGA
This sequence comes from Streptococcus sp. Marseille-Q0941, assembly GCF_943736975.1. GTDB lineage: Bacteria > Bacillota > Bacilli > Lactobacillales > Streptococcaceae > Streptococcus. The sequence continues at coordinate 151,278 of NZ_CALSFO010000002.1, read as the reverse complement.
TTTTTCTTGAGATAGTCTTGGTGGTAATCTTCAGCCACCACAAAATTCTTCAAGGACTCCTTTTCAACTGCTAGAGGTTGATCGTATTTCTTAGCCACCTCATCAAAGACTTGGTTGATTACCTCCAAATCCTTGTCATCTGTGTAATAAATACCTGTACGGTACTGGGTCCCCACATCATTTCCTTGTTTATTTTTGCTGGTTGGATTGATAATGCGGAAATAATGGAGCAGGATTTCTTTTAAAGAAATTTGATTGGCATCATAAGTCACATGAACAGTTTCAGCATGCCCCGTTTGGCCAATCAATTCATACTGGGTTGTTTCTCCTCTACCATTCGCATAACCAGAAACAGCATCTGTCACACCCGCTACTCGAGAAAAATATTCTTCAACTCCCCAGAAACAGCCTCCCGCTAGATAGATTTCATGTAGGTCAGCATCTTTATCTGGCTCTGTTTTTTTCTTAGCACCTTGACCTTGGCTAACAGCTGCTTTCTCAATTTGAGAGGTATCGGAGTAGCTAGCGCTTCTTTTTTCCAAAAGAAATAAAATTCCGATGATGATGCAAATGAACACTCCAATTAAGAGTATTGTTTTTAATTTATCATTCATAATAAGCCTCTAATTCATAGTCTTTAAATTCTCTAAAGTAGTTTCCTTGTCCATAAAGCCTGGTTGAGTCTTCACCAATTTGCCTTCTTTATCAATAAATGCCTGAGTCGGATAAGAACGAACTCCGTAACTCGCTAAAAGTTGTCCCGAAGGGTCTAGCAATACTGGTAAAGCTTTATAGTCCAAACCCTGATACCATTTTTTAAAGGCTTCTTCTGACTGCTCCCCTTTTTGACCCGGAGAAACAACTGTCAAAACGACAAAGTCATCGCCAGCTTCTTTTGCCAGTTCATCCGTATCAGGGAGGCTGGCTAGACAAATAGAGCACCAAGATGCCCAAAATTTGAGATAGACCTTTTTGCCTTTATAATCTGATAGGCGATACGTTTTACCATCAACTCCCGTGAGCTCAAAGTCTGGAACTTCTTCTCCTTTTTTTGCAGTTTGAGAGCTAACTTGCGCTTGTTTGTCTCCACTCTGCTTATCAGTTTGGTTTGTTGCCTGATTTTTACAAGCCGATAGACAAACCAGACTAGCGCAGACCAATACAGATGCTTGCCATTTTTTCATTTTCATCACCTTTCTCACTCACCATATGAATATAGATATTTACTTTGTAGTTCTATTATATACCTAGCATCCTAAAAATACTTGAAATCTGCTTGGAAAATTAGGCATCTTTTCTTGCACAAAAAACTCCCACCTGCTTAGCGGGTGAGAGTCAATTGATTATTTAAAGATAGAAGTTTTAAAGCTATCTGTTTGTTGAAGAAGTTTCTTGAAGAGTTTTTCTTTAAGTAATACGGTGTTATCAAATTTGACAGAACCATTACTTAGAGTGGTCTTATCTTTATCAACTGCTTCAGCAAATGCTCGTTTCAAGTCTTCATAACTATTGTATGTTTTACCATCAATTTCAATAGACTGAATTCCTTTTTTAGCGTTATTCACTACTTCTTCGAAATAAGCTTTCTTCCAATCTTCGAGATTGTTAAATTTTCCTTCAGAAATCTTGTTAATGATGAAGTCATCACCTAGAGTATCTTTACCAGCTTTTTTAGATTCAGCTTTTAGCATGTTAGAAGCATAGTTTAGGAAGCCTTTTTCGTAGCCATAGTAACCCCAGATTCTAAAAGTATTATGTTTGAATGACATAGCTCCAGGAGCACCTTCACTAGTATTTCCACCATAGATACCCGTCATCATCGGTACAGTAACGTAGGCTGAACCAAAGTCGGATGGATTATAGACTCCATTTCCAGGTCCACGATTGGTCATGAAGTTGTTGGTAATGAGGTCATTTACTGTATGCAAAGGAATAGTCTTTTCATCATCACTTAAAGGTCGAACCTTATCGAATTGATTCTTGGTGTTGTTTCCTCGGTACTGTCTGTCTACTTTCTTGAACCAAGCATTGTTTAAATCTTGATTTGCTTTATTGAGGACAGCTTCTCCTTCAAGATAATCTAGAAGCATGAGAGTGTCATTATAGCCCTTCATGTAACGATCAATTTCGTCACGTGATTTAAGGTTATTTGGATTAGTGTTATACCATTGATTTCCATCATTTGGACGTTCATAAGCCATGTTGAGACCTAGGGCTTTGTACTCACCATTTGGATTTGATACTGACGGAGTTTGTAACATTCCTTGAGCAAATGCTTCAAGATCTGTTCCTTCACGGTGTCTTGAGCCACCCAAGTAGACCATACGGTCATTTACGTGAGTCGTTTCGTGAGTGAAAGCAGAAACCCCAAAGTCACTAATCATATCTGTAACCATGAAGAAGACAGAGTCATCTTTATATGGATTTGGATAAACTCGAGCCACTGCTCCCATACGCCAGTCAGTCGCATGGTAACGGCCTGTAGGTCCGTACAATTCACGGATAGGTGCCACATCTTTACCACCATCTGTATGGCCATAACGGTCCGTGCTAATACCTTTATAGTTTTGATTATCCAAAACTGGTGTCGGTACCATGTTATTGCTCTTCAAGAGTCTGTTACGAACTTTATCGATTGATAGACGTGACCAGAAGTCTAGATAATTTTGTTGACCTTTTGCAACCTTATCAATTTCAGCTTTGAAGGCATTACGTTCTGCTTCAGTATACTTACCATATTTCTCAAATGAACTATAAGCCATTGTATTGTATGTTGAAATCAAGAACATATGGGCATCTTTTAAGTTCAAGAGTGGCAAGATCATCTTACCGTGCATATCGTTGTTTAAGCCTTCATAGGCTCTGTGTTTCTTATCAGCAAACTCAGGAGTTGTTGTTTTTGGTTCCACGATATAAACATTGTCTTTGGTTGCTTTGATAAACCAATCGTTTAGATCTTTGTCTTCTGTGAATAGACGCATATTATAGTCTAAGAAACTGTTTAACTCACCTATACCGATAACTCCACCGATAGCTTCGCGATAAGCTTCTAAAGTTCTATCACCTTTAATGTTATTTTCTTTAGAATCAATCTGAATCAAAAAGTCTAACACACTTACATTTTTACCGTAGAAGTCTGGTTTGAACAACATGAGTTGCTTGATATTGACATCATCAAACTTCACTCCGTAATAACGGTTCAGGTAAGAAAGACCAAGGAGAACTGCTGCCTTGTTATCATCAATTTTCTTGATCAAAGCACGTTTAGCAGCCTCATCTGTGTTTAATTGATGATCCTCATTTTCAACCAACTGTTTCACAAATTTAGTAAGATTATCCTTAACTTCTTTAAAGGTTTCTTCAAGATAAAGGTTCTTAATAGCATTAACTTTGTTTGGACCAGTTCTACCAAGGTGCGTGTAGATTGGGTCAGATTGTAATTCCACAGGACTCAATTTTTCAACAATAGCATTGATGAGATCACTACGGTCCTTATCAACCATGTTCGGAGTGTAAACAACTTCACCAAGTTCTGCAATACCGTACTCTTTCACTTGTTTCACTTTTGAATCTTTAGGTGAAATGGTAAAGATATCTTTTGTCTTATCTGCATAGTGGATCATAATATGATCAGCATTAGCCAATTCCGTCACAAAGGTATTGCCTTTCATGGCAGTTACAGACAATACTTCTTTAGTCAAGAGGGGACTTCCAGCAGCTAATTTATTACCTTGGTCTACAATCCACTCTTTATTATAGAAAGGTTGAAGTTTTGCAATATTACGGTAAGCTAGCTCACGAGTCGCATCATAACTATCAATTGCTTTGTACTGATCGTCTTTGTTTAGACTGTTATTAAGCTTGTCTTCAATAGGTTTGCTGCTGGTAAATTTATCAGCAGTGATTCCCATTGCTTCAATTTTCTTCTCTGCTTCTGCCAGTGAGATACTTGGAATTTTACGGGAATTGTTAAAGGATTTCTTACCTTCACTCACGCCATCAACACTATAATTACGTTTGGTTCTTGAATATGTGAAGTAGTCGTCAGCATCAATATCCGAGTGACCAAACACCATTTCACCTGTTTTGACTTTCATCATAGTGATGTTGTCTTCAATAGTACCTAAGGCCCAGTTGGTACCCAGCAATCCACCAGATTGAACAGCTTCTTTCAGTTCTATAGAACCTTTAGCAACTGAATTTCTAAGGACCCCTTCTTTACCAACCGTATAGTTATTAGCACCATTTTGCGATGAATAGACTAGACCTGCAGCTTTTGCTTTATTACCAGTGATCTCAGCATCAACGTATGCTTTCTCAACAACACCCTTCCAGTTTTCACCAAGAATACCAGCTAAATAGCCTCCTCTATTGCCAGCAGCGTGAAGTTTACCGATAAAGGCGACATTACTTACTTTTCCACTACCATCAATTTTATTGATAATACCAGCTACATCATTGTTACCGACAACACTTCCAGTTACTTTGACGTTTTCAATAGTTGCATTGTTTTTGATAACATTGGCGATTGGAGCTACTCGATCAACTCCAGGCATATCAATATTGACATTTTCCAGTAAGAGATCCTTAACAGAACCACCTTCAATGTTTCCAAATAATGGTCTAGTGATATTATGAATAGCAAATTTATTACCATCAGTGCTTCCCAATGAACCTTTAAAGGCATTGGTTACATAAGATTTGCCAGTCGGTGGTACATTATTAGCATTCATATTGCTACCAAGCTTAAAGGTACCCGTAGGATTCGCTTGCATAGCTTTTACAAGTTCATTAAAGTCGTAGTACACATCACCTTCATGAGCTTTTGGCTTAGGCAAATAGTGTACATACTCTTCAGTGAAACGATTTTCTGCAGTACGTTGAATCAAATCTGGTGCTTTTGCAGTTACCTTGTAAAGTTTATTTCCATCTACAGTAACTTCTTCGATTTTATCAACAGCTAGTTTCGTAACCTTGTTATCGTAAGTCGTAACTTTTAAGTAGTAAGGCTTAACATTCGATGGTTTCTCGGACAAGAGACTACTATCGGTCTCATTACCTTGGTCATCAACACCGATTAAGCTTGTTTCCTTAATATTTTTGACTTCAACTTTTTTAAGGTCGATTCTCAGTGGTTCTTCTTTAAGAATTTCTTCTTCGTCACCATTACCACGATCATACACCATAGTTGTCGCAAGTGTATAGTCCTTGTAATAATCTAGGTCAGCTAAAGCTGTCGCCAGATTAGACTCTGAAATAGCAAATGTCTTAATAACTTGATCGCCTTTTTTCAACACTGCTTGAATAGACTTGATAGTCACTCCATCTGGTTTTTTAAGGCTATAAGTTGCATTTGCACTTCGATTCAATTCTTCTGTATCAACTTTAGTTAATGTTAGAGTAGGTTTTTCTAATTCCTTAGTACCTTTTTTGATAATGTGGTCTTGTGCCTGTTCAACAATTTCTTCTGAAACAGTAGGTGCATCTGCAGTTTTCACACCCTTGATAGTTTTGTAGACTTTGGTAATTTTCTTCTTACCATTCTTGCCTACCTGAGCAACTGTTTCAGTTCCCTTGAGTAGACTAGAATCTTGTTCCGTTATCGTTTTAAAAGGAACTTCTTCAACAGAAACTTCTTCGGTTTGGCCTTCAATTAGTTTGGTTCCACGACTGATTTTTTCAGCTAGAGGAGCTTTAACAACTTCCGTACTAGTGCTGATAGCTTCGCCAACTTTCTCCCCATCTACAGTTTTGTAGACACGATGTATGAGTTGACTACCAGCTTCACCCTTTTGAACAACACTTTCTTCGTCTGTATAACGATTAGAATCCGATAGGTATTCTGTAGGATATGGAATTGTAATAGTTTCTGTTTCCGTCACAGTTGACTCTGTCACAGTGTATTCTGGCAAGCTCGGTTGAATGAGAGGTTCACCTTCGTGTCCTTCTTCCTGAGTCCCTTTAGCTGTTACTTCATCTGTATAGGCTGGAAGTTCCGGTTGGATTGGAGATTCGCCTACATGACCTTCTTCTTGGGTACCCTTGGCGGTTACTTCATCTGTATAGGTTGGAAGTTCCGGTTGGATTGGAGATTCGCCTACATGTCCTTCTTCTTGAGTACCTTTGGTGGTTACTTCTCCTGTATAGGCTGGTAATTCCGGTTGGATTGGAGATTCGCCTACATGTCCTTCTTCTTGGGTACCCTTGGCACTTACTTCTCCTGTATAGGCTGGTAATTCTGGTTGGATTGGAGATTCGCCTACATGTCCTTCCTCTTGGGTCCCCTTGGCTGTACTATTCTCTGGTTGGGTTGGAAGCTCTGGTTTGACAGGGGGTTCAGGCATAGGGGCTTCTTCTTGGGTCTTCTCAGTTGTTACTTCACTTGTATTAGCCGGAGGTTCTGATTGAACTAGAGATTTGCTTCCATGGGTTTCTCCCTGTGTTGCTGTAGTTGTAGTTTCTTCACTGTAGGTTGGAAGCTCTTGTTGAACAAGTGATCCGCCTTCACGAGCTTCTTCTGTCACTTTATCTGTAATCAAGTTGTTATCTTGATTATTTTCAGGCATTGAAACCTTCAAATCAGCTTCTTTGAAGTAACCAATATAGTCATATCCATCAATTTGAATAACTCCGTTGGCTAAATCTTCTTGACTACAAGCAGAGATTGTTTGGTTATAAGATAAAAGAATTTGATTTTCAAAAGCTTGAATAGTCTGAGGAATGAAGTAGCTACCTCCAAGTGCACCAATAAAAAGAATACCTGCTATCTTATTAGGTCGCTTCTTAGAGAACACTAGTACAGCTAATGAAGCTGTTGCAAAACCAAGACCAACAAGACCTAGCTCTTTACTTCCAGTATTTGGTAAATGTTGTGTATGAACTTCTTTTTTTCTATAGACAAGATAAACAACATCATCTTGTTTTAAATCAGAAGGAAGTTCCTTATGAATAAGGCCTTTTTCAGCTTCTGTCAGTTCTTGCTCTGCTAAATAACGATAGTGTACCTGATTTGGCTCACAAACTTCATTAGCTGCTACTTGATCAAGCAAGAGGTTGTTAGCACCGAAAAGTACGGCTCCGATGACAGCAGAACCGACTCCAACAGAGAACTTTCTAATAGAATATTTTATAACTTTTTCAATTTGTTTCTTTTCCATTTTACAATTTCCTAATAGAATCTTCTGGATATTGAGCACGCGCTCCTCCAATAAGCTTGGGACGACTAGCAAGTGCAGTTACATGAGCTTGACCAATCTCTTTCAAAATTGGTCGAATAGGCACCTGAACATGTTTAACATGCATACCTATAGAAGTGTCACCAATATCTAGACCTGCATCTGCTTTTATAAATTCGACTTCAACCGGATCTTTCATATACCGAAAGGCCGCTAATTGACCAGAACCTCCAGCGTGTAATGTAGGTAGTACGCTGACTATTTCCAAATGGTATTTGATGGCAACTTCTCTCTCTACTACAAGGGCTCGATTTACATGTTCACATCCTTGAACAGCAAGATAGATTCCTTTAGATGATAGGATGTCTAAAATCTTTTCGACAATTAGTTCCCCAATTTCTTGACTAGATTTTTTTCCAATATGTCCTCCTATCACTTCACTAGAAGAAAGTCCTAAAACGAAGATAGATCCTTCATGAAGACACGCTTTAGCTAGTACATCCTCAAGGATTTCCTCTACATCTCTTTGTATCCTTACTTGGTCCATAGTTCACCTCACTTACATCATTCTATCATACCGTTTTTTCAGCATTATAGCAAGATATGTGATGCAAATAAGATAACTTTCTAAAGCCTATAATGTATGCGTATTTTGACGACAATTTTTATCTCATTTCACCTTAATTCTTAAAGACTTTTCAGCTCTAATTATATCTAAAATATATGAGCAAATTAAAAAGCAGAGAACGGTAATTCTCTGCTCCTTTATTCTTATTATATCTTTTGTAGTCCTTGCACGGCATCGTGATTGATGATGACTTGACCGTATTCTTGGAGAACTGAACGGCTGATATCACTATCATCTGCAAATTCACGCATGCGAGCCAATAACCAAGCTGGATAAAGACTTGGATGACCCTCTACATCAACCAAGACTGTTAGATAGTATTGGTCATTCATTTTGTAAAGCTCTGAAGTCTCCATTTGGTAATCAACTGTTTTCGCAAAAGAAACCAAACTAGTTAAGTCGTCAAAGCGTAAGATGTAGTAGATATAAGGTTCTTTTTTTCCTTCTTCTAGCTCAGCAATTTCATCAATCGCTGCTTCTTCCTCTTTTTCAACCTGCTCTAGAGATTGGATCGCTTCAATATCTTCTTTGGTTTTCTCTGCCATGGTTTTTTCCAATGTTTTCAAAAACTCATCTGGAGACATTTTTGCCAACTCATCCATATCTGGAAGGTCTGCCAAATCCTCAAAATCCAAATTTTGGTCAATCTTAGACTTGGTTACAAAGACATCAACCTTATCAGGCTTCGGTGTCACTCGGAAGCTAAGCATTCCAGTATCCAAGAAACTGTCTGGCATCTCTAACTCATCCAGAATGGCATAGAAAAACTCTTCTGTTTTTTCCTGTGGAACGAGAAAGTCTGCGATTTCCATTCCACGATCCATCAAATCTTCTAAAGACATGGTGATTTTTAAAGTCGTATCACTGATTTGTTTCATTTTCATAGTTCGTAACCTCATACTTTCAGTTCTATCTATTATACAAGATTTAAATGATTTTATCAAAAGAATGGCGTTGGAATGTTCATTGATATCTAGTATAGAACACTAAATTATGATTTAGAACTCTTTATTATCAAAGACAAAACACTTCACTATGCACTTGATCTAGTTCGTGCAAAAATCAAACGAAATTAACAAAACACCTATAAAGCTTAGGCTTTATAGGTGTTTTTATTATAGAAAAAATTAATTAAAAATCAGTTAGAAACTTAATTATTTTCTGGGCTCGTTTGTGTTTGAGGTTCAGTAGATTGATTTTTTTCCTCAGATGTAGCAGATGAGCTTTCTGTTTGTTGAGTTCTCTCAACTTCTGTTGTTTCGAAAATGTGCCCCTGACTATTTGCCACAGTTTGTTCCTGAGTTGTTTCCTCGGTTGTAACAGTCGTCCAAATTCCATCTGCATTGAGCTTGTACCCGTCAGGACTTGTTCCATTTCTTAGGAGAGAACCATTTGTTTGGAAATAGTACCAGTTACCATTCAGTTGTTTCCAGCCAGTTTCCATGGCACCACTTGCATTGAGGTAATAGCGTGCCCCATTTATCTCTTGAAGGCCTGTTAGCATGATACCCTCTTTGTCTAGATAGTACCAAGTGTTCTTATCTTTGAACCAGCCTGTCTTCATAGCTCCACTGCTTACGAAGTAATAATAATGGTTATCGAGCCATTTCCATCCGGTCTGCATAGCTCCGCTTGCATTGAGATAATAACGGGAACCATTAATTTCTTGAAGGCCTGTTAGCATAACACCTTCTTTATCTAGATAGTACCAAGTATCCTTATCTTTGAACCAACCTGTCTTCATAGCTCCACTGCTTGCGAAGTAATAATAATGGTTATCGAGCCATTTCCATCCGGTCTGCATTGCACCACTTGCATTCAGATAATAGCGCGAACCATTTATTTCTTGGAAACCTGTTAGCATGATGCCTTCTTTATCTAGATAATACCAAGTGTCCTTATCCTTTAACCAGCCTGTCTTCATAGCTCCACTACTTGCAAAGTAATAATAATGGTTATCGAGCCATTTCCATCCGGTCTGCATAGCGCCACTTCCATTCAGATAATAGCGCGAACCATTTATCTCTTGGAAGCCTGTTAACATGCTACCTTCTTTATCTAGATAATACCAAATATCCCTATCTTTGACCCAGCCAGTTTTCATAACCCCAGAACTAGTAAAATAGTTCCAATGGCCATCAATAAAGACCCAACCGGTTTTCATGATTCCATAATTATCAAAGTAGTAGGTTTTTCCATCAATTTTTTTCAGACCAACTGAAGGAATACCATCTCCATCATAATAATACCAACTTGAACCTAGCTTTTGCCAACTAGATGCTGTCCCTAGATTCTGTAGGCTACCATTACTTGCAAAGAACATTTTCTTGCCATTAAAGACTTGTAAGCCAGTCAACATTCTTCCATCTTTGTCAAAGAGATATTTTTGCCCACCAATTTCAGCTAGTTCATTATAAAGTCTTGCTCCCGTTGAACTGATATAGTACCAAGAACCACCTTGCTTGAACCAACCCTCATACTGCATCTTACCATTGCTATTGAGGTAATACCAGTTGCCTTCAACTTTATCTTTAACATCGACTAAATGAAGCCATTTGCTTGCCTGCATTTGACCCTTTCCATTAAAGAAATAATAATCCCCATCGTCTAATCTATGCCAACCAATAGCCATCTGATTATCAGATAAACGATATTTCCAGTAGCCATCTTCCTTATACCACTTTTCAGTAACTGTCGGAATATTTGGGAAGGAATCAGAAACATTAGTAAAGCCAGTATTACTGATATTGAATACTGTCGCATCCTGAGTTTGACTAGACGCATGAACTACTTGAATATTCTTCTTTTTCAGATAGTCTCTTGTTGAAGCCAGATTTGCATCAGATGATGATGTATGTACTACCGTACTTGGTGCTAGTGAATCTAGAAATGGAAGAGTATTTGAAATTTTAGCATCATAGTGATGATTCCATTTCATCATATCTACCTTGCCAATCACAGGACCTAGCTTATCCTCTGCCCCTTCAGCATTATCTAAGTCACCACCAAGATAAATTCTTTTTCCTGCTACAGTTACTACTGCAACCAATGAATTAGAATTATCATCATAGACTTTTTTCAATTTGCCATCTGGACCATACTCATTTTTATAGTTGTAGAGCTGAATATCCATATCACCCAATTTGAAACGACTATCTTCTTCCTTTATATCTTGAACAATAGTTACTCCTTTTTCACGGGCTGTCTTAAGTGCATTATCATAATTGAAAAGGTTATCCCACAAGCGCCATTTACTGGTTATCCTTTCATCAGTATATTTTTTTAAATATAGTTTTCCGACTGGATAACGTTTAAGAACTTCATCAGCAGCACCAATATGATCACTATGAACATGAGTTCCTAAGATAAAATCAAGTTTTTTTACACCTAGGTATTTCATATGTCGGAAAAGTCTATCTTCTAAGACATACCCATTGTTTGTACTAATACCAAAACGAGCTGGATATCGTGGATTACTACCATCTGGAAAATCGTAGTCTTCTCCCATATCAATTAGAGCGTAATGTCCGTTACTTTCTAAAATAATGGCGTCACTCCCCGTTGCCCCTTTTGTATTGATGAAATGTATACGGTTTCCAGAAGCAGTTGAGATTATATTTGCTTGTACAAATTGTAATTGACTTATTGCAATAGCGAAAAGTACAAAGATTAATAGGATTAATTTTTTTTGTTTCAAATTCATCTACGAATCACACTTTCTTTCTAGTGATTTTATTTTCGATATGAGCTAGTAGCTCTATACAAGCAATGTAAATTCGAGCTCTCGTTTTTAATTAAATTTATTACTTATTTTCAATTAAGTATACATCAAATTCATGCCCAAAACTTCTCTCTTCTTCAGGTGGTAATTGCATATAATTACCATAATATTGTTTTAAAATGAAATCATAATTTTTGGGTGCGGGTAATCTAAGGTGTTCAAAATCTACAAATATTATTTCCTCAAAAATTTTTCTTTCAAATATCTCTTTCTCACCTAACTTTGAAGAAAGGAAAGCTATATATTTCCCATTTGGATTATAGTATTTTTTCGTAAGCTTTTCCATAAAAATAGCAAAAATTCTCGGTGATATTGGTAATAATACGAACCAAATAATTTGTCTTATAATATCCTTAATATAATTGTCCTTATATATAATATTCTTTCTTTTGCTTGATGCTAGTAATTTTAAACTATCCAATCTATAAAATAATTTCATAATTCTTTTGTCATTAAATGTATCCATAGGGAATATATCAATGAACACACCCGTAGGATAAGTTGTGTATACTCTTGTATTATTTATAACAGTGGATGGATCTATTATTTTTATAAAGTTATTATAATATTCTTTTTGTGTCTCTAATGAAAGTAGTTTATACTTTGAACTCTCTTTTTCAAATAACTTTATGAATTTGTTATAATTTTCACGCGTCATACTAATATCAATATCGTCATCCCAGGGTATAAAACCTTTATGCCGAATAGCCCCTATAAGAGTTCCGTAATTAAGAAAATATTCTATATCATTTTTTTTACAAAAAGCATCAATATATGATAAAATCTCCAATTCAATATTTTTAGCTTCTTCTACCGTTATTTTTTTCATTTTCTTCTCCCAAATTAACAAATTTTATTTTTGATTTTTTTAAAATGCTCAAAAACTTCTTGTAAGATAGCATCATTAGTTATATATAATAAAAACGTATAGCTTATTATTGATAGAATAATAATAATAACTACATTCACAATCAATTTCGAAGTTATTATCATTTCTGTAGGATTAATAATATTAACTATATAGTAAATTGGTATAAAGGTGAGACTAAACATAAAATAACGCATAGTGTAATGGAATATGTTTTTTAATGATATTAATTGTTTTTTTATAATAAATCTTGAATAGATTATTAATAAAATAACTTCAGAAACCATTGTAGTTATCAAGTACAATTCTGGTTTTGAAATATTGTTCATAAACAATAGACTATCTAGTAGGATGTTTATAATACCAGAAAATAAAGTGAAAATAGTTAGTTGTTTTTCGTAGCCATGAGCAAATATAATTTGAGTTCCTAAAATAATATCTAAAGATAAGAAAATTGTCCTGAAAGCAAATAGCGAAGTTAACATCCCTCCTTCAACATATTTTTCACTTCCGTATATTAGTATTGTTTCAGTTCCTATTACTGTTAATCCAAGGCTTATAGGTATAATGAAAAACATAAACATACGACTACCTCTATTTACTAAATTGTAATAAGAAGTTTTATCACCTTTTCCTAAATAATAATTCAGTCTCGGCACACTTACACTTACAACTCCCGTAATTAAACCAGCTATAACGCCAACTATTCTCTGAGCCATTGTATAATATGTAACAAATAATTCTTCACCAATTTTAACTAGGAATAATCTATCAAGGAAAGTGAAAAGCATATTTGCACTTGAAAAAATAAGCATAGCAGTAAGCGGTAGAAATAGTGGTTTAAAATCTTTGATATCTATTCTAACTAATTTTATATCTCTTTTTATCCAAAAATAACTAATCAAATAATTTATAAAAGTCGATAAACTCATGATTAGCGTATAAGGTATAATATCCTTTTCTTCTTTTACAAATATAAACATAGAAACTAGCATAATAGTTCGAATCAAAGCTGTCTTATAAAAAAGAAAATCATAATTTTCCAACGCCTCGTTCACCCACTCTATGGAAAACATTTGTGCTATTAATTGAATTCCCATTACTAAGTAAACCTTTTTAAGTACTGGGTTATTCTCAAAAAATAGAGGATAGGCAAATACATATACTACGATACATAAGCTTGTACAGACTACACAGAGAAAAAATAATTGGGAGAAGACTTTATTGACCTCGTTTTTATTATCTTTTACGTTACTTATACCTCGTAGACCATATGAATATACTCCGTATGTAGCAAAAGGTAAGAAAAATGAAAGTATGGTATCAACAGAGTTAAAGTAACCGTAATATGTTTTATCTAATACACGAGCCACATATGTACCTGTTAAAAGAGGGAATATAATATTTAGTATTCTAATCCCTAGATATGCTAAAGCATTAAGTTTAATACTTTTCATGAAAAAACAAATCCTCTCTATGAATTTCTAATTACCATTATAGCACATACAGATATAAAAAATCTTAAAAGAAGAGTTTCGTAGTTTTTTTATAAATACATACAATTGTACTATCTAATTACTTAGTAAAAGTTATCTATGGAAAGGAGACGATTAACTGTTCTAAATTTCTAGGATGTATTAACCATTATTTTAATAGTGAGGTGAGAATTATGACTACCTTAAATATATAACCTATCTACAGCGAATTTGATTTTTAATCTTAATCATTAACTCTACTACGGATTGAAAACTTTCTTGAGTGATGACTTTAAACTTAGGTAATCTATACGTTAGCATTGTAATACTAACAACTAACTTTTATCAGCAATCTAGTGAAATTGAAAATTTGCAAGTATCTGTCAATTAAAGCACTCTCAAAGTTTTTTTATAAATGAAAACAAATAACAAGATAAAATTGTAGTGCCAATATCCGATGTGCTCGTTGCACACAAAAAAGCCATCAAATGATGACTTTTCATGTAGTAGACTTCTTCTATCCACTTCAGATTTAACTTTTATTCAATCAACAACAGTTTGTAAGGATGGCTAAATTTTAAAAAATAGTATACCACTCTCTATCTTTTACACATACTATAATTTATATGTGATAACACCTAACAATTTTTTATTTAAATTTTTTATAACCTGTAAATTCTCTTCAAAGTTTTTATATTTAGTTATGCCATATTCTTCAATAAATAAAATATTATCAGATTCTAGTATTGACTTAATATCACTCATATTTCCTATTAGAATATTTTCTGGTAAAACTTTGGCATATTTTTTAGAAAATTTATCAATAACTTTTTTATTTGTTGCCAATAATAGTAAATTCTTATTTCCATTTTTATAATCTAAAATGTCTTTAAAATTCTCTTGATCATCTATTTTTACAATAAAATCTACACCATATTTTTCATAATCGCCCGCCCTATTGATAGTTGGATTGAAAATATAAACTGCTATATTAGCAAATAATACTAAAATCAAAGCACCTATTCCTAGTATAATCAAACGAATAAACAAAGTAGCTTTACTAACTCCAGATTCTCTGTCACTATTTTTAAGCTCTTTTGAATAAACTGTCTCTAATTTTTCAACTGTGACACCAGAGTATACATGTTTATATTTATCTATTAACAAATCTAATTTCTGTTCGATATTATCATTTGCTAATTTACTCTGTGTCAATATTTTTACCGTGATTCCAGCATTGTTTAATAAGGAACTCACTTCTACTTTTTTGTCCCAAAAATCAAAATTTGAATTTTTAAGAGTAATCTCACTTGTCCCTAACTCTGAAGCGATTCTTTTCATATCTTCTTCAGGTAGATCATTGAATAAATAAGCACCATTTAAATTAGATTTAATTAAATGACCATAGAAATCACTGTATCCTCCAATTGTATTATTAGATACTGTGTTCTCCTCTAACGGCGCAGTTATCTTATATGAAAGATAACTAGAATAATTACTAGTATCCTTTACAACAGACTTTGTTGTAAGCACTTTATAAGAGTATGGAACTGCTAAACATAGAAATAGAACGACTAATGAAACTAGATTTAATACTCTTTTTTTATAAATATTTGCAAATAAATCTGCAATCGAATAATTATCAAACATTATACATCTCCTTTATTGTTAATTACGTGTTTTACTTTTCTATTTATTAAACCTGCTACAAAAAATATAACAATAACTATCCCCCAATATTGCAATGTAACTAAATTAAAGAAACTCTCCGTAAAGCTCCCTCTTGGCATAAAGAACAAATTATTTAAAATTAATAATGTAATACTAAACAACAGTATCCCTGGTTTATATGAAGTTTTCATCATGAATATAAAACATATTCCCATTATAATGCTCAGCAAAAATATTCCAATCATACCATAATCAGTATATATCTCCATTATATAGCTTCCGCCTATTCCATGTCCTGCTAAATAATCCTGTCTCAAAACAATATATGAGATATTATGAGCATATCTATCACTTTCAAGAGCTAACTCGATGCTATTATTAGCACTAACAAATGGAGTCCCACCAAATAAAATTCCTAAATTTCCCCTAGTGATATACTCAATTATGGGACTAAAGGTATAATTTCTAAATTCTCGTATCGGCAAATTACTTCCGTATAAGTAGCCTCTCGCTAAAACACCAAAACTAGTCCCTTGTTTATAGATAAAATCTATCAAAAGTTCAGAAAAACTCATATTACCAATTCCTGCCCCATCACGGGCATAATTCAAAAACCCCATAACTAGCATCATGATTGGTGTACCTATATAGAGTATAGCTTTTTCTTTAATACCTATCCATACTCCTTTTTCTGTCTGATTTCTCATAAAATAATAAATAAATGAAAATATCAAACTAAGTACAAATGGATTTCTTGTTCCTATTAAAAGGTTTATTACATTACCCGTAACAAACAGGCCTAATACTATTGTAGAATGACGTTTACTTGGTTTAGTAGCTAAGTAAATACACATAGCATAAACTACAAACGTCGATAATGTATATGTAAAATAAGGCAGTTCACTTTTGAACTCTGCATAATATTCATAATATGATACATTTATTCTATACAATAACCTTTCTATTAACCTAATTAAATAGAACGGATATGAAATTAAAAATACTGTTAGAGATACCTTTCTTATACTATGTATGAATAATCTAGATTTTTGGGTTTCATATCTCTCTTTTTTATTATTTTCTTTTTTAGAAACTAATAAACCTCCTATAGTTAGCCCAATAATAGAAACAATAACCGCTATAAATGAAAATCTATAGGCATCTTCCTGATAGGTATTTATTAGTCCATATTTGAAATAATCTATTGTTGGTCTAGAGACTAAAAAAAGAAATATCGTAATGTAAAAAATAAGGTGGATTACATAATACTTTATATTGTTAAAACAATATAAAACACTACTTATAATAAGCATAACTAAAGTTATCAGTAACGTAATAATCGAGTTATTATATATATATACAATACCTAAAAAAATAGTTATAACATAGCTAAATAGCGTAATTAAATAATACACTCTTTTCCAATCTAATATCAAATACTCACCTCATCCCTTTACACGAAAATTTAAAAAACATCCCCAGTAGAAACAATACGTTTCTTAAAATTATATAGATACTCTGATAATTCTAACTCTATCACTTCTACTTCCTCCCTGTATTTATCGTCTCTATTGTAAACTTGTAAATTATTCACAGAAATAGCTGGGTTGAAATACTCAAACTTTGCTTTATGATGGATAGAATCTATACCGATGAAATTTTCTATATCTTGTTTTGTTTCCTCATAATTCAAAACTAAATCCTCAAAATTTAATCGTAATGCTAAAGTATTTGTTTTTTTCTCATTTTCTCTCATCATTTTGTAATAATTACAAAATTCCTTAACATCGGTTGGATATGGCACCTCTTGATTTCTGGGCTTCCA
Organism: Streptococcus sp. Marseille-Q0941; assembly: GCF_943736975.1. Taxonomy (GTDB): domain Bacteria; phylum Bacillota; class Bacilli; order Lactobacillales; family Streptococcaceae; genus Streptococcus. The sequence continues at coordinate 133,855 of NZ_CALSFO010000002.1, read as the reverse complement.
AAAGTATTTATTCATTATAAATACATCACGAGGATCTCTAGAAATTATTATTGGAAATAACTCTTCAATTTTATAATTATCAATTATATTAAGATTATGAGGCAATAAGAGCTGATCTAGGACTATATACTCTTCTTTATCCGAAATTTCTTTTATTACATTCAAAATAAATTTTCTACTTTTTTCATAAAAATCACGTGATGATAACATACTAATTTCTAATTGTACTTGTTTTGGCTTTGTTGTCTTTTTAAAGATAATTCTCTTTATAACCCTTATAATCCAGGCCATTTTTGTAGGTTTTTGATGATAATACCAAATCCCCTGATATTTACTCGTTATTATAGAATCCAAATAACTATCTACTATATTCATGAAATTTATAGAAATTTTATTTTTATAGTTAGCAATTCCCCAACCTTCGTAAATATACAGTTTTTTCATGAGTCTTCTAAAACTCTTTACAGCTTCATCACTTCTTATAGCATTATTATTATAAAGTAATTTATATTCTAAATCAAATAATCCATCAGGTGCATATAAAAATACATACTCAAAATCTGAATTTTTTGTGTTTATTCCTTCATATTCTTTTAATAAATCTGTCACAGCAGAAGATCCACTTCCCATATAACTCATAGGAACTATGATTTTATCCATATTTTTATCATCCTATAATTCTTTAATGATTTTTTTTATACTAGCAATTTGTTTATCTAAGGAAAATTTGTCTACATGTTTTCTACACACTTTTGATTTAATAATTCTGTTTTCCTTATTTTTACTAAGTTCTTCTACAATATAATTGGTAATTTCCTCATTGTTATCCGAAACAAAGCCACATTTTTGAGAATTATATAGTTCATTTGTTCCCCCTACAGGTGTACTAATGAATCCCTTTCCCAAAGCTAAACTTTCGACTAAAACGGTAGGAAAGCCCTCTGCTTCTGATAATAAAATAACATAAGAAGATTTTTTTATGTATGGATACGGGTTTTTAACATAGCCCAACATAAAAACATTGTTCTCTAATTTATTATCAAGTATAAATTTACTAACATATTCCTCTAAATCGCCTTTTCCTAACAAATATAATTTTTTATCGGGAATCTTTTCAACCACATTCTTAAAAACTTCTAACAGTCTCTTTATGCCTTTTGATTCTTCTATTCGTCCTATATAGATAAGACTATCCTCTTCAAATTTAATTTCCGCATTTTCAAGAGACTTAACATTTATATCATTAAAATCATATCCATTATATACTATTTCTATTTTTTTCTTATACTCAGGATAAATTTCTTTAATCGATTCTTCTGTTTTTTCTGAAATAGCTATTATTTTGTTAACAAATCTTAGTTTTTTACCTTGTCTAATCCTAGATATTTTATGATTTTTTAAATTATAAATTGTTCCATGATTCCACGATATTGTTTTCACATCATCATTAAGTAAATAAACTGGATAAAGATAATTAAAAGCAATCTCATAATCGTATTTTTTTCGAGTTATTCTATTTCTAAAAAATTTTGGAAATAATAAGAACAACTTCCATTTAATATTTTTAAAAAGACTAGTATTTTCTAAATTTTTGAATACGGGTTCTAATACATTAATATTTTCATCATCACTACATACAGCACCATGATGATTTATCTCTAAAATATCAATATCATATTCATTGCTTAATTCTTTGGAAATATTTTCCAGAATTTTTTCAGCTCCGCCCCCCATACTAAAAGACCAGGTTATAAACAAGACTTTCTTTTTACCCATATCTCACCTATTTCAAAAGTTTTTTCACTATTTTTTTTCGATTATATTTTATCAAATACATTAGTATTTTTCTCTTTAAAGGTTGACTCTTTAAATATTTATTTTTTATCCAATTTGGATATTTTTTATTTACTTTTTCAAGGTAATCTTTTAATAAGGGAGACTTTTCATCAATTCTTAAAATATTAGCGTATCCACCATATAAAATATGGTACCAGTTATAATATTCTAACTCTTCTTTATATTCCCCTGGGTAATTTTCCGCATAATATTCTTCTACACTGTTTAACATTACTTCTATATCTCTTATTTTATTAATAGCTGTTCCGCCACGCATAATAGAACCTTCAGTTAAATAGTATTTATATATACTAAAATTAAAATATTTTGCTTTAGTTATATTAGGCCAAAGTCTTGCCATGAACTCGAAATCTTCATATAAATAGCCACTTTTAAATGTTAATTTAGTTTTTCTTAAGAATTCTAAATCATATATATAATGCCATACAGCATTTGGTAAGGTAAAGAGTTTTCTTTCTTTATTCGGGTTTAGGATAGTATTTCCTTCTATCCCCATACTTATATAGTCCAACTCACTATTCTCGTATCCCACCCTATAATCAAAAATATTTACTTCTTCTAATTTTTGATTAGCTATAAATTTTAGTGCACCTTTTTCTATCTCATCATCTACATCAACAAACCATAGATAATCTCCACTTGCCTCCTCTAAAGTTACTCTTCTAACATGGGCTAATCCCCCATTTTCTTGAGATATAACTTTTAGATAGGATAATTTTTCACTATATCCCTTTAATATTGTTTCGCTACTATCCTTTGATCCATCATTTACAATTAGCAGTTCTAATTCTATTTTATCTTTCACTGACTCATACTCTTTTGCGATAGAATCTATGCAACGTGATATATATTTTTCACCGTTGTATACTGGTACACCTATAGTTAATTTCATTATTTTTTTCCTATTATTTCTTTTATAAATGAATATACTCTCTTAGAATTCTGATCATCATGTATTCTAAAAAACTTATCAATTTTTCCTTTATATTTACCTTCCAAAATCCAATTATTTTTAAATTGATTTTTTATCTCTGTTATCAATTCATCTAGGGTTTCTATAGATTTTCCAAATCCATCTTTATAGTCATAATATCCTTCTTCGTACTGGCCTTCCCTAAATTTTTTATAATCAAATTGATAAAATAATACTGGTTTTCTCATATAACAAAAATCCATAAATACACTTGAGTAATCTGTAATTAAAAAAGCAGACTCTTTTAATAGTTCTTGTATATCATATTTTTTCCAATCAGCCAATATAATATTATCAGAAGAAGTTTGAAAATCTTGTAAATTTTTTTGCATGTTTCTATGCGGATAAAAAAATAAAGTTAGGTTATTTTTTTCTAAAAAGTTTTTTAAGTCATCATTTACTAAAAACTCATTCCATTTTTTAAAGTATTCACTTTCAATAAAAACACTTCCTTCATTAAAATCATTTCTAGCTTTAGTATTTAAATTTAACCATTCTCTCCAAGTAGGCATAACAAGAATTTGATTATTATTTATAATATTACGATGAAGATTGTCAAATCTAGGAAATCCCAAATATTGTACATACCCTTTTGGATACCCGAATTTTTCTTTTATTACATTGTACTCTCTCTCAGCCCCACAAATAAAGCCACGCATTTTTGTATTTTCATAATATAACCATTTAGCATCCGAAACTGTTATTCCATGTTGTAAAAATACTTTATTGGTTTTCAATCCTAAATATACTTCCATAAGATTAAAAACAGCTGCATTAGGGTTTCCTGCTTTTTGTGTACTTACATTTACTCCCGCGCTAAGATAATAAACCCAGTGTTTAAAAGACCAATACTGGATACATTCTCCTAATGGTGTAACTTTTTTTGCATCTGGAGATTTTAAATCAATGACGTAAATTACATTTTCTTCTGGGTATTTTTCTCTAATATACTTAAAAAGCCAATAACCATTATCCCTAGCTTCTTTTTCACTTTCACATATTAAAATCAAGTTTTTATTTCTGTTTCTATAAAATAGCGAAACAAAGTACGCTAAAGGGAAAATAAATATAAGTGAAATAATATCTTTTACAGAAATTAATCTTAATTTTTCTAAAAAATTCCTATTCATCAGTGTACCTCCTCAGCTACTTTTTGTAGTTTATTAAAACATTTCAGCATATTTTTTTATATATTTTGAGATAAATCCTTTATTTCGTAAGGCTCCGATAGCTCCTCCCCCACATAAATAGCAGAGCAAGTCGTGTTCTTTACAAAAGGCGACAAAATATTCAGCCATTTCTAAGCTACGGGCTTGAATTGCCTTTAAATCACTCATCTCATTCTCATCCTCTTCTATAGAATTACATCATTTCATTATACCATAAAAATGACCAAAAAATCCATCAGATCATGTGAAAAATCAAAGCCTGAGACACCCATTTTATTAGGTGTTTCAAGCTTTGATTTTAATTTATTATTTATCTGAATCCCATCTGAGCCAGTTTATTCTGGTAAGCTTTTTGATCCACTCGGAGTGCTTGTCCTCCATAGACATCATAGTCATCTACCCAATCTCCTAGTTCCGGTACTGTAATTCTCCCAATACCGTTCTGACCTCCTTCAAGGACGGATAATCCGTTGGTTAATAAGAAGGTATAAGGAAGGTTTGTAGATGTCATGGCGAATACTTTACCAAGTGCTTCTGAACCTGTGAATAGTTTTGTAGGATCCTTAATTTGCTGTAAAACAGCTGTCATGACTTGTTGCTGTCTACGAGTACGGCCATAGTCCCCTTCATCATCATCACGGAAACGTGCATAGTTGAGAAGAGTGGATCCATTCATTTGTTGAGTTCCGGCTTTAATAGTCTGTGTTGGTGATTCTGTTTCTATCGCATGCAAGTCATCACCAACTGTCGCTTCTGTAACTGGAACTCCATTTAGAGTTGAAAATTGAGCATCAATGGTCACTCCATCAGGGAAAAGCGTGTCAATGGCAGTCGCAAAAGCTTGAAAATCTACAAGGGCATAGTATTTGATATCTAAGTCAAAATTATCTTTAAGGACCTTACGCACCATTTCAGCCCCTTGTTTTCCTTCTTGTTCACCCAATTCGTAAGCCAAATTCAACTTGTGGTCAACTTGTTTCTGACCATTGATGACTTGACTATAACCATCAATGTAAACTAGATTATCACGCATAAAGCTTACAAGCTTCAATTTTTTATCTTTACCACTTACATTGAGAACCATAATAGAATCGGTCCGTGTTTCTGCACTATTCTGACCAATACGACCGTCTGTTCCTAAAATAAGAATATTGACACCATCTCTTGTATCCTGTCCGTTAAAGACTTCAACTTGAGCGGCTTTAGCATCTTTTGATCCACTTGAGCTATTAGGATTGGCTGATTGGAAACCTTTCAGGAACATAAAAATCATTCCCATTGCTGCGCAAAGCAACAGCATTCCTAGCCAAGCAAGTATCCGTTTAAATCGAAAAACTCTTTTCTTTTTGGGCTTCTTGATTTTTTCTTTCTTAACTTTTTGCTTTGGCACATTGCGTCGAGAGCTGCGACTTCTTTTGCCATAAGTTGGAAGGCCTATATTAGATTCTTCTTGAGGGAGTTCTTCCAAATCCTTGAATACTTCCAAGTCCTCACGATAAACCTGACGAACTTCTTGTTGCGGTTTGTCCAATTTAGCTTGTAAAAAGGCAAACTCTCTCTTTTCTTTATCATTTAGATAGTGAATATTCTTCAAGAGATAGTCATAACGTAGTTTTTCATGGCGTGTCAAAGGATTCTCTCTAGTCATTCCCTCTCCTTTCCTTTCCTTTATCCTGTATGGTATAGATAGGATAAGCACCTAGTACTTTATACTGGATTCCAATCGTTTCTAATTCTTTTTGAGCAAAGTGGACCAGTTCTTTATCAGCATAGTCCACATCAATGATGAAAAAGTATTCCCCCAGTGCTGTTTTTAGAGGACGGCTTTCAATCTTAGTCAGGTCAATTCCTCGCCAAGCGAAGGTGGAAAGAGCCTTATATAATGCACCAGGTAGATTATCTGGCAAGGTCAAGGCCAGGCTCATCTTTTCCGAATTTGCATTCAAGGGGATTTGTGGTAAGTTAGGTCCCAAAACCCAAAAACGCGTGAAATTAGCTTCCATTTCTTGGATGTCTTGAGCGATTAGTTCTAATCCATATTCCTCAGCAGAACTTCTTGGGGCAATGGCTGCAAATGGTTGATCAGGATGCACAGAAACATATCGCGCAGCGTAGGCTGTACTAGCAGTGACCTCCAGTTGAGCATCTGGATAGTGTTCATCGATAAATTTCTTCCCTTGAGCCAATGCCTGCGGATGAGAAAAGATTTTTTCAATCCTAGACTGGCCTGTAACTGCCATTAGCTGTTGATGAATGGGCTGAACAATCTCTGCTACAGCCTGAATACGAGCCTGATGAAAAAGATAGTCCAAGCTTTCATGCACACTTCCCTCAATGGAGTTTTCAACCGGCACTACTGAATAATCTACCAATCCCTGTTCATAAGCCTTGATGACATCTGTAATGTTGGTAAAAGCTTGTAATTCCTCATGAGGAAAAGCCGTTTGCACCACATGGTGCGAAAAAGATCCTTTGGGACCTAGATAGGCAATTTTCATTTCAGTTCCTCTATAATTTCATCTGGGTTTAAACTTGATACATCTACAACCTGACTAGCCACTTCCTCATACCAAGCCTGCCTTTCTTTAAAAATTGCAGCTAAATCTTCCTTGCTATTCTTTAAAAATAGTGGACGTTGATTATCCTTATCGGCTGAAATTCGTTGGTAAAGGGTCTCAAAATCTGATTTGAGGTATATGTTGTCTGGATTTTGTTTGAGCAAGTCACGATTTCTTGAAGAAATAACTACGCCTCCCCCAGTTGACACGACTTGGTCCGTTTTGAGTAAGTCAGCTAAAATTTCTGATTCCACTTGACGAAAGGCTGCTTCTCCTTTTACTTTAAAAAAATCGGCTATGGACATTCCAATACGTTTCTCAATCACAGCATCCATGTCTACAAAATCAGGATCCAGCTTTCTAGCAATAGTCGTTTTCCCTGAACCCATAAATCCTAGCAAAACTTTAGCCATGAATCAAAATCTCCAAATCATCAAAGAAACTTGGATAGCTGGTGTTGATAGCTTCGGCACGATCCAATTCAACTTCTCCATCTGCAACTAAAAGAGCTGCAATGGCTGTCATCATTCCGATCCGATGGTCTCCAAAGGTATTGACTTTAGCTCCATGGAGGACAGATTTCCCTTTGATAATCATGCCGTCTGCTGTAGGAGTAATACTTGCTCCCATGCTATTTAAAGCATCTGCAACAACTTGAATGCGGTCAGTTTCTTTGACCTTGAGTTCTTCTGCATCTTTGATAACTGTTTGACCTTGAGCTTGGGTCGCAAGGAGCGCGATAATCGGCAATTCATCAATTAAACGTGGAATCAAGGCTCCACCAATTTCTGTTCCCTTCAAATCTGAAGTTTCAACAGTCAAGGTTGCAGATTTAGCAATGGGATCAATATCAGTAATCTCTAACTTACCACCCATAGCGCGGATAACATCGATAATCCCTGTACGTGTTTCGTTAATACCAACATTCTTAAGCACCACACGAGAATTTGGAACAATCAAACCTGCTACCAACCAAAAGGCTGCACTAGAAATATCTCCTGGAACTACTATCTTTTGTCCATTTAGTTTCTGTGGCCCCTGGACAGTGATTTTCTTGCCATCCACATTTAAATGGCCGCCAAATTGCTGTAGCATATCTTCTGTATGGTTACGAGTGCATTCTTTCTCGAGAATAACTGATTGACCCTGAGCCTGCAAGGCAGCAAATATCAAGGCTGACTTGACTTGGGCAGAAGCGATTGGCAATTCGTATTCAATTGGTCTTAAGTTTTTTGTTCCTTTTAAGTGTAATGGTGGCAAGTCTCGATCTGTTTGACCAGAAATGCTGACACCCATCTTTTTCAGTGGAAGGGTTACACGATCCATGGGGCGTTTAGAAAGACTATCATCTCCAAACATCTCAACTTCAAAGTCTGCACCAGCAAGGACACCTGAAATCAAACGAATAGAGGTTCCAGAATTGCCCATATCCAGAGCATTCTGAGGTACTCTCAATCCATCCATCCCAACACCTTGAATGGTAACAACGCCGTCCTTGTCCTCAATCTCTACACCGAGGTCACGAAATACTTGCATGGTTGACAAAACATCTTCACCACGCAAGATATCATAAACCTTGGTTTCGCCCTCAGCCAAGCTTCCAAAAATAATCGAGCGATGACTGATAGACTTATCCCCTGGCACGCGAATGCTACCATTTAAGTGCTTAATGTTTGTTTTTAATTTCATACTGGCCCTCATACTGACAATACTTTTTCTTATTTTATCATAAAAAGTCAGAAATTTCTTAGAAATTCCTGACTTTGTGAGGTAAATTCTTATTTTAACAATTCTGAGATTGGTTCAAATACTATTTTTTCAATATCAGATAGGTAGATAGAAAGTTGTTGTTGTTTGGCAAAGAAGGCTGACAGGAGAGGATTCCCCTGAATCTTTTTACCAAAGTCTTCCATTTTTTCTTGGAAAGAAGCATCTGGCATTTGACCAGTTTGTGCCATAACTTGGATTTCATGCTGAAAAGCAATATAATCCGCAAAAATCTTGCTAGCTTCTGTATCTGCTTGGATGGCGTCTCTAGCTTCCTTAACGGCCTTGTATTCAGGCAACTCACGTAGTCCACGACTAAGTTCATTTGCACTATCATAAATATTTGACATAATTGTCCTCCTTATTTGATGACTACTGTATAGTCCGTATTTTCTGTAATTAAGCGCTCAGCTCGTTCCATATCCTGAGCAGTTTTAAAGGAAATTTGTAGAATCCCATGAACATCTTCACGATTTTCCTCGTTGATATGGATATTAACCAAGGAAGTTCCTCGCAACAATTCCAAGATGCGTAAAATCACATCTTCTTCATCGGGAACGTCCACATAGAGGTCAAATGAGCTATCTACTCCTCCACGTTTATGGATTTCCATAGCTTGACGTTGCTCACGCGCTTGATTGAAAAAGTTCCAGATTTGGTTTTCATCACCCTTACTGATAGCTTGTCCAATCTCATCCAAACGTCTCTTGAAATCCTCGATGCGTTCAACAATGGTATCCCGATTGGATAGGAGGATAGAAGTCCACATACCTGGCTCACTTTCGGCGATCCGAGTCATATCTCGAAAACCACCTGCTGCAAAACGTCGAGCCATTTCATGTTGCTCAGCATAGTTGGCAGTTTGTTCCATCAAACCTGATGCTAAAATATGAGGAAAATGACTAATCTGTGAAGTTACTCGATCATGCTCCTTGGCATCAATTTCAATGAAACGTGCATGGAGACCAGAAAGTAGGTCCTTCATTTCCTCAAGCGTATCTGGACTAGTCAAACTCGATGGCGTAAAGATATAGTAGGCATTTTCAAAAAGATTGACATCTGCAGAGGCAGCTCCTGTCTTGTGGCTACCAGCCATAGGATGGGCCCCAACAAAGCGAATAGGCTTGCCAGCCAAATACTGCTCCGCAGCATCTACAATGGCAACCTTGGTCGAGCCAGCATCTGAAATAATAACGCCTTCTTTTAAGTTCAAACCTGCCAACTCCTGGATAAAAGCAATGGTCTGCTTGATCGGTAAGGTTAGAATGATGACATCTGCTAGAGGAGCAAAGCTGGCAAAATCATCCGTCGCACGGTCAATCATTCCCCTCTCCAAGGCGATATCTCTCGATGCTCGACTGCGATTATAACCCAAAATTTCATAATCAGGATGGTCACGCCTGATACCGAGCGCCATCGAGGCACCAATCAAGCCGAGACCTGCGATATAGATGGTTTTTGCCATAGGAACTCCTTAATAGTTCTTTGTATACTCGCGGTGTTTGGCTACTGCTTCCTTTAATTCTTCTAGATTATCGGATGAGAATTTTTCCAGAATTTCCTGCGCTAGAACTGTTGCCACAACAGCTTCCATGACCACACCTGCTGCTGGAAGAGCGGTTGGATCACTTCTCTCCACGGTTGCCTTATAAGGTTCGTGAGTCTCGATATCCACACTCATCAGAGGTTTATAAAGGGTGGGAATGGGTTTCATGGCACCACGAACAACGATTGGTTGCCCATTGGTCATACCACCTTCGAAACCACCGAGATTATTGGTCCGACGGGTATACCCATCTTCTTTAGACCAGAGAATTTCATCCATGACTTGGCTTCCTTTACGGTAACCAGCCTCAAACCCAAGACCAAATTCCACCCCTTTAAAGGCATTGATAGAAACAACAGCTTGAGCTAGTCTTGCATCTAGTTTACGATCCCATTGGACATAAGAACCAAGACCAACCGGAACACCACCGACAACTGTTTCTACAACTCCACCGATGGTATCTCCATCACGCTTAATCTGGTCAATATAGTCCTTAATCTCCTGCTCACGTTCTTGGTTGACGATGGAAACTTCCGACTGGGCAGCTCGTTTCTTAATTTCAGCGACCGTTAAGTTTTCTGGAACATCAATTTTCTTACCACCAAAGACAACAACATGGTTAGCAATTTCGATATCAAGCTCATTCAAAAGACGCTTGGCTACTGCACCAACTGCAACCCGCATCGTTGTTTCACGGGCAGATGAGCGTTCCAAAGAATTTCTCAGGTCATCAAAACGATATTTGATCCCACCAACCAAATCTGCGTGACCTGGGCGAGGATGCGTGATTTTTCGTTTACTTTTAAGCCTGTCTTCGATATCCTCGGCAGACATGATATCCAGCCATTTTTGGTGGTCTTTATTAATGACATCCATGGTAATCGGAGCCCCTGTCGTCTTCCCATGACGAATTCCAGAAGTAAAGACAACCTGATCGCTCTCAATCTTCATGCGTCCACCACGGCCATAACCGCCTTGACGGCGTTTGAGATCCTCATTGATATCCTCAGCAGTCAAAGGAAGTCCTGCTGGAATTCCTTCAATGATTGCTGTCAGACGAGGACCATGTGATTCTCCTGCAGTTAAATATCTCATAGGCTCTCCTTATTTTACCAAGTAGTCTTTCATCTCTTCTAGGGAAACAGGGTGAATGGTCGCCGAACCAAGCTCTGGCACCAAGACCAATTTCAAGGTGTTTCCACGCGCTTTTTTATCATGAGTCAAAGCCTGATAAAGCTTGTCAACATCCCAGTTTTCATAGTCAACAGGCAAACCAAATTTCTGACACATAGCTGTAATAGACTGAGTTATTCCTTCTGGCATGAGGCCCTTTTCCTCAGCAACCTTGGAAATCTGCACCATTCCCATTGCAACGGCTTCTCCATGCATGACTTTTCCATAACCGGCAGTCGCTTCAATGGCATGGCCAATAGTGTGGCCAAAATTGAGGTAAAGGCGTATACCGTTGTCCAACTCATCTTCAACCACCATCTTGCGCTTAACTTGGCAAGAATGCTCAATTAGACTCTCTGAATGTTCCAAAATGCTTTCCACAGAACCATCCATTTCAGATAATAGGTTCCAGAGCTCTGGATCTTCAATTAGACCATACTTGATGACTTCACCCATTCCTTCAATCAATTCTCTCTTACCTAAAGTCTCAAGGACAAGCGGGTCAATCAAAACACCATCCGGCTGAGCAAAAGTCCCCACCATATTTTTAGCAAAAGGGGTGTTCACTCCAGTTTTTCCGCCAATTGAAGAATCAACCTGGGCAGTTAAACTAGTTGGAATCTGAACAAAATGAATTCCTCGCATATAGGTAGAAGCTACAAAGCCAGCCAAGTCTCCGACAACTCCGCCACCGAGTGCAAGGATGCCATCACTACGAGTTAACCCTTGCTTCACTAAAAATTCATAAGCCTTTTGAACCGTGGTTAGATTTTTTCGTTCTTCACCCTCTAAAAAGTCAAAAACGGCCACTTGAAAACCAGCATCCTCCAAGCTCAATTTGACTTTTTCTGCATAGAGTGAAGCTACATGGTTATCGGTAATGATAACGACCTTTTGTGGTTGCCAAAGTTCTCGCAACCATTTTCCTGCTTGAGACAAGCATCCTTTTTCAATCTGAATATCGTAAGGATGATGTGGAAGGTCTATTCTGATTTTCATAGCAGGTCTCCTTTTTTTATTGATACTTTTGTTTTAATAAATCCCAGATGTGATCTGTTGGCATTTCCTTGCCTGTCCATAACTGAAAAGCTTCCGCAGCTTGGTAAAGCAACATGCCAAGGCCATTGATAGATTGATTTCCCTGCTTTCTTGCCCATTTCAAAAATGGGGTTTCAAAAGGTTGATAAATCACATCTGCTACCAAGAGCTTTTCTGGTAAAACGATGCTTGTCGGGATTGGTTGAGAGACTCCATCCATACCCACACTGGTCGCATTTACCAGTAAATCCGAATCAGTAATCCTTGCTTGTAGTTCAGAAACATCTTCTAAGGCACATAAATATACTCTAAATCCAGTCGCATTTTCTAGTTTTTCTAAGTAAGGTCTTGTTTTTTCCATGGATGAAGAACGAACAAAGACAGAAATCTGACTCACTCCATCCAAGATCGCCTGTGACAAAATGGCCTTGGCTGCACCGCCTGCTCCTAACAACACCATTCTTTTCTTTGAAATTTTAAAAGAAGGCAAGCTCTTAAAGAATCCCTTGCCATCTGTGTTATATCCAATTAATGTTCCTTCTCGATTCACAACTGTATTAACTGCACCAATTAAACAAGCCTCTTCGCTCAACTGGTCCAGATAAGGAATCACTTGTTCCTTGTATGGCATGGAAAGATTGATTCCATACATCTGGTAGCGACGAATATTGGCAACTGTCTCTGCTAGTTCAGTCGCATCCACTTCCCAAGCAAGATAAACACCATTGGTATCGGTTGCTTCAAAAGCGCTATTGTGAATGAAGGGAGAAATGGAGTGTTTGATAGGATTTGCGACCACAGCTGCTAAACGTGTGTAGCCATCAATCTTCATTTAGAAGCTCCCTAATTTTTTTCATGCTAGATAGTGAAATCTGTCCTGGAGCACTCGCTTCATCCAGACTTGCAAAAGTCCAACTAGATCCTGTCACATCTGAAGTAATACGAGAGACCTTGCCCACTTTTCCCATAGAAATCGTTACATATTCTTGTTCAGGATTTAGTGTTTTAAAGCCGCGTGTAAAGTTCATCAGATCCAACACATCTTGCTCTGTATTAGCCATAACAGCTATTTTCACAACTTTAGGATTTAAACTTGTTAACTCAGACAGTATTTCCATTAGATTTTCAGGTGTTTCTTGGAAGTTATGGTAGCTCAAGACGAGATTTGGAAAGTCCAGCATCTGATCAAAAACATCCTTATAGCTAAAATACTCAAAATCGATATAATCTGGTTGATAAAGCTGTGCTACTTCCTTGATCATTTGAACATATTCTTCTGAAGAGAGCTCAATTTGACCACCCTCAGCACGAGTACGTAAAGTGAAAACAAGCTCACGACCTGCAAATTTTTCAAAAATAGCTGGCGCTACCTGCAAAATAGCTTCCTTAGGTAAGAAGTCAGCTCGCCACTCAATGATATCGGCATCTTGGTAGCGCAACACATCAATAGCTTGAGCCTCTTCTATACTTCTTGGCATTACGGAAACAATTAATTTCATTTACTAACCTTCATGGTAATCACTTTGAGGTAATTACTACTTTCATCTTTTTCATTGTAGACAAAGTCTGCTGGAAGTCCATATTTTTGAAGAACCTGATAGGTTCTTCCTGCAAAACCTTTGTTGATTTGTTCTGTAAATTTTTGACGGGAAACATTGGAAGCATTGGTACTAGCAATAATGATTCCACCTGGTTTTAAAATCTCTAAGCTTTGAGTTATCAACTTGTGATAGTCCTTCGCTACAGAGAAGGTTTGTTTTTTATTTCGGGCAAAGCTAGGCGGATCCAGAACAATCACATCATAGCTCAAACCTTTACGTTTAGCATATTTGAAATACTCAAAGACATCCATGACAAGCAGTCGATGATTGTCTAGACTCAAACCGTTGGCATGAAAATGAGCTTCTGATAGTTCTCTTGACCGTTTGGCTAGGTCTACAGAGGTTGTTTCACTAGCTCCCCCCATAGCTGCAGCGACTGAGAAGGCCGCTGTATAGGAAAACATATTGAGTAAAGATTTCCCCATTGCTAAACCATCAACTAAGCTCCCACGAACTTCATGCTGATCCAAGAAAATCCCTGTCATAAGGCCGTCATTCATAAAAACTTGGTACAAGACTCCATTCTCGAGAACAGTGAAATATTCAGCTGCTTCTTGACCATAGATATGAGCAGACTCATAGTCTAAACCTTTAAAGCGAATCTTTTCATAGGCACCTAAGACTTCTGGGAATACCTGAGAGAAGGCTGCTATGATCTCTTGGCGAAGACTATAAATATAGGAGTTGTACCAAGAGAAAACAACATAATCCCCATAGAGGTCCACAGTCATTCCACCAAAACCATCGCCTTCTTGATTAAACAAACGAAAGGCAGTGGTCAACTCATCTTGATAGTAGGAAGAACGTTTGTGTTTTGCTTGCTTAAATAAACTTTCAAAGAAGGTTTGTTTAAAAGAAATGTTCTGGTTGGTTACAAACCAACCAATTCCCTTATTTTGACGAGATAGATAAGCCTTCCCTAAAAAGTCATTGCTTTGGCTGAAAAGTTCAACTTCCTGATCAGTTTCAGATAAATCTGGAAAATCAACTTCTTCCAAAAGAACCTGACCTTTGTGGAGCTTTTTTTCAACACGCCGACTGACGAATACTTTATTCATAAATACAATTATATCAAATTTGTTAAAAATTCACAAAATAGAAACAACCTTTGCTTTTTTACTCTCGTTTTAAAAAATGGTATACTAATACTAATTAAAAATTAGGAAGTAATTGTGTGAGAATCACAATAAAAGATGCTCTTCCGTCTTGGAGGAGCATTTCTTTTTATAAAATTTATCAAGCAAGCGACCAACTATCTCATCTTTTTTCTATTTCTGTCAATATGCGTGATAGATAGTAATGACAGCTAAATATAGCAAGACCAAGCAGGAGGATAAGAGCTCCTACTCCCAAGCTGATGGCAAGGATAGCGGAGAGAGACTGAACCAAGAATAAGCTACCAATTACAAGGGCCATTAGGATTGCACTATAAATAAGCAATAGAACCATTGTGACTATGCCATTTGAACGATTCACCAGGTCCGTAATACTAGTCCAATTAGTCGACAGATTTTTCACATCTTTAAAATAATGGCGACAAGCAAGGATAATACTGGCAAGAATCCATGCCGCAAGAAGGTAAATCATCGGAAGGATTGGCAAGCCTAAATAAAGGGAAAGACCAAGTAAAGTCACGATAGGTAAAAAGGACTGAACAGCAAATATAATCCAAAATTTCACTTTCACATAACGAGCAAAGTCAAAGGGCAAACTCTTCAGAAAATCAAAATTTTCCCTCTCCAGAGATAGCCCGATTGAAGGTAGACTTGTGATATTGTTATTTAAAACTGCTATAAACACTCCTACAAAAAACAAGGGTAACCAGTATGAAGGATGAATATCTGGAACTAACTGAGAATCTCGAATTTTGGAAATCAATCCGATCATCATGATATAAGGAAGAAAGGCACTTGTAAAAAGCACTGTAATGACGCCAGTCCCCTGTCCCAATAGGGAGAGGTTGTAGCGTAAAACCATGCGGAAAAATCCCTTTTTAGTCGTTGAAATCCCCTCTTTACTGCGACGTTCTTTTATGACTTTCTCCTCACTGTTAAGCAGGATAATGTCATAAAAACGAGGAAGAACCTTCTTTTTGGTCAGATAAAGTAAGAAGAGAGTTAGTCCTATCCAAGCGAGCAGACCCAGTATAGCCTCTGTCGAAAAAGGCTCCACTGCTATTTTGTAAAAGAGATGAATAGGATAAAGAAGAGGTGGAATGTCTCTAACTCTGTCAACTATATCTCCAGAAGTCGACTGTAGAAAGAAGACAAATAATAAAGGCGTGATAACCCCTATCCCAATCATCACATTCGCAAAAATAGACTGATACTTTCTAAAAACCGCAGTTTGAGCCAAGAAATGCACTGCCACTACCATCACTAGAGTCACAGAGACAAATAATAAGGCCAAGGACAGCAACATCAAGGGCAAACCCAGCCAAAGAGTAGGAGCTAGCCTAATGTAGAGGACTAGAAAATAAGCTAGGATTGGTACAATTCCAGTTAGAGCTGGCAAGAGGACAGACAGTCCTTTAGCAATTATAATCTCTGATTCTTTAAAGGCATAGGGACTATAGGAGGCCAAGTCCTTACTCTCATAAAAGACATTGTAAAATGCAGTGAAAGACGTTGAAAAGGCAAGCACCAGTAAAATAGCAACCATGGTACTAAAAAAACTTGGCATTTCCTCAAAAGGAAAACGAAAGGCTAGATTAGAAAATAAGATGAGTAGCAACAAACTAGAAGCAAGATAAGAACGCAACAATTTCCCTGATACATCAACCTTTTTATCAGGATTCTTAGCTTGCTTCTTTCGTAGGTTAGCCAAATTAGCTTCTTTAGATGAATAGAGAATATTGATATCAACTAATTTTTTAATGACCTTGAGACGCATCTGTAACCTCCTCTTTTCTACCAGCAAGGCTAAGGTAGATACTTTCCAAAGACTGATCTGGGTGGTCTTTTCTCAAGTCCTCCACGCTACCACAATAAATCAAATGCCCCTTTTTCAAAATGGCAATCCGATCACAGACTTGCTCGGCTACCTCTAAGACATGGGTCGAAAACAAAACTGTTTTACCTTTTTGTGCATGTTCCTTCATCATTTGCTTCAAATCAAAGGCAGCCTGGGGATCCAAACCAGTCAAGGGTTCGTCCAAGACCCAAATATCAGGATCAGACAAGAGTGCCCCAATAACAAAAACTTTCTGACGCATTCCGTGAGAAAGGGTTTCAATAACCTGATAACGGTTTTCAGCAAAGTCAAAAACACTCAATAGCCTAGCTAGACCAGCCTCCAAGTCAGAACTAGTCAGATCATAGGATGAAGCAATCAATTCCCAAAATTCATTGGCCGTTAAGCGTAAAAATAAGTCAGGCGAGTCTGCAACGTAACCAATCTTTCGTTTAATAGCCAAGCGATTTTCCGATAAATCTAAACCATCTACCAAGATACGACCACTGCTGGGTGAAATGATACTGACTAGGGATTTTATGGTGGTCGATTTTCCAGCACCATTATGGCCAATCAAACCCATAATCTCTCCATTTTCAATCTGCAAATTGAGATTGCTCAAAGCCTCTTTATCACCATACAACTTACTAACATTTTGAAATTCAATCATGGGCTGACTCCTATATTTATGTTTTTATATTATTATATTAGCACTTTGGTACAAAATAATCAACACTTTTGATAAAATAGTCGAAAATATTTTTTAGATTTGCGCAAACGTTTGTGCATTTGCTTGCTTTATGTTAAAATGATTGTCAATATTGTTAAGTATGAGGACTTTCTATGAAAAATCAAACCCTAATGCAGTATTTTGAGTGGTATCTCCCCCACGATGGAAAACACTGGGAACGTCTCGCTTCTGATTCTGAGAATCTTGCCGAACTAGGAATTAGCCATGTCTGGATGCCACCTGCCTTTAAAGCTACCAACGAAAAAGATGTCGGCTATGGTGTCTATGATTTATTTGACATTGGAGAATTTGACCAAAAAGGGACTGTGTCTACCAAGTACGGTTTCAAAGAAGACTATCTTCAGGCTATTCAAACACTTAAATCACATGGAATTCAACCAATGGCTGATGTCGTCTTAAATCATAAGGCAGCTGCAGACCATTTAGAATCCTTCCAGGTTATCGAAGTAGATCCTGAAGATCGTACAATCGAACTTGGAGAGCCTTTTACCATTAACGGATGGACTGGTTTCACCTTTAATGGGAGACAAAACACCTACAATGACTTCCACTGGCATTGGTACCATTTTACGGGGACTGACTATGATGCAAAACGCCGTAAATCTGGAATCTATCTGATACAAGGAGACAACAAAGGCTGGGCCCACGAAGAATTAGTGGATAATGAAAATGGTAACTATGACTACCTTATGTATGCTGATTTGGATTTCAAGCATCCAGAAGTGATACAAAATATCTACGATTGGGCAGACTGGTTTATCGAAACTACGGGTGTTACGGGTTTCCGTTTAGACGCTGTCAAGCATATTGACTCTTTCTTTATGCGCAATTTTATTCGTGATATTAAAGAAAAATATGGACAAGACTTTTATGTCTTTGGAGAATTCTGGAATCCTGATAAGGAAGCGAATCTTGATTACCTTGAAAAGATTGAAGAGCGCTTTGACCTTGTTGATGTCCGCCTTCATATGAATCTGTTTGAAGCAGGCCAGGCTGGAGCTGACTATGATTTACGAACCATTTTTGATGATAGTTTAGTTCAAATCAAACCAGATAAAGCTGTAACCTTTGTCGATAACCATGATACTCAACGTGGACAAGCTTTAGAATCTACTGTTGAAGAATGGTTCAAACCAGCAGCCTATGCTCTCATTCTTTTACGTGAAAACGGTCTACCATGTGTCTTTTACGGAGACTACTACGGTATCTCTAGTCAGTATGCTCAAGAAAACTTCAAGGATGTCCTTGACCGTTTGCTAACTATCCGAAAAGAGTTGGCTTATGGAGAGCAAAGGGACTACTTTGATGACCCTAATTGTATCGGTTGGGCCCGTTCAGGTGCAGACAACCAAACACCTCTCGCAGTTCTTATCTCAAATGCTCAAGAGAATTCTAAAACCATGTTTGTCGGCCCAGAATGGGCAAACCAAACCTTTGTTGATTTACTTGGTAATCATTCTGATCAAGTAACTATTAATGCTGATGGTTATGGTGATTTCCCAGTTGCTGAACGTTCTGTAAGTGTTTGGGGACTTGCTAATTAAGAACAAAAAAACTTGCCTTAGTAGCAAGTTTTTTTATTACTAAATATTAGTCTTTCCATAGATCCATAGCATTTTTAAAATCTGATGAGACTTGAACATTTTGAGGATTAGTTGCTTCTCTCTCTTGACGTTTCACCTCTACCTGGGCTACACTCTTAATCCCCTCATGGCGCCAGTTGCGGAGGATTGCTTGGATGTACTTCCAATTTGGTTTTCCATTTAAAACAGCTTCACGCAAGGCTTCTTTTATCAAATCTGCACTAGTTCCGTCTTCTCTCAAACTCTTTTCCAAATCTTCAATTTCAAAGGGACTCAAGAGACGACCTAATTCCTGTTGAAAGGTTTCTACCAGATTCTTTAAGTCATTTGGTGCAGATTGTACCTGACTTGTTTCTTGCTTCCCAAACAGTTGGTCCAGACGTTCCAAGGCAAGGGTTGCATCGAAAATTACTTCTATCTCACCATTGAGTTCAATGGTTCGGTATTGAAGCAAGCCCTTATCAGTCAAGCGTGAAATAGCTTGATTGACTTCAGTGACTTGCTTGCCAATTTTTTCAGCAATCTGGCTTGGAGACAATTCACCTAAAGCCGTTGTATTCTGTAAGTAAAAGAATTGCCAAACCAAGAAATCATCGCTTGACGAGAACAGTTGATTGTAGTTTAAGAGCAGGTCACTTGGTAAAACTAAGTTCCCTGATTTGAAAGCATCTAAATATGTCATAATTCCTCTTATAAATATCCAAAATGAGACACATCATCTTCCACACTTTTCCACTCAAAAGGCGTTTCTTGGTAAACTGCATAATTTACCCAGTTACTGAAAAAGAGGGCTGCAGATGAACTCCAACGCATACATGGAAGTTCATGAATGTCATCATTTTTGAAATAATTTTCTGGTATATGTGGATCTAAACCAGCATCTAGATCTCTAAAATATTCCTTTGCAAGCGTATCACGATCATACTCTAAATGCCCGAAGCTATAGACTTCTCTCAAATCTCGACTCGCAAGGATAGAAACTCCTACCTCTTCTCCTGATGCTAAAATCTCTAGATTTGTTTTATTCAGGATATCTTCTTTGTGGACTTCTGCATGGCGAGAATGAGGGGATACATATAAATCATCAAAACCTCTCAATAGGAGATGACCTTCTTTCAAAACATCTTGAGGATAAATCCCCGAAAGCTTTTGGTCCATCTGGTATTTATCTACGCCATAGCGATAGTATAGACCTGCCTGTGCTCCCCAACAAATATGCAGGGTTGAAAAGACATGGGTCTTAGACCAATCGATAACTTGGGTAAACTCTTGCCAATAGTCCACTTCTTCAAAAGGGAGATGTTCAACTGGAGCACCTGTGATAATCAAACCATCGAAATAATCGTCTTTGACTTCCGAGAAAGTCTTATAAAAAGTCTCCATATGCTCAGAGCGGGTTGTTTTAGATTGGTGACTTTCCATATATAAAAAATCAATATCTAATTGCAGAGGAGTATTGGCCAAATGGCGTAAAAGCTGAGTTTCTGTAACCATTTTCAGTGGCATCAAGTTTAAAATCAGAATTTTCAGTGGTCGAATATCCTGATGAGCCGCCCTCTGGTCATCCATGACGAAAATATTTTCCGTTCGTAAAATCTCAACTGCTGGTAATTTTTTATCAATTCGAATCGGCATAGAAATCTCCTTACTGTATCATATTGGACTCAAGTAAACATGGTATCGTCAACGGGGAAAAATGCTGACGTTTCTCTTTCCCTTTATTATACTGTATGAAGATATAGTTTTCAATTATAGTTTTTCTCTAACTAGATATAGCTTATTTTTATATCAAATGAAGAGAAAACAGCCCTAGGGACTGTTTTTCATTAATAATGCATCAGCACTTTATAGTCGTAATCTCCGATAGCTTCACGACCTTTGAGTTCATCCAGTTCGATCAAGAAGGCACAACCTGCTACGACTCCACCCAATTTTTCAATCATTTCGATGGTTGCTTTAACAGTACCACCTGTTGCCAAGAGGTCATCTACGATAAGAACACGTTGTCCTGGTTTGATAGCATCTGCGTGCATAGTCAAAGTGTCAACTCCATATTCTTTTTCGTAGTCAGCTGAAATAACTTCACGTGGCAACTTGCCAGGTTTACGCACTGGTGCAAAACCGATTCCCAATTCAAAAGCGACAGGACATCCAACGATGAAGCCACGCGCTTCAGGGCCGACGATCATATCAATCTTTTTGTTAGTAGCATATTGAACAATTTCGCGAACAGCGTAGCTGTAGGCATTTCCATCTGCCATCAATGGGCTAATATCACGGAAAGTAATTCCTTCTTGAGGATAATTTTCAATACTTGCAATGTAATCTTTTAAGTTCATAGCGTTTCTTTCTTTTTAAATTTTTACTCCCTATTATACCATAATTCCTAGAAAAGCAAAATAGAAAGAAGCCTTGACACTTAGTACAAGACTTCTCATTTTTTCTTCAATTATTGCGATCATTTGCTTAATCAAGTTCTTACTTCTTTTACACCAACTCACTCAAATATTCATAACGTTCATATTTTTCAAGTAAGGCTTCATTCTTCTCATCTAGCTCTTTTTGAAGAGTCGCTAGTTTTCCAAAATCAGAGCCATTTGCCTGCATTTCTTCTTCAATAGCAGCGATTCGATTTTCCAGGTTTTCGATATCAACTTCAATACTTGCCCACTCCTGCTTTTCCTGGTAGGTCATGCGTTTCTTTTCTTCACGGACTTTGACCACTTTTTCCTTATCAGCCTTTTGACTTTGCGTTACTGCTTCTGCTTCAAAGACCTTTTCATCCAGATAGTCCGTGTAATGACCAAAGAAAGGACGAATGGTCCCATTCTCAAAAGCAAGAATCTTAGTCGCTACCTTATCAAGAAAATAACGGTCGTGACTAACAGTCAAAACTGGACCTGCAAATCCTTGCAAGAAATTCTCCAAGACTGTCAAAGTAGCAATGTCTAAATCATTTGTCGGTTCATCCAAGAGAAGCACATTGGGTTTTTCAAGGAGTAATTTGAGGAGGTAAAGACGCTTCTTCTCTCCACCTGACAGCTTCTCAATCAAGGTACCGTGCGTTGAACGAGGGAAGAGAAATTGTTCCAGTAACTCAGCAATTGATGTCGTAGAGCCACTACTAGTCTTCACCTCTTCTGCCACTTCCTGCAGGTAATTGATAACCCGCTTGCTTTCATCCAATCCTTCGATTTGTTGAGAGAAATAGGCGATACGAACCGTTTCGCCGATGATCACTTGTCCTTCAGTCGGTTCAAGACTTCCTGCAATGAGGTTAAGAAGGGTTGACTTTCCAACACCATTATCCCCAACGATTCCGATACGGTCTTTGGCTTGCACCAAGAGGTTAAAATCTTGTAAAATCGGCTTGTTCTCATAGGCAAAGGAAACATCCTTAAACTCGATGACCTTTTTACCGATACGGCTAGTTTCAAAATTCATGGTCAAATCTGTCTCAACACTAGTATCTGAAACTTCCTTTTTCAAGTCGTGGAAACGATTGATACGAGCCTGTTGCTTGGTTGCACGAGCTTGCGGTTGTCGGCTCATCCAGGCCAATTCCTGCTTATAAAGTTGTTCCTTTTTGTGAAGAAGAGCTGCATCGCGCTCATCCTGTTCGGCTTTGAGGCGAACATAATCTTGATAGTTCCCTTGATATTCTGTTAATTCACCTCTATCTAATTCAAAAATTCGTGTAGAAAGAGCATCTAAGAAATAGCGGTCGTGGGTGATAAAAAGAACCGTTTTCTTGGAATTTTTCAAGAAAAGGGTCAGCCACTCGATGGTCGCAATGTCCAGATGGTTGGTCGGCTCATCCAGTAACAAGAGGTCGTGGTTTCCTAGGAGAACTTGTGCCAACTGAACCCGTCTTCTCAGACCACCTGACAATTCACCAACTGGAGTCGACAAATCCTGAATACCCAACTTGCTGAGAACGGTCTTAACCTGACTCTCAATTTCCCATGCTTGTAGAGAATCCATCTCAGCCATGACCCGTTCCAAACGAGCCTGCTTGCCTTCGCTATAGTTGAGCATGATCAACTCATATTCACGAATGAGCTGGATTTCCTTGAGGTCACTGGATAGAACCGTATCCAAAACCGTCTTACTATCATCGAACTCTGGATCCTGAGTCAGGTAGCCAATCTTGTAATCACTCTTTGCTGAAAAAGGACTAACATCGCCATCAAATCCTGAAACTCCCGAAAGAACATCCAAAAGAGTAGTCTTTCCTGTACCGTTGACACCGATAAGACCGATTCTGTCCAAGTCATGAATGATAAAGGAAATATCCTTAAAGACGGTCTTGTCACCAACAGATTTGCTTAGTTTTTCAACAATAAAATCACTCATTTTTTCTCCCTTAGGTAATCATGGATGGCTTGACGGTCATTTTCCAACTCTCCATCGACAATAGCATACTCAATTTCCTCTAAAGCATCTCCCAATTCAGGACCTGGCTGGTAACCATATTCCTTGATTAAAATGCCTCCGTTAATCTGGATTTCTTTCTTATCATGAATGGTCAAACTCTGGTAAGTTTCTGTAATGGCTTGTGGATTGACTTCCTTCCCTTGAGCTTTGCGAAGATTTTCAGCTTGTAGAAGGGAATCCAAGTCAAATCGGTAACAATCACGCTTGCTCAGTTCCCTCTTTTCACGAACAGCTAAAATAGTCAGCAAATCCTGAACCTGCTTGGCAAATTGACGTGAGGTCTTCCAATCTTTCAAAAATGGCTGTGCATCCCTAATTTCCAACACCCACAAGAGAGCCGCCCAAGCTTGTTCAGAGGATTCAAAGGTGAAATTAGTCTCCAAATCAAACAGTCTGTTAAGCTTGTCCTGACTTCCTGCCATATCAGGGAGATAATCATAAGCTTGACTCTCAATCATGGAAGACAATCCTACACGCCAAAAGGGTGCCAGCAAGAGCTTATCAAACTCGACGAAGGTACGTTCCACAGAAATCTTCTCCAAGAGCGGAGTCAAGGATTTCATCGCTTCAAAGGTTGCTTGCTCAAGTTCAAAACCTAGACTGGCTTGGAAACGAAAGCCACGCATGATGCGTAGAGCATCTTCGTTGAAACGCTCACTGGCAACTCCGACTGCTCGCAAAACTTGATTTTCTAAATCTTTGAGCCCGTCAAATAAATCAACGATTTCCCCTGTCTCATCCAAAGCAAAGGCATTGACTGTAAAATCACGGCGTTTGAGGTCTTCTTCCAACGAACGCACAAAAGAAACTGCGCTTGGTCTTCGATAGTCTACATAGACATCTTCTGTCCTAAAAGTGGTGACCTCGTACTCCTCATCTCCATCTAAAACTAAGACAGTTCCATGTTCAATGCCGATATCGGCTGTACGGGGAAAAATCTGCTTAGTCTCTTCAGGATAAGATGAAGTCGCAATATCCACGTCATGGATAGGACGATTGAGTAGGGCATCCCTTACAGATCCGCCTACAAAATAAGCTTCAAATCCTGCTTCTTTAATTTTTTCTAATACTGGTAAAGCCTTCTGAAATTCAGAAGGCATTTTTGTTAATCTCATAATAAGTGTTCTAATCCATAGACAAGCTCATGACGCTTGACAACTTCTTTGATTCCCAAATTCACTCCTGTCATGAAAGAGCTACGATCATAGGAGTCATGACGCAGGGTCAATCCTTCTCCCTGATTTCCAAAAATGACTTCCTGATGGGCTACCAATCCTGGTAAACGAACCGAATGGATACGCATGCCATCAAAGTTGGCACCACGTGCACCAGCAATGAGTTCTTCCTCATCACTAGCACCTTGTTGAATAGACTTGCGAACTTGTGCCATCAACTCAGCTGTTTTAATAGCTGTTCCACTTGGAGCATCTTTTTTCTTGTCATGGTGAAGCTCAATAATCTCCACATTTGGAAAGTATTTAGCTGCTTGTGCCGCAAATTGCATGAGTAAGACAGCACCCAAAGCAAAGTTAGGAGCAATCAAGCCACCCAAGTTTTTAGAACGTGAAAAATCTTTTAATTCTTCGATTTCCTGACTGGTAAAGCCTGTTGTTCCAACTACTGGAGCAAAGCCATTTTCAAGAGCAAAACGTGTATTTTCATAGGCAACAGCTGGTGTTGTAAAGTCCACCCAAACATCTGCCTCAAAACCTGCCAAGTCATTCTTATCATTGAATACTGGAATCCCCTGCCATTCCGATGCAGACTCAAAAGGATCCAAAACGGCTACTAGTTCCAGTTCAGAATCAGAGAAAACCATCTGACAAGCAGCTTGGCCCATTCTCCCTTTAAAACCTGCGATAATCACTCGAATACTCATCTCTACTCCTAATCAAGATACAAAGGACGTTAGCTGCCCATGAAAAATAGGGAATGGCGCTGACTTTCCACGAAAGGCAAGACAGGCATCTTTTTTCAAGAGGCAGGTAGTCCGTGTTCAATTTCTAAGATACAAAGCCTGTAAGAACAATCTAGACGATTGGTGTATAACCCAAAGCAATACTTCCTTCACCAAGGTGAGTTCCAATAACACTACCGAAGGTTGCAATTGAAATATCTGTAGCTACACCACCATCTATCAAAAGCTGGCGCAAATCTGCTGCTTTTTGAGGGGCGTTCCCATGAATCACTACAATTCGGTAGTTCCCGTTACTTGTTGTTTCTTTGACAATTTCAACCAGGCGTTTTGTTGCTTTCTTCTCTGTACGAACCTTCTCACAAACTTCGATAACACCTTGGTCATTGAAATATAAGATTGGTTTAATACTAAGAAGGTTTCCTAAAACAGCTGCACCATTTGATAAACGACCACCTTTTACCAGATGGTCGAGGTCATCTACCATGATAAAGGCAGAAGTATTTTCAATTTGTTCAGTTACCTTCTCTAAGATAGACTCGAAGTCATCTCCCTGCTCAACCCACTGAAAAACACTTTCCACCATAAAACCTAGTGGAGCACTTGTAATACGAGTGTCAGGAAAAGCAATCCTTAATCCTTCGAACTCATCCGTCATATACTGGATATTCTGGTGAAATCCTGAGATTCCAGAAGAAAGGAAGAGCCCCAAAACATGAGTATAACCTTTTTCTTGCAAGGATGACAATATTTCATCTAACTTAGCAATACTTGGCTGACTGGTTTTCGGTAGTTCAGATGAACGAGCCATTTTTTCATAAAATTCTTGAGCGGTTAGATTTACACCTTCAACATACTCCTGTCCATCGATATTCACAGGAATGTCTAGCACAAATAAATCTTCTTTCCGCAAGGTTTCCGCTTGTAGAAAAGCAGATGAGTCTGTTATGACCGCTAATTTCATTTTTAAAACTCCAAATTAATTCCTGGTAAATCTAGGGCGATTTCCGTCACTTCGTAAGTCAAACGGTTTAGCATATCCAAAGAAGGACGAGCAAGTGTCTCAACTTCTTCTTGACTAAAATCGCTTGGTTGATCTACGATACGACCTTCAACGTGGTTGACTTGAGAGATGGTTCCACTGATAACAAATTTATCAAAGACAATCATAAAGCTCAAAACAACTACGAGAGAAGTCACCTGATTTTCTTGGTCGTGTTGAAGTAGTTGGAAGTTCACATCAACCTTTGTTTCAGGAATTCCGTTCTCATTTTCCCATTCAAAGTTACGTGCATCAAAGTGATACTGACTAACAAATTCTTGTTCGCGTTTTAAATTCATCATATTCTCCATGGTTACAATTTACTTTGACATTGTAACATATTTTCTTATTTTCTGCTAACTTTCCTAAATACCAATCTCTGCTTTCACAACTTCAGCAATAGTGTCAACATAATAGTCTACTTCTTCAGTTGTTGGTGCTTCAGCCATGACACGCAAGAGTGGTTCTGTTCCACTTGGGCGAACGAGAATACGACCGTTACCTGCCATCTCTTCTTCCATCTTATCAATAATCGCCTTGATAGCTGGTACTTCCATAGCTTTTTCCTTCATGGCATTCTCTACACGAATATTAACTAGCTTTTGAGGATAGATAGTCACTTCTAATGCTAATTCTGATAAACTCTTACCTGTTTCTTGCATGATCTTCGTCAATTGAACTGCTGACAACTGACCATCACCAGTTGTGTTATAGTCCATCAAGATAACATGACCAGACTGTTCACCACCGAGATTGTAACCTGACTTTCTCATTTCTTCAACTACATAGCGGTCTCCAACAGCAGTGACTGCTTTATTGATTCCTTCACGGTCCAAGGCTTTATGGAAACCAAGGTTGGACATAACTGTTGTCACAATCGTATTTTGAGCCAATTGACCTTTCTCAGAAAGGTATTTCCCGATGATATACATAATCTTGTCACCATCAACAATTTCACCATTTTCATCCACAGCAATCAAACGGTCGCTATCACCATCAAAGGCCAAACCAATGGCAGATTGACTTTCTTTAACAAGTTCTTGCAAGGCTTCTGGATGAGTGGAACCAACGTTCAAGTTGATGTTGAGTCCATCTGGAGTTTCTCCGATAACCGTTAATTGAGCACCCATGTCTGCAAAAATTTGTCGAGCACTTGTTGAAGCAGCGCCATTTGCAGTATCCAAGGCTACCTTCATCCCTTCAAGAGCTGTTCCAGTTGAAACAAGATAAGCTTCATACTTGCGCAAACCTTCTGGATAATCAACTACAGTACCTAGACCTTCAGCACTTGGACGTGGAAGAGTATCTTCACTCGCATCAAGCAAGGCTTCGATTTCTGCTTCCTTGTCATCGTCAAGTTTAAAGCCGTCACCACCAAAGAATTTAATTCCGTTATCAAGAGCTGGGTTGTGACTAGCTGAAATCATGACACCTGCACTTGCTCCCTCAGTTTTAACCAAGTATGCTACTGCTGGTGTTGCAAGAACACCAAGCTTATATACGTGAATTCCAACTGAAAGGAGACCCGCAATGAGAGCTGCTTCAAGCATTTCCCCTGAAATACGTGTATCACGTCCTACGAAAACCTTAGGCGCTTCAGTCGCATGTTGACTGAGGACATATCCTCCGAAACGACCCAATTTAAAGGCCATTTCTGGCGTTAATTCTACGTTTGCTTCCCCACGGACTCCGTCCGTTCCAAAATATTTACCCATTTTAACATTCCTTTTCTAGTATATTTTTTTAAGATTCTGACTTCGTCTCTGCTGATGTCGTTGAAGAGTTTTCAGTAGACGAAGTATTACTTGTTGTAGTTGTGCCACTTGTTGTTCTAACCGTTTTAGTTGAGACTTTCATAGTCGTTTCAAAAGGTGTGATAACTGTCGGTAAGACAGATCCATTTTTATCAACAGCTTGTAAGGGAACTGATCCAGAGTAGTTTCCTGTAATCTGTTCACTCGTTGGTAAAACTGCTACAATTCTATCAATCTTAGACAAAGTATCTGCGTCGCTGGTCACTGATACTTTTTCATCAGAAACAGTAACACGTTCGATGATAATACGCTCATCAATTTGACTAGAATCGATTTGAGGAACCACTGGTACATTATTTTTAGTGACTTTCTTACCAATCTTGACTGTGATTTTTTGTGGTGTTGCGACAGCTGTCAAACCACTTGGAAGATTTTCAATGTTCAAGGGAACTTCAATCGTTCCTTCTGTAGCTTGCGTCAAATCAGCAGTCACTTTAAATTTACGAGTGCTCTCTTGCATCTCACTAGCCAAGGTGACTCGATTTGAACCCGTCAAAAATACCGTAACTTCTGAGCTAAAACCACTAATGAAATATTGGTCACTATCATACTGAATATCAATCGGGACATTAACTACCGTATTGGTATAGGTTTCAGTTCGAGTTTGTCTAGCATTCGTATTGTTTTGATAATTGATTGATGTTGCGTAGATAAATAAAACGCAAGCAAAGAGGAGTGAGGAGATGATATATAAACTATTTTTTTTCATTCTTCCAGCCCCCTAATATACGTTCTGTTAAGCTTGGCTCTTGTGAATTTTCCGGAATTAGTATACGGCGTAGCTCTTCTTCAAACTCCTCCATCGTTAAATCATGTTTAAAGACACCATTATAGGTAATGGAAATACCTCCAGTTTCCTCTGATACAACAAAAGTGAGAGCATCCGAAACCTCAGATAAACCAATGGCTGCACGATGTCGCGTTCCAAATTCCTTAGAAATACCAGTGTTTTCAGTTAGCGGAAGATAAGCAGAAGTTACCGCTATCCGATCACCTTTTATAATGACTGCTCCATCATGTAAAGGGGTGTTGGGGATGAAGATATTGATTAAGAGTTCTGCCGAAATTTTAGCGTCTAAAGTAATCCCTGTGGAAATATATTCCTGCAAGGTTCTGACACGCTGAACAGAGACAAGTGCTCCAATTTTACGTGGACTCATATATTCTACCGCTTTAACAAAGAACTGAATCATCTGTTCTTCTGAACTCATTGGTGTACTTGAAAAGAAGTCCGTAGCTCGACCTAATCGTTCCAAGCCTGTCCGAATTTCTGGAGAGAAAATGACAACCGCTGCAATAACCCCGTAGGTAATCAATTGATTGATCAACCAGGAAATAGTTGTCAGGCCCAAGGTATTAGCTGCTATCTGAGCTAAGATAAAAACTAGAACGCCTCGAACCAGGATCATAATCTTGGTTCCTGCAATTGATTTTGTAAATTGGTATAAGATATAGGCAACGATAAGAATATCAATCACATTTATCAGAATACTCCAAGGACTGGAAAATAAACTAGACCAGTATTGAAGATTAGATAATTGCTGAAAATTCATTCTAGGTCTCCTCTCCATAAAAAAGCTACTCTTCATTATATCATTTTATATGAAAATTTTCTTCCCCCTACTTCATTTTAAATTAGTAGAAAATATGATAGAATAAGAAAATAGAAATTATTAAGGAGAAACCATGTCTGAACTATACGATATCACCATTGTAGGAGGTGGTCCTGTCGGTCTTTTCGCAGCCTTTTATGCTCACCTTCGCCAAGCCAAAGTACAAATCATCGATTCTCTTCCTCAACTAGGTGGTCAACCTGCTATCCTTTATCCTGAAAAACAAATTCTCGATGTTCCAGGTTTTCCAAACCTTACAGGGGAAGAATTGACTAACCGCCTTTTGGAACAACTTGAAGGGTTTGAGACGCCTGTTTACCTCAATGAAACTGTTCTTGAGATTGAAAAAGAGGACGGTGTTTTTAATATTACAACGAATAAGGGAAATCATACTTCTAAAACCGTCATTATTGCTATGGGTGGCGGAGCCTTTAAACCTCGTCCACTAGAATTAGAAGGCGTGGAAGGCTATGACAATATCCACTACCACGTTTCTAATATTCAACAATATGCTGGTAAGAAGATAACCATCCTCGGTGGTGGTGACTCAGCTGTGGACTGGGCACTAGCTTTTGAAAAGATTGCTCCAACTACACTTGTTCACCGCCGAGATAACTTCCGTGCTCTTGAGCATAGTGTACAAGCCTTGCAAGAGTCTTCTGTGACTATCAAAACACCATTTGTTCCAAGTCAGCTTCTTGGAGATGGTCAAACTCTTGACAAACTGGAAATCACAAAAGTCAAATCCGATGAGACCGAAAGCCTTGAACTGGAGCACCTCTTTGTCAACTATGGCTTCAAATCATCAGTTGGTAATCTTAAAAATTGGGGATTAGAACTGAATCGTCATAAGATTATCGTCAATAGCAAGCAAGAATCAAGCCAGGCTGGAATTTACGCTATCGGTGACTGCTGCTACTACGAAGGTAAGATTGACTTAATTGCAACTGGCCTTGGTGAAGCTCCAACTGCTGTCAACAATGCCATTAACTACATTGACCCTCAGCAAAAAGTACAACCAAAACACTCGACAAGTCTATAAGAAAAAAACCACGAATCCTAGGGTTCGTGGTTCTTTTAATGGAATTATATTATTCTCAACGTGTAAATCCTCTAGAAATATTATAAAGGCTACTTTGATTGTAGAAAAAAAGACTGAATTAAGACAAAAGCCCCAACATTAAGTTGAGGCTAATCATTATAGGTGGACGGATTTCAACCGTCGTCTTGATAATAGCACAAGCTTCAATAGCTAGATACTACTAAACTCAGTGTACCCTCGCTAAATCCATCTTCTTTCAAAGGTGCTATACCATGTTTTCACTCGTAAACTACTACCCTACTTATCTATTTCTATTGTACCAAGAATTAAGAGTTTTTACAACTATTTTCATATCCCTAGAATTCAAAGCATGAGTACACCCTTCTTTATCAAATTCATACCCGTAAGCACATATAGAAGCTTAAAATCCGCTTATCTTATGCGCTCTATTCATAATTCATCTGCAATTTTGTTGATCTTTCTCAGTCGATGATTGACACCACTTTTGGTGAGAGGGGTTGTCAAACTGTCTGCCAATTGCTGGATAGAATAATCAGGATGTTGGATACGCAAATGCGCTACTTCTTGCAAATCTGCTGGAAGATTATCCAAACCAATTCTATCTTTGATTTTACTGATGTTGTTGATGGTTTTCATGCTTGCTGAAACCGTCCGAGCAATATTAGCTGTCTCTGCATTATTGGCACGGTTGAGGTCATTACGAGTTTCTCGGAGTATCTTGATACCTTCAAAAGTATCTCGTGCCTGCATGGCTCCGACTAAAATTAGGAAATCCATAATATCTTCTGCTCGCTGAAGATAGGTCACCGCACCTTTTTTTCGTTCGATAACCTTGGCATCTAGCAAAAACTGCTGCAAAAGTGAAGCAAGCCCTTGAGCGTGGTCTACATAAACCGAACTAATTTCTAACTGATACTTGCCTGACTCGGGATCTCTGACACTTCCATTTGCTAAGAATGCACCACAGAGATAGGCACGACCTGCTTCCTCATCTCCTAAAATATCTGGATCAATCCCTGTTTCCAAGCCAAAGAAAGAATCTGCTAAACGTAAATCCGCTAAGAGTTCTTGAACACGCTCATCTGTGAAAACGGTATAGACACGATTTTTTCGAAGATTGCTTCTCTGGTGGTGACGAATCTCAGACTTGATGCCATAAAAGTGTAAGAAAGATTCATAGAGATGACGGGCCAACTTAGCATTTTCTGTAATGACGGACAAGGTCAAACCAGAGCTCGATAAACCAATACTACCCGACATCTTGATAATAGCTGATAATTCATGGCGACTGAGGTGGTGCTGACTTAAAATTTCTTCTTTTACTGCTACTGTAAAACTCATTTTCTCACCTGTATGATGCGCATGAGCTCATCTACGATTAGGTCACCATCGTGAAAGGCTCCCCCATTTTTCAAGCGTAGAAAGTTGGATGAAATGACACGTGGGACTTGCTTACGCAAACCTTCAAAATCATGCTCAACCTGCACCAAATATTCATCAAAACGGTTGGTATCCATATAGTCCCTCGGAACTTTTTCGATATTCACAAGGACAGTATCGATAAATGGACGACCCAAATGACGATGCAAGACTTCTACGTGATCACTATCTGAGAAATGCTCGGTCTCTCCGCGCTGAGTCATAATGTTACAGACATAGGCAATTTCAGCCTTAGTTTCCAGAAGTGCCTGACCAATTTCTTCAATAACGATATTAGGCAAAATCGAAGTAAAGAGGGAACCTGGCCCCAAAACAATCATATCACTATCAAGAATCGTATTGACGACTCGGCGACTTGCCTGTGGCTTTTTATCATCCAGAGTGTTGGTAACATAGACATAGTCAATCATTCCTGGATGATCTGCGATGTGACTTTCCCCAGCTACTTCTGATCCATCTTTGAAGACCGCATGGAGTGTCAAAGGATGGTCACTTGATGGAAAAATCTTGCCTGTCGTATGGAAAAACTTACTCAGTAATTGCATGGCATTGTAGGTTGAACCCTGCATTTCAGAAAGTCCTGCTATGATAATGTTCCCTAATGGATGACCGGCAAAAGCACCTGCATCCTCAGAAAAACGGTATTGGAAGACTTTCTCGTAGAATTTTGGCATATCTGACATAGCCACAAGGACATTACGCAAATCACCTGGTGGTGTTAACTGTTGAATGTTTTTACGAAGTTCACCTGAAGAACCACCATCATCCGCAACGGTTACAATAGCTGCGATATCCACATCCTTTTCGCGTAGACTATTTAAAATAACAGGGATTCCGGTTCCTCCACCAATCACCGTAATTTTTGGTTTTCTCATGAACGGTTTACCGTTTCCTTTCTTCGATCTTTATCACGATGACTTTCATTTACAAGCCAATTTTTAGATAAATCGTTTGCTAATCGTTTGGCAAAAGCAACGCTTCGGTGCTGGCCACCTGTACAACCCACTGCAATGGTTAAAACAGACTTACCTTCTTTTTTGTAGCCTGGTAGAATTGGTTCAATCAAGGCTAACAAATGACGATAAAAATCTTCAGATTCCTTATGATTCATGACGTAGTCATAAACTGCCTGGTCTTCACCTGTTTGGTTACGAAGTTCTGGAAGATAGTAAGGGTTTGGCAAGAAACGCACATCAAATACTAAATCGGCATCAATTGGAATTCCGTATTTAAATCCAAAGGACATAACCTCAATACGGAAAGATTGCGTTTGTTCTTGGTCCGAAAATTGCTCTGCAATGGTCTTACGGAGTTCACGAGGGGTTAACTCTGTCGTGTCTACCACGTTTTGACTCATGTTTTTCAAAGGAGCCAAGAGTTCTCGTTCCAACTTGATTCCATCTAAGATACGACCATCTGCTGCAAGAGGGTGACTTCTTCTTGTTTCCTTATAACGTGCAACTAATTCCTTATCGGCAGCATCTAAAAAGAGAATCTTAAAGTCTAAACCTTCTTGATTTTCTATCTCATCAAGAACCAACTGAATCTCTGAAAAGAAAGAACGACTTCTCATATCCACGACCAAAGCTAACTTGTGGTCATCATCCTTGGTCTCCACCAACTGTAAAAACTTAGGCAAGAGAGCAGGTGGCATATTATCAATGGTAAAATATCCTAAATCTTCAAAGGATTGAATGGCTACAGTTTTCCCTGCACCACTCATCCCTGTTACAATCACTAGGTGAAGTTGTTTTTTTGTCATCATAGTCTCCTTATATCAAAAGAAGTTTGGAAGAACCAAACTTCAACTAGCTTATCCAATCTCTGCGATGACTTCAATTTCGACTTTTACATCGCGAGGAAGACGAGCTACTTCCACAGCTGAACGAGCTGGAAATTCCTTATTAAAGGCTGTTTGGTAAACCTCATTAAAAGGTACAAAATCGTTCATATCGTTCAAGAAGCAAGTTGTTTTCACCACATGGTCAAAATCTGTTCCCGCTTCTGCCAAAATAGCTCCTATATTTTTCAAGACTTGTTCTGTTTGTTCTTGGATAGTTTCTCCTACGATTTCTCCAGTTTCAGGAGATAGAGGAACTTGACCGCTAGCAAACAAAAGGTTACCAACGATTTTACCTTGAACGTACGGTCCGATTGCCTTTGGAGCTTTATCTGTATGAATTGTTTTTGCCATTTGTATTCCTCACAATTTTTCTAAAATAGCATCCCAAGCTTGGTCCATTCCTGCTTTTGTCACGGATGAAAAGAGGATAAAATCATCACTTGGATCAAAGTTTAATTTCTTTTTAATAGCTGATTCGTGCTTGTTCCATTTCCCACGCGGAATCTTGTCTGCCTTGGTCGCTACAACGATGACAGGGATTTCGTAATATTTAAGAAATTCATACATCTGTACATCATCTGCTGACGGATCATGACGAAGGTCAACGAGACTAACAACTGCTCGAAGATTTTCTCGAGTAGTTAAGTATTCCTCAATCATGCGTCCCCATTTTTCGCGTTCTTTTTTGGAAACACGGGCATAACCATAACCAGGCACATCCACAAACCGCATCTTATCATCAATATTAAAGAAATTCAGTAGTTGTGTTTTTCCTGGTTTTCCAGAGGTACGAGCTAGATTTTTTCGATTGAGCATAGTATTGATAAAACTAGATTTACCAACATTTGAGCGACCTGCAAGAGCAATCTCAGGAAGTTCATCCTGCGGATAGTGGGACTTGTTAGCTGCACTCAGCAAAATCTCAGCATTGTGTGTATTGATTTCCATGGTCACCTCTAGGCTGTCTCTAGGATTGGCTTAGCTGTTCCATTGACTGCTTCTTTTGTGATACGAACTGTCTTCACATTATCTTGACTTGGAACTTCAAACATAACATCTAGCATGGTTTCTTCGATGATTGAGCGAAGACCGCGAGCACCCGTTTTCCGTTCGATTGCTTTGTTGGCAATTTCTTGAAGGGCTTCATCGTCAAATTCAAGCTCTACATCATCATATGAAAGCAAGGTCTGGTATTGTTTCACCAAGGCATTTCTTGGCTCTTTCAAAATACGAACCAAATCGTCCACGGTCAACTGCTCTAGAGCTGCAAAGACAGGCAAGCGTCCAATCAACTCAGGAATAATTCCGAATTTTTGAATATCTTCTGCGATGATCTCTTGCATGTAAGAGCTATTTTCATCAATAGCCTTGTTATTTTGTCCAAAACCGATAACTTTTTCACCCAAACGCTGTTTGACAATTTCCTCGATTCCATCAAAGGCACCACCCACGATGAAGAGGATATTCTTGGTATCCACTTGAATCATTTCTTGTTGCGGATGTTTACGTCCACCTTGAGGAGGTACACTAGCTACAGTTCCTTCGATAATTTTGAGGAGGGCTTGTTGCACACCTTCTCCAGAAACATCACGTGTGATGGAAACATTCTCACTCTTCTTGGCAATCTTGTCAATCTCATCGACGTAGATAATCCCACGTTCTGCACGCTCAATGTTAAAGTCAGCTGCCTGCAAGAGTTTGAGGAGGATATTTTCAACGTCCTCACCCACATAGCCAGCCTCAGTAAGAGCCGTTGCATCAGCAATAGCAAATGGTACATTCAAACTTCTAGCAAGAGTCTGAGCAAGGAAAGTCTTCCCTGAGCCAGTTGGGCCAATCATTAGAATGTTTGATTTTTGCAAATCAACATCTTCATGATCTTCACGAGTGTCATGGAAATTGATGCGTTTGTAGTGGTTATATACAGCCACTGCCAAAGCACGTTTGGCACGATCTTGACCAATCACATAGTGGTTCAAGATATTTAGGAGTTCAATAGGTTTTGGTACTTCAGACAAGTCTGCCAAAACTTCCTCAGCCAACTCCTCACGAATAATTTCCTGGGCCAACTCCACACATTCATTACAGATAAAGGCATTGTTCCCAGCGATTATTTTTTTAACTTCTTCTTGGCTTTTGCCACAAAATGAGCAATAAACCATCATATCATTTTTCCTATTTGTAGGCATGATTCCCTTCCGTTCTAACTATTCTTTCTATCTAAAATAAGGTCATATAAAAAGCATGAATGCTATTTACCAAGTTTGTAAAGGCATTAAGCCAAAGCAGAGTAGCAAGTCCAAATCGCTTTTTACGAAAAGCGTGTGTTCCAGCTACAAGACAGACAGCACACAAAAGAGCTGTAAAAAATCCAAAAATACTGCGCTCCATTAGACTTCCTTTCTCTTTCTATATTCGATGGTAAAATCATAGGCATTTTTTTCATCTTTATTATAAGATTTACTTGTAACGTTCTCAAAAGCAGTCAAGTCAAATTCTTCTGGGAAATAGGTATCTCCTTCAACTTGAGCATGAATTTGTGTCACAATCATCTCATCCAGATAGGATTCAAAAAGCTGAAAAATCTGCTTGCCACCAATGATGTATAGATTTTTATCCTGATGATGATACCAGTCTAAAACATCCTCAACACTTTGGAAAACCAGAGCCCCATCGATTGTTTCCTCGGGATTACGCGTCAAAATCAGGGTTTCACGTCCTGGAAGTAAACGTCGTCCCATTCCATCAAAGGTGACACGCCCCATTAAGATAGCATGATTAAAGGTTGTTTCTTTAAAATGTTTTAACTCTGCTGGCAAATGCCAAG
Organism: Streptococcus sp. Marseille-Q0941; assembly: GCF_943736975.1. GTDB lineage: Bacteria > Bacillota > Bacilli > Lactobacillales > Streptococcaceae > Streptococcus. The sequence continues at coordinate 96,893 of NZ_CALSFO010000002.1, read as the reverse complement.
GTAAGCGATCTTCTTTTCCGATTACACCCTTTTCATCTTGAGCCCAAATGGCTACGATTTTCTTTGTCATGCTTCCATCCTTTTCATTGATAGTTCTATTTTATCAAAAATCTTCAAAAAAGACTGTTTTGGAATGCCCTCCTGAATAGAAAAAATCCGTAGAAAACTTCTACGGATTTTTAGAAAAATAGACTATCTTACAAACCAGGTGCTTGTCCTAATTCTGCCGCAAGCATCCAGACTGTTTTTTCAAGGTCAGCCTTAGCACCAACAAAGATATCATTCGTAACATCATCACCTTCTTCATCTGTTACATCCAAAGCTTTTTGGAAAAGAGTGATGAGGTAACGATAAATGTCAAGGACACGTTCCAAACTTTCTTCTACATTGCGGAACTCTCCAACTTCTTCTTCAATTTCACTGTGTTGAAGGAATTCTGTCAAAGTAGAGTATGGTTTTCCACCAAGTGTAATCAAGCGTTCGCTGATTTCATCTAGGTAACCATCAAGGCTATCCATGTATTCATCCATCTTAGGATGCCATACCATAAAACCACGTCCACGCATGTACCAGTGTACTTGATGAAGAGCGATATGTGCTACATACAAGTCTGCAACTGCTTGATTCAAAACTTTCTTTGTATTTACTAGCGCTTCTGCCGCTGATTTAGATAATGTTGCTACATCTTTTAATGCATCTTTTTTCAATTCAACCATTTTTCTCACCTCGTAAAATTATTTTTGTAACCATATTTATTGATTACTACCTCAGTATACTACTCCAAGTAGACAAAAGCAAGGAAATTAACTCACATTAAAAAAGTTGTAATAGACTGATAATTTAAGAATAAGAAAGAGAATTTTTCTAGTTATTTTCTGTGTCTTTCCCAGAAAATTGACTTTGATAAAGGTCATAATAGAAGCCTTTTGCGTTTAAGAGACTTTCGTGATTTCCTTGTTCGATAATCTGCCCATCTTTAAGTACCACTATCTTATCAGCTTCCTGAATCGTAGAAAGTCGATGGGCAATGACAAAGCTAGTTCTTCCCTTCATCAAACGCTTCATAGCCTTTTGAATCAAGAGTTCTAGACGGGTATCGACTGATGAGGTTGCCTCGTCTAAAATTAAGATTTTAGGATCCGCCAAAAGTGCACGCGCGATCGTTAACAACTGTTTCTGTCCAAGAGAAATATTACTTGACTCTTGGTTCATTTCCATGTTGTAGCCACCAGGGAGGGTGCGGATAAAGTGGTCAACATTAGCAGCTTTAGCAGCTTCGACGATTTCCTCATCAGTTGCTTCAAGATTCCCAAAGCGAAGATTTTCCTTGATACTACCTTCATAGAGCCAAGCATCCTGTAGGACCATCCCAAACTGACGACGGTAGTCCTGACGAGACAAGTCTCGAATATCTTGTCCATCCACTAAAATGGCTCCAGCAGTTACATCATAAAAACGCATGAGAAGGTTAATCAAGGTTGTTTTTCCTGCTCCAGTAGGACCAACAATGGCTACCATCTCTCCTGGTTCAACATCCAGATTGAAATTGCGAATCAACGGTTTGTTTTCTACATATTGGAAATCAACATTCCTAAAGCTAACTTGCCCAGTCAAAGGTGATAGTTCTTTCACTTCAAGATCTTGAACTTCCTCCGTTTCATCCAAAACTTCAAAAATACGATCAAGCGAAGACTTGGCGCTCTGCATTTGCCCTGCTAACTGGGTGATGTTTTGGATAGGCTGGCTAACTTGCCAGACGTATTGGACAAAGGCCTGCATATTACCAATCGTCAAACGCCCCGCAATAACCTGTATACCTCCTAAAACTGCAACAATCAGATAAGTCAAATCTGATACGATATGTAGAGCGGGCATCATCAAACCTGAGATAAAGCTAGCCTTAAAGCCAACCTGTTGCAATTCATCGGTAATCTTTTCAAATCTCTCTTGAGAGTTTTCCTCACGTCCGAAAAGTTTTAAAACATTAAAACCAGTCAAGTTTTCCTGTACAAAGCCATTCATACGTCCCAAGATAGCTGCCTGTTGTTTAAAGTACGGTTGCGAACGATTCAGAATCGTTTTAGCACCAAAATAAGTAATCGGAATGGACAAGATGACAATGATAGCCAACTGAAGATTTAGATAGAGAACCATTCCCATCACAAAAAGAATGGTAAAGACGGCATTGACGATCTGTAAGAAAGATTGTTGGAGTGCGTTGGACACAGTCTCTACATCACTGGTAAAACGACCTAACAAATCTCCAAACTGGTGCTTATCGAAGTAGGACACAGGAATGCGATTGATTTTTTTGCTCATTTCATTTCGCAAATCCTGTATCATGGATTGCACAGCATTGGTCATAAAGTAGTTTGAGTAATAAGAACCCAATTCATAAAAAAGCCCACGCAAGAGATAGATAAGTAGAATCACTGCAATATAAGAAGTATTGATACCCGCTCCTGCAACTCCATTTGCCATAGCAAGGAGATTGCTCGTTAACTCTGTGATGGCAAGCCCCAATACGAATGGCTCGATAACACTCATAACAACGCTGATTATTTTCAAGAAAACTGCAAAGAAAACAGAGAAACGGTAGGCTTTTAAATAGCTCCATAGTCGAGCTAGACTAGATTGATTTTGCATCCTTTACCTCCTATTCTTCTGTCAGAGACGCATTTTTTAGCTGCGACTCAGCAATTTCTCGATAGATGTCATTGGTTTCCATCAATTCTTCATGACGGCCACGACCAACGATTTCCCCCTTATCAAGGACGATAATCTGGTCAGCATCCATGATGGTTCCAACACGTTGCGCAACAATCAATACTGTTGCGTCTTGAGTCACTTCCTTGAGACGGCGACGCAAGATTGCATCTGTACGGTAGTCCAAGGCTGAGAATGAATCATCAAAGATGTAGATGTCTGGTCCCTTGATGACTGCTCGGGCGATTGATAAACGTTGCTTCTGACCACCGGATAGGTTGCTTCCCCCTTCAGCCAGATGAGTCGCAAATCCTTCTTCTCGACTTTCGATAAAGTCTTTGGCTTGTGCAACATCAGCTGCTTGGTGCAAATCCTCATGACTAGCATCTTCTTTCCCGTAACGGAGATTATCTGCGATCGTTCCCGTAAAGAGCAAGGCCTTCTGTGGAATAAAACCAATCTTCTGACGAAGCGATTTGAGTCGGTAATCCCGAACATCTACACCATCGACCCTAATTATTCCCAGAGTAACATCATAGAAACGTGGAATCAATTGAACCAGGGTAGACTTACCTGACCCAGTTGAGCCAATAAAAGCAATGGTTTCTCCTGGTTTAGCAGTAAAGGAAATATTATGCAAAACAGGGCTCTCTGTTTCTCCAGGATAGGCAAAGGTCACATTATCAAATTCTAGATAACCGTGAGTTTCTGTTTCTTGAATTCCGTCCTCATTTGGATCAATGGAAATAGGCATGTCCATGATTTCCTTCAAACGCTCACTAGACACAGCCGTACGTGGATACATGGTAAAGAGATTTGACAAGAAAAGGAAGGACAAGAGAGCATGGAAACTATACTCGATAAAGGCCACCAAATCCCCAATCTGCAAATTTCCATGCTTCAGTGGATCAAGGGCAAACCAAACGATAGCCACAATCATAGCGATTATGATTTGGACAAAAAGTGGCTCCGTCAAACCAGTCAATTTGAACAAACGATTCGAATTATTCGCATAGATGGCATTTTTCTCTTCGAAACGATTTTCTTGGAAGTCTTCACGCGCAAAGGCACGAATAACACGCAAACCCATCAAATTTTCACGGACATATTGGTTAATCTTGTCCAGTGTTTTTTGTTGTTTCTCAGATAAGGGGCGCGTTTTCACTGCCACATAAAAAACTACAACAGCTAGAAAAGGAACAGAAAAAGCGACAATCCAAGCTAATGAAGGGCTAGTCAAGAAAATCATGAGAATGCTCGACAGCATCATCATGGGAGTAATGACACCCAACTTAAGGGTTTGTTCTGCAAACTGCATGAGAACAAAGGCATCACTGGTAATACGAGTAACCAGTGAAGATACACCAATCTGTTCATATTCGTGATGAGAATACTCTTGCAACTTAGCATAGACATCATTGCGCATATCCTTAACCATATTGGTAGTCAACTTACTAGCAGCGTAGGATAGGACTATCCGCCCAAATGTTCCCAAGACGATAATGACCAACATGATGACGGCCCAAAAATAGAGCTTTTCTTCATTACCTTGATTGATTCCCTGATCAATCATGCGAGCCAGAACGGTCGGTAGACCTAGATTGACAATGACAAAGAAAACTGCTCCGAGAAAGTCTAAAATCAACCACTTGGGATAACGTTTGAGATAAGACCAAATATACAGCATGATTCTCCTTTCTTTTTCTCCTAAGATGCAGAAAAGAGCGTGCTTTCGCACGCCTTTCTTTCCCTAAGGAACTTTTCTAGACTAGAAAAAATTCCTCTTTCACAAGAATGCTCCAAGTAAAAACAAGACAGGCAGTCAAAGTCACCTAGTACTTTTGACTGTCTGTCTGGAATAAGCTAGATTATTTTACAAAATCAAGCAATGCTAAGAAGCTTTCTGGATCAAGTGATGCACCACCAACAAGAGCTCCGTCAACATCTGGACAAGCCATGTATTCTGCAACGTTTTCAGGTTTAACTGAACCACCGTATTGAACACGTACTTTGTCAGCTACTTCTTGACCAAAGTCAGCAGCTACAACGTCACGAACAACTTTACACATTTTTTGTGCGTCGTCTTGTGAAGCTGATTTACCAGTACCGATAGCCCAGATTGGCTCATAAGCGATAACTGTTGAAGCTACTTGTTCTGCAGTCAATCCTGCAAGAGCAGCAGATACTTGTGCACCTACGAATTCAGCAGCTTTACCTGCTTCGTATGTTTCAAGGCTTTCACCACAACAGATAATTGGAAGCATACCGTTTGCAAAGATCGCTTTTGCTTTTTTGTTGATATCTTCGTCAGTTTCATGGAAGTAGTCACGACGTTCTGAGTGACCGATAACGACGTAGTCAGTACCGATTTCTTTCAAAACTTGTGGGCTAGTTTCACCAGTGAAAGCACCTGCATTTTCAAAGTAGCAGTTTTGAGCAGCAACTTTAAGGTTTGAACCTTTAGCAGCAGCAAGAACAGCTGTCAAATCAAGAGCTGGAGCTGCGATACCCGCTTCAACAAGGTCTGATGAAGGAAGTTTTGAGGCAACGGCTTCAACGAATGCTTTTGCTTCTTCTGGATTTTTGTTCATTTTCCAGTTACCAGCGATAAATGGTTTACGTGACATTTCACATACCTCTTTTTTCATTTTATTTTCTCTTTATTTTATCATAATTTAGGGGCGCTTGCAAATCTTACTCTGTAAGCCAAAAGCTGATTTTCAAAAATTTTCGAGCTGTTATTTCTATTTATGAGATAATTTGCGCTTGGTTAATTTAACCACTGCTTCCGTCCGTGCAGTATGTGGAAACATATCAACTGACTGGATATAGTGTAGGTCATAGACCTCTACCAAACGGACTAAATCACGCGCCAAGGTAGATACATTACAGGAAACATAGACCATCTTTTCAGGAGCGTATTTGACAATGGTATCCAAGAGCTTGTCGTCTAAACCAGTGCGCGGCGGGTCCACAATCAAGGCATCGGCACGATAACCTTCCTTGTACCAACGAGGAATTATTTCTTCTGCAGTTCCAGCCTCATAGTGAGTATTGGTATAACCCATACGCTTAGCATTTTCTTTGGCATCCTCAATGGCTTCTGGAATAATATCCATCCCTCTCAGACTCTTAACTTTTTTGGCAAAGGCAAAACCAATGGTTCCAACACCACAATAGGCATCGATCAAATGGTCCTCCTCAGTCACATCTAAGGCTTTCATGGCTTCACTGTAGAGGACTTCTGTCTGTTCAGGATTGAGCTGGTAAAAAGCTCGAGGAGAAAGAGAAAATTCGTAGTCTAATACACCCTCACGTATACTATCTTGCCCCCAAATAATCTCTGTCTTAGCCCCATAAATCTCACTAGTTTTAGCAGTGTTGGTATTCACAGCCACTGTTACCACTTCAGGATAATCTTTAACTAGGTCTTTCACAAATTGAGTCAGATTCAATTGACGATTGGTCACAATAATGATCTGGACTTGACCAGTTTTTCGCGCTCGACGAACCATGATAGTTCGAACTCCAAGAATTTTCCGTTCATCCGTAATCGGAATTTGATAATAGGTCAAGAGCTCTGCTATACGATTGGCAATAGTTTGCGTTTCCTTGTCTTGAACTAGGCAGTCTTTTAATTCGACCAAATAATGGGAATTTTGAGCATATAAACCTGCCTTCACTTGCCCTTTGAACCTTCGAGTTTGGAATTGCAGTTTAGCCCGATAATATTTTGGTTTCTGCATGCCAAGTGTCGGTCTAATCTCATAGGTTTCGTAACCTGCAGGTGCAAATTTCTTCAGTGCTTGATGTAGAAGATCTGTCTTGAACTCCAACTGCTTGTCATAATGTAGGTGCATGATTTGACAACCTCCACACTCATTATAAATGGTGCAGTCTGGAACCACTCGAAACTTAGATTTTTTATTAACCTCAAGGAGTTTAGCCTCAACGTAGTTACGCTTAACTGAAGTCACCTGACAATAGATATCTTCTCCCTTGAGGGCGCCTGGAACAAAAACAAGGGTTTTCTGGAAAAAACCAATACCTTCCCCGTTAATCCCCATACGCTTAATTTTTAATGGAATTTTTTGTTTGACTTTTAAATTCATACCCCTATCTTATCACAAAATGCGCTATAATAGAAACATGAAAATCACAAAACTAGAAAAGAAAAAACGACTCTATCTGCTAGAACTTGATAGCGACCAAACCTGCTACATTACAGAGGATACCATTGTTCGCTTTCTGTTGACCAAGGATAAGGAAATTAGTCCCGAAGAGTTTACAGAGATTCAGACCTTCGCACAATTTTCCTACGGAAAAAATCTAGCCCTCTACCACTTATCCTTCAAGGCTCGAACCGAAAAGGAAGTCCGAGATTATCTGATCAAACATGAAATTGATGAAAAAATCATTCCTCAAGTCATTCAGTCTCTAAAGGATGACAACTGGATCAGTGACCGTCAGTATGCCTATGCTATCATCAATTCCAATCAGCTATCTGGTGACAAGGGAAGCTACATGCTGATACAAAAAATTTCTCAAAAAGGAGTTGCTAAATCCATTATCCAAGAAGTTTTACAAGAATTTGACATGATGGAAGTCGCAGAGCGTACAGCTGAAAAACTACTGAGAAAATATCAGGGTAAATTGCCTGCCCGTGCTTTACAAGATAAGATTATCCAAAGTCTGACCAACAAAGGATTTTCTTACTCGGAGGCCAAAGTAGCCTTTGATCAGCTGGATATCCAGCTAGAAGAGGAAAACGTTCAGGAACTAATTTTCAAAGAGTTAGACAAGCAATATCGGAAATATTCACGAAAGTATGAAGGATACGAACTTGAACAGCGTTTGACCCAAGTTTTAGCTCGAAAAGGCTTTGATTTTTCGGACATAGCTAGCGCTCTCAGAGAATATCTTTAATATTTTCGTGTAAAATTCAAAAAAATTAGACCGATTTATGATATAATAGTAAACGATAAACTTATAAATTGTAGAAAGTTGGTTAGTTATGAAACTTCCAAAAGAAGGCGACTTTATTACAATTCAAAGTTATAAGCATGATGGGAGTCTCCACCGTACTTGGCGAGACACCATGGTACTAAAAACAACAGAGAACGCTATTATCGGCGTCAATGACCATACACTCGTTACCGAGAGTGATGGTCGTCGTTGGGTGACTAGAGAACCGGCTATTGTTTACTTTCACAAGAAATATTGGTTTAATATTATCGCTATGATTCGTGATAATGGTATTTCCTACTACTGCAATATGGCAAGTCCTTACTATCTAGACGAAGAAGCTTTAAAATACATTGACTATGATTTGGATGTTAAAGTTTTTACAGATGGTGAGAAACGCCTCTTGGACGTTGAGGAATATGAACGACATAAGCGAAAAATGAAGTATTCTTCTGACTTAGACTATATTTTGAAAGAGCATGTCAAGATTCTTGTTGATTGGATTAACAATGAACGAGGCCCCTTCTCAGAAGCCTATGTCAACATTTGGTACAAACGCTACGTAGAACTAAAGAATCGGTAAAGTTGTCAAACTAGGGTGTCTGCCCTAGTTTTTTTATAATCAAAAAACCTGCCTAATTTGGCAGGCTTTCGTTTAAATGTCTAATTTCGTAACGGTAAATTTGATATGGGAATAATCTTTCTCGATATCCTTATCTACCATAAAGGCTGTTGCATCCTTCTTGACCTGCACCAAGTCGATATTCTGGGCTTGAGCGGCATAGACACAACCACAGTAACATTGGCGATAAATATCGTACTCTTCACACATTTCTACAGAACGTTTATAGCCTTGATTCTTCTTGAAATCACTCGGAAGATAATGAGTTGTGTAGATTTTCTGCACATCGATCCCGATACTATTGATGGTTTGTGAATTTTTGTGAGGACTGATGGTTAGGGCTGAACCGAAGTAGTCAAAGCCCAAGTCCATAGCTACCTGCGCTGTCTTATCCAAACGATAGTCAAAACAAACCTTGCAGCGATCGCCACCTTCAGGTTCTTCTTCCAAACCACGGACCAATTTACGGTATTCATTGGGTTCGTATGGTGCTTCTAGGTATTGGACGTTATTGCCAGTTCGCTCATTAAAATCACTGACAAACTTTTGGGTCACATAAGCACGCTTATAATATTCTGCCTTGGGATGGATATTGGAATTAGCAAAATAAATGGTCACATCGGCATACTTAGTCAAGTACTCTAAAGTGTAGGTACTGCAGGGAGCACAACAGACGTGCATGAGAATAGTTGGTCTTTCTTCATTTTTTTCCCAAACTTGGACCATCTTTTGCATGACACGGTCATAGTTGATCTTTTGATTGGGATTCATCTTGCTGAGAATTTCTTCTACATCAATCATGCTCTTCTCCTTTTCTTCTTGTTATTTTATCACAAGAAGGCTCTTTGGGCAAATAGGATTTCGTGCTCTATTCAGTTTTTAAGTCCTGATTTAATAGCTTGCCCATCCTTTTTAGACTGATTATTAATATAGGATAAATTAAAAGTAAGATAAGGCCTAGAACTAAAAAGACAGCTACAAGACCCCAACGATCAATCAACCAACCTGTCAATGGGAAAATGACAATCATGGAAAGACTAAAGAGCATGGAATTGATACTAAGCATAGTTGCTCTTACACTGGAAGGTAAATAACCTTGTAAGTCATTGAAATAGATAGGCTGATAAACTGCATATAGTCCATTAGTCAAGAGATAGATCAATAGATAAGCCAAGGGTGTACCAATAACTACAAATAACAAGGTCAAGCCCGTTAGTACAACAAGAATCGGAAAAACTCGATTGCTATTCCATTTTTTACCGATTTGACTAGCTACATAAACCGCCAATAGATTTAGCAAACTACCAATCAGCATAACCAGTGAAACCTGCCATCCTGCTAAGTCACTTATTTTCTGCTGATAGTAAAAGTAAAACATGCACATGAGTGTTCCGACTAGCTGATAAGTCATCATCCAGTAAAAGAGTACTGGTTTTTCCTGCCATTCTTTTCGAACTTGCAGGACAATCGTTTTAAAGGTTAAGACTTCATTTCTTCCTCTCTTAGCCATAGGTTCTTTCATAAAATAAATCAAGATTATAGAAAGAAAAGATAATCCAATAGCAATTAGATAGGTCCAAGCCAATGCTCCGTGAATAAAGAAGCCTGCGACAACTGTACCTAGGGTTCGGGTGACTTCTGCCACACCAGACAAAAAGCTAGAAATCTGAAGATATCGGTCCTTTTGACCCGCTTCAACCGCCGAATCATATAAGAAAGCGGTGCTAGTCCCCGAGTCAAAATTGTAGGACCAGGCATTGACCATCATGGCAAGAGCATAGATCCAAAAATTCCCCTGACCAAACAAAATCAAGATAGAGGACACAATACTGGCCAAGCGAGCCAAATAGAGATTGGTCTTGTAGCTAAATCGATCGGCCAACATACCAGATGGGATTTCACATAAGAGACTTGTCCCATGAAAGATACTCTCTAATAGACCGATTTGAAGTAAGGAAAGACCATTTTGAATAAAGAATAAAATCCAAAAACTAGTAATTCCAAAATAAGATGTGAATTCCAGACCTGCTAGGAGTGGAATATTGCGTTTGTAAGTTCTTTTAAACATCGTTTTCTCTCTTTCAATATGTAATATGATTGTTTCTAAAAGACTTACTGAGATTTGCCTACATTTTCTCCACCTCTTTCATTTAAAGTGAGAGTGGGACAGAAATCGGTAATTCGTTAGAATTCGATTTCGTCGTCCAACCTCCGCACAGTTGAGTAGGGCTGTAAAAGCTGATGAAAGCAGCGTAGTAGAGCCCAATCAACCACTGCGTCTTGCTCGACAATCCAAAAGACAATTGAGAGGCTAGGACTTTTGTCCCAGCCTCATATTTATTAAGGTTTGATACGATGCAACATACGTGGGAATGGAATAGCTTCACGGATGTGTTTCGTTCCTGCTGCAAAAGTTACCATACGCTCGATCCCGATACCAAAGCCACCGTGTGGAACAGTACCGTATTTACGAAGGTCAAGGTAGAATTCGTACTCTGTACGATCCATACCAAGTTCTTCCATCTTAGCAACAAGGGCATCGTAATCTTCCTCACGCATAGAACCACCGATGATTTCTCCGTAACCTTCTGGTGCGAGCAAGTCTGCACAAAGCACGCGCTCAGGATTTCCAGGAACTGGTTTCATGTAGAAGGCCTTGATAGCTGCTGGGTAGTTCATGACAAAGGTTGGTACACCAAAGTGGTTTGAAATCCACGTTTCGTGTGGTGAACCAAAGTCATCTCCATGCTCCAAATGCTCGTAGTCTGCGTCTTCATCATTTTCATGCTCTTGCAAGAGGTCAATAGCTTCATCGTAAGTAATGCGTTTGAAGGGCTCTGCAATGTAGCGTTTCAAAAGCTCTGTATCACGTTCCAAGGTTTCCAAGGCTTGAGGAGCACGGTCCAAAACACCTTGGAGCAAAGCTTTAACATATGCTTCTTGCAAGTCAAGTGACTCATCATGTGTCAAGTAAGAATACTCCGCATCCATCATCCAGAACTCAGTCAAGTGACGGCGCGTTTTTGATTTTTCAGCACGGAATACTGGACCAAAGTCAAAGACACGACCAAGGGCCATAGCACCTGCTTCTAGGTAAAGCTGACCTGATTGGCTCAAGTAGGCTGGTGTCCCAAAGTAGTCTGTTTCAAAAAGTTCTGTAGAGTCCTCAGCTGCATTTCCTGAAAGAATTGGGCTATCAAACTTCATAAAGCCGTTCTTATCAAAGAACTCATAAGTTGCATAGATAATAGCGTTACGGATTTGCATCACTGCTACTTGTTTGCGTGAACGCAACCATAAGTGGCGGTTATCCATCAAGAAGTCTGTTCCGTGCTCTTTTGGAGTGATTGGGTAGTCTTGTGATTCACCGATGACTTCGATGTCTGTGATATCGAGTTCATAGCCAAACTTAGAACGCTCATCTTCTTTGACAATCCCTGTCACATAAACAGAAGTCTCTTGGCTCAAGTGTTTGATGGTTTCAAATTTTTCAAGACCAACTTCTTCACCAAATTTTTCTACAAAGTTTGGTTTGAAGGCTACACCTTGGAAGAAGGCAGTTCCGTCACGCAATTGCAAAAAGGCAATTTTCCCTTTTCCTGATTTGTTGGCAACCCAAGCGCCAATCGTCACTTCTTGACCAACGTAGTCTTTTACTTCGATAATTGTTACACGTTTTGTCATGTTTTATCTTCCTTTTTTTGTTTAACTTGTCTAAAGACATTATTACTCACTATTTTACCACAAATAGACTCTGATAGCTAGCTTCTACTGGAGAAATTTCGCGAGAATTTCGTTACAAAAAATCTCCGTCAAGACGACGAAGATCTTATTTTTATTTTTCCATAAATTGGTGCAAGCGACGAATGGCTTCTTTGAGTGTATCTAAGTCTGTCGCATAGCTGAGACGGACATTCTCTGGTGCTCCAAATCCCGCTCCTGTAATCAAGGCCAGACCTACTTCCTCAAGAATGGCCGTGGTAAATGCTGTTACATCTGTATAACCTTTCATTTCCATAGCTTTTTTAACATTTGGGAAGAGGTAGAAAGCTCCTTGCGGTTTGACCACTTCAAAGCCAGGGACTTGACACAAGAGTGGATAGATGGTATTGAGACGTTCCTCGAAAGCCTGACGCATAATTTCTACAGAGTCTTGTGGACCAGTTAGCGCTTCGATTGTTGCATATTGAGATACAGCAGTTAAGTTAGAAGTCGTTTGACCGGTCAATTTGCTCATAGCAGCAATAATTTCTGGGTCACCTACTGCATAACCTACCCGCCAACCAGTCATAGCATATGCCTTAGACACTCCATTGATGACAATGGTTTGTTTGCGAATAGCTTCTGAAAGACTGGAGATTGGGACAAATTCATGACCGTTATAGACCAAACGTCCATAAATATCATCGGCTAGGATCAGAATATCATGATCAACAGCCCAGTTTCCAATAGCTAACAATTCCTCTCGAGAGTATATCATACCGGTAGGATTAGATGGTGAGTTCAGAACCAAGACTTTGGTCTTATCTGTACGAGCCGCTTCTAATTGCTCCACGGTTACTTTAAAGTGATTGTCTTCCTTAGCTTGGATAAATACAGGAACGCCTTCTGCCATCTTAACCTGGTCCCCATAGCTAACCCAATATGGTGTTGGAATGATTACCTCATCTCCAGGGTTGATAACAGCCATAAAGAAAGTATAAAGGGAGAACTTGGCACCTGTAGCAAAAGTGACCTCATTAGCTGCCACAGAATATCCATAATAAAGTTCAAAATAAGTATTAACCGCTGCTTTCAATTCAGGCAAACCCGAAGCCACCGTATAGAAAGAAGCACGTCCATCTCGAATAGCTGCAACAGCAGCATCCTGAATATTTTCAGGTGTATGAAAATCAGGCTGACCTAAAGTCAAGAAAAGGACGTCTTTTCCTTCAGCCTTTAACTTCTTTGCTCTTGCATCACTAGCCAGAGTGACACTTTCTTCCATTTCTAAGACACGTTTGGATAGTTTCATAGCTTCTCCTTTTCGATTAGGCTACCAGATTCAAAATCTACTAGATAATAGTTTCCTCCAGATTTGATTTCCCAGACGGGCTTGTCAGCATACCGTCCAAAGGTAATCTTATCAATCTCAGTTGCTCCTTTTTCTCTGACAACTGCTTCTGCTTTTTCTTGAGAAGTACCATTTTCTAGTTGATATACGTAAATATTATTGTTGTTTTTTTCTATTAAAACAGCAACTGGTTTCTGATTTTTATCTTGACCAAGAACACTATAATAGCTTTCTAAGCCATTGAATACATCCACTTGGTTTACCGTTTCTAGATTCGCATACTGCTTAGCAAGCTTCTCTCCTTCAAACTTAGCAGTTCGATATGGCTTCATGCTGATCCATACTAAATAAAGAAAGGAGGAAGTGATGACTAGAGTTAACAACGTGATACCAATAATGTACTGAAATAATAGGGAATTTTTTTCTTTTTTCTGTCTCTGTTTCACTCGTCTATTTTACCATCTATCCTATTGAATTACAAGTGAAGAAAGGGGATGAATCTAGATTTTCAATACATTTTTAGGAGATCATGACACAACTTCAAGCATTGTTTTTATAGACTTTCCCACGGTCTTAATTCTTAAATGGAATCTTACATTTTATTGATTTTATTTTTTTTGAGCGTATTTCTTGCAAATGACTTTGTTTTGTTGTAACATATTTTGTGACAACAGATTAATTCTGATAAAAAAATTTAAAGGAGACTCCCTATGTCTAAAAAAATATTATTTATCGTTGGCTCACTTCGTGAAGGTTCATTCAACCACCAAATGGCACTAGAAGCTGAAAAAGCTCTTGAAGGCAAAGCTGAGGTTAGCTATCTTGACTACTCAGCCATTCCTCTATTTAGCCAAGACCTTGAAGTCCCAACCCTTCCAGCTGTTGCTGCTGCTCGTGAAGCAGTTCAAGCTGCTGATGCAATCTGGATTTTTTCTCCAGTCTATAACTTCTCAATTCCTGGAACAGTGAAAAACTTGCTAGATTGGCTTTCACGCGCCATTGACTTATCTGACACTCGTGGAGCTTCTGCTCTTCAAGATAAGATTGTTACTGTATCTTCTGTAGCAAATGCAGGACACGATCAACTCTTTGCAATCTACAAAGACCTTCTACCATTTATCCGTACACAAGTTGTTGGTGATTTTACCGCAGCTCGTGTCAATGATTCTGCTTGGGCAGATGGTAAACTAGTCCTTGAAGATAGCGTCGCTGCTTCTCTAGAAAAACAAGCTGAAGACTTGGTACAGGCTATTCAATAGTCTCATGTAAAAGAAAAAGATAGTAGAAAATTTTCTACTATCTTTTTTGTTAATCAACAAGTTCTGGAATCATACTATGTTTGAGTGGTAGACTACACATCACTAGAAGAAAGATAAAGGCTGATTGAATCCAAAAGAGGGCCAGATCAAAAATTCCATGTACAGCAACTACTGTTAAAAATGAAAGATAAAGTCCAAGAATAGGTCGTTTACTTGGTACTTGACTCATATCAATCAACATACGGATTGGATCTGAAGAAGCAATCCCTAATAATACCGTTCCTACTACACCGTAACTCAATATCGTATCGATATAGATACTATGCGCATGTTCATGATAAGGAGCAAAAATACGGGGGTACGAATGCATGTAAGTTAGCGGACCTTCACCCCAGAACGGATTTTGTTTGAATAGGGTCATACCTGCATTCCAGATAGACACTCGTTCTTCCATAGACGAATCGAGCGTTCCCATTCGAACTCCCAAATCACTCGAAAAGAGAAAGGCTAGACCAACACCAAAGACTCCGATACTTAGCCATAAGGCACGCCAGTTCTTAATGGTAGTGAAAAGATAAACAATCGCAGCAAAGATAATGGCTGGAAAAGCTGTTCTATTTTGAGTGAAATTCAAGCCAAACAAATTCGCAAAAATCGCAATGAGAGAGAAAATTCTCAACCATCTCAATCTAGTCGTACTAATTAAGTAAAATCCAATCATGATACAGAAGCAACAGATTATTCCATAATAATTAGGATTAAAGAAGGCTACTTCTGCACGGTTCTGATGCCAGACCTGCATCTTAGGTGATAAGAAAGTATAATCAAATTTCTTTACAATTTGAAAATGCTCTAAAGCTGCAAAAACTGATGCTAGCACACTAAGCGACAAAACCGATTGTAATACTAATCTAAAAAACTTAGGCGTTAGATGGGCTTGATAATAATAAAAGAAAATCGCAAAGAGGAACATCCCTAAGGTAGCAACCATTCCCATCACATTTTGTGCTAAAAGAGAGATAGCACCACTATAGCCAATAAATAAGAGTAAGATAGAATGGTGGGATAATCGTTTTAAGATTCCCTTCATCTCTCCTGTAAATATGAGACCTATTAAGTAGGCAATAAAAATGATGACGAAAATATAAAAAGGCAAGAAAATACTTAGAATAACACCTAACAAGACTAGTTCTTGCTTGGATAAGCCTTTCAATTTTTCAATGATACCTATTGATTTCACAACAGATCCTTTCTCTCTGCGCTAAAAAACGCAGATAAATAAACTATTAAAACATTTTACCATTTTTCAAATAATTTGAAAACCACTTTGTCCATGGCATCCTAACTAAAACTAGGTAAAATTTTTATAGTAGACTAAGATACCTCTCTAAGCACGTATCCTTTTTTAAAAATATGGTACAATAAATCTAGATGTTGCAGAAAGGGCCTAGTATGAAATCCTACCAAGAAGTTTACAAAATCTTAGCTAACGAAACAGATTATTTAAGTGGAGAAAAAATTGCTGAGACATTAAACCTCTCTCGCACCTCTGTTTGGAAGGCTATCCAGCGCCTCCAACAAGAAGGTTTAGAAATTGACAGCATCAAAAACCGTGGCTACAAACTTCTTCATGGTGACCTAATCTTACCTCAAGAAATAGAAGCCAATAGCCCCATCACAGTTCAGTTTAAACCTATCACCAAATCAACCCAGAGTGATGCCAAGGAGGCCATGGAAGCTGGTGCCAAAGGAGATACACTCTACCTATCAACAGGCCAAACGATGGGACGTGGTCGGTTTCAGCGCCCCTACTATTCTCCAGAACAAGGTGGGATTTACATGTCTCTCCACCTCAAGCCAAATCTCTCTTATCTAGATTTACCAGCCTATACACTCTTGACTGCAGCTGCAATTTATAAGGCTGTTAAAAACCTTTGTCTGATTGATTTAGATATCAAGTGGGTGAACGATCTTTACCTAAATCAGAAAAAAGTAGCCGGCATCCTAACCGAGGCCATCACTTCTGTCGAAACCGGACTGGTCACAGATGTTATTATTGGTGTTGGTATCAACTTTTCTATCGCTACATTCCCAAAAAATTTACAAGGGAAAGCTGGAAGTTTATTCTCTCAAAACATTCCAATCACTCGAAACGAACTGATTGCTGAAATCTGGAAATGTTTCTACGAAACAGATGTAGACGAACTGCTTTATCTCTATAAAAAACGCTCCATCGTTTTAGGAAAAGAAATTTCTTTTAAGAAAGATCAGCAGACAATCTCAGGAAAAGCATGCGATATTTCTGATCAGGGCCAACTACAGATAGAATTGACTACTGGTGAAATAATCTGGCTCAATAGTGGTGAAGTTTCACTCACTAAATGGTGAATTATTTTTGAAAAATAAAAAAATCGACCTCTCTTTCGAGAAGGTCGTTTTTCTTATCATTTATTTTTTCAAACGCTCAACATCACGCGCAATGACAAGTTCTTCATCAGTTGGGATGACAAGTACACGAAGTGTCGCAGCATCTGTAGAAATATCTCCAGTTACTCCAAAGACATTTTTCTCTGGATCTACATCACAACCAAACCAAGAGATACCTGAAATAACTTTCTCACGCACAAGAGTTGCATTTTCACCAACTCCTGCAGTAAAGATGATGGCATCCGCACCATTCAAGACTGCCAAGTATTGACCGATGTGTTTTTGGATACGGTCAACGTACATTTCAAGAGCTAATGTTGCATCTGGATCGCCTGCTTCCATCGCCGCTTGAACATCACGCATATCACTAGATTTTCCAGAAACGGCTTGAAGACCAGATTCACGGTTTAGAATACGACTAATATCTTCTGGAGTCTTGAAGTCTTCTGTATGTTCCATCAAGTAAGGAATGATAGCAGGGTCGATATCTCCAGTTCTTGTTCCCATCATAACACCAGCAAGTGGAGTGAATCCCATAGAAGTATCGATTGATTGACCTCCCTTAACAGCTGTGATAGAAGCACCATTACCGATATGGCAAGTGATCAATTTCAACTCTTCTAGTGGACGTCCCAAAAGTTTTGCTGCTTCCTGAGCAACATATTGGTGACTTGTACCGTGAGCACCATATTTACGAACTTTGTTTTCTGTATAGTACTTAGTTGGCAATGGATAACGGTATGCTTTTTCTGGCATTGTTGTATGGAATGATGTATCAAAGACTGCTACACTTGTAATATCTGGCAACAATTCTTTGAATGCACGAATCCCAGCTGCATTGGCAGGGTTGTGCAATGGAGCAAGAAGTCCTAATTCTTCGATTTTTTCTAGAACATCCCCTTCAACAACTGTAGACTCTTTGAAGTATTCTCCACCTGCAACAACACGGTGTCCAACACCAGTAATTTCATCATAAGCTTTGATAATATCAAAACGGATCAAGTCATCAAGCAAGATTTTTACAGCCAAAGTGTGGTTTTCAATGTCAAGAACTTGCTGTTCTGAACGACCATCAAACTTAACTGTAGAAATAGAATCTTTCAATCCAATGCGTTCAATCAAACCTTTTGCAAGTACTTTTTCTTCTGGCATTTGGTAAAGTTGCCATTTCAAACTTGAGCTTCCAGCGTTAATTGCAATGGTTTTTGTCATAATGTTTCCCCTTTTTTAAGCGTTTTCAACTATTATATCAAAATTTAGACTAGATTTCATGTTCTTGACACCAATTTTGAAAATTTTCCTTAAATTCCAACAAAATTTCAGGATCACGAAGACTGGTAAGTGGATAAACAAATGGTTCAACTCCTTCTCCTGTCTTCTTTTGTAGGACAAAAATGGTTTTAGACTGGGCTCCTTGGGCAAAGAGGTCCTCTGGTAAAGCTATGATAGCTACTAATTGAGCCTGGTCAGTTAACCAGGATTTCAAGAGATCACTCTGAGGACTCGTCAAGAGATTGCTAGGAGCTAGAAAAATCGCATAGCCTCCTGTTCTGAGATACTTGAGTGATTGTTCCATTAACAAATGATGAGCATAAGTATGTTCATTCTTAGCCGCTACTTGATAACGTGAGGCTGTCTGATCATCTGGATAGTAACCGACAGGCAGGTCGCTCACAATGATGTCACTTTCTTTTAATACTTGTGGACGTACTGCATCTCCTTGGACAAAGCCCATTTGAAGATCCATAACTTCAGCCATACTCGCCGCCAGATCAATCAAGAGGTCGTCTATCTCAATCCCTAGGTAATCTACCTTTTTGTTCATGGACGTTAAAAAGCTAGCACCCAGAATTCCCATCCCAGAGCCCAATTCTAGTAGACTTAGATCTTTAGCAGGCCACAGTTGCTCCATCAAAAAAATCATCAAGTGACCAATCGCATCTGGTGTAAACTGGTGGTTGGCCTGAAGAGGTTCCGTTTGCGCTGCCTTCATTAATAAGAATTGGTAGGTTCGTAACCACTCTTCTTTTCGAAGAGCCAATCGTTTTAAAGCTTGATTGTTTTTCTTGACATCTTCCAGATTCGTCTGACCATCCAGATAGATTCCATTTTGCTCAATTAAGGCATCGTAAAAATTTGTCGTCAAATCATTTTGAATGATTTGGACATTTTCTAGTAAATAGGTATATGCTTGTTCAATTTTTTCAAAATCCATAATCTTATCTTACCAAATTCAGAGCTTATTTTCCAGATTTTCATAATACTGAAAACAAATAAAAACCTCTGAGATCACTCTCAAAGGTTTATTCTACTATTTACTATTTTCAACAGCTGCTGTTACAAAAGCAGTGTAAAGTTCTTCTGGGCGGTTTGGACGACTTGATAGCTCTGGATGGTACTGACAAGCCACAAAGAATTTATTTTTTGGAATTTCCACAATTTCTACCAAGCGGTTGTCTGGTGACACTCCTGAAAAGACAAAACCTGCTCCTTCAAACTGTTCACGAAAAGCATTGTTAAACTCATAACGGTGACGGTGACGGCGTTGAACCACCTCTTTGTTATGATAAGCTGCCGCTGCCTTAGAACCACGCTTTAACTTAGAAGGATAAAGTCCCAAACGAAGGGTTCCACCCATGTCCTCAACATCATTCTGATCACGCATGATATCGATGATAGGGTATTTGGTATCAGGATTTAGCTCTGCTGAATTAGCTCCTTCAAGACCTAAGACATTACGGGCAAACTCGATACAGGTCAACTGCATTCCCAAGCAGACTCCCAGCATTGGTACATCATTTTCACGCACATAGCGAATGGCTTCAATCTTGCCTTCTGTTCCACGTTGGCCAAAACCACCTGGAACGATGATTCCGTCCGCGTCAGATAGAAGTTCTGCCACATTGTCAGCTGTCACATCGTTAGCATTGACCCAATCAATCTTGACTTCTGCATCATTGGCATAACCAGAATGTTTCAAGGCCTCTACGACAGAAATGTAGGCATCTTGCAACTCGACATACTTACCAACAAGAGCAATCTTAACTTGTTTTTTGAGGTTCATAACCTTGTCAATCATGGCTGACCACTCTGTCATATCTGCTGTCGGTGCATCAATCTTCAAATGGTCACAGACGATTTGATCCATGCCTTGAGCTTGCAGATTAAGTGGGATTTGGTAAAGATGATCCACATCCAAGGACTCAATAACTGCTTCTGGCGCTACATCACAGAACTGGGCTAATTTATTTTTAATCCCTTGTCCTGCTGGTTTTTCTGTACGAATGACTAACATATTTGGCTGGATTCCCAAACCACGCAATTCTTTGACAGAGTGTTGAGTCGGCTTGGTCTTCATTTCTCCAGCCGCCTTGAGGTAAGGAAGCAAGGTTGTATGTATATACATGACATTATCTGCTCCGACATCAGACTTCATCTGACGAAGAGCCTCTAAAAATGGAAGAAATTCAATATCGCCGACTGTTCCCCCAACCTCTGTAATAATAACATCAGAGTCAGTTGTTAGGGCAGCACGCTTGATTTTTTCTTTCAAAGCATCTGTAATATGAGGAATGACTTGGACAGTTGCACCGAGGTACTCTCCACGACGTTCTTTACGCAGAACTTCGCTATAGATTTTACCAGTTGTCATATTTGAGTATTTATTGAGATTGATATCGATAAAACGTTCATAGTGACCCAAGTCCAAATCTGTCTCAGCTCCATCATCTGTCACAAAGACTTCCCCGTGCTGGTAAGGACTCATGGTCCCTGGATCGATATTGATATAAGGGTCAAATTTTTGGATGGTTACCTTCAAACCACGATTTTTCAAGAGCCGTCCTAGGCTCGCCGCAACGATCCCTTTCCCAATAGACGACACCACACCACCAGTTACAAAAATATATTTCGTAGACATAGATTCCTCTTTCTAAAATGCTCAAGAT
Organism: Streptococcus sp. Marseille-Q0941; assembly: GCF_943736975.1. Lineage (GTDB taxonomy): Bacteria > Bacillota > Bacilli > Lactobacillales > Streptococcaceae > Streptococcus. Next base: position 75,914 of record NZ_CALSFO010000002.1, on the reverse strand, counting down.
CTTGTTCACTAGAGGGGGACTAAGAAAACAAGACCTTCATCGACAACTACAATCCAGTATGATAATTTTCCTGGAAAAACAAAAATAGCTCCCTAAAAACTAGGAAGCTCCGACCTCAAAAAGAGGTGCCCGAACAATATCTTACCTCAATTTGGCTCATTTGTCAAATGTCATTCTTTGCTAGATTTATAGTTCTACTGCAGAAAAGAAAAACAACAAGGGAATTCCCTTGTTGTTTGGTATTATTCTTCTTCTTCCTCAGAATCTTCGTCGTCTTCTTCAACGAGATCGACATCTTCCCCAAGATCGTCAGGTGCGATTTCGTTGATTTCAGCGTCGTAGGCTTCTACTTCGTTCTTCTCATCGTCTGGATTTTCATCATCATAAGAAAGAGCTGGATCTTCTTCGTAGGCGTCTTCATCCTCTGGATCATCTGCACCGTAATCAATGGCATCCGTATCTCCATCCATAAAGGCATTAACTCGTTTTTTCTTAGCCTTAGGTGCTACTTCTTCATCGTCACTTTCTTCAAGTGCAATGATTTCTTCGTCAATTTCATCTACTCCATACCATGAACGAAGGCCCCATTTGTTATCTCCAAGAGAGATAAAGCTACCATCAAAGTTCAACTCTGTATAGAACAAAGGTAGGGCTTCACGAATATCGCTATTAGAGGTACCAAGATAGTTTTGGATTTCATTGACTAAATCGCTAAAATGCATTTCGTGATCACGACCACGAAGTTCTAAGATGGCACGAGCCACCTCAATCATAGATAGTTCACTTTTTTCTTGCCCAGCAAATACTTCTAATTCCAAAGCGTTTCTCCTCAATTTTACTACTATTACCAGAGCAAACAAACTCTGGTCTCATTTTATCATGTACTCTTTATTGTACGATAATTTTCTTTATTAGTCAAAGGTTTAGAAGAAATTAATGTGAAATATTTCAGCTAATTGAAAGACCTGGGAGATACACTCACAGGTCTGCTACTTTATTTATAGCTTAAAGCTCGTTTAAAGGTTTTCCAGACACCTAGATCATCTGTTTGGAGAACTAGGCTTGCATACATGCGTCCGATAAAGGCTGTTGCCGTTACGGCGAATACAACTGTTATTGCAAGCGAAATCCATGCTTCTAAACTACTTGCATAACCATTAATAGCTCTGAAAGGCATAAAGAAGGTTGAGATGAATGGGATATAAGACCCAATTTTCAAAATCAAATTGTCTCCTGCAGCGCCTAGGGCAGTAACGCCAACAAAACCAGCTATTATCAAAAGCATCAAAGGGGACAAGGCCTTACCAGAGTCTTCAGGTCGAGAAACCATAGAACCTAAGAAGGCTGCCAAGACCACATACATGAAAAGACTAACCAATACAAACAACAAGGTATTGACCGAAAAAGCTTCTCCCAAATGACTTAGAATACCTGAATTAGCCAAGATAGGCATATCTTTAAAGAATAAGATTGCTCCCAGTCCGCCTACAATATAAATACCAATATGAGTCAAAATGACAAGAAGTAAGGCAATCATACGAGCGTAAAAATAGTGACTAGCACGAATGCTTGAGAAGACCACTTCCATGATTTTAGTACCTTTTTCACTAGCCACTTCTTGAGCAGTGACACTGGCATAAGTAATCAAAATCATGTAGAGGAAGAAGCCCAGTCCAGCCGCCGCAAAGGTTTGGACCATCTTTTTGCTTTCTTTGGCTTCATCAATTTGCTCTGTAAATTGAACAGTTTGTGCCAGACGTTGTTCCTGTTCCTGGGATAAATGCGCCTCCGAACGATTGAGTTGGTATTGGAGCTCATTCAACTTAGTTGTCACGGCTAACTTAATACCACTTTCAAGGGAAGTTTCACCGTGATAAACTGCCTTGAGGACACTACCATCTTGGTCAATCGTTAGATAGCCCTTTATTTTTTCATCTTTGACAGCTTCTTGGGCACTTGCTTCATCCTTGTAGTCAAAATTAATGCCATTGGTCGATTTAAGACCCTCTGTGACAGCAGGCACCGAACTAACTACTGCCACCTTATTATTCTGAGCCAGAGAGGAACCTTGGAGATAGCCAATTCCGCCAGACAAGCCGATAAAGAGAAAGGGTGAGATTACCATAAAGAAGAAACTCCAGGATTTGACATGACGTAGATAAGTTTCTTTGATTACAACCAACATATTTCTCATACTTCCACCCCTGATTCTAGTTTAAAGATTTCATCAATTGTCGGAGCTTGCTGGTCAAAGGTCGCAATATAGTGTCCTTGAGTCAAGATAGCAAAGAGCTCCTGACCAGATTCTTCGTCGTCTAAGATAAGTTTCCAAGTTCCCTGTTTGGTCAAGCTAACATGCGTGACATGAGGAAGTTTTTCCAACTCTTCCTGGCACTTTTCGCTTGCAACAAAGAGTCGCGTTTTACCATATTGATTTCGAACATCTTGGACAGGTCCATGCAAGACGACACGCCCATCACGAATCATAAGGATATCATCACATAGCTCTTCGACATTAGTCATGACGTGGTCTGAAAAGATAATGGTTGCACCACGTTCTTTTTCTTTGAGGATAACCTGCTTGAGCAGTTCAGTATTAACTGGGTCTAAGCCACTAAAGGGTTCATCTAGGATAATCAAATCAGGTTCATGCATTAAAGTAATGATCAGCTGAATCTTCTGTTGATTCCCTTTTGAGAGACTCTTAATCTTGTCTGTCAATTTTCCCTTTACTTCCAGTTTTTCCATCCATTGAGGGAGTTTTTCTTTGACCTCCTTAGCATCCATGCCCTTTAGAGTAGCCAAGTAACGAACTTGTTCAAGGACTGTCAACTTGGGCATGAGACTGCGTTCCTCAGGCAGATAACCAATCCGAGCATAGGTTTCCTGACGAATTTCCTGGCCATCAAACAGAATGTCTCCCTGATACTCTAAAAATTTCAATATACTGTGGAAAATAGTGGTCTTTCCAGCCCCATTTTTCCCAACTAGACCTAAAATACGCCCTGGTCGTGCTTGGAAATCTACACCAAACAGAACTTGCTTAGGCCCAAAACTTTTTTCAAGATTGCGGACTTCTAACATATTCCACCTCCTACTAATCTTACCCTCATTATACTCCTTTTTTTAGCCATTACAAGGATTTATGTACATTTTTATTAATAGAATTTACTAGAAATTTTTAATATCAAAACGAATAAGATTCAACCTTATTTTTCTTTCCAATATTAGGCATTTACAAAGATAAAAAAATCCACCCCTAGGGATGGATTTTAGACTGTTAACGCACTTCAGCATTGACTTTTTCTTCGAGAGAAGCTTGGATTTTTTCCATGTAGCGTGCGACTTCTTCGTCTGTCAAGCTATCTTCTGGATTTTGGAAGGTCAGGCTATAGGCCATAGACTTCATTCCGACACCCAGTTTTTCACCTGAGAAGACGTCAAAGAGTTTGATGTCTGTCAAGCGTTTCACACCCGCAGCTTTGATGGCATCAACCACATCTTGGTGAGTGACTTCTGCTTTGAGGAGAAGGGCAATATCACGGCTCACCGCTGGGAACTTGGTAATTTCCACAAATGGAGCAGCTGGTTGAAGGGCCGCTTCAATAGCTGAAAGGTTAAGCTCAGCTACATAAGTCTCTGGAATATCGTAAGCCTTAGCCGTAACAGGGTGCACTTGACCGAGGAAACCAAGAACTTGATCACCGAGTGAGATCAAGGCTGTGCGTCCTGGGTGAAGACTCTTGATCTCTTGCGTTGCTGTATAAGTCACTTCAAGACCCAAACGAGCAAAGAGGGCTTCAAGGATTCCCTTAGCGTAGAAGAAATCAACCGGAACGGCTGCTGTTTGGAAGTCTTTTTCAGCGACTAAACCTGTCAATGCAAAAGCAAAGCTGTTGATTTCATTTGGCAATTCTTCTTTAGGATTACCTGTTTGCTCGAAGACTTTTCCGATTTCGTAAAGTGCCAAGTCTTTGTTCTTACGAGCCACGTTGTAGGCAACGGTATCCAAAATACCTGAAACCATATTTTGACGGAGGACTGAACGATCCACGGTCATTGGCCACATAAGTTCTGTCAAATGACTTGGTTGAACAGTAAACTCCACTGCTTTTTCAGGAGTTGTCAGAGCATAGGTGATGATTTCTGTCAATCCAGCCCCTTCAGCAATGGTGCGAACTTTACGACGTAATTTTTGAGTCGCAGTCAATTCACCGGCTGTCCCATCGTCTTTTGGTAGACTAGTTGGCAAGCGGTCATAACCATAAATCCGAGCGATTTCTTCAAAGAGGTCTGCTTCGATGGTGATATCCCAACGGCGACGTGGTACGCTAACAGTAAAGCTATCTGCATTTCCAGAAAGACCAAATCCAAGACGACGAAAGACATCTTCTACATCCGCGTATGAAAGCTCCGTACCAAGGACACGGTTAACGTCTGCAAGAGTTGATGAAACTTCTACATCAGAAGTGTCAAGCTGGCCTGCTGAAACGATACCCTTCCGCACAGTCGAACCAGCCAATTCAGCGATCATACTCGCTGCCGCATCAAGGGCTTCATTAACGGTTGCCACATTAATCCCTTTTTCAAAGCGAGAAGATGATTCTGAACGAAGGTTGAGGCGACCGCTGGTCTTACGGATTGATTTGCCATTGAAGACAGCTGCTTCAAGAACAACACGACTAGATTTTTCAGAGATTTCTGTAGCCTCTCCACCCATAACACCTGCAAGGGCTACTGGTTTGTCAGCAACAGTGATGACTAAGTCAGTTGCTTCCAAGTCACGTTCTTCCCCATCCAAGGTCACCAATTTCTCACCAGCACGCGCTTCACGCACACGAATGTCGTTTCCTTCAAAAGTATCCAAATCGAAAGCATGCATAGGTTGACCAAAGTAAAGTAGGATATAGTTGGTCACGTCAACGACATTGTTAATCGGACGGATGCCTTCGTTCATGAGGAGGTTTTGCAACCATTGTGGACTTGGTGCGATGGTCACATTGTCCAAGATACGGGCTGCATAGTATGGTGCCTTGTCTGTATCAATGCTGACAGAAAGAGCATCTGCTGCAGCTTGATCTGTTTCTGAAAGAGAAAACTCTTTAAAGCTAACTGACTTGTCATAGATGGTTGCAACTTCGTGCGCTACTCCACGCATAGATAGAGCATCTGCACGGTTTGGAGTGATGGAAAGTTCGATGATTTCATCATCCAAGTCTAGATATGAGAAGACTTCCTCACCTGGAACTGCATCATCTGGCAAGATTTGGATGCCATCTGCAAATTCTTTCGGTACAACAGAGTCAGAAATACCCAACTCACCAAGTGAACAGATCATTCCGAGTGACTCTAAGCCACGGATTTTCCCTTTTTTAATCTTGTAGTTGTCCGCAATGCGAGCACCTGGAAGAGCCACCATAACCTTGATGCCTGCACGCACATTTGGTGCTCCACAGACGATTTGACGGGCTTCTTCTTCGCCAACGTTAACCTGACAAACATGGAGGTGAGTTTCGGGTACATCTTCGCAAGACAAGACCTCACCGACGACAATTTTTGAGAGGCCAGCAGCAGGTGATTCCACACCTTCTACTTCGATCCCTGTGGTTGACATTTTTTCAGCCAACTCTTGTGATGACACATCAATGTCCACCAATTCTTTTAACCATTTGTATGATACTAACATAATTCTGATTGTAAGATCCCACTAAGCAAGACCTTTTCAATTCCTTTCTTTTTCTTCGAGTCAATCGTTTCAATTTCTAGACTATATGAAAACGAGAACGACTGTTTAGGATTGTGTTTCAGGTTTCAATATTATTTAAACTGTTCTGAGAAGCGGACATCGCCTTGATAGAATCCACGGATATCGTTAATTCCATAACGGAGCATGGCTACACGTTCTTGTCCAAGACCAAAGGCAAAACCAGAGTAGACAGTTGCATCGATACCACTCATCTCAAGGACACGTGGGTGAACCATACCGGCACCCATAATCTCGATCCAACCTGTTTTCTTACATACGTTACAGCCGTCTCCTCCACATTTGAAGCACGAAACATCCACCTCAACAGATGGCTCAGTGAATGGGAAATAAGATGGACGCAAACGAATCTGGCGCTCTTCACCAAACATTTTTTGCACAATCAACTGAAGCGTTCCTTGAAGGTCTGCCATAGAGATGTTTTTCCCAACAACCAAACCTTCGATTTGGTGGAATTGGTGACTGTGAGTTGCATCGTCCGTATCACGACGGAATACACGCCCTGGTGAGATCATCTTCAAAGGACCTTTAGAAAAATCATGGGCATCCATAGCACGCGCCTGAACTGGAGACGTGTGAGTACGGAGCAAGATTTCTTCTGTGATGTAGAAAGTGTCCTGCATATCGCGAGCTGGATGGTCTTTAGGAAGATTCATACGTTCAAAGTTATAGTAGTCTTGCTCCACTTCAAAACCATCCACGACTTGGTAACCCATCCCAATGAAAATATCTTCGATTTCTTCACTAGTTTGTGTGAGGACATGACGGTGACCAGTCGCAACTGGACGACCTGGAAGGGTCACATCGATGCTCTCGCTAGCAAGTTGAGCCACGACTTTCTTTTCTTCTAAAAGCTTAGCTGTTTCTTCAAAAGCTGCTGTCAAAACATCACGAGCTTCATTGACGTGTTTTCCAATAACAGGACGCATTTCAGCTGAAACATCTTTCATCCCTTTAAGGATTTCAGTAAGAGAACCTTTTTTCCCAAGGACAGAGACACGCAAATCTTGCATCTCTTTTTCATTTTCAGCAGAAATCTGCTTCAAGCTAGCCAGAGTTTCTTCGCGAAGCGCTTTTAATTGTTCTTCAATAGTTGACATAATTCCTCCATCAGTCTCTCATAAGATAAAAAGAAAACCACATGCCAAAAACTCCACTCGGAGCGTTGACACGCGGTACCATCCGTTTTTATCTGACAAGTCAGACCTTTATTTCTGAATCCATAGGCAAGTGAATTCACCCAGCTTTCATATAGAGAGCTTCCAGTCACGGCTCTCCTCCCTGATATACTTCCCTTGAGTTACTAGTCTTGCAGATTCCTATTTAATTAATATTCATTTTATCAAATTTCAAACATTCTTGCAAGATGTTTTACGACTAATCAACATAGTCCCCACCTTCAAAGCCATAATACTCTTCTAAACTAAGGCCACTTGCTGCAATTTCTTTAGCTTCTTTACCGACGTAGCGAAGGTGCCATTCTTCAGCCATATAGCCTGTTTCTTTTTCCTTACCTTTGAGGTAACGAACGACAAAGCCATAGTCAGCAGCGTGATCTAAGAGCCATTGGGCTGCCTTTTCTTCTGTCACTAAGTCTCCATCTGTTCCAATCAGGTCAAAAGCCAGTCCAGTTTGATGTTCACTGTAACCAGGTCTGGCAGAATAGCGATCCGCCTCCGCCTTGCCATCTTTATTTACATAGTCTTGGTAAAGTTGAGTTTGAGTTTCATAACTTCTAAAACCACTATAGTGGTCGCTAATTGGAAAACCTGCTTGTTGCATAGCTGCAATGAGTTTCAACAGTTCAACCTTAGCGGTAGGATTTTCTCCAGGATTATAATCTTTTGACAAGGGATAGTGTTTGTTAGCAATCACAATCTCATCATACTTACCTTGAATGCTATAGTGATCTCCTTTGTTAACCACTTGAGCTTTTTTCTGACTAGCTTCCTGAGACTTACTTCCTGCAGTTCCTTCTTGTACAGTTGATTGTTCTGAAGAAGCTTTTGCGTCAGAAGTCGCTGATTTTTCTTGTGAACAAGCTGTCAATGTCAAGGCTAGCAATCCTGATAAGATAAGGTATCTTTTTTTCATTGTTTATCCTTTCATCTCTATCATCTGGTCTAAAGTATCAGATAAGGTAGCAATCAAACCTTCTAATTTGCTTCCCTTAACCTGATATTCTTCAGAAACCATTTCTTCCCATGGAACCCACCAAACTGGACCACGTCCATTAAGACCGTGTCCCTTCATATCGCCCGCTCGTCTCGGAAAAATATGCCAGTGGACATGGGCATCTCCATTTCCCAACAACTCTACATTCATTTTTTCAGCAGAAAAAGCTTTAGAGACGGCTTCCTGAACCAAACTCATTTCCTCTAAAAAGCGGAGTTTAACACTTGGATCTAGTTGGTGTAGTTCTGTGACATGTTCTTTGGCTAAGAATAAAGTGTAGCCTTCAAAATACTGGTGGTCACCGATCACAACATAGCCTGTTTCTAATTCTTTTACAAAGTAGGGATTATCACCAGATTTTATTAGATCAATTCGTTGACAAATCAAACACATATCAGTCCACCAAGTCACTCTTGAGATAAGCGTCTACCATGCGTTCAGTTGCTACAACAGAATCGATATGGGTACGTTCGTATGAATGGCTAGATTCAATTCCAGCACCGAGGAGGGCGTGTTTGACCTCTGCTCCAGCTGACATCGCTGCAGAAGCATCCGAACCGTAAAATGGATAGATATCTAATTTAAATGGAATGTCTTGATCTTTTGCTAAAGCAACCAGATGTTGACGGAATTCATAGTGATAAGGGCCTGAAGCATCTTTGACACAGATAGATACTGTGTACTCATCTGTCTGTTGGTCATCGCCCATTGCACCCATATCCACAGCCAAATATTCTACTACCTGAGCAGGAATATTGGAGTTAGCACCATGCCCCACTTCTTCAAACACTGAAAAGGCAAAGTGAGTTGTCACAGGCAACTCAATCCCTTCTTCCTTGTAAACACGAAGAAGATTGAGAAGGATAGCCGCGCTGACCTTATCATCCAAATGGCGCGATTTGATAAATCCTGAATCAGTCACGACAGTTCTTGGATCAAAGCTGATAAAGTCACCAATCTCAATACCGAGTGCGCGTGTTTCTTTTTCGTTAGTCACTTTTTCATCCAAACGCACTTCCATATTGTTCTGCGTGCGTTCAGCAGTTCCAGCGTCCTTGTATACATGACAAGAAGTCTGGTGAATCAAAATAGTACCTGAAACAGTCTTACCTGTACTAGCTACATGAACCGTACAGTTTTCGCCTTCAATCATATTCCAAGGATAGCCACCGATACGGTCCATTTTGAGACGACCGTCTGGTTTAACCGCACGGACAATAGCCCCCAAGGTATCCACATGGGCAGTTACATAACGTTGTTTGTCATCATTTTTACCTTTAACAGTGACATTAACACCACCTTTTGCAGTGCGGATTGGTTGATAACCTAGTTTTTCAAGCGTCTCAACTAAATAATTCGTAATTTCACGTGTAAAACCAGTTGGGGATGCGATAGCAGTTAGTTCTTTGATATATTCTACAGTTTGATTCATTTCTTCACCTCTTGCTACCATTATATCACTTTTCCCATTTTAGTATGTGTAAAAAGGAAAAATGAATATACTTTGATTGCGAAAGTATTTTATGGTATAATGAAAAAAGTTCTTATGATGAAAGGAAATAATATGAACAAATATTTTAAAATGATGCTACTCTTAGCCTTACCGTTGACATTCCTGTTGGGGTGTTCAAAACAAGCATCAACAACTTCGAACTCTTCAAAAGCAGAGACAACTGAGGTAAAAACTACTGAAGCTGAAACAACTGAAAAGAAATCCGAACTAAAAACTGTTACTTTTGTAAATGATTCTCAGCCTGGCATCCAGTCAACATTGACCTATACAGTTGACGGTGATAACGTTGTGAAACAAACTGCTCATAACGTTGCTGACCCTGAAGCCCTAAACAATAATGCAGATGATTTAAAAAATCTAATTGAAGAAACCTACAAAGGATACAAGGGGCTCAAAGGTGTCACTTTATCAGTTGAAATTAAAGACGGTAAAGTCGTTCAAGACCTTGAAATCGACCTTTCAGTTGCAAGTATAGACGAACTTAGAAAAGCTTTACCAGAAGAATACTCAGGCGTTGGAAAAAATGTAAGTTTTAAAGCCTCTAAGAAAATGTTAACAGAACATGGTTATAAAGAACAAACGAACTAAGAGGAATTGAAAAAACCTTGGCATAAGCCAAGGTTTTTTTATTCCATCTCAAAAGATTCACTCTTTTGCTTATTTGGAAGAACAAGAGATAATAAAATTCCAACAATCGCTGGCACTAACCATGGCAATGAAGCCTTAGCAAATGGCAAAGCGTTCACGATGTTTGCAAGGACCTCAATCTTAAATGTAGATCCTAAAACACTTGCAATGGCAATAGCTGTAACAATAGCAACAGTTAGTTGCATGCCTGGTTTAGAAAGAGCGATAAACTTGTTCACAATCACAATCATGACAATGGCAATCGTGATAGGATATAAGACAACAAGAACAGGGATAGAGTACTTGATAATGGCACTCAAACCAAGATTTGCGATGGCAAAACCAATCAAGGTAAAGACAGTCGCATAAACTTTATAGCTGATTTGTGGGAAGCGTCCATTAAAGAACTCAGCAGTCGACACAATCAACCCTACAGTGGTTGTAAAGCAAGTAACAGTTACCATAACTGCAAGGAAAAGCTGAGCAGTAGAACCAAAGATTTCTTGCGTTGCTTGTGACAAGATATAAACCCCTGGAGTCCCGCTCTTCATCGCTTCTTCTGTTACTGGGAAGTGATTTCCAAGGAAACCTAAACCGATGTAAAGGGCACTAAATCCGAGTGCTACGACGATTCCGACTATCCAAATGGTTGAAATGTACTCTTTCTTGCTTGAGAAACCAAGTTGTTTCATGGTTTGAACTGCAATAACACTGAAGGCAACAGAAGCAAGTGCATCAAGCGTATTGTATCCTTCAAGGAACCCTGTACCAAAGGCCGAAGCTTGATAAGCTCCTGACGCTGCTTGTGGTGCATTTCCACCATATTTAAAGGCCCCAAGGATGACCAGAACAACGATTAAGAGGGCAAAAACTGGCGTCAAGACACGACCGATACGATCCAGAATCTTTGAAGGATTCAGCGAAATGAGAAAGGCCGCAACAAAGTAAAGAATCGTAAAAATTATCAAACCTAGACTTTTATCTGCTTGATTCAAAAGTGGACTGATCCCAACTTCAAACGATGTTGTTGCTGTACGCGGAATCGCAAAGAATGGACCAATCGACAAGTACAAGGCTGCTAGATAAACTGTCGCAAACCATGGGGAAATTTTCTTAGAAATTTCATAGATATAACCCTTTGGATTCAGGGTCCCGATAATCAAGGTTAAGACGGCAATCCCAACACCTGAAAAAACAAATCCTGCAATGGCAGGGAGGAAGTTATCTCCAGACTGTGCACCCAGAGTTGGAGGGAAAATCAAGTTACCTGCTCCAAAAAATATTCCAAACAGGAGTAATCCTGTTAAAGCACCTTTTTTAGCCATAAACTCTCCTTATAAAATTAAAATACTTTCTTAGTATAACATGTTTAAAGGCTTGAAAAGGCTATCTCGAACTAATTCTAAAATGTTTTCAATTTTCGGAATTTTAGTACAAAAAATCCCTCGATTCCTTTCTCATTTGTAAAGGTCTCGAAGAAAATTTTCCTTATTCAAAGGCATCCATGCCACCTAGAACATTAATAACCTCATAGCCTTGTTCTGCTAAAAATTGACAAGCGCGTGCTGAACGCATTCCTGATTTACAAATCACGTAGTAAGGATTATTCTTGTCTAGTTGTTTATAAGTATCAGCTAGTTGGCTGAGAGGGAAATTACGAGCGCCTTCTAAATGAAGAACCTCAAATTCCTCTACTTCTCTCACATCCAATACAGAAAGTGACTCTTTCTGGTATAGTTGGTAAAAATCATTAAAAGTAATTTCTTTCATTTTTCATCTCCGAGAATTTTTTGAATTTTAGCTTTCAAGTCAGGTAAGACTTCTTCCTCAAACCACGGATTTTTCTTCATCCAGATTTGGTTACGAGGTGACGGGTGTACCAGAGGGAAATAATCTGGCAAATACTCTTTAAATCGATGCACACGATCTGTTACCTTTCCACTGACTTTCTCATGCAGATAGTAAGCCTGAGCATACTGCCCAATCAAGAGCGTCAACTGAATATCTGGTAATTCTTTCAAAATTTTAGGGTGCCACTTTTCTGCAAAACCAGGTCTGGGCGGTAAATCACCGGATTTCCCATGTCCTGGAAAGTAGAAATCCATGGGCAGAACTGCAAAATAACCTGAATTGTAAAAGGTATTCTCATCCACACCCAACCAGTCTCGCAGGCGATCGCCACTTTTATCCTTCCAGTAAAGTCCTGCTTCTTGGGTTTTGAGACCAGGTGCCTGCCCAATGATATTGATACGAGCAGTCTTTGGTGCTGCAAAGAGAGGTTCGATTCCTCGCTCAGTATAGTGTTGATTTTGTGGATCAGCCATGATGGCTTGTTTGATTCTTTCGATTTGAGACATCTGTTTTCCCTCCAAAAAGAAGTCCAAGCATAAAATCTCAGACTTCTATCGTTTTATTTGATCAATTCATAAATAGCTTCTGCATAGATTGCTGCTGCTCGGAAGAGATCGTCCAAGGCGATAAATTCGTTGGCTTGGTGCATGGTATCGATTGAGTCTGGGAACATAGCACCGTAGGCAACTCCACGTTCCAGCAAGCGACCAAAGGTTCCACCTCCGATGACTTGCTCGTGACCTTTAAGACCAGTTTGTTTTTCATAGACATTCAACAAGGTTTGAACGAGTGGATCTTCCATTGGCACATAGTGAGGGGTGTGACCGTGTTCAGAAAGGCTAACAGAAGCAACTGGCAAGTTTTCAAGGACTGACTTGATTTGCTCTGGGCTTGTTCCTTTTGGATAACGGAAGTTGAGGGCAATGGTATTGTCAGCACTTGCTTCGTCAAAGCGGAAGACACCAGCATTCATAGAAAGAGCACCCATCTTTTCATCCACATGGGCAACTTTCAAGTTCTTCCCTTCGTGGTCATTCAAGAGAATCTTACCAGCAATGTCAAGGTAGTCTTTTGCAGGTCCTTCAAAGGCAAACTGGCTAAGGAAGAGAGCAAGATACGTCGCACCATTGACACCTGAAGCAGGCATAGCACCGTGGGCAGATTTACCAATTACAGTTACCTTGTACTGACCGTTTTCTTCTTGGATTTCTCCTCTGAGTTTGTACTCTGCAACAAAGGCATCTAGTTTCGCTTGCAAGTCAGTCAAGTCACCTGAAACAACTGCTGTTGCTGACTCAGGAACCATGTTTTCACGCAAACCACCTGTGAAGCTGTGGAGACGAGCTACACCTTTATTTTCACCGGCAAAATGGAGGTATTCTGTGATATTCCCTTTTTCACCATTGATGATTGGGAATTCAGCATCTGGAGAGAAACCAAAGTCTGGTTTTGCTAGTCCTACATGTTCAAAGTAGTAGTCCATGTCTGCCCAACCTGATTCTTCATCAGTACCGACAATAAAGCGAACTTTTTTAGAAGTTGGAAGGCCAAGCTCTTTAATGATTTTCAAACCATAGTAACATGCTGTAGTTGGACCCTTGTCATCTGACGCTCCACGCGCATAGAGACGGCCATCTTTGATAGTTGGAGTATATGGATCAGTGTCCCAACCACTACCTGCTGGCACTACGTCCATATGGGCAAAGATTCCAAGAACTTCGTTCCCTTCACCAAACTCAAAATGTCCTGCATAGTTGTCGACATTTTTTGTTGGATAACCATCACGGTCTGCGATTTCAAGGAATTTCTCCAAAGCTTTTACTGGACCAGGACCAAATGGATGTTCAGCATCGGCCTTGCTGTCATCGCGTTCTGAATTAATTTCCAAAAGGCTAAACAAGTCAGCCAAGAGGGCTTCCTTGCGTTTTTCTACTTCTGCTGTAAAATCAATAACTGTCATGTTTACTTCCTATCTTTTTTCGATAATTTCATCTACTGGCAAGCGGTAGCTTGGTTCCAACTTCTCGTCTGTGTATCCTACTGTGATCAAGAGCTCTGGACGGAAGCGTTCTTCGATTTCCAAGACTTCATTGGCTTTTGATTTATCAAAACCAAGGATAATGTTTGAACCGATCCCCTGGTCAGTCAATGCAAGGACTAAGTTCATAGCTACTAGCCCTGCATTAAGGGCCAAGTAGTCACTAACTTGTTGTTCATTGTATCGCGCAAACTCTGCTGGAAGATTTTTCATAAAGTACTGAAGTTGTTCTTCTGAGAAGTTCTTTGCACCACCGACGCGAGCAATCTTGCGAGCACGCTTAGCTAGGTCAGTATCTGTAAACAAGGCAATGGTTACAGGGGCAGCTGCGACTTGCTCAAAGTTTGAACCGTAAGCCAATTTTGCGAGTTCAGCATTTTTCTCGCGAACCACAACAAATTTCCAAGGCTGACTGTTGTGAGCACTTGGTGCCAAGGTCGCGATTTCAATAGCTGTTCGAACATCCTTGGGATCAACAGGTTTATCAATAAAACGCTTAGTCGCATGACGTTTTTTATTTAATTCAAGAAATTTCATAATCGATTTCCTTTTCTAATTCTACTGCTTCCATTTTACCACATTTTGAAAGAGCTTGCAGAGTTTTTTCATTCGTGAAATAAATTATCTTTTTCTGATCCGACTTGACTTTTAGATGACAGATTCAATCTGGAAATTATAATATTTTTCTATCGCCTCTATAAAAAATATATATTGGATATTTGATTGATTGTCTGGTAAGCTAGGTATCATGAAGTAAAGGAGACACACATGAAAAAATTATTCTTATTATTAGCCATTAGTCCCTTGTTGGTGGCCTGTGGACAATCTAAACAGGAAAGTGCTTCAACTTCTACTACTAGCCCTAAAACCATTGTCGTAGCCACTGCCGGAGACATCCCACCTTTTGACTTTGAACAAGATGGTAATTTAACTGGATATGATGTTGAGGTTTTAAAAGCAGTCGATGAAAAGCTAGATCAATACAAGATTGAATTCCAAAAAACTGCTTGGGAGAGAATCTTCCCTGGAGTGGATGCCGGTCGTTACCAAGCTACTGCCAACAACTTGAGCTATACCAAAGAAAGAGCTGATAAGTACCTCTACTCACTCCCTATCGCTAAAAATCCTTTGGTTCTCGTGAGCAGAAAAGACAAGGCTCTTACCTCTCTTCAAGATATCGCTGGCAAAACAACCCAGGATGACACCGGAACTTCTACGGCCAAGGTCGTTACTGACTGGAACCAAAGCCACTCCGACAACCCTGCAAGCATCCAATACTCTGGTGAAGATGTGGCTAAACGTCTCACTGACCTATCAAATGGCGAGTTTGATTTCCTAATCTTTGATAAAATTTCTGTTCAAAAAATTATCCAAGACCGTGGCTTAGACTTGAACGTAGTAGACTTGGAAAGTAATGATAATCCAAATAACTACATTATCTTCTCAAGCGATCAAAAAGAATTTAAAGAACAATTTGACAAGGTTCTCAAAGAACTCTCCCAAGACGGA
Organism: Streptococcus sp. Marseille-Q0941; assembly: GCF_943736975.1. Classification (GTDB taxonomy): domain Bacteria; phylum Bacillota; class Bacilli; order Lactobacillales; family Streptococcaceae; genus Streptococcus. Next base: position 60,437 of record NZ_CALSFO010000002.1, on the reverse strand, counting down.
ACCCTTGAAAAACTCAGCAAGACCTATCTCGGTGGTTCTTACCTACCAGATCAATCACATTTACAATAAGAAATATTAAAAGAGAGTGGGACAGAAATCGGTAATTCGTTAGAATTCGATTTCGTCGTCCCACCTCCGCACAGTTGAGTAGGGCTGTAAAAGCTGATGAAATCAGCGTAGTAGAGCCCACTCAACCACTGCGTCTTGCTCGACAATCCATAGACAATTGAGAGGCTAGGACTTTTGTCCCAGCCTCTTTATTTAGTATCTGTTAGTTAAAGCAACTCTTACAAAAAATCAAAATAATTCTTGACATCCTCTACATATCCATGCTTTTCAATTAAACAAGCTAATAAATCTCTATTATGACCTTGATAGTTGTCCTCACGTCGTAATTCTTCATACATTTCGATAAAAGGAAGACCTTTGGTCTTAGCTGATTCTAGCTCTTCTTCATAATCATAAGCAACTTTTCGAAATTGGATATTGACCAATTCACCATTTTCAACCTCAAGTAAGGCATACTGGGCACGGTGATTTTTCAGCCCTTTCCAGTTAAAATAAGGCATACCAATCGAACCTGGATTGATGATTTGTTGACCTTGGCTACCATAACGAAGCAACTGCTTGTGAACATGACCATAGACGGCTACATCAGTAGTTTCATTAAGTAACTGGTCAAATTTTTCTGTACCATTTTCAACCAGCAAATCACCACCATAATTTTTCTCAGGTAAATTATGAGAAAGAGAAAAACGCAAGCCTTCAACTTCTTTCTTGGCTACCATAGGTAGATTCCTCAACCAATCAATATGCTCTGGGTTTAAGTGCTCCATCAAAAACTGGGTCATTCTGAGAAGCTGAATTTCTTCGGGATCCGCTAAACTATATTGCCCATCTATAGCCTCTAACACACAATCATCCCAGTTTCCTCTAACGAATGCTGTAATGGGTAGGTCTTTCAGAAGAGCCACCAAGTCAGTCGCTCCCGGACCAGGAAGAAAAATATCTCCCAAAAGCCAATATTCAGTCGCTCCCAAATTTTTAGCGTCCTCAAGCACTCCAGCTAAGGCCGTCGTGTTACCATGAATGTCTGATAAAATTGCAATCTTATGGTTCATTTTCTGCTCTTTCTTTATTGGATAGCATTCAGGGTATCCAAATCACTATTATTTTTCTTCATTATAGCATAAAATCGCTAGAAGATTTTATAATGGAAATATTATCACCAAGATTCTTTTAAAAATATGTCAAAAATAGTTGACATTTTATTTTCAAAAGAATATACTATAGTCAAATATATATGACATAAACTAAAAAGGAGGAAGCATGAATCGTGTGAAAGAATTTCGCAAGGAACTGGGAAAGTCCCAACTCGAACTTGCCAAGGATATCGGTGTCTCGAGACAGACCATCAATATGATTGAAAACGATAAGTACAATCCAACCCTGGAACTCTGTCTCAATCTCGCTAGAAGCCTCCAAACTGACCTCAACAGTCTCTTCTGGGAAGACGATTTTTAAAAAAGGAGCCAACACATGAAAAAAGGAACCCTCACTGAAAAACTCATTAAACGCACATACGGTATTTCTGATCCACTTGACGAATACAAACGGCGCGAGGCTGATCGTATCGGCAACCAAGTCTTTATCATCCTCTTTTATCTGATGATATTTGGCAATTTTATCCCACTCGTTCTGGCCTATAAATATCCTCAAGCAGTGGCTCTAATCTATCCTCCTCTGATTTTAGTGATTGCCCTCATCGCTGCTGGCTATGTCACCTACCAAATGCAAAAAACAGGGATTACAACTATTGAACCAGATATGCTGAGTGAAAAAGAGAATAAGCAACTACGCTACCCAGGTCTTAAAGCAGGTTTGTTCTTTGGTCTATGGATGTTTTTTATAACTCCTCTTCTCGGTATACTCATAGGTGAAGGTCAGAACTATTTTCAGTCTCTTCTCACTATAAGGAATGGAGTATCAAGCATTCTCGGTTCTGTCTTCTTCGGAGCAAGCATACAGTTCCTCATCTCCCATCGCATTGCAAGAGCTAAAAAAGAGCAGGATAAGATTTAGGAGAAAGCTTATGAAAAAAGAACCCCTCAATGAAAAATTGATCAAACGCATCTATGGTATTTCAGGCCCCCTTGATGAACACAAACGGCGCGAAGCTGAGCACATTGGAAATAAAATCTTTATGATTCTCTTTTATCTGATGATATTTGGCAATCTTATTCCGCTCGTCCTCGCTACCAAATATCCAGAAATAGTTGCTATCGGTTATCCTCTGGTGATATTTGGTATTTCCATGGTTTGTGCCTTCTATGTGCTCTCTCAAACCAAGAAAACGGGTATCACAGCCATCGATCCTGATATATTGAGCCAAAAGGAAAAGAAACAGTTACGTTTTCCTGGTCTGAAAGCGGGTCTAATCTATGGATCAGTCATGTTATTTGGAATACCACTTCTTAATGTCTTGACGGATGATAGTAAAAATTATCTTAGTTCTCTTTTAAATACAGGTCATTTTGTAACAACTATCGTAGCAACTTTATTCTTCGGATTGATCATGCAGAGCGGTATCTCCCTTCGTATTCAAAAAGCTAAGGAAGATCAGGACGACGATTAGGAGGAAGCTTATGAAATCACTAGTAACTTTACTTATCTATCATCTTTTATTTGCTTCTATTCTCACCTTCATCATCGTTTCAGGAAGCTTGCCAATCTACGATATAGTCCTCGTACTAGTCTTTCTTCCGGCACTCAACAAAGGACTGATTTATCTAAAGATAGACTCCCAAAAAACTCGCATACTTAACTTGGCACTATGTTTTATGATTATATCCCTACCACAATTGACGGTCATTTTAAGCAATTGGAAATATTATTTACTATTAACTATCGCTACTCTTTCTTCTATCACTTATCTTTATTATCTCTATCAATTCGTAAAAGAAAACTAAGTAACATCGTTCATTTAGGAGAAATCATCCATGAAAAAAGAAGACTTAACAACTCGCTTACTTCGAAATTTCTTTCATATCCAAGGTCCCTTTGATGAATGCCGACAAGAGGTTATCTATAAGGCTTGCGCCCGTTCCATGGTCCAAATCTTTTACTCTTCCTTCTTTCTCTTCCTGTTCTATATTTTGTTCGGACGCTTTATAGAAATTGTTCGATCGGTTATTCCCTACCTCTATTTTGGACTCATTTTGTTCATAAGTATAAAAGCCCAAAGAGCTGTCAAAGAGCTTCATCTTGAAAAGGATGATAAATCAGAAATCATTTACAAAACCTACAGCAAACACCAAATAAAAGTTCGTAGTTGGTTGGTATTTATAAGTATTGAGATTGGCTTATTTGCTCTGTTGCTCTTTCATAAACTCTTCGTTCAACAGATGTCCCTTTCAACTTTCTTGGAAAACATCATCCAAACAGAGATAATGATCCCCTTACTGGTCTTTGGTCTTAGTATTGGAGCCATCTTTGGGACTATGGTCTACAGCTTTTTATCACTACATGAGGAGAAGTAAGAAACTGCATTGTTTTTTTGGAGTTTCGGCATATGTTGTGCCAGTAAGTGAAAGAAGAGTTAGAAAGACAGTTATAAATAAAATAAGTTTTTTATAGCATTTCTCCTTTATTTTTTGTATGATTATGTCAGAATATTTTAAAAATGAAAGGGTTTTCCATGGAAAATGATGTGTTTTTTGATTATTTTTTAAAATTACTTAAGTTTCATTTACGTGATAGGTGTAAGGATATTGGATTTATAGAGTTTTTCAAAGATGAAAATAATTGTTTTATTACTATAGAGGATTATGTTTTGGAATCATTTGTAATATTGTCAAATATTTTGAGTGAGAAGAGGATTGTGTTTTCTTGTGGAATTATTTATAGTAAGGGAGTAGTTACTGGAGTAGAAGTATATATGAGTGTATCAGAGTTAGAAAGATTAAATCATTTGTATAAGATATAGTTTTGAAGAATATTAAAGAACATAAGGGAAACTGTCTATGTAGGATGTGTGGAATTGATAGTATCAATGTTTCATAGTTTCAGAATTGTCTTATTTCGAATGGTTCCAAAATCTTCTCAAACCAAATACAAAAGAGCCCCTAACACTTCTCCGTGCTAGGGGTTCTTTTAGTTCTTTAAATATCTCACATATTCTACTAATACGTAGATAAGGATTGTTAAACAAATGATAATCTCTAACCAAACGAGGAGGTTGAGAAACGGAAACTGCAGAATGTCTTGGGCCATTTTCAATGATGTTGCTGTGATGATGGTTGGAAAGGTTAGGGCTGAGAAGGCTGGTTGGAAACCTTGTTTTAAAATCCTTGGCAAGCGACTAAGGACAAAGAAAAAGAAGGTCTGTGATGCAAGGATCATAACTAGTAAAATCCAACTAGGAAGACTGTATCCTCCTACTCTCACTAATGCTGCCAAAAGGAGAGAAAATGGAGCGCAATAAATTCCTTCTTGTCCCAGCAAAGCGAGCGGTAATGGATTTTTCCTTAAATCTTGATAAATTATAGGGTAAAGGATAAGGGTTAAGATAAAACCAAAAATCCAAGCTCCATAGGCAATCCCAACAATGCCCACCACGGGGTAGGTCAAGCTCGCTACTGCTATTCCTACATAAAGAACCGTCCAAGTTGGTGTTGCACTGGCCCTTTGTTTAACCAAGGCATAGTTCTTTGTAAAGTATAAGATGAGGTAAACATCTAGAAGAAAAGCAAACCACCAGAGAATCTGTGCAACAATGCTCATGTTCGGGGGTAAGATTCGTAATAAATACGTCGATAAGATCATCCCTGCCATAGGAAAGGTTGCCATTCCTGATAAAACAGGCGCTTTCTTCAACTCTTGCTTACTTTCTTGCCAATCGCTGAGATGACTGTATAAAAAATAAAACCATAAAATCAAGCCTGACATACTGAAGACCTGTGATAATAACGGAAAAATATCCAAGATGAGATTTCCTGCACCAGCCAATCCCAATAAGCAACCTGAAAAAGCCAAGGGGAGTTTTTTCATACCAACCTCCAATAATCATGTTATTATCAGTATAACATAAAAGCGCTTTAAAAATCATTCAAAAATAGAGGCTGAAAGGTTCAGACTCTATTCTTTTTCTATATTTTATGCATAAGGTTATAATTCTGGATTGATCGGTGTATTAGCAAGGTTATTGGCATAGTTACAGAGGGTTGCCAAACTGACACCAAGAACGACATCCAAGGCATTATCTTGCGAGTAAGCAAGTTCAAAAATTAAGGAATGAGGGCTCTCTTATGATTTACCAAAATACTTCTTCGTCTCAGCAATAACGACTGGAGAAAAGGCCAAGAGCGCAATCAAGTTTGGTAGTGCCATGAGGGCATTGACAATATCTGCAATAATCCAGACCATATCCAACTCGATGAAACCACCTAGTAAGACCATAGCAACAAAGACCACACCATAGAACCAGATAAAGCAGCACTTGTCAATTGTTTTCAGAAAATTTTATTGGAATTTTCATCTAGTTCAATTTATCCTTTAAAGGTAACGATAGTCGCTCCAGATCCTCCAGCATTTTGAGGTGCATAGCCAAAGCTCTTGACTTGCTTGTTTCTTTGGAGATATTTGGTTACTCCTTCACGGATGACTCCTGTACCAATACCGTGAATAATGTCAACTTGGGCCATGTTGTTGAGTAGGGCTTGGTCGATAAAGGCATCCAAGGCTTCCATAGCTTCCTCATAACGTTTGCCACGAAGATCAAGTCTAGCCTGCGGTGCTTTACCAGCAGCACGCTTGACCACATTAACTTGTTTTTTCTTGACTGGTGCTTCTTGCTGAGCCTGAACTAAGTCAAACTCTTTTTCTTCGAGTGTCATCTTGATTAAGCCAACTTGAGCTTCCCAACGACCATCCTTGAGCTGATTGGTCAAGGTCCCTCGTTGACCATAGCTTAAAACGATAATGTCATCCCCAACTTTTGGAGCTCGTTTCTTCTTAGCTTTTTGAAGAACCTTGTTTTTAGAAAGGTCAACTTTTTCAGGGGCTAATTTTTTGAGTTTAGCCTTGGCTTCAATAATCTCATGTGGTTTTAGTTGAGATTTGCTGTGAAGATTTTTAAGAATAGCATCACTCTCTGCCAGAGCCAATTCAACAATCTCAGCAGCTTGCTCACGCGCCTTATTGAGTTCTGTTTCCTTCTCACGATTGAGCTCATTGTAAAGTTTTTTAAGGGCACGATTCATCTTGAGGTTTTCTTGCTCGACTTGGCGAATATTTTCAAGACGTTTTCGACTTTCAAGGGTCTGCTCTTCCAATTGCTCAATAATCCGATTGACATCATTGTCTTGGTCGATCTGCTTGCTGGCATCGCCTACGATGACATCTGACAATCCTAGACGTTTAGCAATCTCAAAGGCGTTGCTTCGACCCGGTACTCCTTGCATAAAGCGATAGGTTGGACGCAGGCTAGCTGTATCAAACTCCATGCTGGCATTCTGAACATAAGCCGTTTCAATTCCATAGGCCTTGAGTTCAGGATAGTGAGTGGTTGCCATAGTCTTGACCTGACGCAAGCGCAAGTCTTCTAGGATAGACATGGCAAGGGCAGCTCCTTCCTGAGGATCTGTACCTGCTCCAAGCTCATCCAGTAGCAAGAGCGAATGTTGGTTGACTTTACCCAGAATATCAACAATATTGGTCATGTGACTAGAGAAGGTTGAGAGGCTTTGTTCGATGGATTGTTCATCTCCGATATCTGCAAAGACCTCCTCAAAAATTCCCACACGACTGCCCTTATCGGCTAGAATTGGCAGACCAGACTGAGCCATCAATTGCGTCAATCCTAAGGTTTTTAGCATGATGGTCTTACCACCCGTATTGGGACCAGTGATAACGATAGCTGTTAGTTCCTTACCAAAGTGTACATCATTTGCAACGGCATTTTGCACCAAGGGATGACGAACATGGAGAAGTTGAATCTCCTGTCCCTCAGAGACTTGAGGAACTACTGCACCTGTCTCTTGGATAAAACGGACCTTTGCTCGAATCAAGTCTAAATGTCCAATAATCCAGGCATCATTTGCTATTTCAGCTGCATGTGGTCGTACACGCTCAGAAAGCTCTTGAAGGATACGCATCATCTCATAGCGTTCGTCTGCACGAAGACTAGCAATTTCCTCACTCAGCTTGACCACTTCACGCGGTTCAATATAAACAGTGTTCCCACTGGCAGAAATATCATGAACGACACCGGAAATCTTGTTACGATAGGTGTTTTTGACAGGAAGAACCTGGCGACCATTTCTACTAGCGATAATGCCTTCTGTCAACATCTGTGCCTTTTGTTTGAGAAGATCCTGCAAGACGTCACGAACTTGGCTCTCACTATCATGGATTTTACGACGGATTCGTGCTAGTTCCTCACTAGCAAAATTCTCAATAAATCCAGCTTCATTGATGGCCTGGAGATTGCCCTGTAAATGTGGTAAATCATGGAGTTTCTCAAACCAGTTTGCCAGATGGTCTAAGCGAACATTTTCAAGATTATCATAGAAATTTTTCAGTTCACGGCTGGCAAATATGACACGTTTGAGAAGGAGAAATTCCTCGATATTGAGATCTGCACCCATCTCCAAACGTTTGCAGGTAGCAGCAATGTCTTTGGTGCTTGAGATACTGAAATGTGGATGCTCGACAAAGAGTTCTTGCATCTCCTTCATCTCAGTGAAAGCTTGCTGAATCTTGTCTCCTCTATCACTCGGAACAAGTTCTTTTAATTGCTCTAATCCTTGTTCCGTCAAAAGATGGGGCTCAAATAAAGTCTTGACCTTATTAAATTCTAACGTTTCTAGTATTTTTGTATTCATCTTATTTCCTTAGTAAAAAAGTTATGCTTTCCTGTTTTCACCTTTTTAAATCAAGCTCATACTTTTCGAAATTGTAAACAAAAGGCTAGGAATAATTCCCGCCCTTTTTATCCGATTATTTTTGTAACCCAAAGCTGTTTGATTAACCCAGTTGTGATTGGGATGCTTTGAATAATATGTCGAGCTACAAAGCTATTTTCAAGTGAATTTTGAACAATTTGTAATGGTACAGTCGCAAGGATCGTTAGCATCATTTGGAGAACAAACAAGGTTACTCCGACTGATAGCACACCTGCACCGATACGATAGTATTTCCCTTCAAGTATCTTGGTCGGCACTAGGTTTAGAAATAGACCAAGCAAGCGACCGATACAATAAAAGACTGTAAAGGCTAAGAGAAAACCAATTCCTGCATAAAAGACTTTATCCAGTTGGAAAAGCTGATTGGATGAGAAAAAGAATGTTCCCTGTCCTTCCTGTGGGTTGGCATAGGGAATTAACAAGTTGAACTTCTGCCCTAAAGATAGGTAATAATTGCTTGCAAAATAAGCTGAGACAAACGTAGCCACAAGATAATAAGCTTGTAAAAGAATTCCTCTGCGGTAGCCGATATAAAAGCTCCAAGCAAGGATTAATAAGAGTAGGATGGAAATCATAGAGAATCCCCTATCTTACTCTGCTCTTGTTTAGCAGCGACCACTTTATAACGGAGCGATTCTAACTCTTGCTCCTTATCATCAAACTCAATCTCACGACTCAACTGTGTTGATAAACAATTGATTGCTAATAAAATAGCTAAAGTCTCATCATCAGCTCCAGGCATTTGTTCTTTGATTGCTTGGTATTTTTCAGTCGCAACCTTGGCAATTTCCTCCATAAAGAGGTTGTCATGCTCGGTTGTCAAGGTTAATGTCTTTTTCCCGAATGTAAACTTATATCGATTTAGATTTGCCATAAAATTCACCTCACGATATTATACCAAATTTCGCTAACTTTGTCAGTTTTTACAAATTCTCCTGCTTTTGTGGTACAATAGAGACTATGGCAAGTATCACATTAACACCGAGTGAAAAAGACATTCAAGCTTTTGTTCAAAAGCATGAAAAAGCCCTCACTCCAAGTAAAAACCCATATATTCGCTACTTTTTCAAGCTTCCTCAAGCCAGTGTTTCTGTCTATACATCTGGGAAAGTCCTCTTGCAAGGAGAAGCTGCTGAAAGCTATGCCAGCTTTTTTGGTTATCAAGTAGCGCAAGTTACTAGCGGGCAAAAATTCCCCTTAATCGGAACAGATGAAGTCGGAAATGGTTCTTACTTCGGTGGGCTCGCTGTAGTGGCGTCATTTGTGACTCCTGACCAGCATGATTTTTTAAGAAAACTCGGAGTTGGGGATTCCAAAACACTGACTGACCAAAAGATTCGTCAGCTTGCTCCACTTCTGAAGGAAAAAATCCAACATCAAGCACTACTGCTTTCTCCGAGTAAATATAATGAAGTCATTGGCGAACGCTACAATGCTGTTTCTGTAAAGGTTGCCTTACACAATCAAGCGATTTTTCTCCTTCTTCAAAAGGGTGTTGAGCCTGAGAAAATTGTTATCGACGCCTTTACCAGCTTACAAAATTATGAAAAGTATTTAAAAAATGAAGCCAACCATTTTCCCAATCCAGTCACGCTAGAGGAAAAAGCTGAGGGCAAATACTTGGCTGTTGCTGTTAGCTCCATCATCGCGCGTGATCTCTTCCTAGAAAATCTTGAAAATCTAGGCAAAGAGCTGGGCTATCAACTTCCAAGTGGTGCTGGAACGGCTTCTGACAAGGTGGCTAGCCAAATCCTTCAAGCATATGGCATGAAGGGGCTCAACTTCTGCGCCAAACTGCATTTTAAAAACACTGAAAAAGCCAAAAAACTTCTATAGAGGTATACCATGAAATATTTAAAATCGTTTATAAGAGAGTGGGGAGTTTTCTTCCTGATTATTGCCTTAGTGGGTCTCAGCCGTCTCTTTCTCTGGAGCAATGTCCGTGTAGAAGGACACTCTATGGATCCTACTCTAGCTGATGGAGAAATTCTCTTTGTTGTCAAACATCTCCCTATTGATCGCTTTGATATTGTTGTCGCTCATGAAGATGAGGGGAATAAAGATATTGTGAAACGGGTTATCGGATTGCCAGGTGATACCATCCGTTACGAAAATGATAAACTCTATGTCAACGATCAAGAAACTGATGAGCCTTATTTAGCAGATTACCTCAAACGTTTTAAAGAGGATAAACTTCAATCCACCTATACTGGAGATAGCTGGGATGGCAAAAAAGGCGAATATTTCAGAAGTCTTGCCAAAAAAGCTAATGCATTTACCTTAGATGTTAATTTCAATACTAGCTTTACCTTCACTGTTCCAGAGGGACAATATCTTCTACTTGGTGATGACCGTCTAGTATCTAGTGATAGCCGACATGTTGGTACCTTTAAAGCAAAAGATATCATCGGAGAGGCTAAATTCCGCTTCTGGCCACTCAAACGTATTGGTACAGTTTAAGAACACTAAGAGGCCGAGAAAACTAAATCTCAGCCTCTTCTCATTCTATTCTGAATGATTTGCTCTCATTCATGAATGTAAAGGAATTATATGGAAGTTTATTTTACAGGTACGATTGAACGTATTATTTTTGAAAATATCAGCAACTTTTACCGTATTCTCCTTTTAGATATCGAGGATACCAATGCCGAAAACTATGATGATTTTGAGATCATTGTTACAGGAACCATGGCTGATGTCATTGAGGGAGAGGAATACACTTTTTGGGGGCAGATTGTCCAACACTCCAAATACGGGGAACAACTCCAAATCACTCGCTACGAACGAGCAAAGCCAACTAGTAAAGGATTAGTCAAGTATTTCTCAAGTAGCCATTTCAAAGGAATTGGTCTTAAAACCGCCCAAAAGATTGTGGAACTCTACGGAGACAATACCATCGATGAAATTCTGGAGCACCCCGAGAAACTTCAAACCATCTCAGGTCTATCTTCCAAAAATCGTGAGGCCTTCGTTTCTACCCTCCGCCTCAACTACGGTACAGAAATGGTCTTGGCCAAACTTGCTAACTACGGGATTCCAAATAAATTAGCTATTCAAATTCAGGATACTTATAAAGAGGAAACCATCGATATTGTTGAAAATTATCCTTATCAGTTAGTAGAGGATATCAAAGGTTTGGGCTTTACCATCGCTGACCAATTAGCACAAGAATTGGGCATTGAAAGTCAGGCCCCCGAACGTTTCCGAGCAGGACTCATTCATAGCCTTTTAAACGCTTGTATGGAAAGTGGAGATACTTATGTTGAAGCTAGAGACTTATTAGAAAAGACTCTAAATCTACTGGAATCCTCACGTCCTGTAGAACTGGAACCAAGTCAACTTGCTCAAGAATTGTCTAATCTCATAGAAGAAGAAAAAGTTCAACAGGTTGACACTAAAATCTTTGAAAACAGTCTCTTTTTTGCAGAAGAAGGGATTCATAATCACCTCATTCGTATCCTTGAAAAAAAAGAAAGCGAACAACACGAAACCGAAATCATTCAGGAGCGTATCGTAAGGGTTGAGGAAGAATTAGGCATTCAATACGATACCATTCAAAAACAGGCCATCTGCGATGCTATCCAAAACAAGGTCTTTATCCTGACAGGTGGACCTGGTACGGGTAAAACCACTGTGATCAATGGTATTATTGCTGTCTATGCTCTATTAGAGGGACTGGACCTTAGAAAGAAAAGTAGTCTACCGATTCTCCTAGCTGCTCCGACTGGTCGTGCAGCACGACGCATGAATGAACTGACAGGCTTGCCTAGTGCAACCATTCACCGCCACTTGGGGATGACTGGAGACGACGACACTAGCCATTTGGAAGATTATCTAGATGCTGACTTTATCATCGTAGATGAGTTTTCCATGGTAGATACCTGGTTAGCCAATCAACTCTTCTCAAACATCTCCTCTAATAGTAAGATTCTCATCGTTGGAGATAGTGATCAGTTGCCATCAGTGAGACCTGGTCAAGTTCTGGCTGACTTACTCCAGATTCCAAGTATCCCGCAAACGCGTTTGGAACGAATTTATCGTCAGAGTGAAGAATCAACCATTGTTACTCTTGCTAGTCAGATTCGCCAGGGAATTTTGCCTGCAGATTTCACTCAGAAAAAAGCAGACCGTTCCTACTTTGAAATCTCTAGTAATCATATCCCTGCTACCATTGAAAAAATCCTAGACGCTGCCATTAGAAGTGGCATCCCTGCTCGAGACATCCAAGTTCTGGCTCCTATGTATCGTGGTGCAGCAGGAATCGATGCCATCAATCAACTCATGCAAGAACTGCTTAATCCTCTTCAAAAGGGACAGATTAGTTTTGAAGCAAGCCAGTTTCAGTATCGCACCGGAGATAAGGTCATTCATCTGGTCAACGATGCAGAAGTCAACGTCTTTAACGGAGACCTAGGCTACATCACGGACCTGATTCCTGCTAAATACACCGAATCCAAACAAGATGAAATGATGATTGACTTTGATGGAAACGAGATTTCCTATCCTCGAAATGAGTGGTACAAGATTCGTCTTGCTTATGCCATGAGTATCCATAAGTCACAAGGTAGTGAGTTTCCAGTTGTGATTCTTCCAATTACCAGTGCTAGCAAGCGCATGCTGGAACGCAATCTCATCTACACAGCTATTACACGGGCCAAGAGCAAGCTCATCCTTCTTGGTGAATTACAGGCCTTTGACTACGCAGTCAAACATATCGGAACTGCTCGCAAGACCTATCTGATTGAGCGTTTTCAGGATCTGGTCGAAGCCACTAACCAAACCAACCCAGCCCCAACTGAAACAACAAATCGAGAGGGAGCTCCTCTATCCTACATCCTCACCGAGGAAAACTGGTCAAGCATCCCAGCTATGATTGGGATTACAGATGCGGACCTCAAAGAGATTTTTGGAAAATAGACCAGCAGAAAACCCACCTAATCAGGTGGGCTTTTTATCTTTTAAGATTATTTTACTGTTGCAGTGCTTGTGATCAATTCAACAGCTTTCTTGATTGTGATATCGTGTTTCAACATATCTGCTGAAAGCAAGCTTTGTACTTGAGCAACTTCCATGTTGTAATCTGCAGCCAATTGCTCGATTTCTTTTTGGATTTCTTCTTCAGTAGCGTCAAATCCTTCAGCCTTCGCAACTGCTTCGATAACAAGGTTCGTCTTCGTGCGTGACTCAGCTTCTGCTTCGTATTGTTTGTGAAGGTCCTCTTGAGTAGTTCCAGTGATTTGGAAGTACATGTCTGGGTTGATACCTTGACGTTGCAAGTTTCCAAGGAACTCATTTACTGAGCGGTGAACTTCTTCGTGAATCATTTCTTCTGGAAGTTCTACAATTTCAGCATTTTCAACTGCTTTATCGATTGCTGCACCTTCAACAGCATCAGTGTATGCTTCTTCCTTAGCAGCAGCCAATTCTTTACGGTATTTTTCTTTCAATTCATCAAGAGTTTCAACTTCTTCATCGATATCTTTTGCAAGTTCATCGTCAAGAGCTGGAACTTCTTTAGCTTTAACTTCGTGGATCGTTGTTACGAATTTAGCTTCTTTACCAGCAAGGTCTTCTGCTTGGTAGTCTTCTGGGAATGTTACGATAACGTCAACAGTTTCACCAGCTGAGTGTCCAACCAATTGGTCTTCGAAACCAGGGATGAATTGACCTGAACCAAGTCCAAGTGAGAAGTTTTCACCTTTTCCACCGTCAAATTCAACACCGTCGATAGAACCAACAAAGTCGATTACAACAGTGTCGCCGTTTTCAGCAGCACCTTCTTTGATCACCAATTCAGCCAAGTTGTTGCGTTCACGTTCGATACGCTCTTCAACATCAGCGTCAGTTACTTCTTTATCTACATCAACTGATACTTCAAGGTTTTTGTATGCACCCAATTTTACTTCAGGTTTTGTAACAACTTCAGCAGTGATAACCCAATCTTGACCTTTTTCCATAGAAGTTACGTCAATTTTTGGTTGTGCAACAACTTCAAGACCAGCTTCTTTAACAGCTGCTTCATAAGCGTCTGGCAAAAGAGCGTTCAATGCATCTTGGTAAAGTGCTTCTTCACCAAATTTTTGGTCGAAGATAGGACGTGGAAGGTGACCTTTACGGAAACCGGGAACGTTAAGAGTTTTCTTTACTGAGTTAAATACACGGTCCAATTCTGGTTTGATTTGGTCTTGAGAGATAGTGAAAGTCAAGACACCACGGTTTGTTTCTTTGTTTTCAAATGATACAGACATTCTGTCATTTCTCCTTAAAATTTTTAATACAGTCCATTATACCATATAGTAGCGAATTTTTTCAAGTAATGGATGCGCTTTTCGTCCATGCTTCAGTTACATTCGATGTCCCCTAAAATTCATCCGGACCTACCAAATGATGTTGAAAGGCATAGACAGCTGCCTGGGTACGATCACTAACTTCCAGTTTTGCAAGAATATTAGAAACATGGGTTTTAACTGTCTTGAGGGAGATGAACAATTCATCAGCAATACGCTGATTTTCATAGCCCTTGGCGATTAATTGAAGAACCTCCCGTTCACGCGCAGTTAATTCTTCATGAAGTTCCATATGATTGCGGTGGTATTCTACTTTCTTACTCACTTCTTGTTCAATGGCTAGCTCTCCAGCCGCTACCTTTTGAACAGCATGGAACAATTCATCAGCACTTGATGTCTTGAGCATATAGCCTTTCGCACCAGCATTTAAAACTGGCATAATTTTTTCATTGTCTAGATAAGATGATACAATCAAGATTTTAGCCTCTGGCCATTCTTTGAGAATAGCTAGTGTTGCGTCAATCCCGTTGACTTCTGGCATCACAATATCCATCACAATCACATCGGGGCGAAGATCTAAAGCCATTGCAATTCCTTCGGCTCCATTAGTTGCCTCTCCAACAACTTCTACACCATCTTGTAATTCAAAATAACTTTTTAAACCAAGACGCACCATTTGGTGGTCATCTACTAATAATAGTTTCATTTTATTTCCTTTTGTTAGTCAATCAAGGGGATGCGGATATCCACTGCCAAACCCTGCTTTGGTGCTGTTAATAGTTGGATGCTTCCTGCCATATCTTCCACACGTTCTTTAATATTCCGTAGTCCATAGCTCAGATCATCTACGTCAGCCGGCTCGAAACCTCTGCCATTGTCCACTACTTTCAACTGTAACTCTGTTTCCGTTTGATAAAGATAAACATCCAGACAAGAAGCTTGGGCATGACGAAGCGTATTACTAATCAATTCTTGGACGATACGGAAGATATGTTCCTCAATCTTTTTAGGTAGTTGGTCTACCTGATGTTTAAAGCTGACTTTGAGTTCACTTTTTTCTTCCAATTCTTTGAGAAGAAACTGAATCCCCTCGACCAGACTCTTTTGTTCCAGTTCGATTGGTCGTAAATGTAAGAGTAGAATACGCAAATCTCTTTGGGCTGTCTCCAAAATAGCTGTCACACTCTGGAGTTGTGTCTGCATCTTCTCTTTGTCTAATTTGGAAGCTTGTTGACTGAGTCCTGATAAGATCATATGGGCCGCAAAAATTTCCTGACTAACTGTGTCATGCAAGTCACGCGCAATTCGCTTGCGCTCCTTTTCAATAACCTGCTCTTCCTTGACCAAAGCTTGATTATCTGCTTTTTGAATAGCTTCTGTCAACAAAGCAAGCTTGCCTGATAAATTTTTAAAACTTGCGTCTAAGTCGGCATCCCCAAGACTTTTAATCTCTTTACCAGCCAGCAGATTTTTAAGATTTGCTTGGATTTTTCTACGTGAAATTTCATCAACCATTCTCCAAAATAGGACTAATAAAAAGGCTAGAGCAAGACTAAACATCAAAGCCAGAAATAGAATTTTTTCTGTCTTCTCTAAATCTTGGAAAAGAGAAGTCCATTCCAAATCCAAGACCTTAAAAATACTTCGAAACAGAAAGGCAACAAAGAGAACAGAGGTGAGCCCAATTAAAATATAAGGTTGCTTTTTCATCCTCTCACCACCTCAACATCTCCAACCATAGTTGTCAAAAGAATCTTCACACTTTTAGGACTCTTGAGATAATCTCTGGTTTCTTGATGAAATTGCTCATTACGCAAAGCACGTTTAGGCTGGTCAAAGAAGGTTAAATCTCCGTACAGAGAATTGACACTTAGGCTGACTTCAACATCTACTGGTACGATAATTCTTGTCGTACCTACTAGTTTTCTCAAGATGATGACATTGTCATGATTGCTCAAAATCACATGCTCCAAATGAATGGTATCTTTTCCCATAAGTCGAAAGAGATTGATATCATCAAAACGACAAGTCTGGTAGCTTGAGAAGTGATGAAGATTTCCAAACCAGCGATTTTTCTCCCTCTTTACAGTTATGACATCTTCAAAGACTAGGTTGGTATCTTCTCTCTCCTGATTCATCATGGGATAAAGCAGAAATAGGCTGTATATCAAGGCCACAAAGATAGCTAAAATAACAAAGGGATTGAGCATGATGATAAAGAAAAATAGGATGCTCACTGCTACTAAAATGACATTATTCCCCTGTTTTCCAGTATAATATCGAATCAGGAGTAAAAACAAGAGTAACATCAGTAGAAAACGGGAAAAATGCTCTGATACCATCATAATCAGAGCTCCTGTCAGCAAACAAGCTTCAATAAATAGAAAAATTTGAAATTTTCGCATGTAACCGTCCTCTCTACTTTATTGTATCACAAATCCCAAAAGTCACATCAGTCTGAGGAATGATAAAGAGGCTAGGACAAAAGTCTTAGCCTCTTTATTGTCTTTGGATTGTCGAGCAAAACGCAGTGGTTGAGTGGGCTCTACTAGGCTGATTTCATCAGCTTTTACAGCCCTACTCAACTGTGCGGAGGCGGGACGACGAAATCGAATTCTAACGAATTACCGATTTCTGTCCCACTCTCTCCTTACATTTGGTCTTTTGCTTCTTTTAATCTTCCATATAGGAGATAGTCGACCTCTTGCAAATCCTCAATCTTTGCACAATTAAGGGCACACATGATCAACCGTAGATCTTCCTTCCATCCTTCAACAACGGAAATCACGACATCAACAGAGTAATTTTCAACCAGCTCTAACATCGTGCGGGATAAACCAACCGCCTTGGCTCCAAAGACCAAGCATTTGATGATATCTAGTGGATTGCGAACTCCTCCACTAACCAGAAGTTCCATCTTGTCTTTCCAGTCTTGGGCATTCAGAAGAGCCTGCATAGTCGATTGACCCCAGTCATTGAGGTAGTCACGTTGACCACCGCGACGGTTTTCGATATAGGCAAAGCTCGTCCCTCCACGGCCAGACAAATCAACGGTTCGTATCCCCATCTCATAAGCCTTAGCAATGGTCTTCACATCCATGCCAAAGCCGACCTCTTTTAAAACTAGAGGCACCGAGATCTGATGAACATAATCTTTCAGATTGCTTTGCCACAATCTAAATTGACGCTCACCTTCTGGCATAAGCAATTCTTGCATAACATTGACATGCACCTGTAAAAGAAGGGGATTCATCTCCTTGACTGTTTGCAGCCCTAATTCAACAGGCTTGTCCAAGCCAATGTTGGTCCCAAGAAGAAGGTTAGGATGACTAGTTTTAACTGAGAAAGAATCATCTGATGGATCCTTCAGAGCAGCACTGTAGGAACCTGTTACAAATAAAATTCCACAAGCCTCTGCTATCTGGGCTAATTTTTGATTGATTTCTCTCCCCTTGTCACTCCCACCTGTCATAGCATTGATATAAAAGGGAAAATCCCATTTTCGACCAGCAAATTCTGTCGATAGGTCAATTTCATCTATGTCATATAAGGGTAGCGAGGAGTGAATTAATTCAACTTCATCAAAACTATTATAAGAACTTTTTTGTTCAAGGGCATAGCGGATGTGTTCATCCTTCCGATTTGTCGTCATATCCTATCCTTTCTTGATATAAGAGCTCAATTCCTAAATCAGCCCAACGTTTCTTCAGTAATATTGTCGAATCTTGGTCAAAGCTGAGAGCAATCCCACAGTCTCCACCGCCAGCACCACTACTCTTCGCAACAACTTTCAAGCCTCGACTAGCATTCTTTAGTTGTCTGAGCGAAGGTGTGTAAATATCTGAACTCAAGGCTTCTAAGAGCAGGCTAGCTTGTTCTAGTTGCTCAACAATTTTTTCTTCTTGACCTGTCTGCAAAGCATTCACTAAGGTAGCGACTGTTTCCTTTGAAACTTGCAAAAATCTGGCATCCATATGATTCTTAATTCGCTTAACCATGTGACTAGATACAGCCACTTCCTTGGTCCAACCAACCAGAAAGTCAAATTCCAAGGCCGGTTCAACGCTCGTGATTGAAAAGCCCCACTCACGACCTAATACAGTCTGCAAGTCTTCCTTTTCTAGCCAATGTGCCACTTTTTCCCGGTCAAATGACTGATAGAGGACTAGGTCTTCGGAAACGATACAGGCAATGTCACCCATGGAGCCATTGTCTCCACGTTTAAGAAGTACAGCACTCGCCAATTTAAACAAGAGATCTCTGTCAGCTGGTCTTTCATAGAAAGCAAGCATGGCCTTGATGACCAAGACAACTACGCTACCACTAGAACCCAGACCAAATTTCTTACCCTCGCGCTCCATTTTCCCACGAACGTCTAAAGAAAAAGGTTGCAATTTAACTCCCTGTGCAGTTAGATACTCCTCCACCAAGGCAACTGTTTCTTGAATCAAGGCATATGAAGAATCCGGACGCAAATCCACACTATAGGTAAACATATCTGAGTAAAGGCGATACTCATCAGACGCTTTAATCTCAGCCGTCATATAGATAGGAATAGCTTTTAATAGTGCCAACTGTCCTGGTTCTAAAATGGCATATTCACCAGCCCAATAGAGCTTCCCACAAGTCTTAACAAGCGTCATCTTGGCTCAAATCCTTTGTCTTTGAAACGATCAAGCGATAGCGTTGACCTAAGAGTTCTGATAGGTGGTCCAAGTCTTTCTCTAGACAAAGAACCTTGACATTAGGGCCCGCATCCATGGTAAAGTAGCAAGATTCCCCTTGTTCTCTCAGCTGACGAACAAAATCCATAGCCTCATAACTAGCATCTGTCAGATACGAGAAGGATGGAGTGGCAGTCTTTGTCGTAGCATGCATAGCAAGGGCGTTCTTCTCTGTCAATTCTCCAACTTTCTTAAAGTCATTTTCCTTGAGGTAGACCAACATATCCTTGTAGTCTTGTTCAGACTGACGAACCCAGTCTTCAAAGGTCGTCGAAGTTTCTACACAGAGCTTCATCCCATCTCGACTAGAGATTGGTTTTTTTTGGTCTTCCAAGACCAACATAATCATAGCAAGTTTCAAGTCAGTTTCAACTGGATAAATCTCTCCACTGTCCTTGTCCCAAGCTGCCAAGGGGCCATAAAAACTACGAGATGAAGAACCCGATGCAAACTTAGCTTCCATAGCCAATTCTTTGCGATTCAATCCAAGCTGGAAATATGCATTACAAGCTTTGACCAGAGCAGACAAACCGCTAGAACTCGAAGAAAGACCTGCTGCTGTTGGCATATTGTTCTTAGTATCGATACGAACAAAACCTGCTCCTTCAGGGCGGTAGCGATCAATGATTTTACTCATCTTGGCATGCTCTGCTTCGTTTTGCAATTGACCATTGATATAAAATGTATCTGCGGTTTCATCTGCTGGTAAAGGAGAAAGTGTCGTCTCCGTATACATATTTTCTAAAGTCAGAGAGATACTGCTAGTCGCGGGAACCATCTCTTTTTCTGCTTTCTTCCCCCAATATTTAATAATAGCAATATTGGCATAGGAACATACTGTTACAGGCTTTCGATCCATGTCTGAACAGCTCCTTTCTCTTCTAATCTTTCTGCTAAATCTTGAGCTTGAGGATAGTCGGCTACCAAAGTAATGATACAACCACCTAGACCACCACCACTCATCTTGGCGCCTAGAGCGCCATGGTCAAGAGCAGTTTCAACCAAGGCATCTGCCTCAGGGCTACTAACTCCTATTTCTTTTAGATTTCCATGTGCTTTTGTTAAAATTTTTCCCAGAAACACAGCATCTTTTGTTTTTATGGCTTCTTCTGCTTGCTGGGTCAACTCTCCTAGTGCATGCAAGAAAGGTAAAGCATTCTTACCCTTACTCTGTACAACTTGGATAGCTTCACGAGTATGTCCATAGACTCCTGTATCTGCAATAACCAGATAAGCCGACAAGTCCATGGCTAGTTCTTCAAAACCAACATTCTTGATAAAACGAATAGGCTGGTCACTAAGACAGGTCTTGGCATCCAAACCACTCGGATTCATATGGGCAATCATCTCAGCCCGATTGACCAAGATTTCTAACACATCATACGGAAGTTCTGCTTCAAAATAATCAAATACTGCACGAATAGCTGCAATGCTAATAGCTGCTGAAGACCCCATCCCCCGTTTTTCAGGAATAGCCGAGTCAATTTGACAACGAATGCACGCTTCTTTGATATTCAGATACTCGAGAGAAGCATAGACCGCCATCGACAAGGTGTCCTCTTCAAATAGACGCCACGGTGTAGTTGCCGTTACAACCCGACAAGTCACTTCAACCTCTAAAAGAGGCAAAGAGATGGCTGGATAGCCATAAACCACTGCATGCTCCCCTATTAAAATAATTTTACTATGTGCCTGACCGACACCAACTTCTTTTGTCATTGAATCCTACTATCAGACGAACACCGTCTTTTTCTAGATAACATTTTAGAACTTTATTCCTTTCTATTTTATTATATTTTCACAAAAAAAGCGATTGTTTCCTTCACAATCGCTTGTTTTCATTACTGTACCCACTCGCCATTATAGTTGACGTAGTAGCCATCTACTCTTGTATTCACAGCTAAGGCACCTGAACTATAAGCATAGTACCAGTTGCCGTTAACTTGGAACCATCCTGTCTTCATATCGCCATTACTTGCATTGAGGTAGTACCAAGTTGAGCCGTCTTGAAGCCAACCTATCGCCATAGCTCCTGATGAACGGAGGTAATACCAATAGCCATTGATAAAAGCCCAACCTGTCTTCATATCGCCATTTTCAGCGTCAAGATAATACCAAGTTGTACCATCTTGATACCAGCCAGTTGCCATAGCTCCTGATAAACGGAGATAGTACCACTTGTTACCAAGATATTGCCAACCCGTTTGCATTGCACCAGTTGTTGGATCTAGATAGTACCAGGTTGAATCATCGTTTATCCAACTAGCACGTCTTTCCCCACCAAGATAGCTTTCTCCGCTAATGTCTGTTTCAACTAGATAATACCAGTTAGACTTATCATAAAGCCAACCTGTTTTTAATGAATGATCTTGATTAAAGTAGTAGTTTGCTAATTTAAGAACTTCTGGGCGTTCAAAACCTTCACCATGTTTTTTGCCAACAGTTAACGAATCCTTAAGTTCTAATTGTTGCCAGCCAACAAATTCTTGTAATACCCCATCCTGTCCAAAATAGTACCACTTCTGTTGAAGACCAATTTCGAAGATTGGACGATTATCAAACAAATCATCACGATAACCTGTCCCAGGAATTTCTAAGTATTGCCAACCAACTACCATTTCTCCACTATCACCAAAATAGTAAGTTTTACCGTCTATTTTATGCCAATAGATTGCTTTATGGTCATCTTTTATATAATATTTTCTATTATCCTTATCGACAAACTGTCCACCTGCAGTATCCGCAAATACTGTATTTGTCGCTAGCAAAGCAAAGAAAAAGACTGCGAGACCAACTTGCAACATTTTTTTCAAAAATTTCATTAGATCTTCCTCCATAACTGATTGTAGCAAAGAGTTGACTGTATGTCAATATATAGAAACTTCTCAAAAAAAGCAGTTACATAACTGCAACTACTTTCCTATTCTTGCATAGTGTAACCTACACCACGAACTGTTTTAATGTAACTTTTTTGACCTTTTACGTCAAGTTTACTACGTAGATAACGGATATAAACATCCACGATATTGGTTTCGGTCGCACTTTCATACTTCCAAACACTTTCCAACAACTGCTCACGAGTTAAAACCTTCTTGCTTCCCATAAGAGTCGCTAAAAGATCATATTCGCGGCGTGTCAAAGCAATCATCTCCTCGCCACGATAAACGGTATGATGTTCTACATCCATACGTAGGTTGCGGTATGACGTTGGAACCTTCATCTGACCACAGTGTTGGTCAATGAAGTCCCGACCTCGAAAAATGGCTGAAATTCTTTCGACCAAATTTTCTATAATCACTGGCTTGTAGATGTATGAAACAGCAAAACGCTGGATAGTTTCAAGTTGGTCTTGCAATTCTTCTCGGTGGTCCAAGACTATAATAACCGAAGCTGGCTTAGTCCGACTCAACTGTTCTGCAAAACCCTGAGCTGTCATATCTCCTAGATGAGCATTCAGTAAAATCAAGTCATAGTCAGTCTGAAGAGCCATGGAGAGGGCTTTTTGACCCTCTTCTACCTGATCAACTCGGTATTGCTCTTTTTGGAGTTCCAGACTTAAAAAATGAGCTAGATTTCTTTCTTTCTCAAGTAATAAAATCCGTTTCCCCATGGCTGACCTACTTATTTCTCGTCATACCAAGAGTAGTGGAATGTTCCTTCTTTGTCTTTACGTTGGTATGTATGGGCACCAAAGTAGTCACGTTGTGCTTGAATCAAGTTAGCTGGAAGATCCGCTGAACGGTAGCTATCAAAGTAAGTAATAGCTGCTGAGAAGGTTGGCACTGGTACACCAGCTTGAACAGCAAGAGCTACGATATCACGCACTGCTTGTTGGTACTTAGCAGTAACATCTAGGAAGTACTCATCCAAAAGAAGGTTAGCAAGGTCTGCATCACGGTTGTATGCATCTGTGATCTTTTGCAAGAAACGTGAACGGATGATACAGCCATCACGCCAGATAGATGCGATGTCCGCAAATGGCAAGTTCCAGTTGTTTTCTTTAGAAGCTACACGCAATTGAGCAAAACCTTGTGCGTAAGAAATGATTTTTGAGAAGTAAAGAGCTTGACGGATCTTTTCGATCAACTCAGCCTTATCTCCTTCAAATTTGAAAGCAGCTGGTTTTGGAAGAACCTTGCTAGCGTGTACACGTTCCTCTTTGTATGTAGAGATGTAACGTGCGAATACTGACTCAGTAATGAGTGACAATGGCACGCCAAGGTCAAGCGCTGATTGGCTAGTCCATTTACCAGTTCCCTTGTTTCCTGCAGCATCCAAGATGTAGTCTACGATTGGTCCATCTTGACCTTCATCATCTTTACGTCCAAGGATGTCCGCAGTGATTTCGATCAAGTAGCTGTCCAATTCGCCCTTATTCCACTCAGTAAAGATTTCAGCCATTTCTGGAGCTGAAAGTCCAAGTAAGTGTTGCATCAAATCATAGCTTTCAGCGATCAATTGCATATCACCGTACTCGATACCGTTGTGAACCATTTTCACATAGTGACCAGCTCCGTCAGGACCGATGTAAGTCACACATGGTTTTCCATCTTCTGGCGCTTTTGCAGAGATTTCTTCGAGAACATCAGCAACCAATTCGTAGGCTTCTTTTTGGCCACCAGGCATGATAGAAGGACCTTCAAGGGCACCTTTTTCACCACCAGAAACCCCAGTACCGATAAAGTTGATGCCAGAATTTGCCAATTCTTCATTACGACGGATGGTATCTTTGTAGAAAGTGTTTCCTCCGTCAATCAAGATATCGCCTTTATCCAAGTGTGGAAGAAGGGCTTGGATGGTTGCATCTGTACCAGGACCAGCTTGAACCATAAGCATGATACGACGTGGTTTTTCAATTGAGTTTACGAAGCTTTCGATATCATAGCTTGGCACAAAGTTCTTTTCAGGATGGCAAGCAATTACATCTTCTGTTTTTTCTTTACTACGGTTATAAATAGCTACTGTGTAACCACGAGATTCAATATTAAGGGCAAGGTTACGACCCATTACGGCCATACCTACGACACCAAAGTTAGCTTTTGTCATGTGACACTCCTCTTGTTTAATATGTTTTATTTTATCATGTTTATTTGTGAAAAGAAAGAATTTTATAACGATTTGACTAGTAGTCTAAATCATCAGCATAGCCAGAACCATTCCCTACAAAGTATCCAGTCTTACAGTTTAGAGTAAAGAGATAAGTTCCATCTGGTTTATAAAGATTATAATATCCATTGCCATTCACAATGTTTACACGTTCCAAGATATATTTGTTTCCAGTGATATATCCACGTGCACGGGATGTCTCAAGAATTCTTTCAAGAACACCATCTGCAAAGGTCCAGGCAGGATTACTAGTGTCATTAACTGCTGATTGATTATACGGCACTCGGCTAACACTTCTTTGCAAATTAACTCCTTCACTTGATAAGCCACCATTCCCGGCATTAGTAGATGCTGCGGTTTCGTTTGTTGAAGTAGATGGACTACTTTCTGTAGTTGGGCTTGAAGCTTCTTGACTAGCAGCTGTCGTTGAAGCCGCACTTGTTGTACTTGTTAATTGACTCTTACCGAGACTAATTGCCTTATCTAGCAGTTTATCAATTTCTGTATTACCAGTCTTGATATCCGTAAATTTGGCATCCGCTTTGATTTTTGCATTTGTATCTAAGATGCCATCTGTAATAGCTGGGGTCTCAAATTGAGCATTCACTTCTTGGATAGCCTTTATTTGTGTTTCTAAGCTATCGTATTTTGATTTAGCAAGAGTATACTCTCTCGCTCCTTCAAGTTTGTCTAGAAGTTCCTTCAATTGATTTAGTTGACTAAACTGGCTATTTTTAAGGGCCGTTTTGTTTTCATCAGTATAAAATGTGTCATAGAGCGTATTAAATTGTTCATAGACTGACTGATTGCTTACCAGACCTGAATCTGCTGCCTTAGTTTGAAGCTCTTGAGAAGAACGCGTAATCTGACGATAAACGTAATAGCTACCTCCCAAAATTAAGAGGACTACTAAAATAATAGCTGATAAAATCGCCCATTTCTTTTTATTTTGTGGTTGATTATCTGCTTGAGCATAACGAGACAAGGGTTGCAGTTGATCTTCATTTTCCTCATAAATTACTGTAGCTTCGGAGTTATCAACCCCAGCCATTTCCACAGCTTTCAATTCATCCTTAAAAGGTTGCTCGAGAACTCTCGTTTCCTCTTCTTCAACTTCTTTAGCTAGAATTTCAGTTGTCTCTGCAGCTTCCGCAAGTGCAATGGCTTCCTCATCCGGATTTAGTGTATTTTCTTGTTCAGTAGTTTCTCTCACTTCCTGAATCATCTCATCCAGGCTTTGTGTAACTTCATCTTTTTTCGTTTGTAGATTTTCGAACTTGTCGGCTTCAATTTCTTCACGGTGTTGCTTGATATATTTATCCAAGATGGTATCATCCGAAGTCACACCAGCCTCAACTTCTTCGTTCTTACGAATAGCCTGACCAACCGTTAAATCTTTAGCTTCTTCAAATTCAAATTTAGATTCTTGCTCACCCTTGTGATGGCGATTGCGTCTTTTCTCACTCATTTGCATTCCTTTCTGTTTTGACATCTTGTCTTTTCACTCGTTGACCAAAAAATTGATATAAATCAACTTTCAAAGTACCGTTATAGAGTTTCCGCTTTTTATCAGCCTGACTACCATATTTACTTTCAAAAGCTTCATCACTGGTCAGGATGAATTTACTCCAGGTTTTGAGTGGTGCAAATACGTCTCCCATCTCAGCATAGAGCTTCGTGACTCCAGCGTCATCGGATAAACGTTCTCCATATGGAGGATTGGAGATGATGACTCCATTAATCTTGTCTGAACGCAAGTCCTGCACACGCATTTGCTTAAATAGAATATCATTAGCTACTCCTGCTGCCTTAGCATTTGCCTTAGCAATTTCCACCATGCGTCCATCAATATCACATCCCATGATGTCTAGCTCAATGTCACGATTAATCTTTTTGCTAGCTTCAGTACGGACTTCTTGAATCAAACGATCGCTAATCCAGTTCCAATCCTCAAAAGCAAAGGA
Source organism: Streptococcus sp. Marseille-Q0941 (assembly GCF_943736975.1). GTDB lineage: Bacteria > Bacillota > Bacilli > Lactobacillales > Streptococcaceae > Streptococcus. The sequence continues at coordinate 34,392 of NZ_CALSFO010000002.1, read as the reverse complement.
ACGGCGTAAGCCTGGCGCCATATTACGAGCAATCATAGTTGCCTCAATACAGAAGGTTCCTGAACCACAGGTTGGGTCAATCAGAGGTTTATCTGGATACCAGTTAGACAATTGTATAATAGCTGCAGCCATGTTTTCTTTGATTGGTGCTCCACCTTTTTCAGTACGATATCCTCGTTTGAAAAGACTAGAGCCACTTGTGTCAATCATGACAGTCGCAACATCTTTAAGAATCGAAACCTCTATTTTAAACTCTGGGCCATTTTCCATCAGGGGAACGCCTTCTGGTCGAGCATAATGTTTCTGCAATTTCTTGACAACTGCCTTTTTAGAAATAGCTTGAACACTAGGTTCATTATGAAGTTTTGATTTGACACACTTAGCCTTTGAAATCGGGAAACGCGCTCCAAGTGGTAGATAGTTTTCCCAATCTAAGGCAAAAACTCCTTGAAAAAGTTCTTCAAATGTTTTTGCAGGGAAAGTTCCAACAACAATCTTAATCCTATCTGCAGCTCGAAGCCACAAATTGGTTTCAATAATTGCCTTTACATCTCCTTCAAAGCGAACGCGACCATTCTCAACTTGACAGTCATAGCCAAGTGCACGCACTTCACGACCTACAACGGCCTCTAAGCCTGCTGCAGCAGTCGCGATTAAATTAAATGTTTGTTTCATGTCAGTCTTTAAAGACCTTTCTCTTGTTCACCTTTAAAAAATGAGGTTGAGAAAATTTCTCAGCCCCAACCTATATGCAATTTTCTATAAGCCATGTTTTGTTCCAGAAGTGACTAGGACCACTTCTTTCGATAATCATCTGTCTACCACTAACAGCAAAATGCTGCTAGCAGTCAGAGTACTACGTTCGTTTCCGCGCACTCCATGCCCCGACCAAAATTTGGGTTGCTAGCTTGAGGGGTTTACCGCGTTCCACTCTCTCTGTTTCCAGAGAGACTCCGTCACTGTGGCACTTTCAGAGCTACTAAAACATATCCGAAAACTTAGTCTATTCACTCGCCGTAACGATTTCTCGTCCCTAGGCTTATGGTTTCGCCTAGCACAAACACTACAGGCATCACAGCCTGTGCTAGCATGGACTTTCCTCATGAAAAGATAAACCCTCCACGCGATTATCCAAAAATTGCACAACTGTATGATTCTTAGAAATCAGAATTTTCTGCGATTTGTTTACCAAATACTTCTTTTTCCAAACGATTCAAGCGTTTCAAGATATCAAAGTTAGTCATAGAAGTCGTACTTCCAAGCTCGGCAGGTTCAGAAGTTACAGACACAGGTGCTACCTGAGGTTTTTTCGCCAATTCTTCTTTCAATTCTGCGACTTCCAAGCGTAGTGATTTCACTAGTGCAGCATAAGTTTCATAATCCTTGATAACGTCATCCAAGAACTCATCGACCTCTGCTTTACTATATCCACGTACCTCTCTTCCGAAATCCTGTTCAAAAATATCCTTCGCTGTAAAAATAATACTTGCCATGTCTCTCTCCATTCTCAGTTACTAGTATTATTATATAAAAAAAGGCAAACAAAAAGCAAGGTCAAAGCCTCAATTTTCGGAAAAATTTTCGGACATTTCGTTTAAATCCTCAAATGTTAATCTTTTTGTCATATAGTTGTCTTTCTTTTTCATCAGTTCGTAAAAAAATTTCAGTTTTGTTTCGTTTTCTTCATCGTAAAAAAGATAGGCTCCATCTGTGTTTTCGAGCAAAAAAATTTGATAATCTCTCAGTTGACCTTTATGCTTATACGTCGGATAGGCATACTTAATAAAATCAACCTGTTTAAAATCACTCAGTTTGACCTGGTTAGCATCATTCCAATTCGATCCATGAGTCTCAAAGTCAAAAATGGTCGCTAGTTGAAATCCATAGTCTTCTTTCATGTCTTTAGCCACTTCTAAGACCCAGTGTTCAAAACCCAGAGAACCCGTAAATACTAGCCATTGCAAGTCTTCCTCAGCCAATCTTTCCAAATCTCTACGAATGGCTTTTTTGATAATTTTTAAGCGAATATCCTTTTCATTAAACAATCCTAAATCAAAAGCTGAGTATCCTAAAACCAAGGCTGTATGCATTTTTTCACCCTTTCTGAAGACCTTTGTGGTATAATAGAGTGATGTTATTGTACCAATAAGGAGGACTATGGTCAACTATCCACATAAACTTTCATCTAAACCAAGTAAAAATTCTCTACCTCAAACTAAAAATTTCGCAAATCGAGGAATGAGCTTTGAAAAGATGATAAATGCTACGAACGACTACTATCTATCACATGGAATAGCGGTTATTCATAAAAAGCCAACCCCAGTTCAAATTGTTCGGGTCGACTATCCTCAGCGGAGTCGGGCTAAAATTGTTGAAGCCTATTTTAGACAGGCCTCAACCACTGACTACTCGGGTGTTTATGAAGGATTCTACATTGATTTTGAAGCAAAGGAAACCCGACAAAAAAAAGCCTTCCCGATGAAGAACTTCCATTCTCATCAGATTCAGCATATGGAACAGGTTCTTGAACAACAGGGGATTTGCTTCGTCCTCATCCATTTTTCTTCTTATCAAGAAACATATTTATTACCGGCGATTGACCTCATCCGTTTTTATCAAAAGGATATGGGGAAAAAATCAATGCCGCTTGATTATATTCGAGAGCATGGTTATGTCATTGAACAACAAGCTTTTCCTCAAATACCTTATCTCGATATCGTCAAACTACATTTACTAGGTGGTAAAACAATATGAATAAACAACTTATCTGGCGCATCGCTAAATATCTAGGAATTGGATTCTTAGCAGCCTTTATTGCTTCAATATTGATTGGTGGTAGTGTCTTCTTCTACTACGTATCTAAAGCACCAGAACTTTCCGAAAGCAAACTTGTCGCAACAACTTCAAGTAAAATTTACGATAGTAAAAACGAATTGATTGCTGACTTAGGGGCCGAGCGTCGTGTCAATGCTCAAAGCAGTGATATTCCTATTGAACTTGTCAATGCAATTGTCTCTATCGAGGATCACCGTTTCTTTAACCATAGAGGAATTGATAGCATTCGAATAGCTGGAGCTTTCCTACGAAACTTAAGTAGTAGAGGTGGTCTTCAAGGCGGTTCAACTTTGACTCAACAGTTGATTAAGCTAACTTATTTTTCAACTTCTTCGTCAGACCAAACTATCTCTCGTAAGGCTCAGGAAGCTTGGCTAGCAATTCAGTTAGAAAGAACTGCAACCAAACAAGAAATTTTGACATATTACATCAATAAAGTGTACATGTCAAATGGTAATTATGGTATGCAGACTGCTGCGGAAAACTATTATGGTAAAGATCTAAAAGAATTATCCATCCCTCAGCTAGCACTCTTAGCAGGTATGCCACAGGCTCCAAACCAATACGATCCTTATTCTCACCCTGAAGCAGCTCTTGAAAGACGAAACCTCGTTTTGTCAGAAATGCAAAAACAAGGTTACCTTACAGCCGAGCAATATGAAAAAGCCATCAATACTCCTATCACTGATGGTTTACAAAGCCTCAAAGGAAGTAACACCTATCCTCCATATTTAGACAATTACCTTAAAGAAGTGATTAAACAAGTTGAAACAGAGACAGGCTATAATCTATTAACAACAGGTATGGAAGTCTATACCAACGTTGACCAAGAAGTACAAAAACACCTTTGGGACGTCTATAACACTGATCAATACGTAAACTATCCAGATGATGAAATTCAAGCAGCTTCTACCATCATTGATGTATCAAATGGAAAAGTTATTGCTCAACTCGGATCTCGGCACCAAGCTAGCAACGTATCTTTCGGTATTAACCAAGCCGTCGAAACCAACCGTGACTGGGGTTCTACCATGAAACCAATCACAGACTATGCCCCTGCATTGGAGTATGATATTTATGACTCTACTGCCTACATGCTCAAGGATGTCCCTTACAACTATCCAGGTACTAATATTCCTGTTTATAACTGGGATAGGGGTTATTATGGTAATATTACTCTTCAAACTGCCATCCAACAATCACGTAATGTTCCAGCGGTTGAAACATTAAATAAGGTTGGACTTGATAAAGCAAAAGGTTTTCTAAATGGATTAGGCATTGATTATCCAACCATGGTATACGCAAACGCAATTTCAAGTAACACAACTGAATCAGGTAAACAATACGGTGCAAGTAGTGAGAAAATGGCCGCTGCCTATGCTGCTTTTGCTAACGGTGGTATCTATTATACACCAATGTACATCAATAAAATTGTCTTCAGTGATGGTAGTTCAAAAGATTTCTCTGATCAAGGTACTCGTGCCATGAAAGAAACAACTGCCTACATGATGACAGAAATGATGAAAACTGTATTATATTCTGGTACAGGACGAGACGCTTATATATCATGGCTTCCACAAGCTGGTAAAACTGGTACCTCAAACTATACTGACGAAGAGATTGAAAATCAAATCAAAACAAGTCAATTTGTTGCTCCAGACGAAATGTTTGTAGGTTACACCCGTAAATATTCAATGGCCGTCTGGACCGGTTACTCAAACCGCCTTACTCCAATTGTTGGTGATGGTTTCAATGTCGCTACTAGTATTTATCGTTCTATGATGCAGTATCTTTCAGAGAATGACCATCCTGGTGATTGGACAATGCCTGAGGGCTTGTATCGTAATGGTGAGTATGTCTTCAAAGTCGGCGCTCGTAACAACTGGGTTCCTCAAACTACTCAACAGGCTACAACAGAGGCTCCTACTACAACGACTGAAAATCAAACTTCAGTTGCTGAAACTACTAACCCAAATACCCCACAGAACCCAACTACTCAAAATGCCAATCAAAACCCTCAACAAAATACAAATCCGCAAGGACAACAATAACCATAAAAGACCTAGGAAGATTTTTCCTAGGCTTTTTTCTATCGAAAAAAGCGGAGTTAATCACTAACTCCACCTTATTTTATTTCACATGTTTTGCGAGCTCTTCTTGCGCTTTTTTATTGGATTCTTCTTTTTCTTTCATCCATTTATCTTGAGCTTTTTGATATTCATCTGCAGTGACTGCCTTGTCTTGAAGTTCAAGATATTTGTATCGAAGCGGATCGCTTGTCCCCTTGTTACCTGCGAAAGCGAAAGGTAAAGTAAATGGTACCATCTTAGACAAGATTGGACGCCCTGTACGAGATGTCGTTGGAATGACTAGGGCACTATCTGTCAACCATGCTTGAGCTTCGGCATACTTGTTATAACGTTTTGTCACATCTGTAGTTTCTTCCCCTGCTTCATTGACCATTTTATCATAATCATTGAGACCAACCTTCTTAGCCGCCTCATTGTCTTTTCCTGAATCAAATCCTAGATAAGTTCTCGTATTTTCCCCTACAGAAGGTTTGATGATGTCAAGATAAGTTGATGGATCTGAGAAGTCTGGTCCCCATCCAACGTTATCAGAAAGATCCCAATCCTCACCAGCAGCAGTTTGTGCAAATAAAGTTACATTAAGCACTTCATCTTTTTGTAATTGTTGGATATCAATAATGACATTATCAGTTCCTAAAGTTGCTTCCAAGGATTGTTTCATAGATTGGACGCGCTGAACTTTTGTAGTTGCTGTTTGGTCAACAGGCATGTCTAGGTGAATTGGGAATTGTACTCCCTCAGCTTGCAAAGCTGATTTAGCTTTAGCAAATTCTGCTTTGGCTTTCTCTGGATTATAGAGACCGTCTTGAGCATCAGCAAGGTTGATATCCTTCCATTCATCCCCATAAGTCACCAATTTTTCTTTGACCATATCACCAAAGTTCTTACCATCTGCTTGAACAAATGTCGGTGGAACAAAGATATTACGTAAGATTTTGCTTGCACCGTTTTGTCCATTGAGTTGAGAGGCATAGGCTGTACGATCAAATCCAAAGGCAATAGCCTGACGAAAATCCTTATTCAAGAGAGCCTTTTTAGTAGATGTCTTTTGTTCTTCGCTAGTCTTAGAAGTATATTTATAGGACTGACGGTCGATGTTTGTCCCCACTACATATGTAGTCGAATCTTGTTGCGTATAGACAATATTGTCCTTCATTGATTTTTCAAGCTCTGAAAAACTTGCACTTGTTGGATAGAGACGAGCTGCTGTTAAGCTACCATCTTTAAAGTTTTCGGCTGGTTTACTAGTATCTTGACCATCCCAGAATGACAACTTGACTTTGTCAATATGAACATTATCCTTATCCCAATAATTTGGATTCTTTTCAAATTCTACTGAAGATTTAGTTACCAATGATTTCAACAAGTAAGGACCGTTATAAAGGATACTGCTTGGATCTGTTGCTTTGGCAAAGTCACTTCCTTTTGAAGTAAGAAATTCTTCATTGACCGGTGCAAGAACACCCATAGTTGTCTTAGAGTTCCAGAAGCTTTCTGGTTTGTTCAAAGTGTATTGAACTGTCTGATCATCAATTGCCTTAATTCCAACTTCTGAGAAGTCTTTAACTTCACCTTTCACATATGCATCAAGACCCTTAATAGAATCTTGGACGAGATAAAGGGCTTCTGATTTATTGTCAGCTGCATATTTAAGACCTGTTACAAAGTCTTGAGCTTTCACAGCAGCATACTCTTCTCCCTCAGATGTATACCACTTGGCATCCTGACGAATCTTATAAGTATAAGTCAAGCCATCCTTAGAAACTGACCAGTCCTCTGCCATTGAGGGAATAAGGTTCCCGTATCTATCATTTTCAAGCAATCCATCAATCACATTACTAGTAATGTCGGCAGTTGCTGCCTTACCAGTTGTTAAGTAGTTGAGATTATCTGGGTCTGTCTCGTAGGTAAATGCAAAAGTCTGCTCACCTTTAGCTCCTGAGCCTCCAGAACAGGCTGCCAAAACACCTGACGCTAACAGAGTCACTCCTGCTAGGGCCATTACTTTTGATAATTTCATAATAAACTCCTTTATGACTTTTTATACATTATAATCCCTTTTTAGCTCAGTGTCAATACAATTTTCAGAATTTTTCAAATTGATTTAAAAATCTTTCTTCCTATATTTCAAATATGAAAATCTTTTTAGGAAAATTTCTATCATTTACATTTATCAAATATATCTTTATGATATAATGAAAGGAGAAAGTTGAAAGGAAATACCATGTCAAAAGAAGTTATTGTTGAAAGTTTTGAACTTGATCACACCATTGTCAAAGCACCTTATGTCCGTTTAATCGGAGAAGAAACAGGTCCTAAGGGAGATATCATTTCTAACTTTGATATTCGCTTGGTTCAACCAAACGAGGACTCAATCCCAACTGCAGGCCTTCACACAATTGAGCACCTCTTGGCTAAGCTAATTCGTACTCGTATTGACGGTATGATTGACTGCTCACCATTTGGTTGTCGTACAGGTTTCCACATGATTATGTGGGGACGTCATACCAGCGCTGAAATCGCAGCAGTTATCAAGGATTCATTGAAAGAAATCGCTGAAACAACAACTTGGGAAGATGTCCCAGGAACAACCATTGAATCTTGTGGCAACTACAAGGATCACAGCCTCTTTTCTGCTAAGGAATGGGCAAAATTGATTTTGGAACAAGGAATCTCAGACGATGCCTTTGAACGTCATGTCATTTAATAATAAAAAGGAACCAGCTTTTCATCTGGTTCCTTTTTCATTCTCAAAATCTTGATTTAGGCTTTTTCACGAATGACCAAAACACCATCTTCCATATCAGCTTCTAGGTGTTTAGCATCCAAGTTATCCAAGTGGAAGTCTGTGACTTTGTCACGGATTTGTTGTTCTACTACACGACGGAGTGGACGAACACCCATGACTTCATCGTAACCTTCTTCGGTCATATATTCTTTGGCTGCATCGCTCACTGCTAGGTCGATTTCTTTCTTAGAAAGAGTCTTATTGACATCCACTAACATCAAATCAACAATCTTAGAAAGATCTTCCTTGCTTAAGTGTGAGAATTCAATCACAGCATTGAAACGGTTGAGGAATTCTGGACGGAAGTAAGGTTTCAAACGTTCCATGAGTTCTGGTTTGTCCGCATCTTCTGTCAAATTCGCTTCATAACCAAAGCCAGCGTTTGAAGTTGCGATAATCACAGTATTCTTGAAGTTTACTGTATTCCCTTGACCGTCTGTCAAACGACCATCATCCAAGACTTGAAGGAGAAGAGTAATCACTTGAGGATCTGCCTTTTCAATCTCGTCAAGAAGGACGATTGAGTATGGATTACGACGAACACGTTCAGTCAAAGTATTGTTGTTGTCATCGTAACCAACATAACCTGCAGTTGTACCGATTAATTTAGAAACGGCTGTGCGGTCGCTGTATTCTGACATATCCAAACGGATGATGGCATCTTTAGTACCAAACATATCAAGAGCCAATTGTTTAGCCAACTCAGTTTTACCAACACCAGTAGGTCCTACAAATAGGAAGCTACCGATTGGACGGTTACCTTCGTCAAAGCCTGCACGGTTCCGACGGATCGCTTTCGCAACGGCTTCAACGGCCTTATCTTGACCAATAACTTTGGTTTGCAAACGGTGCCCCATATCTTTCAAACGTTCAATATCGGTTGCACCCATTTGAGAAACTGGAATGCCAGTCATACGTTCTACAGACTCAGCTATATCATTGACTGTTGCAGTTATCTTGTGATCCTCAGTATGGTTGGCAATTTTCTTTTCAAGTTCTTCAATACGAACCTTAGCATTAAGGGCTGCTTCATAGTCTTCTTTAGCGGCAGCTTCTTCTTGTTTGGTTTTTTCCGCTTGAATTTCGTGCTCAACCGCATGTACATCTGTCACAGGGTGTTGAGCCGCCAAGTGAGCAGCTGTTACATCGACCAAGTCAATCGCCTTATCTGGCAAGCTGCGTTGTGGAATGTATTGAACAGAATAATCTACTGCTGCTTTCAAGACTTCATCTGGCAAGACAACATTGTGGTGTTGTTGATAAAGATCACGAATCCCTTGGAGGATCTTGAAGGTATCTTCAGCAGATGGAGCATTGACCTTCACTTCGTTGAAACGTCGAGCAAGGGCAGCATTTTTCAAAATAGTGTTACGATATTCATCTTGAGTTGTTGCACCAATCACAGTCAATTCACCACGTGAAAGTGCTGGTTTCAAAATATCCGCAAGACCTTTAGACCCTTGGCCATCACCTGTGCTACCTGCACCCAGGATTTGATGAATTTCATCGAAGAAGAGGATAATGTTTCCAGCTTCTTTAACCTCATTTACCAAGTTTTGAATGTTTTCTTCAAAGCTACCACGGTATTGAGTACCAGCTTCAAGTCCTGAAATATCAATAGAGATAATTTCTTTATTCTTGATGGCTGCTGGAACATCACCATTCACGATAGCTTGAGCAAGACCTTCTACTACCGCTGTTTTACCAACACCAGCATCACCAACAAGAACAGGATTGTTCTTAGTACGGCGAGAAAGAATTTCAGAAGTTTCTTGAATTTCTTTATTACGTCCAATAACTGGATCCAACTTACCTTCACGAGCTTCTGCTGTTAAGTTTCGTCCAAGTTTTGCAAGAATCCCATCTTGTTTCATAGCTTTGCCTTGAACGTACTGAGCTTGTTCACTACCTTCGCTTGGAAGTTGACCTGTTTGACGGTAAATAGCAAATTCTTCAGGTGTTACTTCACGACCGTTAATCAAGTAACGACGGTTTTCTGAACTATATCCACGCATACCACCCATCAATTGGTTAAATAAATCATCCATGTTGTTAAAGTTATTAAAGTTGTTATTCATATTTCATACCTCGTTTAATTAAAAATTTACTCAGTCAAAAGAATTTGACTTTCTCTGACCTTTGTTTTAAAAAATTTAGACTAGCTGTTAGCTACTCTACGAATAATTTCTGGTTTTTCTTTATTTATTACGATTTTTGCAATTGGACTTTTAAAAATATTAATGTTAGACATAGGTTTTACCTCTTTTCTAGGTTTTAACCATACTTGATTTCAATATGAAACATTATATCCCTTTGAAATCAATGTTTTCTAAGGATTTTCTTATCCTTATGTTCTTAGTATATCACTTTGGTCAATTTTAGTCAAGAGGTTTGACTAAAATTGACCAATTTTTTTTTAAAAAAATTTTATAACAAAAAAACCAGCCATGTTGACTGGTTTTTAAATTGTTATTTATGAATCTTAGCTCAATGCATCATCCATTGAAAGTACTTCGTGGAAGACACGTTGTGTCAATTCAGTTTTTTGCTCTGGAGTGAGGTATTTAGTGTTTACACAGTATCCAGAGATACGTACGATTACGTCTTCACCTGACATGATCTTTTCATAAACATCGTTCAAGTCCATAACGTTCAAGTTAACGTGTTGTCCACCGTTTTCGAAGTAACCATCAAGGATTGTTACCAAGTTATCCACTTGTTCGTCACGAGTCTTACCAAGAGCACGTGGAGAAACTTGAGTTGTCAATGAGATACCGTCAGCTGCGTAACCAAAGTCTAGGCTAGCAAGTGAGTTCAAGTTTTGCAACCATCCACCTTTAGCTTTGTTAGATGGGTTCGCACCTGGTGAGAAGAATTCAAGTTTAGACAAGTTCACAGAACCATCTTCGTTGAGGTATACACCTTTGTGGACTGGTGAGTTACCAGTTTGTTTAGAGTAAGCAACGTTAGATGTGATTGTCAAAAGTGATACTGTAGCTTCTGCATCTTTGTAGAGTTTGTGGCTACGTAGACGAGTCGTATAAGCTTCGATCAACCATTCTGCCAATTCGTTTGAACGTGGGTCATCTTCACCCCAACGTGGGTATTCACCGATTGTTTCGTAATCGTAGATATAGCCATTTTCATCACGGATTGGTTTAACTGTAGCGTACTTGATAGCTGACAATGTATCAACAGTGTTAGCGAATCCACAGATACCGAATCCCATGTTAGCACGTTGTTTAGTTGGCAAGAAGGCCATTTGAACAGCTTCGTAGTTGTACTTGTCAGTCATGTAGTGGATGATGTTCAAAGCATCTACGTAAGTGTCAGTCAACCAGTCAAGAGATTTTTCAAAGTTAGCTTTAACTGATTCGAATTCAAGCACTTCGTCACGGATTGGTTCGATGTCAAATACTTTGTAGTCTTTATGAACATCGTCGTAACCACCGTTCAAACCAGTAAGAAGAGCTTTAAGAACGTTAACGCGAGCACCGAAGTACTGGATGTTGTGACGTTGTTCTTCGTTTTCTGGGTCAAGTGGAGATACACAACATGAGATACAGCTCATTTCACCGTATCCGTCTTTAGCCATTGTTGTAACACCTTCATATTGGATTGAAGAGTGTTTGTGGCTCATGTGCATACAGTAACGACGGAAGTTGTATGGCAATTTGTCAGTCCAAAGAACTGTCAAGTTTGGTTCTGGTGAGTTACCGATGTTGTCAAGAGTGTTCAAGAAACGGTAGTCCATCTTAGTAACACGGTGACGACCATCGTTACCCATACCAGCCATAGAAGTTGTGATGAAGGTTGGGTCACCTGAGTACAATTGGTCATAAGCTTTTGTACGAGCAAATTTAACTGTACGAAGTTTCATAACGAAATCATCAACAAATTCTTGGATTTCTGATTCAGTAAATGTACCACGAGCAAGGTCACGTTCTGCAAAAATATCCAATACGATTGGCACACGTCCAAGAGATGTAGCCGCACCGTTGATAACACGGCAGACAGCCATGAAGGCAATGTTTACCCATTGGATAGCTTCTTTAACGTTCATCGCTGGTTTGCGAACGTCAACTCCGTAAAGATCACCCAAGCGTACAACTTGTTGCAATGCTTGGTATTGAAGGTTGATTTCTTCACGAAGACGGATTGTTTCTTCATCGATTTCTTCGATTGCGTTCCAATCGTTAACTTTTTCTTGCATCAAGTAGTCTGCACCGTAAAGAGCAAGACGTGCGTAAACACCGATGATACGTCCACGTGAGTATGCATCTGGAAGACCAGTTACAGTGTGAGCGTGGCGAGCGCGACGAATGTTTGAAGTGTAAGCACGGAAAATACCGTCGTTAACAGTTGTTACGTATTTAGTGAAAATTTCGTGAACAGCTGGATCTGGTTCGTATCCATTTTCTTTCAAAGTAGTTTCAGCCATACGGATACCACCTTTTGGCATGAAGTTCAATTTGAAGAGTTCGTCGTTTTGGATACCATAAATAACTTCGTTTTCTTTGTCGATAAATCCAGCAGGAATATCAGCAATAGAAGTTGGACGAGTGTCCATTGGGAAACGAGTTTCTTCGTAGTGTGCTTTAGTTTCTTCTACGATTTTTTTGATGTGAAGTGAACGTTCTGTTGGTCCTGCAAGGAAGCTTTCATCTCCATCATAAGGTGTGTAGTTAGCTTGTACAAAGCGTGATACACTTGCTTTTTCCTTCCAGTCAACACCTTTAAAGCCTTCCCAGGCTTTGTCAAAAATGTCCTGTGCTTCAACAACTGTCTTAACAACCATGTTAATGTCCTCTTTTATCTTTCTAGTAACAGTCATCTGTTACATTCATATATTCAGTATAACACACAGTAAACGATTTCAACAAGTGAAATCACACTTTTTAACCACTTTCTTTTATAATACAGTTGTGTTTTTATCATGAACTGTAGTATAGTTTTGAAAAAAGATTGACTATTTCCTATTTTTTCAGAAAAGGGGTATAATAAAGATATAAAATCTGTCAAAGAAAGGCTATCTCATGCTTATATTTCCACTGATGAATGATTTATCTCGTAAAATTATCCACATTGACATGGATGCCTTTTTTGCTGCTGTAGAAATTCGGGATAATCCTAAACTTAAAGGGAAACCAGTTATTATTGGTAACGATCCAAGGAAAACAGGTGGTCGAGGTGTTGTTTCAACCTGTAGTTATGAAGCGAGAGCATTCGGCATCCACTCAGCTATGAGTTCCAAAGAGGCATATGAACGCTGTCCTCAAGCTATTTTTATTTCTGGGAACTACGAAAAATATACTACTGTTGGCCAACAGATTCGGGACATTTTTAAACGATATACGGATAAGATTGAACCAATGAGTATCGATGAAGCCTATCTAGATGTGACCGAAAACAAGCTTGGTATTAAATCTGCTGTTAAAATCGCTCGTTTAATCCAGCAGGATATTTGGCAAGAATTACAATTAACAGCATCAGCTGGTGTATCATACAATAAATTTTTAGCTAAAATGGCCAGTGACTTTCAAAAACCTAAAGGTTTGACTGTCATTTTACCTGATGAAGCTGAAGTTTTTCTCAAACAAATGGATATCGCTAAATTCCACGGTGTTGGCAAAAAAACAGTCGAGAAATTGCATCATATGGGTGTAGTTACGGGAGCTGATCTCCTAGAAATCTCTGAAATTACTCTTATTGATCGTTTCGGTCGCCTCGGCTTTGACCTATACCGTAAAGCTCGTGGCATCGATAATTCTCCAGTCAAAGTAAATCGTATCCGTAAGTCCATCGGTAAAGAAAAAACCTACAGCAAAATTCTCAATATTGAAGAAGATATCAAAAAAGAGCTAACTCTCCTTTCGGAAAAAGTCGCCCTTAATCTTCAAAAACACGAGAAATCTGGAAAGATTGTCATTTTAAAAATTCGCTACTCTGATTTTTCCACCTTGACGAAACGAAAAACTTTGGAGCAGCAAACACAAGACCCTGAACAAATTGCTCAAAGTATTATCCAACTCTACGAAACACTGAGTGATAAAGACAAGGGGGTTCGCTTATTGGGAGTCACTGTGACTGGATTTTAAAAACCTTGAAGGAGTCTACCCTCAAGGCTGTTTTCTTATATAAATAATCGAACGAAGCTATAAAGTAGTAAGACACTACCAAGGACAATACGGTATTTACCAAACACCGTAAAGTCGTGTTTTTTCACATAGCTGGTCAAGAAACGGATGGCTACCATGCTAACTACAAAAGCAACTACCATGGCTACCAAGAGCAAGAAGAATTGACCAAAGCTCAAGACTTCTCCAGCCTTGATGAATTTAAAAATCTTCAAAGCACTAGCTCCAAACATAACTGGAATTCCTAGATAGAAGGTAAATTCGGTCACCACTGAACGACTAGTACCGTTCAACAAACCACCTACGATAGTGGCACCTGAACGACTAGTACCTGGCAAAAGGGCCAAGACTTGGAAAAGTCCAATATAGAGGGCTGTTTTATACGGTAATTTGTCTAACTCAGTAACTGTTGGCTCAATGGCTTGCGCTTTATTGCGTTTTTCAAGATAGATAAAGGCAACCCCATAAACAATCAACATAATGGCTACTGATACCATATTGTGAAAGTGAGTGTCAAACCAATCATCAAACTTAAAGACTAGAAGCAGAGGTAAAGTCGCAACAAGAACTTTGGACCATAACTGCCAAGTTCTACGAACTTGTACCTTATCCTTACCTGGCTTGAAGGGATTAAGTTTATTAAAGTAGATAACCACAACTGCAAAGATGGCACCAAGTTGAATGACTACGTTAAACATAGACATAAAGGTTTCATTTTGATCTTTAAACTGGATAAACTCTTGTGCTAAAATCAAGTGGCCAGTGCTTGAAATCGGCAGCCACTCCGTGATTCCTTCAACAATTCCAAAAAAGATAGCTTTTAAAATTTCAAAAAAATACATAGATTACTCCTTTTTTCTATCCTCCATTATATCATACTTTTAAAGGATGTGTTTAGTTTTCTTTAGAAAGCACCAATACTTCCACCACCGCCACCGCCTGAGAAACCTCCACCAGAGCTACCACTTCCAGATGATACAGAGAAGGTACTTGCTGTATTTGCGACCGAAGTGTATTGATGAATGTGAGCAGTAGACGTATGAAACTGTTTATCCCATCCAGCAGACACATAAAGATTCATATCTGCATTTTCAAGTTGGATATTGAGAAGCTTCATGATTTTATTCACTTTCTTGGCGTATCCATAGAGAGTCGCATAGACCAAAAGGCGATTCCAAAGTGCAATGCTCTCTAGTTCAGCCTTATCAAGATGAGCTATATCCCGAAGCATGTTTTCAAAACTTGTCCAGAGATAAAAGGCTTCTGCACCCTCTTCATTTAAGACTCCATCACGAGACGGTCCTCGGGTCACAAAATGAACTAAAATACTAGCTAGCAAGCCCATTAAACCGAGTGACAGTAAAGGAAGTGAGAAATAACCATGTGTTCGTAAACTATAGTAGAAGATGAGAAGGCCTAGAATACCTGTTACAGCCGAACAGACTTTCATTTTTTTGACAAGATTATTTTCTTGTTCCGTCAAAGGACGATAATAACTTGGAATTCGTAAAATGTTCACCTTGTCTCGAACACAACCTTGCATACGTTCAAGTCGTCTCTCGAAGGAACGTTTGAGGTGAAAGCCAAATTCTCGAATATGCTTCTCATCAGCTTCCTTAGCCCCATGGAACAAAACTGAAGAAACTTGATACTCAGGGAAAAGATCTGAAAGAGGCAGTTCTTTATTTGTAGAAAGAGTCATCCGCAGGCATTCCTTCTCAAAATTGGACAAACCCTTTTCACTGTTAATTTTGATCCACGGCTCTTCTTCACCTTGAAAAATGGATAAATTCCCGCGATCGACTAAATCTAACAAGGTTGCCTGGATTAGTTGTTCAAAACTGAATTTACCAAACTTCTGCTTGTTTAGAGGGCTAACTTCCTCTAAGGATGTTGAATAGATTGCTTCTGCCAAAACCATTGGAGGTAGGTCCATAGGGGGTTCGTAAAGACGATGATTCTTTGGATATACCTTTTTAAGAGTCGTATGCTGACGAAATTCTCTATAATAGTGGATTGTTACTAGCAACAGAGTCGTAAAGAAGATTGGAAAAATCCATTTTATCATGACGTTAGCCTGGACTTTTTCAGCCTTTATTTCTACCTCAACTCTTTTAAAGTTACTTAGATTATCTTCATTCAGTCCTTGGCTTGGAGCACTTGAGAAAACTTCTCTCGGCCAATAGGCATGCAGCTCAACTTGACGGTTTCTAGGAAGATTTTTCATTTTCACCCAGTAGATATCATTTACTTTTGCAACATTCCCCTCATCGAGGAGTTTACCAGTATGGAAAAAGAGTTTCTCGGCTGGTTTATCCGATGTTACTCGAAATTCTAAATCTTTAATATCCCCTGAACTATCTGTCAGTGGTTGCCAATTCAGCTCAGCAATATCCTGATATAAGAAAAGAAGATTTTTCAATTGCCAAGTAACAGTTACCCGAACAGTATCCCCTGCATTTCCCGGATTAAAAATTGTGACCTTGTAGCCTTCCTCTTCCTCCTTAGTATACGAGAGGACATCTTGAACAATTTGGCCATTTTTGGATACTAAGACAGTTGGTTCATCGTCAATTTCAAATCCGCTGGGCATTTTCCCTGCTTTTCCGAGTCCAATCAATTGACCATTAAAATCATCTTTAAAGTGGTAGGTGATTGTTTCTTTGAAAACTGCTGTATTATCTGCATGAATATTCAAATCACCTTTATAGGATAGAATATCGAAGTCTACTGCAAAAACAAGGCTCGGTATGAATAGTAAAAAAGTAAATACCAGGCCAAGTAACCATCTCTTTTTCATTTTACATTCCCTTTCACGTTTTTTCACTATTATATCATTTTTTAGAACTTAAGGTTTGCTTGTGTTGAAAATCTCACTATTTTTAGATACAATAGAAGGAGTCATTTTTAGACTAGAAATAGGAGAAAATATGAAAAAAATATGCTTAACTATCCTTGCTAGCCTAGCCCTGACCCTAGGACTAGTTAGCCAGGTCCAAGCCGATGAATATTTACGCATCGGGATGGAAGCAGCTTACGCACCTTTTAACTGGACTCAAGACGACGATAGCAACGGTGCTGTCAAGATTGACGGAACCAACCAGTACGCCAATGGTTATGATGTTCAAATTGCAAAAAAAATCGCTAAAGACCTCGGCAAAGAACCACTTATTGTGAAAACAAAATGGGAAGGACTCGTTCCAGCTCTGACTTCTGGCAAAATTGATATGATTATTGCAGGTATGAGCCCAACTGCTGAACGAAAGCAAGAAATTGCCTTCTCAAGCAGTTACTACACTAGTGAACCTGTTCTCTTAGTAAAAAAAGACTCTAGCTATGCTAATGCTACTAGCTTAAATGACTTTGAAGGTGCTAAAATCACTTCTCAACAAGGTGTTTATCTTTATGATTTGATTTCACAAATCACAGGAGCTAAAAAAGAAACAGCTATGGGCGATTTTGCACAAATGCGTCAAGCTCTTGAAGCTGGTGTCATCGACGCCTATGTTTCTGAACGTCCTGAGGCTCTAACTGCCGAGTCAGCCAACGCCAAGTTCAAAATGATTCAACCTGAACCTGGTTTTAAAAATGGAGAAGAAGATACCTCTATCGCTATCGGTCTTCGTAAAGATGATGACCGTATCAGCCAAATCAACGCTAGTATCGAAACCATTTCTAAAGATGAGCAAGTTTCGCTCATGGACCGTATGATAAAGGAGCAACCTGCCGAATCTACAACGACAGAAGAAAACAGTAATAATTTCTTTAGCCAAGTTGCTAAAATTCTAACTGAAAACTGGCAACAACTCTTGCGTGGTGCTGGAATCACACTTTTAATTTCAATTATCGGTACCATCGTTGGTCTCGTTATTGGTCTTGCTATCGGTGTTTTCCGTACTGCGCCTCAATCTGAAAATCAATTTATCTACGTCATTCAAAATATAGTTGGTTGGATTCTCAATATCTATATTGAAATTTTCCGTGGAACTCCTATGATTGTACAATCTATGGTTATATACTATGGAACTGCCCAGGCTTTCGGAATCAACCTAGATCGTACTCTGGCTGCTATCTTTATCGTTTCGATCAATACTGGTGCCTACATGACAGAAATCGTTCGTGGTGGTATCCTGGCAGTTGATAAGGGACAATTTGAAGCAGCAACTGCACTTGGTATGACTCACAATCAAACCATGCGTAAGATCGTTCTACCTCAAGTAGTTCGCAACATCCTACCTGCAACTGGTAATGAGTTTGTTATCAATATCAAGGATACTTCTGTATTGAATGTTATCTCTGTTGTAGAACTTTACTTCTCAGGAAATACGGTAGCGACACAAACCTACCAATACTTCCAAACCTTTACCATCATCGCAGTTATTTACTTTGTCCTCACCTTTACAGTGACACGTATCCTCCGCTATATCGAAAAACGGATGGATATGGATACCTATACTACAGGTGCTAACCAAATGCAAACGGAGGATTTGAAATAATGAATCAACCCATTCTTGAAATCAAACACCTCAAAAAATCCTATGGACAAAACGAGGTCCTAAAAGATATCTCTCTCACTATTCATAAAGGTGAAGTTATTTCTATCATTGGAAGTTCTGGTAGTGGTAAATCAACCTTCCTACGTTCGATCAACTTACTTGAAACACCAACCGAAGGTGAAATCCTTTATCACGGCGAAAACGTCCTTGAAAAAGGCTATAACCTCACTCACTATCGTGAAAAATTAGGAATGGTCTTTCAGTCCTTCAACCTCTTTGAAAATCTCAACGTGCTTGAAAATACAATCGTTGCCCAAACAACTGTACTCAAACGCGATCGCTCAGAAGCAGAGAAAATTGCAAAAGAAAATCTTGAAAAAGTTGGCATGGGAGAACGTTACTGGCAAGCCAAACCAAAACAACTTTCCGGTGGTCAAAAGCAACGTGTTGCTATTGCTCGTGCACTTTCTATGAATCCTGATGCCATTCTCTTTGATGAGCCTACATCAGCCCTTGACCCTGAAATGGTCGGTGAAGTTCTCAAAATCATGCAAGATTTAGCTCAAGAAGGCTTGACCATGATCGTCGTAACCCACGAAATGGAATTTGCTCGCGATGTATCACACCGTGTCATCTTTATGGATAAGGGTGTCATTGCAGAAGAAGGCAAACCAGAAGATCTATTTACTAATCCCAAAGAAGAACGTACAAGAGAATTTTTACAACGCTATCTTCGATAAGAAAAAAGACTGCCATTGCAGTCTTTTTTCTATTCCTACAAATGAAAAGGCAGATTCTTTTCGAACCTGCCTATATCCAAAGACTAATCTTCAAATTTTTCATGATTTTTATTGTAGAAATCAATTAAGCCGAGGGCTGTTTCAAAGGAAATGTTTTTAACTTTTGCACGTCCTTGAGCCAAAGCAATGATAGACATCTCACGCGCATTCGTTTCCTTAGAAATACGATACCCTGTGATTTTCTTATCACGAACCCAGCTAACAACTGCTTCTACTTTTTCAAAGTTAGACTTAGCCATGTAATTCTCCTATATTTTTTCTTTACGCAATCTCATTCTATATGTTTTTATAGTGTTTATCAAACAAAACACATATATTAATAACGTTATTGCGTTAAGATTGTAATTATTTAGCTTTCAAAGCTGATAATATATGGGTTCGAATATCTTCAACTCCATTAGGATTTGCTGGCAAGAATATTGTATTATTTCCTTGTTTATCTGCAAAATTATTCAATGTATCCAAATACTGATTGGTTAATAGGATTGACATAATTTGTTCTTCAGTTAATTCGACATTGGCTCCTTTTAACTCTTTAATAGAATCAGCAAGTCCATCAACAATTGCTTTTCGCTGCTCTGCGATCCCCACACCATGGAGGCGATCTTTTTCTGCCTCAGCTTCTGCCGCTGTAACGATCTTAATCTTATCTGCTTCAGCCAATTCTTGAGCTGCCACTCTCTTACGTTGGGCAGCATTAATCTCGTTCATGGATTGTTTGACTTCTGCATCCGGCTCAACTTTGGTAATGAGCGTCTTAACGATAATATACCCATACGTCGACATTTCTTCTGCTACTTGCTTTTGAACTTCTAATGCAATTTCATCTTTTTTCTCAAACAATTCATCCAAAGTTAACTTAGGAACAGATGAGCGCAATGCATCTTCAATATAAGATTTAATTTGAGCTTCAGGTCTCATCAATTTATAGTAAGCGTCTGTAACGTTTAACTCATTGACACGGTACTGAGTTGCGACATTCATCGTCACAAAAACGTTATCTTGGGTTTTGGTTTCAACCACGATCTCACTCTGTAAAAGGCGTAGCTGCACACGAGCCGCAATTTTGTCAATGCCAAATGGTGCCCGTAGATGAATACCACTATTACTTAACTTTTGATACTTACCAAATCGTTCGATAATTGCAACAGACTGTTGACGAACGACATAAACAGAGCTCACTAACACAGCTCCCACAATAAGCATTAGAATAACTAGAACAAGTAAAACTTGTAAAACCATGGGAATCTCCCCCTTTCTTCACTTACATTATAGCACTCGTATATAGGTTAGGCAAATAATATGATAAAAATTTAATAGGATTTTAAACAAGCATATTATATAGGGTCTCGTTCCCATTCAAATTAATATAAGACGGGTCGAACTTCTCCATACGGTGGATCAACCCAGCATAGTCATGCTTGTTGGCAAGGGCGATTCCGATTAAGACGGGTCCTGTTCCCTTACTAGCACGTTTAATATACTCAAAACGAGTGATATCATCATTCGGCCCCAAGATATCATTTACAAATTCTCGAAGAGCCCCTGGACGTTGTGGGAAATTAACGACAAAGTAATGCTTGATGCCATCATAAATCAAGGCACGTTCTTCCATCTCTGGCATACGGTTGATGTCATTATTTCCACCTGAAATAATACAACAAATAGTCTTACCCTTGATGTAGTCGGACAACACTTCCAAGGCAGCAATGCTGGCAGCTCCTGCAGGCTCTGCTACAATACCTTGTTTAGAGTATAGGTCAATTAAAGTTTCAGAAATCAAACCTTCATCCACTCCGATCAGCGTTTCAACGTTTTTACGAGTCGCTTCATAGGTCAACTGTCCAACCTTCTGCACAGCAATCCCATCCGCAAACTTATCAATTTCTTTGAGTTTGACTGGACCACCAGCCTCAAAAGCTGCCTTCATGGACCGAGCTCCGTTAGCTTCTACTCCTATCACTTCAATTGTTGGGTTTGTTTCTTTAATATATGTAGAAACTCCCGCAATGAGCCCTCCACCACCTACAGGCACCAAGACAGTATCAAAATCAATAGATTCTTTACGGGCTTCTTCAAGAATTTCATAGGCTACAGTCCCTTGTCCTGCCTGGACATGGGCATCATCAAAAGGATCGATAAAGGTTCTATTTTCTGAAACGGTGAATTCTTGGGCCGCCTTAGCCGAAGCGTCAAAAGTATCTCCGACCAATTTGATCGTCACATAGTCACCACCAAAGAAACGAACTTGTCCAATCTTCTGTTGAGGTGTTGTAATGGGCATGAAAATAGTTGCAGGAATTTTCATCTCCTTACAAGTGTAAGCAACACCTTGAGCGTGATTCCCCGCCGATGCACAGACCACACCACGTTCTCGTTCTTCTTTTGTCAATTGTGAAATAGCGTAATAAGCTCCACGAATTTTAAAAGAACGAACTCGTTGAGCATTTTCCTTTTTCAGATATATCTTAGCTCCATACTTTTCTGATAAGTAATGATCATATTCTAGTGGTGTATTCACTACTACACCACTTAAAACTTTGTGAGCTTTCACCACATCTTTTGCACTTAGCATATCTCCTCCTCAAATACTTTACAAGATAAAAAGCGAGTTAGGTACCCCCCAACTCGCCTTCTGTTTTTATTTTCAAGAATTAGTTATAGATTTTGAAAGCATCGTCATCGTTTTTACCAACGAATGGCATTGCTTTACGTAATTCAGCACCAACTTTTTCAATTTCAAGATTAGCTGCTTGTTCACGGTAAGCAGTGAGTTTTGGACGACCAGCCTTGTAGTCATTTACAAAGTCATTTGCAAATTTACCATTTTGGATGTCTGCCAAAACAGCTTTCATGTTTTCTTTCACTTGTTCAGTGATGACACGTGGGCCTGAAACGTAGTCACCGTATTCAGCAGTGTTTGAAATAGATTGACGCATTTTCTTGAATCCACCCTCATAGATCAAGTCAACGATCAATTTCATTTCATGAAGAACTTCAAAGTAAGCCAATTCTGGAGCATATCCAGCTTCAGTCAAGACTTCAAAACCAGCTTCGATAAGGGCAGTCAAACCACCACAAAGAACTGCTTGTTCACCAAACAAATCTTCTTCAGTTTCTTCTTTGTAAGTTGTTTCCAAAAGACCAACGCGTGCTGCACCAACACCTTTACACCAGTCCATAGCAATGTTTTTAGCATTTCCTGTTGCATCTTGGTAGACAGCGTAAAGTGCTGGAACACCAAAGCCTTCTTCGTAAGTACGACGTACCAAGTGTCCTGGCCCTTTAGGAGCACACATGAAGACATCTACATCTGCAGGAACTTTGATGAATTCAAAGTGAATGTTGAAACCATGAGCAAAACCAACCGCATTTCCAGCTTCAAGGTTTGGAGCAATTTCTGCCTCGTACAATTCTTGTTGGATTTCATCTGGAGCCAAGATCATGATAACATCTGCCAATTTAGTTGCTTCTGCTACTGTGTAAGTGTCAAAACCATCTTCTTTTGCTTTGTCAAAAGATTTACCTGAACGAACACCGATGATCACATCGTGACCTGAATCACGCAAGTTTTGAGCGTGAGCATGACCTTGTGAACCATAACCGATAACGGCGATTTTTTTGCCGTCAAGTGCTGCTACTTTAACATCTTTTTCGTATTCCATTTGAACTGCCATAGTTTTTTCTCTCTTTTCTATTTTTATTGCCTATTAGGCTGTTTTAACAAATTTAGGTTATTTTTTACTCAATGAAAATCAAAGAGCAAATTAGGAAACTAGCCGCAGGTTGCTCAAAGCACTGCTTTGAGGTTGTAGATAAGACTGACGAAGTCAGTCACATATATAATCCAAGGCGAAGCTGACATGATTTGAAGAGATTTTCGAAGAGTTTTAGTCTCGGGTAAATCCAGTTGCACCCGTACGAGCAATATTTTTAATACCGTATGGTCGAATCACTCGCAATAAAGCTTCACTCTTTTCTGCGTTCCCAGTCATCTGGATCGTAATCGAGCTTGGAGCCACATCCACCACCGTTGCACGGAAAGGCTGGATAATCGCTAAGATTTCTGCTCGCTTTTCAGCGGGAGCAGATACCTTCACCAAGATAACTTCGCGCTCTAAGTGCGGTTTATCTGTGATATCACGAACACGAATCACATCGACCTGGCGGTTGAGTTGCTTGATGATTTGTTCCACTTCATCCTGAGATGCGACATCAATGATAATCGTAATCCGTGACACATTGGGATTTTCTGTCGCCCCTACCGAAATACTCTCAATGTTAACCTGGCGTCTAGACAAGACACCAGTAAAGCGATTGAGAACTCCGGATCGGTTTTGAAGTTTGGCTGTTAACATTCTACGCATTAAACTTCACCCCCAACATTTCATGGTTACTCTTACCAGCTGGTACCATCGGTAAAACATGCTCTTTCCGAGAAATGTCTATTTCAATAAACATCGGTACATCTTCCATGATAACTTCCAGATCCTTCTCTAATGTTTCAGGATTGTCAAATTTATAATTCTTAATCCCGTAGGCTTGAGCCATCAATTGGAAGTCAGGAAGACTGTCAAAGACTGACTCTGAAGTTCTACCCTCATAGAAAGCTTCTTGCCATTGACGAACCATACCTAGTGAATGGTTATTAAGCATGATGACCTTGATTGGAATCTTGTAGATATTTAAGATTGCCAATTCCTGATTGGTCATTTGGAAACCACCATCACCGACAAAGAGAACAACTTCTTTATCTGGATTGGCAATTTTTGCTCCGATGGCTGCAGGAACTCCGAACCCCATAGTCCCTAGGCCACCTGAAGTTACCAACTGCCGTTCATTTTGGTAGGGATAGTATTGAGCTGTCCACATTTGATGTTGCCCAACGTCTGTTACGACAATGGCATCACCCTTAGTTAATTCACCAATGCGTTCAATAACTGCTTGTGGTTGGACGACACGTTCTTTCTTATCATAAGAACGGACACGATTCTTATCTTTGGTAACTTTTTCAATCCATTTTTCCGTATTGTTACGAACGATTGGTTCAGCTAGTAACTGCTGCAAGGCCTTTTTCGCATCACCAACAACTGGAATATCAACTGCGATAATCTTACCAATCTCTGCAGGATCGATATCTATATGCGCTACTTTAGCATTCTTTGCAAATGTCTTTGGATTTCCAGTCAAACGGTCATCAAAACGGCAACCAATAGAAATCATAAAATCTGCTTCAGTCATAGCAATGTTGGCTGCAAAGGAACCGTGCATTCCACCCATTCCCAAAAATAGTGGATGGCTAGTTGCAATTGTTCCCTGTCCCAAAAGACTTGTCACAACTGGAATTTGATAACGCTCTGCAAATACATTTAACTCCGCAGCAGCCTCAGCGTAACTAATACCACCACCAGCTAGTAAGACTGGTTTCTTAGCCTTAGAGAGTTGTTTCAAGATTTTCTTGATTTGCATCTCATTTGGCTCTAGAGTTGGTTGATAACTTGGTAAATCTATCTCCGATGAATAGACGAAGTCCGTTTCAAGAGCAGAAACATCTTTTGGCAAATCAATCACAACTGGTCCCGGACGACCCGTAGTTGCAATATGTACGGCCTCTGCAATTACACGTGGGATATCCGCTGTCTCTCGAACCTGGTAGTTATACTTGGTAATTGGCATGGTAATTCCAACAATATCTGCTTCTTGGAAAGCATCCTTACCGATTCCGGCTCTTGCGACTTGTCCTGTGAAGACCAAAAGGGGAACACTGTCACTCATGGCATCTGCAATACCTGTAATGGCATTAGTAGCTCCTGGTCCACTTGTGACGACTGCGACACCAAGTTTTCCTGTTGACTTAGCATAACCTTCAGCTTCATGAAGACAACCTTGTTCATGACGACCTAGAATATGACGGATACCTTTAAAATTATAAATAGCATCATATAAAGGTAATACAGCTCCGCCTGGATAACCGAAGATCGTGTCGATTCCTAAATCACGGAGTGTTTCCAAAACAAGTTCTGATCCCGACTTTGGTGAATCTAAAATGATTTTCTCCATCGTTCCCCTTTCTCTTCTCTTAAAATGACTTGTTTCTATAATACCATTTTTTCAAAAATTTTCAAGACAAAAGAAACAATTTTCTGAATTTTCTATCTAGATATTTTTTCACACACTTCTACTTGGTTATCTATAAACTCGATTTCTTTATTTTGAGAAGAATAAAAAGGTTGAAGACAAGTCTGTCTCAACCTTTTTTGTTTTAAATTTTGTACTGATTAAAGTGAGTTAACGTCAACCTTGATACCCACACCTTGAGTAGTTGTGATTGTCAAGCTTGTTACGTAAGTTCCTTTAGCAGTAGCTGGTTTAGCTTTTTGGATTGTTTCGTTGAATGCTTTGAAGTTTTCAACCAACTTGTCAGCCTCAAATGAAACTTTACCGATGATTGCTTGTACGATACCTGCACGGTCTGCACGGTAAGTGATTTTACCACCTTTAGACTCTTCAACTGCTTTCGCAACATCCATTGTTACAGTACCAGTTTTAGGGTTTGGCATCAAGTTACGTGGTCCAAGGACACGTCCAAGACGTCCAACAAGAGCCATCATGTCAGGTGTAGCGATAACTACATCGAAGTCCAACCAACCGTCGTTGATTTTAGCAACAAGGTCGTCTTCACCAACGAAGTCTGCACCAGCAGCTTTAGCTTCTTCAGCTTTTGCACCACGCGCAAATACAAGAACGCGAGCTGTTTTACCAGTACCGTTTGGCAATACCATTGCTCCACGGATTTGTTGGTCAGCTTTTTTCACGTCAATGTTCAAGTTGTATGCAACTTCTACAGTTGCGTCAAATTTTGCAAAGTTAGTTTCTTTTGCAAGAGCTACAGCTTCTTCTACGCTGTATGCTTTTGTGCTGTCGATTTTCTCAAGAGCAGCACGAAGTTGTTTGCTTTTTTTAGCCATTTTCTATTCTCCTTGTAAGTGGTTCAATCGATTTTCATCTCCCACGTCACTTCTCGAAATGATGAAGTCTTGCGGGTTATATAGGGAAGTTATTGATTAGTCAACAACAGTGAATCCCATAGAACGAGCAGTACCTTCGATCATACGCATTGCAGACTCAAGGTTTGCAGCGTTCAAATCTGGCATCTTAGTTTCTGCAATTTCTTGTACTTGCGCACGAGTAACTGAAGCAACTTTTGTTTTGTTAGGTGTACCTGATCCTTTTTCAACACCTGCAGCTTTTTTCAAAAGAACAGCAGCTGGTGGTGTCTTTGTAACGAAAGTAAATGATTTATCTTCGTAAACTGAGATAACAACTGGAATGATCATACCAGCTTGGTCAGCTGTACGAGCGTTGAACTCTTTTGTGAATCCCATGATGTTGATACCAGCTTGACCAAGAGCAGGTCCAACCGGTGGAGCTGGTGTAGCTTTACCAGCAGGGATTTGCAATTTTACAAGTTTTTCGACTTTTTTAGCCATTTTTAAATCCTCCTTTGTGGTTTTGGCGGTAATGTAAGATTTTTACCTCCCACAAGTATGTTTTACACATACCCATCTATTATACACTAATCTGTTCAAAATTCAAGTAGGAAAACTATTTTTTAGAAATTTTTTTCAATTAAATAATAATCTAAGATTTATTTATTTTTAAAAGCGTTTACCATAAGATTCCGTACTTTTTCGTCAAAAAAAGCACTCATTTTGAGTGCCTTTTTAATCTGATGTTAGAACTCTCATAATTATTTCTGCTTGCCTGTAAAGCGCCATTGAAATCGAAGTTTGTCATAAAAAGGAAATTCTATGAAGAGAATTCCAAGACCCAGACAGAGACTGGCAAGAACATCCGACGGATAGTGAACGCCCAGATAGACTCTGGAAATGATTACACTTACTAGGTAGATTCCCAGTAAAATCTGGAGAATAAGTCTTACAGTCCTATCTTTCACTCTCTGTCCCACAATGATAATTAGTGAACCGATTAAGAGGGTTACTGCTAGCGAGTGACCACTAGGGAAAGAAAAGCCCTCTTCTTCGACCAAGTGTAAAATTTCAGGTCGCAGACGTTGATAGAGGTGTTTTAAGGACACAATTAAAATTCCAGCCAAACTAAGATTTCCAGCTACTAAAAGGCTTTCTGACTTCCACTTTTTCAGATAAAAAATAACAGTCAATAGAATTGCCCAAGAAATAACGATTGGTAAGTCAATCAGACGGGTAATCCCACGAAAGATAGTTGTCAATATAGCTGGTAAATCTCCACGGATTGCTGTCTGGATAGACGAATCAAATGGTATCAATTGTTCTGGATAAAACTTAACGACATAACCCAGAATTACAAATAGTAAAAGGGCAAAAGAGCCCTTTGTTAAATATGTTTGTTTATCTTTCATAGTATTTCAAAGTTGGTTTCAAGAGGACAAATAATAACCAGAATGAGATGGCAAAGATAATACCTTCAATCAAATTAAATGGTAAGACCATTGCCAACAAGTAATTACTAAGTCCTAGAATATTCTCTATATCGAAGTTAGCAAATTTTGCGTACAAAGGTACAGCATAAACGTAGTTTAGAACTAACATGGCTAAAGTAAGACCAATAGTCCCTGCTAATGAAGCTAGGACAAAACGCATGGTTGTACGCTCTTTTTTCCAAATCAGACCAAAAGCAAGAACAAAGACTCCTAAGGCTACGATATTCATCGGCAAACCAATATAGGTGCTAACTCCTTGATTGTTCAGAAGAAGTTTTAACAAGGAGCGAAGAAAAAGCACGCCTAAAGCTGCTGGTAAATCCAAGACCACCAAACCCACAAGGACAGGCAAGATACTGAACTCAACCCTCAAAAAGGACGCCGCAGGCAAGAGTGGAAAGTCTAAGTACATCAACACAAAAGAAAGTGCTGATAAAATTGCAATGGTCGAAAGTCGACGTGTATTTGTCATAACAGGTTCCTCCAATTTTCTATAAAATCAGAAGAAGTTGGAAAGTTTCTCTCTATCTACTCTCTTAACTATCTCAAAAAACAACCTAAGCTTACAAAGAAACTGGTTTTATTTCTATTATAATGAAGCAGAATAGACAAAGCTATCCTTTCGTCTTCTCCCATCCAGACTATACTGTCGGTTGTGGAATCTCACCACATCAGCTTGCGCTCGCGGACTTCTTTAACTAAGATATTTTGGATTAATCTAGGCGTCGCAGTCGAAGATAATACTTAAGTATATCAAGACAAGACAACGAAGAGTAAGACAAAATAGCTTGTTAAAGTCACCGCCGGTCGGGAATCTCACCCAGCCCTGAAGACCCCTTTATGATAACAAAAAAAGCTTGCAAGCGCAAGCATTTTATCTCTTATCAGTGTTTATTTCAACTTATCCGTTTCGTAAGTATGAACCAGTTCGAGACCCGCAAAATTTTGTTGACGAAGGGCCTCATAGACTATCATACATACTGTATTGGATACATTGAGACTACGGACATGTTCATCATTCATAGGAATTCTGAGAGCTTTTTCAGGATGTTCCCGCATAAATTCCTCAGGCAAACCTTTATCTTCACGTCCAAAAAGAAAATAATGATTTCCTTCTATCGTGAAGTCAGCATCTGAATAGACCTTTTCTGCAAACTTAGAAATCAAGTAGACTTGACCATCCATTTTTTTCATAAATTCATCTAAACTATCATAAAAATAGATCTCAAGTTTATCCCAATAGTCTAGTCCGGCTCGCTTCATTTTACGATCATCAATTGGGAATCCCATAGGTCTAATAATATGAAGGGGTGCATTCGTCGCTGCACAGGTACGTGCAATATTCCCCGTATTTTGTGGAATTTGTGGTTCAAACAATACAATATGATTTACCATGTCTTGCTTCCTCTCACTGGTGCAAAAAAATAGCCACACTGCCCGGAGTCAAGCTCAGCAAACAGCGTGGTTAAGGCATCGTTAACTTACCTCACAACAGGTTTGAAGTAAATCAGCGAAACTACTGTTTTAGTATATCACTTTCAGCCTGATTGTCAATAGAAATGACTTGATTTTTTCATTTTTTTTACAAGCATATTTACAAAAGTTAAAAATCCAACTTAAAACCACCAATATCATAAAATTTACCTAGATTGGGAATTTTCGGAACAAGTTTTTTCATAAATAGATGATGTTTGAAGCAAAATAGTTCTTCAAATTCCCGAATCCCTTTACTGAAGAAGGAAAGAGTCAGTTGTTGAGTGCATTTTTTTCTAAAAAAAGGTATGATAGAGACATATTGAAAAAGTAGGTTAACTAACTATGAAGATTATTCTTGTCGGAGGGGGAAAAGTAGGTTCTGCCCTCTGTCGTTCACTTGTTGCTGACAATCATGATGTTGTCTTAATTGAACAGAACGAAACTGTTCTCAAATACTTGACCAGCCGTTTTGACATTATGGGTATCTCAGGTAACGGAGCTGACTTCGCTATGTTAGAGGCAGCCAATGTTCAAGATTGTGATATTTTCATTGCCATGAC
This sequence comes from Streptococcus sp. Marseille-Q0941, assembly GCF_943736975.1. GTDB lineage: Bacteria > Bacillota > Bacilli > Lactobacillales > Streptococcaceae > Streptococcus. The sequence continues at coordinate 4,728 of NZ_CALSFO010000002.1, read as the reverse complement.
TCAATACGACGAGGTCAACATGGTTTCGGCTGTTCTAGCCAAAAAAATGGGAGCAAAAGAAACCATCGTTCGTGTTCGCAACCCTGAATATTCCAACCCTTACTTTAAAGAAAAAAATATTCTTGGATTTTCACTCATTGTAAACCCTGAACTCCTAGCAGCTCGTGCTATCGCTAATATTATAGACTTCCCCAATGCTCTTTCTGTTGAGCGTTTTGCAGGTGGATTAGTCAGCTTAATGGAATTCAAGGTACGAAATTTCAGTAATATTTGTCAGATGTCTATTGCTGATTTCCGTAAAAAGTTTGGCAATGTAATCGTCTGTGCTGTCGAACGCAACCACAAACTCATGATTCCTAGTGGAGATATGATTTTAGAAGATAAAGACCGTATCTTTGTGACAGGAAGTCGTGTCGATATGATGCTCTTTCACAACTATATCAAATCTCGAGTCGTTAAGAGTTTACTCATCATAGGAGCCGGGAAAATTGCTTACTATCTTTTAGGTATTTTAAAAGACAGTCGTATCGATACCAAGGTTATTGAGGTCAGTCCTGAAAGAGCCGCCTTTTTCAGTGAAAAATTCCCTAAACTTTATATAGTCCAAGGTGATGGAACAACCAAGGACACCCTCTTAGAAGAAAGTGCACAAAACTACGATGCTGTTGCCACTTTGACAGGAGTCGACGAGGAAAATATCATTACCTCTATGTTTTTGGATAACATAGGTGTTCAAAAGAATATTACTAAGGTAAACCGAACAAGCCTATTGGAAATCATTCATGCGACAGATTTCTCGAGTATCATCACCCCTAAAACAATCGCTGTTGATACCATCATGCACTTTATCCATGGTCGTGTAAATGCGCAATATTCTGACCTTCAAGCTATGCACCATCTAGCAAATGGACAGGTAGAAACTCTTCAATTCCTGATCAAGGAAGCCAATAAAATGACTGGCAAGCCTTTATCTCAATTGAAACTCAAAAAGGATGTCTTGATTGCTGCTATTATCCGCAATGGAAAAACGATCTTCCCAACAGGAGAAGATACCCTCCAGGTCGGTGATAAGCTTGTGGTTATCACTTTGCTATCAAACATCACCAAGATTTATGATTTGTTAGAGAGGTAAGTTATGAATAGAAGTATGGTACGCTTTCTTCTTGCAAAACTACTCTTGATTGAAGCTGGGCTACTTTTAGTTCCGGTTGGCATTGCTCTTTACTATCGAGAATCTAGTCAAGTTTTTACAGCTCTTTTCTCTACCATCGGGATTCTTGTTGTCCTAGGTCTACTCGGAATCATCAGTAAACCTAAAAAACAACGTATCTATGCTAAAGAAGGAGTCTTAATTGTTGCCCTATGTTGGATCCTCTGGTCTTTCTTTGGCTCCCTTCCCTTCGTCTTTTCAGGTCAAATCCCCAATTTTATCGATGCCTTCTTCGAAACTAGTTCAGGCTTCACTACTACGGGAGCCACTATCTTAAATGACGTTTCTATATTAAGTCGCTCCCTTCTATTTTGGCGAAGTTTTACCCACCTCATTGGAGGGATGGGGGTGCTGGTTTTTGCCCTAGCTATTATGGACAATGCGAAAAATAGTCACCTTGAGGTTATGAAGGCTGAGGTTCCTGGACCAGTATTTGGTAAGGTAGTATCTAAGCTAAAAAATACAGCACAAATCCTCTACATCCTGTATCTGGCAATGTTCGCCCTCTTTGTAGTGATTTATTATCTTGCCGGTATGCCACTCTACGATAGTTTTGTTATCGCTATGGGAACTGCTGGGACTGGTGGTTTCACTGTTTACAATGATGGAATCGCCCACTATAATAGTTCTCTTATTACCTATCTGACGAGTGTTGGGGTCTTGATGTTTGGTGTCAATTTCAACCTCTACTACTATCTCATGCTTCGTCGAGTAAAGGAATTCTTTTTCGATGAGGAGCTTCGTGCTTATCTCTTGATTGTCATCGTTTCTACCGGCTTAATTACTCTCAATACACTCCACCTTTATAGTGGCGTTTCACAAAGTTTTGAGATGGCCTTCTTCCAAGTCTCTAATATCATTACGACAACTGGTTTTGGTTACGGAAACATAACCAATTGGCCTTTATTTTCTCAGTATATTTTACTGATGCTGATGGCGATTGGTGGTTCTGCTGGATCTACTGCTGGTGGTCTCAAAGTGATGCGTGGAGTTATTCTAGCTAAAATTGCTAAAAATCAATTTTTGTCTACCATATCCCCTCACCGTGTTTTAACTCTCCATGTTAACCAAACGGTAATTGATAAGGACACCCAACACAAGATTCTCAAGTACTTTGTAGTTTACATTATGATTCTACTCAGCTTAATTTTCATTATCAGTTTAGATGCTAATAATTTAATGATTGTTACGAGTGCCGTTTTCAGTTGCTTTAACAATATCGGCCCAATTCTCGGAACAACTGCAAGTTTCTCAATTTTTAGTCCATTTTCAAAACTCCTCCTATCCTTTGCAATGATTGCAGGACGTCTTGAAATTTATCCAATCATACTACTCTTTATGAAGCGAACCTGGTCTAAACGTTAGAAATTGTATTATCAAAAGCACATCCCTCAACAAATGAGAGATGTGCTTTTTCTGTTGGATAAGATTTTTTAAAAGACAGTTGAGATTCAAAAAATAACACTTGGGAAACAGTTGATTTTTCGTGAATCATTTTAGTTATAATTTTAAAAAAACGTAGGGGTATTATATGGAAAAAATGAACAAATCAATCCAACTTCTTTTATTGACTTCCTTGGTATACTTAGGATTCTGTAGTTGCTTATTTTGGCCTGGCATTATTTTAACTCTCAAACAATCCTGCTTTTACTTTTTACTTATCTTACTGTTTTTAGCAGGTATCTGTACATTTATCCACTATCTTTCAGGACATGAACATGTGAAAAGTCAGCTACACAATCGTAGTCGATCCTTCTTTTTATTGTATGCTAGCATGGTGATCATTAATGTTGCTGGAGCAAGTTTTATTTTATTTGAAAGCATAAGCACTGACAGTCTATTAAAAAAAGAAATAGTGGACTTGTTACTCATCTCTTTCTTTTTCCTTTTCGGACTTGATATTGCTACTTTTCTGCCGTTAAACAAATGGAAAAAATTACCAACTCATAAAAAGACAGGCAAGCTAACGACCCTTATCTTTTTTAGTTTATTTTTTCTGCACAATCCTTTAACCATACTTTCTGTCGGCTTTTATATCCTTTTGGGAGCCAGCTTTCTAAACTTTTTATTCCCTAAAACCTTAAGACAAGATTTATCCTTTTATAGTCATCTCATCCGAAATATCTTACTTGCATTATCAACACTTATGTTCTGGTAGTTATTAGAATTCCTGTCAGAAATATGCTATAATGAAATAAATTTTTTAGGAGATATATGAATGAATTTTTTTAAAGATTATCGTAAACGATTGATTTGGCTAGGAATCTTTCTTGTAGCAATGTGCCTATCGCAAGTTCCTATCGTGACTTTAATGTTACTTCAGAAAACTCAACTTGGATCTATCTGGTCATCTCTAATAGTGGGGCTTGTCTCTACCGCTATTGTGACACTCTTTTTATACGGTGCTCACAAAAGTAAGTTATTAAATTTAAAATCGAAACTCTTTACCATTAATGACGCCCCTCGAATCGCTCTTAGTTATATAGCCATTGTCGCTGGAAATATGATTGGTGCGATTTGGTTGCAACTTCTGAAGCAAACAACTACTTCGAATCAAGAGGCTATCAATAGCATCATGTCAGGAAGTTCTCTAATTTCTAGCATTTTCGTGGTTGCAATAGTGGCACCTATTTGTGAGGAAATTATCTGTCGAGGTATTATACCTAAAAAGCTCTTCGAAGGATACGAAAAAATTGGATATGTTTTCGGTTGGTTTCTCTTCACTATAGCGCATATACCAAATAATCTTCCTTCTTTCTTGATCTATGGCTGGATGTCTGCTGTCCTAACTTGGACTGCTTATCGCACCAAACGTCTAGAGATGTCTATCCTACTGCACCTAGTGAATAATGGAGTCAGCATTCTATTGCTTATCCTTCTGACAATTCTTATCAAGGTTGTTGGCCTAGATGTTATTCAATAAATGAAGGTCCCACTACTAATAAAAAGACTAGAAATCTATTTAATTTCTAGTCTTTTTTGTCTATTTAAGAACAAAACATGCATTAAGTGCGAGATATTACGACACTGAGTTTGACAAATCGATTTCATTTGTAAAACTCAGTTAGTGAGGCAGTATGCTAGGCTACTTTTAACCCGTTTCGACGTAAAGTTTTACGAATCGATACTATTCGTAAAACTTTACTAGTGGAGCGCCTAGCCAAGTTCCATAGAAACTTGGCGTTAGTTACTTAGATTGTTACACAATCATCAAAATTCAGTTTCCTACGACACGAAGAGGCGAAAATGTTTATTTTTCGCCGATGAGTTAGTAAGGCAGTTAGCTAGTTCGCTTCCTTTCCGTTACGACGGAAAAGCCCACGAATTAATACCATTCGTGGACTTTTCCTAGTGAAGCGTTTAGGTAAGCTCATTTTTACACTACGACACCGAGTTTGACAAATCGATTTCATTTGTAAAACTCAGTTAGTGAGGCAGTATGCTAGGCTACTTTTAACCCGTTTCGACGTAAAGTTTTACGAATCGATACTATTCGTAAAACTTTACTAGTGGAGCGC
>NZ_CALSFO010000001.1 GCF_943736975.1 Streptococcus sp. Marseille-Q0941 | reverse complement strand
CTAGCCAAGTTCCATAGAAACTTGGCGTTAGTTACTTAGATTGTTACACAATCATCAAAATTCAGTTTCCTACGACACGAAGAGGCGAAAACGATTATTTTTCGCCGATGAGTTAGTAAGGCAACAAGCTAGTTCGCTTCCTTTCTGTTACGACGGCAAAACCCACGAATCGATACCATTCGTGGGTTTTACCTAGTGAAGCGTTTAGGCAAACCGATATAGCGGTTACCGTTAAATGACAGCAACTTTGTGTTGCTAGTCATTTGTAACGATTTACATCTTTTCTTCCAACTCCACGTCTGGATACTTGTCTGCAAACCAGCGGAGGGCAAAGTCATTTTCGAAGAGGAAGACAGGTTGGTCAAAGCGGTCTTTTGCCAAGATGTTTCGACTTGAAGACATGCGTTCGTCTAGGTCCTCTGGCTTGATCCAACGAACGGTCTTTTTACCCATTGGGCTCATGACAACTTCCGCGTTGTACTCGCCTTCCATGCGGTGTTTAAAGACTTCAAATTGGAGTTGTCCAACGGCACCTAGCATGTACTCACCTGTTTGGTAATTCTTATAAAGCTGGACAGCTCCTTCTTGTACCAACTGTTCCATTCCCTTATGGAATGATTTTTGTTTCATGACGTTCTTAGGCGAAACCTTCATGAAAATTTCTGGTGTAAAGGTTGGCAGTGGTTCAAACTCAAACTTGTTTTTTCCAACTGTCAAGGTATCACCAACTTGATAAGTACCTGTATCGTAAACTCCGATAATATCACCTGCCACGGCATTGGTTACATTCTCACGACTTTCCGCCATAAACTGAGTGACATTAGACAGCTTGGCGGACTTTCCAGTACGAGGCAGGTTAACACTCATCCCACGCTCAAATTCACCTGAAACGATACGGACAAAGGCGATGCGATCACGGTGTCGAGGATCCATGTTAGCTTGGATTTTAAAGACAAATCCTGAGAAGTCCTTGTCATAAGGATCCACAATTTCGCCGTCTGTTTTCTTATGTCCATGAGGTTCTGGAGCAAACTTGAGGAAGGTTTCAAGGAAGGTCTGCACACCAAAGTTAGTGAGGGCTGATCCAAAGAATACCGGAGTCAAATCACCTGCAAGAATGGCTTCCTCTGAGAACTCATTTCCTGCTTCATTCAAAAGCTCAATATCATCTTTGACTTGCTCGTAGAAAGGATTGTTACCAAAAAGCTTGTCCCCATCTTCCAGACTAGCAAAACGCTCATCCCCTTTATAGAGCTCCAAGCGTTGGTTATAGAGGTCATACAAGCCTTCAAAGGCTTTCCCCATCCCAATCGGCCAGTTCATTGGATAACTAGCAATGCCTAGAACTTCTTCCAATTCTTGCAAGAGGTCCAATGGCTCACGTCCATCACGGTCTAGCTTGTTCATAAAGGTAAAGACCGGGATGCCACGGTGTTTCACAACTTCAAACAATTTCTTGGTTTGGGCCTCGATACCCTTGGCAGAGTCCACAACCATGACCGCAGCATCCACCGCCATCAAGGTACGATAGGTATCTTCTGAAAAGTCCTCGTGTCCTGGTGTGTCGAGGATGTTGACGCGCTTGCCATCGTAGTCAAATTGCATAACAGATGAAGTAACCGAAATCCCACGTTGTTTCTCGATATCCATCCAGTCAGACTTGGCAAAAGTCCCTGTTTTCTTTCCTTTTACAGTACCAGCCTCACGAATCTCACCCCCAAAGTAGAGCAATTGCTCAGTGATGGTTGTTTTCCCCGCGTCCGGGTGGGAGATGATGGCAAAGGTACGGCGTTTCTTAATTTCTTCTTGAATAGTCATATCTTCTCTTTCTTTTCTTTTAGGATAATAGTGAATGTTAGTATTTTTATTTTTTACATTGGAATATTATAATCCTTTCAACTCTCCATTATATCGGATTTTGGGGAGTTTTTCAATTGCTCATCTGATGAAAAAGGTAAGCTAGAGCATAGATTTCACCTGATTCCTCTTTTTCCACCGTTTTTTGAACAAGATATCAAAGAGAACCAATGCCAGTGAGAGAATAACCGACACAAGGAGGTACTTTATCCATAGAGGAGCATTCGAGATAAATGGTGTATCTCTTAAGAGGCCATAATTTCCGCCCGTCACCTGATTAACCCCAACTAGAAAGAGATTGAGGATAAAGGTATAGGCTACAATCATATATTTCTTGAGCAGGCTCTTGTCATAGTGATTCATCAAGTAGACCAAGGAGTTCACCAAAAGAGCATAGTGCCCAATCAAAAACGAAAAGCTGGTGATATGGGGGAAATCATAGGGGTCAAAAACGGGGTAAACCAGTGCAAAAACCGCTCCACTTGCTCCTAAGAGGGCAAAGTATTGCTTGCTCCGCCATTTATCTGGCAAGAAAACCACCGCAAACATAGCTAAACGGCAATGATAAAAAGGAAGGCTATTAGAAAAGGGAATTCCAAAACCAACATACCAACTATAAAGAGCTAGTAACTGGAGGATCTGAATCCCCTTAAACAGGTAGACAAAGCGTGGATTCTTGTGATAAGCAAGCGCCCCATAAATACAAAGCACTAAAAGAAGCATCATAATCCCATACCAAAAAAGCGGAATGGGAGGAGGGACTGTCTGAGTTCTGGTGATAAATTGATGGAACATATTTCTATCCTAGCTCTTATTTTCTCTATTCTCTAGTTCAACCATTATAGCGAATTACAAGCGATTTTTCAATTTCTACTTCTTTTCAGCTTGACTTGCCTTATTTATAGGAAAATATGGTAAAATAGAACAGACTAAAAATCATCATTTCACGAAAGGATGCAAGATGAAAATTACGCAAGAAGAGGTAACACACGTTGCCAATCTTTCAAAATTAAGATTCTCTGAAGAAGAAACTGCTGCCTTTGCGACAACCCTGTCTAAGATTGTAGACATGGTTGAGTTGCTAGGCGAAGTCGATACAACTGGTGTCGCACCTACTACGACCATGGCTGACCGCAAGACTGTACTCCGCCCTGATGTAGCCGAAGCAGGAACAGACCGTGACCTCTTATTTAAAAATGTACCTGAAAAAGATAATTACTACATCAAGGTACCAGCTATCCTAGATGATGGAGGAGATGCCTAATGACTTTTAATCATAAAACCATTGAAGAGTTGCACAATCTCCTTGTCTCTAAGGAGATTTCAGCAACTGAATTGACCCAAGCTACACTTAAAGATATTAAGTCTCGCGAGACATCTATCAACGCTTTTGTCACCATCGCTGAGGAGCAAGCTCTTGCTCAAGCCAAAGCCATTGACCACGCAGGAATTGACGTGGATAATGTCCTTTCAGGAATTCCGCTGGCTGTTAAGGATAATATCTCAACAGACGGCATTCTCACAACTGCAGCCTCAAAAATGCTCTACAACTACGAGCCTATTTTTGATGCAACAGCCGTTGCCAATGCAAAAGCCAAGGGCATTATTGTCGTCGGAAAGACCAACATGGACGAGTTTGCCATGGGGGGATCAGGTGAGACTTCTCACTACGGTGCCACTAAAAATGCTTGGGACCACAGCAAGGTTCCTGGTGGTTCATCAAGTGGTTCTGCTGCAGCTGTAGCTTCTGGGCAAGTCCGCTTGTCACTTGGTTCTGATACTGGTGGTTCCATCCGCCAACCGGCTGCCTTCAACGGGATTGTTGGTCTCAAACCAACCTACGGAACAGTTTCACGTTTCGGTCTCATTGCCTTCGGTAGCTCGCTAGACCAGATTGGACCTTTCGCACCAACTGTTAAGGAAAATGCCCTCTTGCTTAATGCTATTGCTAGCGAAGATGTCAAAGACTCTACTTCTGCCCCTGTTCGCATTGCTGACTTTACTTCAAAAATCGGTCAAGACATAAAGGGCATGAAAATCGCTTTGCCTAAAGAATATCTTGGTGAAGGGATTGATCCAGAAGTTAAGGAAACCATCCTCAAAGCCGCTAAGCACTTTGAAAAACTTGGTGCTATCGTTGAAGAAGTTAGCCTTCCTCACTCTAAATACGGAGTTGCCGTTTACTACATCATCGCTTCATCTGAAGCTTCATCAAACTTACAACGCTTTGACGGTATTCGTTATGGCTACCGTGCAGAGGATGCGACTAATCTCGATGAAATCTATGTAAATAGCCGTAGCCAAGGTTTCGGTGAAGAAGTAAAACGCCGTATCATGCTAGGTACTTTCAGCCTTTCATCAGGTTACTATGACGCCTACTACAAGAAGGCTGGACAAGTCCGTACCCTTATCATCCAAGATTTCGAAAAAGTCTTTGCGGATTACGACTTGATTTTGGGTCCAACTGCTCCAAGCGTTGCCTACGATTTGGACTCACTCAACCACGACCCAGTTGCCATGTACTTGGCTGACCTCTTGACCATACCTGTCAACTTGGCTGGTCTCCCAGGAATTTCGATTCCTGCTGGATTTGCTCAAGGTCTACCTGTCGGTCTCCAATTGATCGGTCCTAAATACTCTGAGGAGACCATTTACCAAGCTGCTGCTGCCTTTGAAGCAACAACAGACTACCACAAACAACAACCTGTGATTTTTGGAGGTGATAACTAATGAACTTTGAAACAGTCATTGGACTTGAAGTCCACGTAGAGCTCAACACCAATTCAAAAATCTTCTCACCTACTTCTGCCCACTTTGGAAACGACCAAAATACCAACACCAACGTGATTGACTGGTCCTTCCCAGGAGTTCTGCCAGTTCTCAATAAAGGGGTTGTCGATGCCGGTATCAAGGCCGCTCTTGCCCTCAACATGGACATCCACAAAAAGATGCACTTTGACCGCAAGAACTACTTCTATCCTGATAATCCCAAAGCCTACCAAATTTCTCAGTTTGATGAACCTATCGGTTATAATGGTTGGATTGAAGTGGAGCTAGAAGACGGTACGACTAAGAAAATCGGTATCGAACGAGCTCACCTAGAAGAAGATGCTGGTAAGAACACCCACGGTACAGATGGTTACTCTTATGTTGACCTCAACCGCCAAGGGGTGCCCTTGATTGAGATTGTATCTGAAGCTGACATGCGTTCTCCTGAAGAAGCCTACGCTTATCTGACAGCCCTCAAGGAAGTCATCCAGTACGCTGGCATTTCTGACGTTAAGATGGAAGAAGGTTCTATGCGTGTGGATGCCAATATCTCTCTTCGTCCTTATGGTCAAGAGAAATTCGGTACCAAGACTGAGTTGAAGAACTTGAATTCCTTCTCAAATGTTCGCAAGGGTCTTGAATACGAAGTCCAACGTCAAGCTGAAATCCTTCGCTCAGGTGGTCAAATTCGCCAAGAAACACGCCGTTACGACGAAGCTAACAAAGCAACCATCCTCATGCGTGTTAAGGAAGGTGCTGCAGACTACCGCTACTTCCCAGAACCAGATCTACCCCTCTTTGAAATCTCAGATGAGTGGATCGGAGAAATGCGTACAGAGTTGCCAGAGTTTCCAAAGGAACGCCGTGCGCGCTACGTATCTGACCTTGGCTTATCAGACTACGATGCTAGTCAGTTGACTGCAAACAAAGTTACTTCTGACTTCTTTGAAAAAGCTGTTGCCCTGGGTGGCGATGCTAAGCAAGTCTCAAACTGGCTCCAAGGGGAAGTCGCTCAATTCTTGAACGCTGAAGGAAAAACACTCGAACAAATCGAATTGACACCAGAAAACTTAGTAGAAATGATTGCCATCATTGAAGATGGTACCATCTCATCTAAGATTGCCAAGAAAGTCTTTGTCCATCTGGCTAAAAATGGCGGTGGCGCGCGTGAATACGTGGAAAAAGCAGGAATGGTTCAAATCTCAGATCCAGATGTTCTGATTCCAATCATCCACCAAGTCTTTGCGGATAATGAAGCAGCCGTTGCCGACTTCAAATCAGGCAAACGCAACGCAGACAAGGCCTTCACAGGATTCCTTATGAAAGCTACCAAAGGTCAAGCCAACCCACAAGTAGCCCTCAAGCTACTTGCCCAAGAATTGGCTAAGTTGAAAGAAGATTCATTATAATATAACTGTCACAAGCTAATTAAAATTCTAGCTTGATGCCTTACACTTTGTACTCACATAGTTAGGAGACATATGAAAAAGTTATATACTCTTATCGCTACTTGCTTGCTTCTTCTCTTTGTGACACCCCTACAATCCATCGATGCAGGTGTTGGACATTCTCGAAGTGGTAGCTCTAGTCGCAGTAGCTCACGAAGCAGTAGCAGTTCAAGTGGAGGAGGAAGCCGCTCTGGTGGCTCATCTTATCACTACTACCGCTCTGGATACGAATCATCCTCTAGTAGCTCTTCCAACCCATTCGAAATGGGATTGGTGTTCCTAATCGCCGCAGGAGTTTTCCTAGTTTATATCTTTCAATCCTCGAAGAATAACTCAGAAGACTCAAGTTCAACATACACTAGTAATGATTCTCAAACTCTCCACCGACGAATTGAACATAACACTTTGGCCATTAGTCGTGTGAAATATGGGGATCCAAACTTTGACGCGGATGCCTTCACTTCTTGGGTTAAGGAAGTCTACCTTAAATTGCAGGTTGCCTGGACTGAAAAAAATTGGAACTCTGTCCGAGCTTTAGAAAGTACCAGTCTCTACTCCCAACACAGTGCCCAACTCGAAGACCATATTCGTGCTAAAACAACTAATATTTTAGAGAAAGTTTGTATCGAAAATGTTCGCATCAAGGAGTTCATTGAAAATCCTGACGGAAACGATACCTTAGTGGTGATTCTATCATCAATTTTACGAGACTATGTCATTGACGATGAGACTCGCCGTGTCCTTGAAGGAGACCCTAAAAAAGATCTCTTCACCGTGTATCAATTGAACTTTATTCGTAAACACGGTAGTCAAACTGAATCAATTGATCAAGAGGAAGCTGTGAGCGACCACTGTCCAAACTGTGGCGCACCACTGAAAATATCAGCTATTAGCAAATGTGACTATTGCGGAGCTGAATTAACACGTAGTCCAAACCAATGGGTACTTGATACCTATGATGTTGTGGATGAAGATGAACTTTATAACTAGGAGAAATAATTATGGGATTTATTCGTGCTGCCCTATCTGCCGGGCTCAATAGTTTTAACGATAGCAAATTTAAAGAAGCTGTTGTACTTCCAAATGACGTATCATCAGATGCTGTAGCCATTAAAGGCCAACGACTCGCAAAAGACCCTGACGGTCAATCTAGACAAAGCAATCAAAATACTGGACTTCTTACAGATGGTTCTGTTGTCATTGTCCCTCAAGGCTACGTTGCCATCTTGGTCAATAACGGAACCTTCCTAGGAGATGTCTTGGAAGCTGGTAGTCATGAATGGCAAGCAGGAGACAATGCATGGCTTCTTGAAAAAGGTGGCTTAAAAGGAACTTGGGAAAATTTTAAAAACCGTTTCTCTTTTGGAGGACAAGTTATTACCCAACAAGAAATTATCTATATCCGCATGCAACCTCTTGCTGGTAATAAATTTGGTACTCAAAACGCTGTCGAATACTTCAGCGAACGCTATCAACAACTACTCAACATCCGTTTCTACGGCCTATTTGATGCTAAAGTTTCCGATCCAGTTCTCTTTTATGTAAGTTCTGTTAGCCACCAAATTACAGAGCAAAAACCATTTACCTTGCAGGACGTCGCTCAAGGTACACTTCGTCAAAATATCGCACCAAAAATCGCCATTGCTATTGCCAAGTATACCAACGAAAACAAAGTCGATATCTATAGCTTAAATGCGAATCAAGATACCTTTAACGAAGTAGCCAAACAAGAGGTCAACAAAGTTTGGACAGGACTTTATGGTATCGAAGCAACAAACATTTTGCTAGAAGACCTCAGCTATGACCAAGAAAGTTTAGAAATTGTTCGTAAGCTTGATAGTGAACTTGTAGCCATGAAATACAACACAATCGAGATTGAAGAACGTCGTGCTCGTAATGAAGCCCTTGTTGCTGCAGCTAATAACGAAGGTAACGGCAATGGTATGAACATGTTTATGGGAATGAATCTTGGACAAGCTCTTGGGGGTCAACTTAGCCAACAAGCCCAACCTCAAGCTCCTGTTCAAAACAATGGACAAGCTCCAACTCAAAACAATGGGCAAACAGCAAGTAAGAATTTCTACATTGAAGTCGATGGCAAGTACGTATTAGTTACTAAGGACGAAGATGGAAACATCGTTCCTGTCAACTAATCTCACTTCCCTGATATTTGAGAAATTTCACGACTTATGATACAATAAAGAGTAAATTATTTTATTAAAGAGGTAAAAACATGATTGAAGCAAGTAAATTAAAAGCTGGTATGACCTTTGAAACAGCTGACGGAAAATTGATCCGCGTTTTGGAAGCTAGCCACCACAAACCAGGTAAAGGAAACACGATCATGCGTATGAAATTGCGTGATGTCCGTACTGGTTCAACATTTGAAACAAGCTACCGTCCAGAGGAAAAATTTGAGCAAGCGATTATCGAAACTGTGCCAGCACAATACTTGTACAAAATGGATGAAACAGCTTATTTCATGAACACTGAAACTTACGACCAATACGAAATTCCAGTTGTAAATGTTGAAAATGAATTGCTTTATATTCTTGAGAACTCTGAAGTTAAAATTCAATTTTACGGAACTGAAGTAATCGGTGTGACAGTACCTACAACTGTTGAATTAACAGTTGCTGAAACTCAACCATCTATTAAAGGTGCTACTGTTACAGGTTCTGGTAAACCAGCTACAATGGAAACTGGACTTGTGGTCAACGTTCCAGACTTCATCGAAGCAGGACAAAAACTCGTTATCAACACTGCAGAAGGAACTTACGTTTCTCGTGCCTAATCTCTAGAAAGAGGTCATTCTATGGGAATTGAAGAACAATTAGGCGAAATCGTTATCGCCCCACGTGTACTTGAAAAAATCATTGCTATCGCTACTGCTAAAGTAGAAGGTGTCCACTCTTTTTCAAACAAATCAGTATCTGACACCCTTTCAAAACTTTCACTCGGTCGTGGTATCTATCTAAAAGAATCTGAAGAAGAATTAACAGCTGATATCTATCTCTATCTTGAGTATGGTGTTAAGGTTCCTAAGGTTGCAATGGCTATTCAAAAAGCTGTAAAAGATGCCGTTCGTAATATGGCTGATGTTGAACTCAGTGCGGTGAATATTCACGTTGCTGGTATTGCACCAGATAAAACACCAAAACCAGCATTGAAAGACTTATTTGATGAGGACTTCCTCAATGACTAGTCCATTATTAGAATCTAGACGCGAACTACGAAAATGTGCCTTCCAAGCACTGATGAGTCTTGAATATGGTTCTGATATTGAAACTGCTTGTCGCTTCGCCTATACTCATGATCGAGAAGACGACGAGGTAAAACTCCCTAGTTTCCTAATCGATCTTGTATCTGGTGTTCAAGCTCAAAAAGAGGAACTAGATAAACAAATCACTCAGCATTTAAAGTCTGGTTGGACGATTGAACGGTTAACCTTAGTTGAAAAGAATTTATTGCGTTTAGGAGTTTTCGAGATCACTTCCTTTGATACTCCTCAACTTGTAGCTGTGAATGAAGCTATTGAGCTTGCAAAAAGCTTTTCAGATCAAAAATCAGCTCGTTTCATAAACGGACTGCTCAGTCAATTTGTAACAGAAGAATAAACTAAAAAAGTGTTTGACAGATATCAAACACTTTTTTCTTTGTCTTCTCCTATTCCTATCTAAAAAAACGATCATAGATTAAATTAGAAAGAAGCAACCAGATGAAATCTGCATGAATGAGAAAGTTCATAAAACTATGGCACAGGATTGTGATTTTTAGATTCTTTGTCCAACGGTAGACTAGGGCAAAGAAAAGACCAGAAAAACTATAAACCATCAAACTGATGGGATCGCGATGGGACAATACCAAATGACTGAGCCCAAAGATAAGAGCTGATAAGATAACATCCAAGTAGTATTTGGACTTAGGGAAAAAAGTATTCATAAAATAGCCTCTATGAACTATCTCCTCCAATAGAGGTCCAAGAATGACAACTGAAACAAAAGAGAAGCAAGTCATTAAAATAGTAGATTCCCCACTGATGGATATGACTGAAAGAAGATCTTCAAAGATATAGTGATTATTAATGAAGCGACTAAACTGTAAGTAAAAAGCACTTAACAACTGACGGACAACATAAGTAGCCGCCAGACTAACTACAAGGTAAAAGAATCTGGATTTTTCCGAGCCCTTTTTCTCAAAAATATAGAGCATTTTTTTCTTTTTAAGCCAATAGATCAATAGTCCTAAAAGAGCTAGCTGCTCTACTGCTACAATAATAGAATAGCCATCCATACCCCAGACAAACATCTTAGCTAGATACAGACTACTGAAATCTAGCAGATAAATTGATAGAAATACCATTAATGTATATATTCCCAAATGACCTAGTTTTTTCATACTCACTCCAAAAAATCTTTGTTGATTTAATTTTATAGCAGATGTATCTTTTGTTATATTAACAACTTCTTTTGCAAAAGTCAATTTTTCATCCTGAATTGTATGTTTATAATCCAAAAAGCTAGAACCATTTCTTAGTTCTAGCTTTCTTTTTAATATTTTCTAAAGCGTAGATAACGCTCTTCCAAAAGTTTCTCCAACGGTAATTGTTCAATTTCTGTCTGAAGTTCATTTTTTACACGAGATAACAGTTCTTTAGTAGAGAGACCTCTCTCTGAAATAACCTTATCTACAACTTCCATCTCCAACAGTTCATGTGAGGTTATTTTCATCAATTCAGCTGCTTCCATAGCACGACTGCCATCTTTCCAAAGGATAGACGCAAAGCCCTCAGGACTGAGAACTGCATAGATCGAATTTTCTAACATCCAGACACGATCTGCTACTGCTAGAGCTAAAGCCCCTCCTGAACCACCTTCACCGATAATAATAGCGATAATCGGCACCTTAAGGTCGCTCATTTCCATGAGGTTACGGGCAATCGCTTCACCTTGACCACGTTCTTCTGCTCCGACACCTGGATAGGCACCAGCAGTATTGATAAAGGTTACAACTGGCCGGCTAAATTTTTCAGCTTGTTTCATCAAGCGAAGAGCTTTTCGATAACCTTCCGGATGAGGTTGGCCAAAGTTGCGATTCAAATTATCCTGTAAGCTTTTACCTTTTTGGATTCCGACTACAGTTACCGCTTGGTCTCCCAGCCATCCGATACCACCAATAATAGCACCATCATCTCTGAAAGAGCGATCACCATGTAGTTCTACAAAGTCATCAAATATTCCTGTTGCAAAGTCCAAGGCAGTTAAGCGGGTTTGTTCACGTGCTTCTCTGACGATTTTTGCAATATTCATCAACAATCCCCCTTATGTAACCTTACTAATCGAGCAATCATATCTGGCAATTCTCTTCGTTTAACAATCGCATCCACAAATCCATGTTCTAACAAAAACTCTGCCTTCTGGAAATCCTCTGGCAAATCTTCCCTTACGGTATTTTCGATAACACGGCGTCCAGCAAATCCTACTAAACTTTGTGGCTCTGCCAAGATGATATCACCTTCCATAGCAAAGGAAGCTGTCACTCCCCCAGTTGTTGGATCCGTAAGGATAGTCAGATAAAAGAGAGCTGCATTGGAATGACGTTTAACTGCAGCAGAAATCTTAGCCATCTGCATCAAACTCATGATTCCTTCCTGCATACGTGCTCCACCAGATGCTGTAAACAATACGACTGGTAATTTTTCAGCTGTTGCGTACTCAAACAATCTTGTGATTTTTTCACCAACTACTGTTCCCATAGATGCCATGATAAAGTTAGAATCCATGATGCCGAGAGCAACTTTTTCTCCCTTAATCAAAGCAGTCCCTGTGACAACAGCCTCATCAAGACCAGTTTTTTCACGCATAGAAGCTAATTTCTTTTGATAGCCTGGAAATTTCAACGGATCCTGCGTTTCAATTCCAGTAAACATCTCTAAGAAGCTTCCCATATCGATGGTTAAAGCTAGACGCTCTTGAGCTGAAATACGAAAGGTATAGCCACAGTGAGGACAAATACGGTCACTCCCCAAATCCTTCTGGTAAATAGTGTGTTTACACCCCGGACATTTTGAGAAGAGTTCATCTGGAACCTCCGGCTTAGCTTGGGGCTTTTCTCTAAGTGAACGATTGGGATTAATTCGTATATATTTATCTTTTTTACTAAATAGAGCCATAAATCCCCCTTTTCAGTCTCATACTTTTTTATCTTATTCTTTTTCTTGATAGTATGGTAAGAAAGTTTCCATCAAGAATGAAGTATCGTAGTCCCCTGCTATCACACGACGATCTGAAATCAAATCGAGTTGAAAATCAGCATTGGTGACCACCCCTTCAATTTCGAGTTCATAAAGAGCTCTTTGCATTTTCATCAGTGCATCAAAACGATTTTCACCATGAACAATAATTTTAGCAATCATACTATCATAGTATGGTGGAATGGTATACCCTGGATAAACTGCAGAGTCAACACGCAAGCCAACACCACCGCTTGGTAGATAAAGATTAGTAATCTTACCTGGGCTCGGTGCAAAATTAAAGGCTGGGTTTTCTGCGTTGATACGGCACTCAATAGCATGTCCTTTTAGAACAATGTCTTCTTGTTTCAGAGTCAAAGGTTGACCTGACGCAATACGGATTTGTTCCTTGACAATATCCACACCAGAAACAAATTCGGTTACTGGATGTTCTACTTGGACACGAGTATTCATCTCCATAAAGTAGAATTTCCCAGTTGCTTCATCTAGTAGGAATTCAATAGTACCAGCATTTTCATAACCAACAGATTCCGCTGCACGGACTGCTGCAGCACCAATTTCATTACGCAGTGTTTTCCCAATGGCAATGGAAGGACTTTCTTCTAAAACTTTTTGGTTATTCCGCTGAAGCGAACAGTCACGCTCACCTAGGTGAATAACATGTCCCATCTGGTCAGCAAGAATCTGTACCTCAATGTGGCGAGCAGGATAAATCACGCGCTCGAGGTACATCGCCCCGTTACCAAAGTTTGCTTTGGCTTCACTAGAAGCGGTTTCAAAAGCTGATACAAGGTCTTCTGCCTTTTCAACCTTACGGATTCCTTTACCACCACCTCCAGCTGAAGCTTTCAGCATAACTGGATAACCAATTTTTTCAGCAACAGCCATAGCCTCTTCTGCAGTATGAACTTCACCATCTGATCCTGGAATGACAGGCACGTTTGCCTTAATCATTTGAGCACGGGCGTTAATTTTATCCCCCATGACATCCATGACACGAGCTGATGGCCCGATAAATTTGATACCGACTTCTTCACACATGGTTGCAAATTTGGAATTTTCACTTAAAAAACCAAATCCAGGGTGAATAGCTTCAGCTTCAGTCAAGACCGCAGCTGATAGGATGGCATTGATGTTCAGATAAGATTCTGTAGCCTTCCCAGGGCCGATACAGATAGCCTCATCAGCCAAAAGCGTGTGGAGAGCTTCCTTGTCAGCAGTCGAATAGACAGCGACTGTTGCGATTCCTAACTCTCGTGCCGCACGAATAATACGAACAGCAATTTCACCACGATTGGCAATTAAAATCTTACGAAACATGGAAAACCTCCCTAGTTTCCAATAGCAAAGGTCAGAGTACCGCTTGCTGCAAGCTTACCATCTACTTCTGCCTTCGCTTCTACTACGGCGATTGTGCCACGACGTTTGACAAAAGTTGCTGTCATGACAAGCTGATCACCAGGAACAACTTGTTTCTTAAACTTAACCTTGTCCATACCAGCATAGAAGACAAGCTTCCCTTTATTCTCAGGTTTTGAAAGTTCTAAAACGCCTGCTGTCTGTGCCAAGGCTTCCATGATGAGTACACCTGGCATCACAGGATAAGCTGGGAAGTGTCCGTTAAAGAAAGGTTCATTAATCGTTACATTTTTAATGGCAACGATCGTATCTTCACTGACTCCTAAAACACGATCCACTAAGAGCATAGGATAGCGGTGGGGCAAAGCTTCTTTAATTCCTTGAATATCAATCATTTGATACGTACCAAGCCTTTCCCGAACTCAACCATTTCTTCATTTTTAACAAGAATTTCTGTTACGACACCATCTTTAGGTGCTGGAATTTCGTTCATGACCTTCATAGCTTCGATGATGACAAGGGTTTGACCTTTTTTAACCGTATCACCGACTGAAACAAAATTAGGTTTGTCTGGTCCGGCAGCCAAGTAAGCAACTCCGACAAGCGGACTTTCTACAAGGTCTCCTTCGGCTACTGATTCAGTAGTGCTTAATTCTGAAACTGTCTCTACATCTGGTGTTGTAGTTGGAGCTTGTGGTACAACTGTAGGTGCAGTTGCTGGAACCACAGGTTGAGGTGCTGGACTTGTTTCTGCCACAAATTTCGCTTCATTCTTACTGAAGAGCAACTCATCCGTTCCATTTTTATAAGAAAATTCTCTCAAGCTTGACTGGTCAAATTGCGCCATCAAGTCTTTGATTTCATTTAAATTCATATTTACTTATTCTCCCAACGTTTGAAAGCAAGAACTGCATTATGCCCACCAAATCCAAAGGTGTTTGAGATAGCATATGGAATTTCACGTTCTACGCCTTGCCCATAAATAACGTTTGCTTCAATATAGTCTGACAATTCTGTGGTTCCAGCTGTCATTGGTACATAGTTGTTACGGATTGCTTCAATGGTTGCAATTGCTTCAACAGCACCTGCTGCACCAAGTAAGTGACCTGTAAATGACTTGGTTGAAGATACAGGTACTTCCTTACCAAGAACCGCTACGATTGCTCCACTTTCTCCTTTTTCATTAGCAGGAGTTGAAGTACCGTGAGCATTAACATAAGCTACTTGATCTGGTGTGATTTCAGCTTCATCCAAGGCAAGTTTGATGGCTTTAATAGCACCTTGGCCTTCTGGATGCGGTGAAGTCATATGGTAGGCATCACAAGTATTCCCGTAACCGACAACTTCAGCTAGGATAGTTGCACCGCGTTTTTCAGCATGCTCTAAACTTTCAAGGACTAACATACCTGATCCTTCACCCATAACAAATCCATTACGGTCTTTGTCAAATGGAATAGAAGCACGCGTTGGATCCTCTGTTGTTGAAAGAGCTGTTAAGGCTTGGAAACCGGCAATCGCAAATGGTGTAATAGAAGATTCTGATCCACCAACGAGCATGATGTCTTGGAAACCAAATTTGATAGAACGGAAGGCATCTCCGATAGCATCATTTGATGAAGCACAAGCTGTGTTGATAGATTTACAGATACCATTGGCACCAAAGCGCATAGCAACATTCCCTGCTGCCATATTTGGCAAGGCTTTTGGAAGTGTCAATGGTTTTACACGTTTTGGTCCTTTATCGTGAAGTCGAAGCACTTGATCTTCGATTTCTCTGATTCCACCGATACCTGATGCAACGATAACACCGAAGCGGTCTTTATCAAGCGCCTCTACGTCAAGATTTGCATTGTTTACTGCTTCTTGGGCCGCATACAAGGCATACAAAGAATAATCATCAAAACGATTAGTATCTTTTTTTACAAAATATTTGTCAAAAGGAAAATCATTAATCTCTGCTGCATTATGGACGTCAAAAGCACTGTGATCAAACTTGGTGATTTCACCAATCCCAATCTTTCCGTTCTTTAAACTGTTCCAAAATTCCTCTGGTGTGTTCCCAATTGGAGATGTTAATCCATAACCTGTTACTACTACACGATTTAGTTTCATTTTCATACCTCTATTTTAACTCTTATTGCATGGTAAGTCCACCATCAATTGCAATGACTTGTCCCGTTAGATAATCTTGGCTTGCAAGAAAGGCTGTGACCTCTGCCACTTGCTCAGCTTGGCCAAATTGTTTCATCGGAATTTGTGCCAACATGGCATCTTTTACCTTATCAGATAGGACTGCAGTCATATCTGATTCGATCATTCCTGGAGCAATGGCATTGACACGTACATTACGGTTGGCTACCTCACGTGCTACTGATTTGGTAAATCCAATTAGACCAGCCTTAGATGCAGCGTAGTTCGCTTGACCGATATTCCCCATCAGACCAACGACACTAGACATATTGATAATGGCACCTTCACGAGCTTTTATCATCTGCTTCAAGACCGCTTGTGTCATATTAAAAGTACCCGTTAGATTGACTTTCAAGACCTTTTCAAAATCTTCTTCTGTCATCTTAAGCATGAGAGTATCTTGAGTAATCCCAGCATTATTAACGAGGACGTCAACTGAACCCAACTCCTCAATCGCTTGTTCCACCATGCGTTTTGCATCTGCAAAGTCAGAAACATCACCAGAAATCGTAAGAACTTTCACCCCGTACGGTTTAAACTCGTCTAGAAGCTCCTCGGAGATCTCACCACGACTATTCAAGACAACGTTGGCCCCCAAGCTGGCAAATTTATGAGCAATAGCAAGACCAATCCCTCTACTTGAGCCTGTAATAAAGACATTTTTCTGTTCTAGTTTCATTTTTCTCCTTTCAGAACTTCTATCACTCTTCTCTAATTTTCTAAGAGTTCTAGCAAACTTGCTTGATCTTCCACATTAGCAAGTTGAGCAGTTTTATCAATCTTTTTGACAAATCCTGACAAGACTTTTCCAGGACCAATTTCGATAAAACGAGTCACACCAGCTTCTTGCATAAGAGCAATACTCTCATAAAAACGTACAGGTTCCTTAACTTGACGAGTCAATAGTTCTGCGATTCGTTCTTTTTCCATAACCTTTGCTTCTGTGTTGCCGACAAGAGGACATGCAAAGTCACTAAACTCAACCTCTGTCAGAGCTTGAGCCAATTTTTGACTAGCAGTTTCCAATAAAGCTGTATGGAAAGGTCCAGAAACATTTAATGGAATCAAGCGTTTTGCTCCTGCTTCTTGCAAGAGTTCAACTGCTCGATCCACTGCATCTACTTCACCACCAATAACAATCTGACTTGGAGTGTTATAGTTAGCTGGAGTTACAATTCCGAGTTGAGAAGCTTCTTGACAAGCTTGTTCGATAACCTCAACCGGTGTATTGAGCACAGCTACCATTTTTCCTGACCCCGCAGGTGCTGCTTCTTCCATATAAGCTCCACGTTTAGCAACTAGAGACACTGCATCTTCGAAATCCAAGGCGCCACTTGCTACAAGGGCAGAATATTCGCCAAGAGATAAACCCGCCACCATATCGGGCTGGTAACCTTTCTCTTTTAGTAGTCGGTAAATGGCAACTGATGTAGCTAAAATAGCTGGTTGCGTGTAACGAGTTTGATTTAGCTTCGTTTCATCGTTATCAATCAAGTCACGAAGATCACAACCTAAGACTTGGCTAGCTTGGTCGATTGTTTCCTTGACAATAGCATATTGGTCGTATAGTTCACGTCCCATTCCAAGGTACTGGGCTCCTTGACCTGCAAATAGAAAGGCTGTTTTAGTCATTTCTTGTAACTCCTGCCCAACGAGCTGCTTCTTTTTGAATTTTCTCAGCGGCACCATAGTAGATATCTTTTAAGATTTCTTCAACTGTTTCTTCTTTAGATACCAAACCTGCAATTTGTCCGGCCATCACTGAGCCACCATCCACATCACCATGGACAACAGCTTTAGCCAAAGCCCCTGCACCCATTTGTTCAAAAATCTCTAGATCTGGATTTTCTTGTTTGAAGGCATCTTTTTCAGCTTGCTCGAAATCACGAGTCAATTGGTTTTTGATAGCACGAACTGCGTGTCCAAAATGTTGTGCTGAAATGGTTGTATCAATATCACGAGCTTTTAAAATTTTAGCTTTATAGTTTGGATGAGCATTTGATTCTTTAGCAACTACAAAACGAGTTCCTACTTGCACAGCTTCCGCACCAAGCATAAATCCAGCAGCAGCTCCCTCACCATCTGCAATACCACCTGCAGCGATAACAGGAATTGAAACAGCCGCCGCAACTTGACGAACCAAGGTCATGGTTGTTAATTTACCAATGTGTCCACCGGCTTCCATACCTTCACAAATGACAGCATCTGCACCGATTTTTTCCATGCGTTTGGCCAAAGCAACACTAGGAACTACAGGAATTACAGTGATGCCTGCCTCATGGAAGCGTTCCATGTATTTACTTGGGTTTCCTGCACCAGTTGTAACTACCTTAACCCCTTCTTCAATAACGAGGTCGACAATATCATCCACAAATGGAGACAAGAGCATGATATTGACACCAAAAGGCTTGTCTGTTAAAGATTTGATTTTATCGATATTAGCTTTAACCACTTCTTTAGGTGCATTTCCTCCACCGATGATACCGAGACCACCAGCTTTCGAAACAGCTCCAGCCAAGTCGCCATCTGCCACCCAGGCCATTCCACCTTGGAAGATTGGATATTTAATATTTAATAGTTCAGTGATACGTGTTTTCATATTGCCTCCATAAGTCTTGCTTACGTAATAGTTCGAATCTATTATAATTTGACCGTCAAACTATTACCTAAACAAGAGGGAGTGGGTCTCCCCTACTCCTTCTTTATTTATTCTAATTATTTAGTTTGCTCTTCAACGTAAGCAACCAAGTCGCCAACTGTTTTCAAGTTGTCTTCAGCTTCGATTTGGATATCAAAAGCGTCTTCGATTTCTGAGATTACTTGGAACAAGTCCAATGAATCTGCATCCAAATCATCAAAAGTAGATTCAAGTGTTACTTCTGATGCATCTTTTCCAAGTTCTTCAACGATAATTTCTTGTACTTTTTCAAATACTGCCATGATAGACTCCTTTAAAATAAATAGTTTTTTTATAACAATGTGATCACCACATGATTACCTAAATTGTAACAATAAGTGTGCCCCATGTCAAACCTCCACCGAAACCTGACAAGAGAATTTTTTGGCTACCATCTAGATGGATGAGCCCCTCTTCTACACACTCTGATAATAAAATTGGGATGCTTGCCGCGCTCGTATTTCCATACTTCATCATATTGGCAGGAAGCTTATCACGGTCTACACCAATTTTTCTAGCCATTTTGTCTAAAATCCGAATATTAGCTTGATGAAGCAAGAGGAAATCTAATTCCTCTGCTGATATCGGACTTTTTTCAATGGTCTTTTTAATAGATTTTGCCACGTCTCGAATCGCAAAGTCAAAAACTGCTCTCCCATCCATCTTCAAGAAAACATCTGGTTCTTCTTGAAGAGAAAATGGTGAAATCAATCCTGCCTGTCCATAAGTGAGACACTCACCACGAGAACCATCGCTATTGAGACTTTCAGCTAAGAAATGTTTTTGGTTACTTGCCTCAAGTAATACACCACCAGCTCCATCTCCGAATAAGACAGCTGTTGAGCGATCAGACCAATCCAGAGATTTTGACATAGTCTCACTACCGATAACCAGACCCTTTCGATATGATCCTGAAGAAATGAACTTTTCTGCAGTTGATAGGGCAAAAACAAATCCACTACAAGCGGCTGTTAAATCATAGGCAAAAGCCTTATGAGCGCCAATTCTTGCCTGAACACGAGCTGCTGTAGAAGGCATCATCGAGTCAGGTGTCATAGTCGCTAGAATGATGAAATCTAGCTCTTCAGCAGAAATCCCTGCCTTCTCTATAAGTCGTCTTGCAACCTCTGTAGCCAAATCTCCTGTTGATTCTGTCTTGGAAATATGGCGTTCTTTAATCCCTGTCCGACTTGAGATCCATTCATCACTCGTATCCATGACCTGAGCCAAGTCTTCGTTAGTGATAATCTGCTCTGGAGCATAATGAGCGACCTGGCTTATTTTTGCAAAAGCCATTACTTCAAATCCTCCAAAAAGTGATAAAGATTAGTCAACCCTTTTCCCATAACTTCAATCTCTTCAGGACTCATGCCCTCGATAATTCTTTCGACCATGGCCTTATGGAAACGTTTATGAAGACGGTGAACGAGACGACCTTTCTTTGTCAAATGCAGATGTACTACACGACGATCTTGATCTGAACGGATACGTTCGATGTATCCTTTTCGCTCCAAATTGTTTAAACTCGTTGTCACAGTCCCTAGAGTCACCATCAACTCTTTGGAAACTTGACTTGGAGTAACTTCTGGATACTTGCCAATCACATCAATCGTGTGCATTTCTTTGATAGAGATATCCTTAAAACGACTACCTCGCAAGCTTACTTCCTCGATCACTAGGACGTTGTTAAAAATTGATGTTAAATAGTCATTGACTTGTTGGTAGTCCATTTCTCTTCCCTCCTTCATCAAAAAAAGTTTAATAATCAAAACATTTGACTGAAAAAGTATATCAAACTTCAAAGAATTGCGCAAGTATTTTATTTATTTCCCGACAAATTTTGGACGTCTTCTTTCAGAATGTGCACGAACACCTTCCTTGAAATCTTCCGTATAGGATAGTGATTTCTGCAATTCTAGTTCAAGCTGAGCGTATGCATTCCACTGTTTGAATTCACTTTCCCAAACTAGCTTCTTAATAGCAGCGTAGGAATTTGTAGAACCGCGTCTCAACTTCTTCAACAATTGTTCTCTCGTTTTTTCTAATTGTTCACTTATACATAGACGATACAGAGCTCCTGCTTCCATTGCTTTTTCGGCAGTGAAAGCTTCACCTGTCATAGCTAATTGAGTTGCACGAGTCGCACCTAGAGATCGCGTCAGCAAGAATAATCCACCCGCGTCGGGAGCCAATCCTACACCTACAAAAGCCTGTATGAACTTAGCTTTATCAGATGCAATACAAAAATCAACTGCCAAGGCCATATTTGCTGCTGCTCCAGCAACTGCTCCATCCACTTCCATAATGATTGGTTTAGGAATTTGCTTGATTTTATAAGAAATCGTATTAACCAATTCAGCGATTCGAGCGAGAGAGTCAATATCATCCTCATCAACAGCGCGCTTCATCTCGACTAAATCGCCACCGACTGAAAACACCTTTCCCATAGCATTAATAAGAATAAATGAAACAGAAGCGTCTTTTTCAGCTAATTCCAGTGCTTCTATAATTTCCTCACACATAGGAATATGGAAACCATTCGCCACATCGGGACGATTTAAAGTAATTGTTGCTAAATCGTCTTGAATTTGAAAGATAATATGATTCATAGCCACTCCTTTAATTTAAAAAGATGATTAAATTATTTTATCTTCAAAGTATATCTTTTTCTTCTCATTTTCACAAGTAAAAATCGACTGAAAGTGTATCGGCTGATTTTGAAAAGTGTATTTTCTATACTATCATGTCTAGGCCTCTAACAAGATACGACCTTTCCTATTCCAGATTGAAAAAAGACCTTCTTTCTGCTATAATCGTATAAAATACTAACTGAGGAGTTCTTATGAAGGTTGTAAAATTTGGAGGAAGTTCACTTGCCTCTGCAAGCCAGTTGAAAAAGGTTCTAAACATTGTAAAAACTGACCCTGAACGTCGTTTTGTAGTTGTATCTGCACCAGGAAAGCGTGATGCTGAGGATACCAAGGTTACTGATGCTTTAATTAAATATTATCGTGATTATGTAGCAGGAAATGATATCAGCGCTAGCCAAAATTGGATTATCGATCGATATGCGGCAATGGTTAGCGAATTAGGACTTAAACCTGCTGTTTTAGAACGAATCTCTAAAAGTATTCGAACTCTTGCTACTCTTCCAATTGAAAACAACGAATTTCTATACGATACATTTCTTGCTGCAGGAGAAAACAATAATGCCAAACTCATTGCAGCCTACTTTAACCAAAATGGATTAGAGGCTCGTTATGTTCATCCGAGAGAAGCTGGTATTGTTGTAACAAGCGAACCTGGAAATGCCCGTATCATTCCTTCAAGTTACGACAAGATTGAAGAACTTAATAATAGTACAGAAGTTCTTGTTATCCCTGGATTCTTTGGTGTAACCAAGGAGAATCAAATCTGTACCTTCTCTCGTGGTGGTTCTGATATTACGGGTTCAATCATCGCAGCAGGGGTAAAAGCTGATCTTTATGAGAACTTTACTGATGTTGACGGAATTTTTGCTGCCCATCCTGGTATCATTCATAAACCACACTCAATCCCTGAATTGACCTACCGTGAAATGCGGGAATTGGCCTATGCAGGTTTCTCTGTACTGCATGACGAAGCACTCCTTCCAGCCTACCGCGGAAAAATCCCTCTCGTTATCAAAAATACTAATAATCCTGACCATTCAGGTACTCGCATCGTTCTGAAGCACAGTAGCGATAAATTCCCAGTAGTGGGAATTGCTGGTGACTCTGGTTTCGTCAGCATCAATATGTCTAAATATCTGATGAACCGCGAAATCGGTTTTGGTCGTAAAGTACTCCAAATTCTTGAGGAGCTGAATATTGGTTGGGAACACATGCCTACAGGTATCGATGATTTGTCTATCATTCTACGTTCACGAGAATTGACTCCTATCAAGGAAGAAGAAATCCTCCGTCAGTTAGTCCAAAAAGCTGAAGTTGACCACGCTGAAATCGAACATGACCTGTCTATCATAATGATTGTTGGCGAAAAAATGAAGCGCCATATCGGGGTAACTGCTACAGCCACTCGTGCCTTATCTGAAAATAATATCAACATTCAAATGATGTCACAAGGTTCTAGTGAAGTTTCTATCATGTTCGTAGTTCAAAAAGACCAAGAAAAAGCTGCTATCAAAGCTCTCTACCAAGCATTTTTCGGTGAAAGTAAGGAAGACTAAACATGGCACAATCTCTCAATAAAGTCGTTGACTTACAAACTACTGGAACTTCTTACCTCTCTATACAAGGAAAAGTTGGAAAATTTCTGGTAGGAGACCAAGCCTTGGAGTTTTACTCGGATCGCAATATTGAGGATTACATCCAAATCCCATGGTCTAGCGTTAATCAAATCGGAGCCAATGTCTCTGGTCGAAAAATTAGTCGTCATTTTGAAGTCTTTACAGATCAGGGAAAGTTCCTCTTTGCTTCAAAAGATTCTGGAAAAATTCTTAAAATTGCTCGGGAAAAATTGGGAAATGACAAGGTGGTAAAACTTCCTACCTTGCTCCAAATCATTGGTCAAAAAATCAAAAATCTATTTGCAAAAAAATAGAAAGTTTAGTATAATCATAGAAACGGATAAGTAGGTTAAGCTTGTCTTTCAGAAAGTCTGCGGTTGCTGTGAGCAGATAGAGGAGTTAATTGAAATTCTACCGTTGTTTTAAATCAAATACACAATCAAGTGCACATCTGTGAAGTTGGATGGAACCGTGGCTCTGCCACTCCAACGCTTTGTCAGGTGTGCTTTTTTCATATAAAGGAGAACTTATGTTAGATATCAAACGAATTCGTACAGATTTTGAAGCTGTCGCTGAAAAATTGGCGACACGTGGTGTAGACGCTGCTATCTTAAATGAGATGAAAGAAATCGATGCTAAACGTCGTGACATCTTAGTCAAGGTTGAAACTCTCAAGGCAGAACGTAACACGGTTTCTGCTGAAATTGCTCAAGCTAAACGCAACAAGGAAAATGCAGACGATAAGATTGCTGCCATGCAAACTCTCTCTGCAGAAGTCAAAGCATTGGATGCAGAATTAGCAGAAATCGATGCCAAATTGACAGAATTTACTACGACTCTTCCAAACATTCCAGCTGACAGTGTTCCTATTGGAGCAGACGAAGACGATAACGTAGAAGTTCGCCGTTGGGGAACTCCTCGTGAGTTTGACTTTGAACCAAAAGCCCACTGGGATCTTGGTGAAGCCCTCGGTATCCTTGACTGGGAACGTGGTGGAAAAGTCACTGGAGCTCGTTTCCTCTTCTATAAAGGCCTCGGAGCTCGTTTAGAACGTGCCATCTACAACTTTATGCTGGATGAACATGGTAAGGAAGGTTATACTGAAGTCATCACACCTTACATGGTTAACCATGATTCCATGTTTGGTACAGGACAATATCCAAAATTCAAGGAAGATACTTTTGAATTGAAAGACACCAACTACGTCCTTATTCCAACCGCTGAAGTGCCTTTGACTAACTACTACCGTGATGAAATCCTTGACGGAAAGGACCTACCAATCTACTTCACTGCTATGAGTCCTTCATTCCGTTCTGAGGCTGGTTCAGCTGGTCGTGATACACGTGGCTTGATTCGTCTGCACCAATTCCACAAGGTTGAAATGGTCAAATTTGCTAAACCTGAAGAATCATATGAAGAATTGGAGAAAATGACAGCCAACGCTGAAAACATCCTTCAAAAACTCAACCTTCCATACCGTGTAGTTGCTCTTTCTACAGGAGATATGGGCTTCTCAGCTGCTAAGACTTACGACTTGGAAGTTTGGATCCCAGCACAAAATACTTACCGTGAAATCTCAAGCTGTTCAAACACAGAAGATTTCCAAGCACGTCGTGCCCAAATCCGTTACCGTGATGAAGCAGATGGTAAAGTTAAACTTCTTCATACCTTGAATGGTTCTGGATTGGCTGTTGGACGTACAGTGGCAGCAATCCTTGAAAACTATCAAAATGCAGATGGTTCTGTAACTATTCCTGAAGTTCTTCGTCCATACATGGGTGGAGCTGAGGTCATCAAACCTTAATTCATGGACTATAAAAAGAGGAAGCTGAGCTCCCTCTTTTTAAATGATTTAAAAGAAACAGGTAGAAATGATGATTTCTACCTGTTTTTATTTATTTCTTAGAAACCACCCATCATTGATGGATCCATAGCTGGAGCTGGTGCTACAGGTTCTGGTTTATTGGCTACAACGGCTTCTGTTGTTAAGATCAGACTTGCTACTGAAGCTGCGTTTTGAAGGGCAGAACGACTCACCTTAACAGGATCGATAATACCTGCTTCAATCATGTTCACCCATTCACCTGTCGCAGCGTTAAAGCCTGTACCAGCTTCTGCATTTTTCAAACGATCAATAACAATTGAACCTTCATAGCCTGCATTATAGGCAATTTGGCGAACCGGCTCTTCCAAGGCACGAAGAACAATGCTACGTCCTGTTGCTTCATCTCCTGTCAATTCTAAAGCTTCAACAGCCGGAATGACATTCACTAAGGCAGTACCACCACCTGCAACAATACCTTCTTCCACTGCTGCACGGGTAGCGTTAAGGGCATCTTCGATGCGGAGTTTCATTTCTTTCAATTCAGTTTCAGTTGCAGCACCGACCTTGATAACTGCTACTCCACCTGATAATTTAGCCAAGCGTTCTTGGAGTTTTTCACGGTCGAATTCTGAAGTTGTTGTTTCGATTTGAGACTTGATGACAGCTACACGGTTAGCAATCGCTTCAGGATTTCCTGCACCTTCAACAATGACTGTGCTATCTTTATCTACAGACACTTTAGCTGCTTGACCTAAAGCTTCGATGGTAGCATCTTTCAATTCAAGACCAAGATCTTCAGTAATAACAGTTCCACCTGTCAAGATGGCGATGTCTTCCAACATAGCTTTACGACGGTCACCGAAACCAGGAGCCTTAACCGCAACTACGTTGAAAGTCCCACGAATCTTGTTCAAAACAAGAGTTGGCAGAGCTTCACCGTCAACATCATCTGCAATAATCAAGAGCGGACGGCTGCTTTGAAGAATACTTTCTAGAAGTGGCAAGATTTCTTGGATATTTGAAATCTTCTTGTCTGTGATTAAAATGTATGGATTTTCAAGGTCTGCAACCATTTTTTCATTATCTGTCACCATGTACTGTGAGAGATAACCACGGTCAAATTGCATTCCTTCTACGACTTCAAGTTCTGTTTCCATACCTCGTGATTCTTCAATGGTGATAACACCGTCTTTACCAACTTTTTCCATGGCTTCAGAGATGTATTCACCAACTTTTTCAGATCGAGATGATACTGCAGCAACCTGAGCGATAGCTTCCTTATTAGAAACTGGAATTGCATTGTTTTTCAAGGCTTCAACAGCTGCAGCAACTGCAGTTTCAATCCCACGACGGATACCGATTGGATTCGCTCCCGCTGTAACATTCTTAATTCCTTCACGAACAATAGCTTGGGTCAAAACTGTTGCAGTAGTTGTCCCATCACCAGCGATATCGTTGGTTTTAGAAGCCACTTCTGATACCAATTTGGCACCCATATTTTCAAAATGATCTTCCAATTCGATTTCTTTCGCGATGGTTACACCATCATTGGTAATCAATGGAGAACCAAATGATTTTTCAAGAACAACGTTACGACCTTTAGGTCCCAAGGTTACTTTAACGGTATCAGCTAGGATATCAACTCCACGAACCATAGCTGAACGAGCGTCTGATGAAAATTTAATGTCTTTTGCCATACTTACTTTCTCCTTCTATTCTTCAATGATTGCCAAAATACTAGCTTCACCTACGATGAGGTATTTTTCATCCCCATCTTTGACATCAATACCTGCATGAGCTTCAACTAAAACCTGATCTCCAACTTTTACACTTAGAGCAACTAGTTCACCACTCAAGGTACGAACACCTTGTCCAGTAGCCACTACTGTAGCTGTTTTCGTTTCTTCTTGGGCTGATTTTGCGAGGACAAATCCCCCAACAGTTGCTTCTTTTTCTTCAATTTTCAAGACCACACGGTCGCCTAATGGTTTCAACATTTGTCTTCCTCCATAATTCAATCATATTATTAGCACTCTTTATACACGAGTGCTAAACCATAATTCTATTGTATCACTTGGTCAAAAATAGTCAAGAAAAAAGTCTGATTTATAGCATAAAAAAGAGAGTGGGACAGAAATCGGTCATTCGTTAGAATTCGATTTCGTCGTCCCACCTCCGCACAGTTGAGTAGAGCTGTAAAAGCTGATGAAATCAGACTAGTAGAGCCCACTCAACCACTGCGTCTTGCTCGACACCCCAAAGACAATTGAGAGGCTAGGACTTTTGTCCCAGCCTCCTATCATTTTATACTCAATGAAAATCAAAGAGCAAACTAGGAAGCTAGCTGCAGACTGTACTTGAGTACGGCAAGGCGAAGCTAACGCGGTTTGAATTTGATTTTCTAAGAGTATTAGAAGGGAAGTTCCTCCTCTTCCAAAACCAGATCTGCTAAGTCTTGGCCTGCATTATTTTCACGCATAGCACGTTGGGCACGACTTTCTAAAAGCTGGAAACTTGTAGCGAGAACTTCGGTCACATAGTTGATCTGACCATTCTTCTCGAACTTACGGGTACGAAGCTCCCCATCCACAGAAATAAGACTACCTTTGCTTGCATAGCTAGCCAAAGTTTCAGCAAGTTTCCCCCAGACAACAATGTTAATGAAGTCAGCTTCACGTTCCCCATTTTGGTCCTTGAAACGACGGTTAATAGCAATAGTCGCACGAGCCACTGACTTGTCATTGTTGGTTTTGTGCAATTCTGGTGTAGACGTTAAACGTCCAATCATGATAACTTTATTATACATTTTTCATCCTCCTACTTATCAATTCGAAGGAAAATAAAAAAAGTTACAACATTTGTAACTTTTTTTCAATACTATTAATCTCTATGAATCATAAACCCAGTTGCTTGTTGATTGGCCATGATAGTCATATCTGTGATTTGTACTCGTCGTGGTTGACTGGTCACATAAACGACAGTATCAGCGATGTCTTGTGCCTGCAAGGCTTCGAGTCCCTGATAGACCGTCGCCGCCCGTGCCTCATCTCCATGAAAACGAACCTTTGAAAAATCTGTTTCAACAATACCTGGCTGAATAGTGGTCACCTTGATATCAGTCGCAATGGTATCAATTCGAAGTCCATCTGAAAAGGTCTTGACTGCAGCCTTGGTTGCTGAATAGACCGCTGCTCCTGCATAGACGTAGATGCCAGCAGTAGATCCCATATTGATGATATGCCCTTGATTTGCAGCCACCATGGAAGGCAGGAGACAGCGTGTAACTGCCATCAATCCCTTGACATTGGTATCTAGCATGGTCAGCATATCCAACTCTTCGTAATTCTGATAAGGCGACAGTCCGAGAGCAAGTCCGGCGTTATTGACCAAGATATCAATCTGACCTACAGTTTCTAGAATTTCTAAACAAACGGTCTTTACCATGCTCATATCTGTTACATCTAACGGGAAGGTCCAGACTTTTTGATTTGGAAAGGCTTCTGAAAACTCATTTTTTAGGGCTTCGAGTCTTTCTGTTCGGCGTCCTGTAAGAACGACATTCTCACCTTCTTTTAGATAAGCACGCGCAATGGCTTCACCAATACCTGATGTTGCACCTGTGATGACTACATTTTTGGCCATATCATTTCCTTCCATCTATTACGACAGATACTTGCAACTTCTTAAGTAGTCCAGTGCTTAACTGGATCAAAGGGTGTTCCAACTACCTGGTCGTCTGACAATTCAATAACACCACGTTTTTGTGGAGCATTTGGCAAGGCAAGTTCACGAGGACTGCACATCATCCCAAAACTCTTTTCCCCACGAAGTTCGCCTGGAAAAATGAGATTGCCTTTTGGCATCATAGCACCAGGAAGAGCTACAATGGTTTTCAAGCCAACACGTGCATTGGGAGCACCTGCAACAATTTGTACTGTTTTGTCGTTTCCAATAGCAACTTGGCAGATATTGAGGTGGTCACTATCTGGATGCTCAACCATCTCTACAATCTCACCGACAACAAACTTAGGTTCCTTGTCATTGATGATTTCTTCTGTAAAACCTTCTGCCTGCAATTCTTGGTTCAAACGTGCTACTTGCTCGTCAGTTAAAAAGA
The DNA here is from genome assembly GCF_943736975.1 of Streptococcus sp. Marseille-Q0941. Lineage (GTDB taxonomy): Bacteria > Bacillota > Bacilli > Lactobacillales > Streptococcaceae > Streptococcus. Next base: position 125,221 of record NZ_CALSFO010000001.1, on the reverse strand, counting down.
CTTGCCCGCGATTCTCAATCTCAAATAAGCTAGAAACCTCAAAGATATTCCAAGCGACAGTTTGACCAGTTTCCTTTAGGAAAACACGCGCCACATTGCCTTTACGTTCTACATCTAGTTTGGCATCGCCACTGTTTTTCACTATGATCATAAGGACATCACCGACATGTTCTTTATTATATGTAAAAATCATTTTTTCTCCTATTTCAGTTCTGCTAAAAAGTTATTGATTTGAGTCTTTGTTTTGCGTTCACGATTGACAAAACGTCCAATCTCCTTGTCCTTGTCTAAAACAACAAGACTTGGAATTCCGTATACATCCCAAAGTTTCGCAAGTTCCACGTAGTCATCACGGTCGACCCGTATAAACGTAAACTCTGGATTTGCTTCTTCAATCTCTGGTAAGGCGGGGTAGATATAGCGGCAGTCGCCACACCAATCCGCAACAAAAAGGAAGACCTTCTTGCTATCCTGCTCTACTAAATTCGCTAATTCTTCTAAACTGTTCGGAGAAATCATAACACTTCCTCCTCATAGATGAGATCTTCATCTTCGTAGACAAAGGTATAGTGACGACCATCTTCAAAAATAACACCACCGACAAGACGTTCTAGACTGCTTTCGTACACTTGGACATAAAGAGTACCAATCTCACCCATTTCTGAGAAGTAGTCACGCACAATGGCAGTTAACTCTTCCTGCGTCTTCATAAGTTTGTGGTCATCAGCCACTTTCTTAGCTCCAAAGGCAAGGGCTCCAAGTCCTGCCACGACCAAACCTGTTTTAATAATATTTTTCGTTTTCATGCTAACATTGTAACACAAAAAGATTCAAGGAACAATGAAAAAGGGAGTCCCACTCCCCTTTCTAATTTCTAAACATTAATAGTTTCTCTCACCAAACAAGCCTTCTGGTAAATCATGGAATCCCTTGCCTGCCTTAAAGTTTTCAAATTTTCCAAGTAAGAATTGGTAGGCATCTAAACGACTCTCGTAGCGAATCATGGCATCTTTAGCTCGATCATCTTGATCTTCTTCATAGACCTTTTGACTTTCCTTGTGTGCCATATCGTTAATCATGATTTGGGTATTGACCCAGGCTTCAAATTCTTTCATAAACTCTTGTTCGTAACTCATTGTCTCTCCTTATTCTATTCCGCGATAGTAATCTGTATCAATCTCACGGTAGGGTTGAATGTCCTGAACATATTCCAATACACCTTGGAATTCCCCGTTTTCATCATGGACTGCAGCATAAGTAACATGGACAAACTTTCCACGTGATTCGGATTTAAACCACATCTCGTACTTGTCCTTGACCCCTTCACGAAGACCTTTCATAACGGCCTTCACCTTTTCTAGGTACTTGGGCGGATGACAAAGCTCGACATTGCGCCCGACTTGGGACGGTGTTCGCTTGAAAATCATCTCGTCAGCTGGTGTATTGTCGTTGTAATACTGGAAAATATCGTCTTTATTGACGAACGTAATCTCCATAGGGAGGTGATTGAGAATGAGATTAGCCTGCTCGACCGAAAGATAGCCATTGCCAAAAGCCTGTTGGCTATGACGGTCATGGACTGTTTCCTTTTCCTTTGGGGTAAAGGTGATGGTGAACTGACCTTCTGGCGTATCAATCACTTGTCGGACTTGGCCATCTACAGTTTCTGACTGAGTTGGTTCTTCTACACTGTTTTCCTCAACGAAGGTTTGACGTTCTGGAATCCATTTCTCAGACGGACGGATGATGGCATAGCCGTAGGCATCGCTCTCCTCCGCAATCTGAAGCCAGTCATCCTGAGTAAAGGACTCAAGGAGAATCATGAGGAGGATGGATTCTTCCTTAAAAATCATACTTTCAAACTCTGTCGCAAAAGCTTCAAAAGCTTCTTTTACACTGCTAATCGACACTTCAGGTAGTGACTTTGCTGTAGCTAGAGCTGTTTGAAAGAGTTCCCTAATCTGGTCATCCACTCCCCACATAACTTTGGGAGGTGAATCGTGTCCATAGCGCTCCATGATAGGAAAGAAAAGCTCTTCCTTGCGCTGGTAGTGAATGTCAAATTGCCCCAAAAGCCCCATTTGACGGACCAAGCCTTTGCGCATCTCTGCCAGCATTTCCTCGTCTTCCATAGACTCATAGGTATCTAACAGTCTCCGAATGCGAATCAAGGCAGCACGGAGAGCCAGATTTTCATCCTTGAAGACGCGAACGGGGTGGCCAGGATGCTCAGTATCCTCTACTTCGACACCCTTAACAGCGTTTTTAAAAAGATTAGCATGGACATCACAGAGCTCCATGACATCTTCAAAGGTGACACCTGAGTCTGAGTTCATCAGCTCATGCTCCATGAGGGAAATCTCGATGGCCGAAACACCCGTAAAGGTCGCATCAAAACGCTCCTGAACTGACTCAGGAGAGGCACCATTGTGCAATTCTAACAAAATATCCCGTAAGATATGAATCCGTTCATCTGCCATTAGTCTAATCCAATCACTTCGTAACCATTCGCTTCCAGTGTGCGGACAATCTTGTCCATAGGAGTTCCTTCAAGCTTCGAACCCTGTTTGAGAGATACCTTGCGACCGACTGTGTTGCGCATCAAGGGATTAGCAAGTGGTTTAAAACCGAGCTCTACTAGAATTTCCAAGACTTCTGGATGCTTGTCCACCACTTCTGCAACGGGAATTGACACATCGATGATATTATCCATGACGACCTCCATGTATGTTCTAATACTCTTCAAAAATCTCTTCAAACCACGTCAGCGTTGCCTTACCGTACTCAAGTACAGCCTGCGGCTAGCTTCCTAGTTTGCTCTTTGATTTTCATTGAGTATAAAATGATTTTACTGCTTATATTATACCATATGGGAAGAGATTAAAAAACTAGCAGAAGAGTTCCTGCTAGTTTCTTTCATTTTTCTTTAAAATGATTCTTTTAACGAAAGAATCATTCTTTATCCTCCGGCTTCATTAACCAAGTAGCTGTATCCATAAGCTTATCTACAAGAAATAACTTTCCTAAACCAACAACAAGATTGTCATCTTTTTTCATTGTTTTCATCACTTTTAAACCCTGCATCGTAAAAAAGTAATTCCCGTAAGTTTTAGCTAACATTTTTATGAGCCCCATATTACTCTCCTTCGATGATTTCAGCTTCTTTTCGGATAATATCAACGTCTTTTTGATATTGAACTTCATTGTAGTTGACTAGTTTGGACAATTCCTGTTGCAATCTTTCCCCCATCGGCTTCATAGTCGCAAAAGTTAAGCCACCAGAAATAACGCCACCTAGGATAGGAATCACTTTCCCCATTCCTTTGGCTAAACCTCCTTTTGTCAGATTAACACCAAAAATTTTCATAACCTTTTTTAAAATAGGGTACCAGCCAGCCTTGGCTACGGCTTTCTGAGGTACTGTGGTCATTACATGTTTAGCGACTGTAACACCACTAGAACGAAGCAAGGCGCCTGCTCCGTTTACCCCAAGCATGACCCCTAGATAAAGTAATAGTGTGTTTTTAGCTTCTTCACTCAAGTCATTTCTTGATGCCCAAAGATCATCGAATCCATAAATATATCCCAATTCTTGGGCTAATTTCAAGGAAAAAGCATAAAACTGAGCTACATCCGTTGGAATAGTTAGAGCCATTAGAATACCTCCAGGTAAACCTGCCAGAACAGAGGTCCCACTCGCTCGTAAAACATTATCCTTTATGCAGGACCTGGCTATCCTATCTAAGGTTTCCTGGGATAGTAATGAAGGAGGACCTTGTTCTAACAATTTGGCAATATCCTTCTTATCTAATTCTTTAGAGAACTTCTCAACTAAAAATTTTTCTCTATTTACTTTTACGACAGGAAGCTTTACAACTTGTTGTAAAACTTTTATAGCTATATCTTGTTTAGCCATCTATATCTCCATTTTATATTCAAGTTAAGCTTTATCATATCATACTATTAGAGATTTATACATTTTTTTAACTGACTTTTAAGAAGGGCAACTAATTAATCTATCACCATGTTTAAAGTAACAAAAAAGAGGGGAATCCCTCTTTTTCTTAGTTTTTATCCAGATTGCGTAACATTTCGTCAATCTTATTTCCATATTCGATGGATTCGTCTTTGACAAAAGTTAAGTCTGGAATTTTATACAATTTCAAATTGCGACCAAGCTCACGTTTGATAGTCCCAGTTGCTTTTTCAAGCCCAATTTGAGCTTTTTGATTATCTGATGCAAGATTACTCAAAATAGTGTAGTAAACCTTGGCTACAGACAAGTCACCCAGCATCTGAACATCTGTGATGGTCACACCTTGGACACGCGGATCACGGACTTTCTTTTGCAAAATCTCATTAACTTCACGCTTGATTTCCATGCCCACACGATCCGTACGGAAATGATTTGCCATGATATTCCTTTCTCTACTTTGAACCAAAAGCTAGGCCAGCAGACCTAGCTATTTTTAATTTATTGATTTTCAGCTCAAATTGAAACGAAGTTCAATTTGAACTCATCCGCTTCTTTCGCTGTGGTGAAAGTGATGGGACTAATTTATCAGTCCCATCACAGGGGATTTTTGAGACACTAGGCTCAAAAATAAGCAATGAAACCAGCGGTTTGCTTGCGTCCCTCACCACCTAAGAAAGGAGCAAAAATGATTATCGTTTGATTTCTTCCATGATATAGGCCTCAATCACATCATCAGTCTTGATATCATTGTAGCCATCAATCATGAGACCACCTTCACGGCCGTTTGTAACTTCCTTGACGTCATCTTTATAGTGTTTCAAACTCGCAAGTTCACCGTCGTAGATAACGACACCGTCACGAATAACACGGACTTTAGAGTCACGGGTAACTTTACCGCTAGTAACCATAAATCCACCGATTGTTCCCACTTTAGAGACTTTAAAGGTTTCACGGATAATCGCTTCACCGATCACTTTTTCTTCAAATTCTGGATCAAGCATACCCTTCATGGCTTCTTCCATCTCTTCGATAACCTTGTAGATAATGCTGTGGAGACGGATTTCTACATCGTCGGCTTCTGCTTGTTGACGAGCTTGCGGTGTAGGACGTACGTTGAAACCAATGATAAAGGCATTTGAAGCTTCGGCAAGAGTCACGTCAGATTCATTGATAGCACCAACTGCTGAGTGAACAATCGTCACTTTCACACCTTCCACGTCAATCTTTTGAAGTGATGCAGAAAGGGCTTCAACAGAACCTTGTACGTCAGCCTTGATGATGACGTTAACAGACTTAAGTTCACCAGCTTTAAGAGTATCAAAGAGGTTCTCAAGGCTAACACGTTGTGTAGCTTGACGTTGCTTCATAAGAGCACGTTTGGCACGTTCTTCACCAGCTGCACGAGCAGATTTTTCATCTTCATAAACGGCAAAGTGATCACCCGCCATAGGTGCTTCGTTCAAACCAGTGATTGATACCGGTGTTGAAGGTCCCGCAACCTTAACACGACGTCCAAGGTCATTGGTCATGGCACGGACACGTCCGAAAGTATTACCAACAACGATTGGGTCTTGAACATTCAAAGTACCTTGTTGAACAAGAAGGGTCGCAACCGCACCTTTTCCTTTATCCAAACGAGCTTCGATAACGGTCCCGATCGCACGAACGGTTGGGTCTGCTTTGAGTTCTTGGATTTCAGCTACAAGAAGAACTGTTTCCAAGAGTTCATCGATATTTTGGTTGAATTTGGCTGAGATTTCTACAAACTCAGAATCTCCACCCCAAGCTGTTGACATAACACCGTGTTCAGCCAATTCGCCGATAACGCGTTCTGGGTTTGCACCTGGCTTATCAATCTTGTTAATAGCAACGATGATTGGAACATTCGCAGCTTTTGAGTGGTTGATGGCTTCGATAGTTTGAGGCATAACCCCATCATCTGCCGCTACGACCAAGATCGTAATATCGGTAACAGAGGCACCACGTGCACGCATAGAAGTAAAGGCCGCGTGTCCTGGTGTATCAAGGAAGGTAATCTTCTTGCCATTTTCCTCAATCTGGTAGGCACCAATATGCTGAGTGATCCCACCTGCTTCACCTGTAGCGACACGAGAATTACGAAGGGTATCCAAAAGGGTTGTTTTACCATGGTCAACGTGTCCCATGATGGTTACAACTGGTGGACGTTCAACCAACTTGTCTTCATTTAGATATCCATCTTCTACGAAGAAACGTTCGATATCCGCATTGTCCACTTCTACCTTTTGTTTAGCTTCAATTCCATAATCAACCATGAGGAGTTCGATTGTTTCTCCATCCAAAGATTGGTTTTGAGTGGCCATAACGCCCATCATAAATAGTTTCTTAACAATCTCAGCTGGTTCACGTTTGATACGTTTTGCGATTTCCGCAACAGTCATACCATCTGTGTATTCAAATTCTGTTGGCAATTCATGGAATTTACGCTCTGTAATAGGTTTTGGAGCCTGATTACGGTTGTTTTGTTTATTGCCTTTTTTATTTTTCTTATTGTTATTCCAGTTACTATTTCTTTGATTTCTCACTTGATTCTGACTACTTCGATTCTTTTGTTGTTTTCTAGGACCATCTTCCTCGTGATCATAATCATCACGATCTTTGTTTGGTCGAGCTTGCTTTTTACGACGTGTATCCACTACAGCCTCTTTGACTACAGGAGCTACAGGAGTTACTTCAACTACAGGCTGACTTTGTTCAGCTAGTTTGGCAGCTTCCTCAAAGATTTCCTCTGGCTCCTTGCGTTTATTAGCTTGAGCCAAGGCTTCTTTGGCAACTTGAGACTGTTTGTAGCGTTCCTCGCTTGAACGTGCGTACTCCGCATTTTGCTCTGCTTTCAGAGCTGCTGCACGAGCTTTGAAGTCAATGCGAGGACCAGCTTGGTTGGAACGATTATCGGTTTGTTGGCGATAATCATTGCCACGATTCCCTTGACCTTGAGGTTTCTTCCCTTGGTCGTTAAAACGACGATTGTCACGGTTTCCTTGACCAGGTTTCCCACCATTACGGTTATCGTTCTTTTGACGGTTACCGTTTTGTTGTTGGTCACGGTTGTTACCTTTGTTTTGCTTACGTCTTTCCGCTTGCTCTTTTGCACGCGCCTCACGTTCCGCCTTAAAGTTTCGACTCTGTGGTCTTGCAGCTACAACTTTTTCTTCCTTTGGAGTTGCCGGCGTAGCTGGTTTACTTTCCACCTTCACTTCACTTGCTTTTGGTGCTGCAGGTTTTACTTCAGCTTTAGGAGTAGCAGGTTTAAAGCTAGCTACGATTTTTTCAGCGGCCGTTGCCTCTACGCTTGATGCATGGCTTTTTACTTCCAAGCCCAACTCTTTTGCACGCGCTACAACTTCCTTACTTTCTTTTCCAAGTTCTTTTGCGATTTCGTACAATCTTTTCTTAGACAAATCATGTCCTCCTCTTCTATTCCATAAGAGACCTCATTTTCTTTGTAAATCCAGCATCTGTTACAGCTAAAACCTTTCTTGATTTTCCGACTGCTATGCTTAATTCCAGTGTTGAAAACACGGTAATAACTTCTACTTGATAATAGTCACTTTTATCATGAATCTTCTTGGTCAGATTGGGTCCAGCATCATGGGCTAGAAATACCAGCTTTACTTTCTGGTCTTGAATGGCCTTGACCACCAGTTCCTCACCCGATATGATCCGGCCTGCTCGCTGAGCCAGTCCCAAGAGATTGCTTATCTTTTGCTTATTCAAGTCCTAACTCTCTTCTTTTTACTTTGTGATCAACATAAGCGATCAACTCGTCATAAAAGCTTTCTTCAACTTCCATGTTAAAGCTACGGTTAAAGACTTTTTTCTTTTTGGCCTCTAGGGCTTCTGCATTGTCTAGCTTGATATAAGCGCCACGGCCATTAGCCTTGCCTGTCGGGTCGATAAAGACCTCACCTTCTTTGTTCTTGACAATACGGAGTAAATCACGCTTATCAATCACTTCGTTAGATACAACAGACTTGCGCAAAGGGATTTTTCTTGTTTTCATCTTTCCCTCCTCTAGTAGCTTTTATTCTTCAATAAATTCATCCGCAACTGCGTAATCAACTTGATCTGCTTCTTCCATAGCTTCAAACTCACTGGCAGACTTGATATCGATACGGTAACCCGTCAAATGAGCTGCTAAGCGAACATTTTGCCCACGACGACCAATTGCAAGAGATAGTTTGTTATCTGGCACAACGACTAAAGCACGTTTGCTGTCGTTTTCATCAAAGATAACTTGGTCAACCTCTGCAGGTGCGATGGCATTGTAGATAAACTCAGCTGGATCCGCTACCCACTCGATAACATCGATGTTTTCTTCAACAGGAATCATACGGTCGCTCTTAGCATCATAGCGAGCTGGGTGGAACTTGCTGGTGATCTTCTTGATATTGGCACCACCACGACCAACGATTGTCCCGATAGCGTCCACGTTTGGATTGTGGCTACGAACAGCAACTTTAGTACGGTCACCTGCTTCACGAGCGACGCTCATGATTTCAACAGTTCCATCATATACTTCTGGAATTTCTTGTTCCATCAAACGTTTGATCATTTCTGGATGGCTACGGCTAACGAAGACATTAACTCCACGAGGGTTGTCTTCAACTTTGTAGACATAGACTTCAATACGGTCATGAGAAGCAAAAACTTCTCCAGGGATTTGGTCTTGTTTTGACAATTGGGCTTCGATGCTACCAAGGTTAACATAAATGAAGCGGTTATCAAAACGTTCTACTGTACCTGACATGATTTCTTGTTCATGCTCTTTGTAAGTATTGTAGGTAATAGCACGTGTTTGCTTGCGCATCTTTTCCATGATCGTTTGTTTAGCAGATTGGGCTGCAACACGACCAAACTCTCCTGGTGCTTCTTCAAACTTGATTTTGTCACCAAGCTCATAGGCTGAATTAATGGCAAGAGCATCTTTCAAGCTGATTTCCAAACGGCTATCAAATACTTCATCAACAACTTCACGGACAGTATAGACAGTAAAGTCACCTGTTTTTTCGTTGAAATCGATAGCTACACTGTCTGATTGACCATAGCGTCTGCGATAAGCAGAACGAAGTGATTCTACTACTGCGTCAATGATATCTTCTTTCTTGATTCCCTTGTCTTCTTCCAAAATGCGGAAGGCCTCTAGCATTTCTTTACTCATGTTTTTTTTACTTTTGAATTCTCAAAAGCTATCCTTTCTTTCTATAATTTTACTGCTAAACGTGCTTTTGATACCAATCTGTATGGAATTTGGACTGTTTTCTTGCGAGTCTTGTCCATATATTCCATCGTCAACTCGTCTTCTTCAAAGGCCAGCAAGGTTCCCTCAAAGACTTTCTGCTTGTCGATGGCCTTATAAAGACCAACGTGAATGTATTTCCCAACTGCTCCAGCTACAGCTTCCTTGGTTTTCAAAGGACGCTCCAAACCAGGACTCGTCACTTCTAGGAAATATTGTTCTGGGAAGGGATCGGGCTTGATGGTGTCTAGGACAGGACTGATAATTTCTGTCAGGTCTGCCGTGTCGTTCAAGGTAATTCCTTCGGGTTTATCTACAAAAATACTGAGAATCATGTCACTGCCAATCTTTCCATACTCGATATCCACGAGCTCGAAAGGTGCTTGGATGACAGGTTCTACTACTTCTCTGACTAATTCTACGATTGTTGCGATTGCGTCCACCTCCTCATAAGCAAGAGGCGAAGATATTTCCCCGCCTCTCTTTCTCATATTCTTACTATCAGTATAGCACGTTTAAGGACCTATGTAAAGCATAAGCACTTATACTACTTGATTTTAAGTTATTTCTTAAAATTCTGCCTCGACTCGATAGATAACCTGACCTTTGCTAGAGAATTTTTTCTCGTATTCAGTCATAACATTTCCCTCAAAGTCGCTGGCATGCAAATCTAACCATACTCCATTGAGCTTCATCCCGTATTGTGAAAAACTTACTAGACTATATTCGAAGAGACCTCGATTATCTGTCTTGAAATGAATTTCACCATGCTCAGGCAAGATTCGCTTGAAGGTATCCAAAAAGCTCTTGTAGGTCAAACGACGCTTCTCATGGCGTTTTTTAGGCCATGGATCTGAGAAGTTCAAGTACAAACGGTCAATTTCACCATTTTCAAAATAATCAGTCAACTCTGAACCATCGACCCATAAAAGTTTAATGTTAGGAACTCCAACTTCCAATACCTTATCCAAAGCATAGCTTAATACAGACTTCTGAATATCAATTCCAATATAGTTGATATCAGGATTTTGTTTGGCCATTCCTGATACAAAAGCACCTTTCCCGCTACCAACCTCGACATGGATTGGGTTGTCATTGCCAAACAAATCTCGCCACTTTCCTTTAGCTTCTTCGGGATTTAAGACAACGTACTGCGGATTAGCCTCTAACAGTTCTGTTGCACCTTTACGATTTCTAACTCTCATTTCTTCTTTCCATACTTATCTCGGAAGGTACGCAAAGCATAGATCTCCCGATTCACATTATCCAAATCTTGATTTTCATAATATTTGGTAATCAGACTCAAAAATGACAGTTGAGCATACCAATATAACTTATTCAAGACTGTTTGATTGTATTTATAGCCATAATTAGTCAACCACTCTTGCCATTGATACTCTGGAATATAGTGACAAAGCATATGGGCTACATCAAACATACGATCAGTCAAGCGAACTGAATCCCAGTCTACTAGATAAATTAAGCCACTTTCAGTCTCAATCCAATTACTATGACGCACATCGCCATGGACTATGGTTGCATAATCCTCCCTAAAATTAGGAAGATTTTCGCGCAAATCCCCTAAAACCATACGAAGATACTGGTTATTTTTTAGAGCATCTGGAGCCTTATTTACCCATGACTGTAGCAAATCCGAAGGTGTTTCCAAGGCATAACCCAGGCGTGTTAATTGAGTCATTAAGGGACGTGAACGGTGTAAACGTGTCAAAATATCGATAATTTGTTTACGGTTCATATCACTTGGCGTCAAAATTTTTCCTGTCAACCACTCCTGAGCACACATATCACGGCCATCGGGTAATCGACGGCTCCAGAGCAATTGTGGCGCAATTTGCTCTCTCGCTAAACCAGGCAGGATTGGAGAAGTATTCATTTTTATAAAAACACGTTTTCCATCAGGATAACTTCCCATATAAGCTTTCCCGCTCTTCCCAGATATAGGGGTTAGCGTTAGCTCAATATCACCCAAGTCCATTTCTTTCCTCCGAATAAAGTTTCCTTATCATTCTACTAATTTTTATGCTATTCGTCAACCAATCTTCTCAGTTGATAAGGTACATAAAGAAATTGCAATACAAAACCTGCTCCTACAAGAACGAAGATAAGGATTTTGTCCTTGAAAACAACCATTCCTACAAGACTTTCTAAGATTAAGACAAACAATCCTATCGCTCTCAAAATCTCCTTTAATCCTCGCTCTTTTTGCCCCTTTCCTACTGGAAATAATTGCGTCAAATATTGATAGTCAAAGGCATGATAAAGCGCTAAGAGCTGGAATAATAAAAGATAATTGAATAAAATTACAATTGCGACTGCAATCCAGGACTGCTCAATAAAGATGAGGGTTGATAAGGATAGGATGATAAGACGCAAGCTCAGAGCGAATAAATCTCCATTTCTCAGATAGGAACGAAGATAGAGATTCTGCCAGATTTTCCCCGGTACCTTCTGAACTCCTTTGAGGATAAAATCCAGATAAGCTCGACGCTTAACACTGTTTGAAATTCCCTTAACTTGTGTAAATAGTGCAAAGAATCTAAGAAGAAATTGCTTTCTTTTGTTTTCTTGAAGAATCAGTAAATCCCAGTCTAGTCCATTTCCAACAAGAAATTTACTGGATTTTTGACGAAAAATCACATATTTTACAAGCCCTAAGACAAAGAGATAGGCTCCAAAAATCGGTAGACCTAAGCCCATAGCTAAGAACAAGGGAGCAATCAATAGCAAGAGCATCGTTTGAACACTGACCCAAAAGATGAACGATAGGAGAGATTGCTTTTTGATGTGGTCTTTTACCTTCTCTTCAGCCACCAAGAGGAAGAGTTTGTCAGGAGCTTCTAGATAGGTCGCAATACCACCCCAAAACAAGAGCAAAACAGAAACAATTCCAATTAAAAATAAGATTGGTAAATGATTTTCAGGAAAATCTTGCAGTAGCTGGTTGTATTGATAAGCCAAAAATCCTAGTAAAACCAACAAAAACAAGACAAAATGGTCATTGAGCACATAGCGAAGATAGCCCAAGCATTCCTTGCGAAATTCCTGTTTTCGTTTTAAAAACAAGTCCTTCATAGTTCCTCCTCTTTGGTCAGAGCCAAATAAATATCATTGAGACTTGCATCTGGCATGGCAAAAGCTTCTCGGAGTTGCTGGAGATTGCCTTTGGCCCTTACTTGACCTTTATGGAGAATGACAAAAGAGTCGCACATTTTTTCAGCTGAATCAAGGACATGGGTACTCATGAGGATAGACTTTCCTTTTTTCTTTTCGGCTTCTAAAAGTTGAATCAAGTCTGAAATCGCCAAGGGATCAAGACCAAGAAAAGGTTCATCTACAATAAAGAGACTTGGATCAACGACAAAGGCACAGATAATCATAACCTTTTGTTTCATCCCTTTTGAAAAATGAACCGGGAACCAATCCAACTTTTGATCCAAACGAAACATTTTTAAAAGGGGCTCTACACGTTCAAAAGCGATACTCTGTTCAACACCATAAGCCATAGCGACTGTCTCGATATGTTCTCTGAGAGTCAATTCCTCGTACAAGCTAGGAGTTTCAGGAATATAGCCAATCTTCTTGCGATAGCTCGTAGCATCCTCACGTAGAGTTAAACCATCAATTTTAATCTCCCCACTGTAGGGTGTCAAAAGTCCGATAATCTCATTGATCGTTGTTGATTTACCTGCACCATTCAAGCCAATCAAACCAACCAACTGTCCACTCTCTACTGTAAAAGATACATCCTTCAAGACAGGTACGTGAACATAGCCTCCTGTCAGGTTTTTAATTTCTAACATATTTTCTCCGAATCTGGTATAATGTAGCTATATTATATCAAAATTCAATACACTAGAGGTGGTTTTTATGTCAGATTGTATTTTTTGTAAGATTTTAGCAGGAGAAATCCCTGCAGCCAAGGTTTATGAGGATGAACAAGTTCTTGCCTTTCTTGATATTTCTCAAGTAACACCTGGTCATACCCTGGTCGTACCCAAAGAACACCATCGCAATCTTTTAGACATGGATGCAACGAGCGCTAGTCAACTGTTTGCTAAGGTTCCATTGGTCGCACAAAAAGTCATGGCAGCTACTAAAGCCAAGGGTATGAATATCATTGCTAACTGCGAGGAAGTTGCTGGTCAAACGGTCTTTCATACTCACGTGCACCTCGTACCTCGCTACGGTGCAGAAGATGACCTCAAGATTGACTTTATCGCCCACGAACCTGACTTTGACAAACTTGCCCAAGTCGCTGAAACCATTAAAAACGCTTAAGGAGTTGCCATGAAATTATCAAATCTACTACTCTTCGTAGGAGCTGCAGCCGGAAGTTATTTTGTCGTCAAAAATCGCCAAGCCATTCAGGATGAAGTGCTAGATACAACTGACCGCGTCGAAGCTATCAAGGATGATTTGGATATCATCCAAAACAGCCTACAAATCATCGACCAACAAAAAGCCCTTATCAAGGAATACCAAAAAGATTTAACCTATAAATTCAAAGTCTTGGAAAAAGATTTCCAAACCAGAATGACGATCCTCCAAGAAGAAAAACAAGAATAAAAAATCCTCCAACTTTCCTTAAATCCATTTTGGGTTACTAGATTCGAACAGAAAAGGGAGGGAGTGAAAATGAAACAGTTTTTAAAAGTTCTAGCGAAGGTCATCGCGATCCCTTGTGGCTGTCTCTGTCTTCTTGCGGCCCTAGCATTTCTACTAGTGGCCAATCTTTTCAAGGCCTCACCGAGTGACATCCGTGAGGGGAATGAAGCCTTAAAACAAATCTTTATCTCCCTTGACATGCCTCCTAAGAAAGTAGAATCAAATGGACACTATCAATTCGAGGGTGGAGGCTTAAATTTTTATGTTACTTTCTCAGATGAGGTTATCAATAGTCACACCGTCCTAAAAGAAAGTCCAAAACTCACCAAAAACCGACTCGAAGTCTATGTCCTACAGACAGGAGAGATTTCATACTATAAAGTAGGGGATAACTTGTTCAATCATGGTTTATTGCAGTTTTTAGAGAAAGAAAGCGAGAAGTATCTCCAAGAAATCGGAAAGAGATTTAATCCCAATTGCTCAATTCTCTTTTGGAATGATCAGGAAAGTCTAAAAAAGGGAATTGCATTCTATGAAAAAGCTTTGACCTTGGTGGATATTCAGGATAATTCGGCAATCAAACACATTGATACCGTCACCGTTAAGCCTGGCAAAGAAGCGGAAATCAAGCAACTCATCCGGGAGATGGATGCAGCTGGCCTGCTTACTCAAAAGCATAAATAGTAGGCTAACTGGAAAATGATTTTTCGACACTAAATTTTCAAAGATAACACAAAAAAGAGCCAATCGGCTCTTTTTACTTTATTCTCCTTCAAAGGCATCTTTAATATGGTCAAAGAAGCCTTTTTTCTTTGGATTGACTTTCAAGTCGCCTGCAGCTGCGAATTCTTTAAGTGCTGCTTTTTGGCGGTCGTTCAAGCCTGTCGGAGTCACGACATTAACTGTAACGTATTGGTCACCAACGGCACCACCACGAAGGCTTGGTGCTCCCTTGCCACGTAGACGGAATTTCTTGCCAGTCTGAGTTCCCTCTGGAATGACCAATTCAACGTCACCATGCACGGTTGGAATTTCCACAGTATCACCAAGGGCTGCTTGGACAATATTAAGGTTCAGCTTGTAGAAAATGGTTGTCCCTTCACGTTCAAACTTATCACTGGCTTCAACTGAAACCACCACGTACAAGTCTCCGTAAGGTCCACCATTAAAGCCTGCTTCCCCTTGACCAGCTAGGCGGATTTGTTGGCCTGTTTCCACACCAGCAGGGATTTTTACATGGACGCTATGAGCTTGTTTTTCATGACCTGTTCCATGACATGTAGTACATGGGTCTTTAATTTCTTTTCCTCGACCATGACAGACATCACAGGTTACTTGGCGACGCATCATACCAAGAGGAGTCTGCGTATCAACGTTAATGACACCTGCACCATGACAGCGTCCACAAGTGACTGGACTTGTTCCTGGTTTAGCACCAGATCCGTTACATGTACGACAGCTTGCTTCACGGTTATATTTCACTTCTTTTTCCGTTCCGAAAATGGCTTCTTCAAAAGTCAAGTTCACACGATACTGGAGGTCATCCCCTTGACGAGGAGCGTTTGGATTGCGCGAAGCTCCGCCTCCGCCGAAGAAACTTGAGAAGATATCCTCAAAACCACCGAAGCCACTTGCTCCGTCAAAGCCACCGAAACCGCCAGCACCACCAAAGCCACCGTTGGCACCCGTAGCCCCATATTGGTCGTAGGCTGCACGTTTTTGGTCATCACTCAAAGTCTCATAAGCTTCTTGAACTTCCTTGTATTTTTCCTCAGCGCCAGGCTCCTTGTTGATATCTGGGTGATATTTTTTTGAAAGCTTACGATAAGCCTTTTTGATCTCGTCTGCCGAAGCGTTTTTTGACACCCCCAGACGATCATAAAATTCAGTATTGTTCATACAAGATACCAAAACCGTAAAATTCGACTGAAAAATAGGAAATCTGACGCTGGAGCGATGCTCCTAGGCAGATTTATCTTTTTTCCGAGAATTTAGGTCGGGTTCAATTCCTTTCTTTTATATTTAGTAAGAAAGCTCAGAGCTCGAGTTCAATTTCTCGAACGCTCTTTGTCCTTTCTATAATTTTCATGTAAATCTTTAGAGGCTGTTTTCTATACTCTGCTTCACTTGATCAAACTCTTCATCTGATAGAGTAAATATCAAATCCTCTTCAGCATACTCGTTCTGTTCTTTAAAATAGTTGTCCGTATTCTCTGCAAGTCCTAAACCGAGAATCACTTTTCTTGCAAACTCTTGATGTGCAAAACCGATAGCCGTAATGATTTGTTTATCTTGCACAACCAGTTTGGGTTGGAAATTCTCACGTGGAAGAAATTCAAAATAGTCAAAGAAGTTTTGCCAAATTCCACCTGTAAATTTCGTGTCGTTCAACAAGCCTGCTTTCGCCAATAAAAGTGGCGCTGAAGAAACGGCTGCAATTAGGATATCTTGCTCATCAAGACTTCTCAAAAACGAGATCAATTTCTCATCTTGCAGAGCAGGACCTATATTTACCATTCCTGGCAAAATCACACAAGAATAATCTTCTATACGGATTTGATCCAATGTTTTCGTCGGTTGACAGGACAAACCATCCTCAGAGACCACCATCGAATGCTCAGAAGCCACATAATCAATCGTGATATCAAAAGACAGAGCTAAAGTACTCGTTAAAGTGGTTATCTCATAAAGAGAAAAATTAGGATAAATGATACAAAGTACTTTTTTCATACGCAACATCCTCTATTTTACCGAAAAACAGAGGCTGGGTTGCAACCTCTGGATTTCTTCGTATTCATTACGACGTTCTAAAACAAAGTCGATTATACTTTGTTTTTAGAACTAGTAAGGCGTTTAGGCAAGTCGCCATAGCAATTGCCGTAGAATGACAGTCACTTTAGTGATTAGTCATTCTTAACGAGTTAGGCTTAACTGAGTTTCGGCTAAAAACTTCGGAAAAAGGATAAGCCATCTTTTGTGCAACGCACAAGGCGATGGCTTCCTATTTTTCTTTCGTTTTTTAAACGCCTCAACATCTTACCTAATTGAGCACGCCCTAACCTCTTGGTGAAAAAGACAAATCTTTCTAGAAACTAAAGTTTCTGCGTCAGATTTCCTATTTTCACTGTGAGGTTTTAACGGGCTTTGCATCTTACTTCTCCGTAAACTCTCCGTCTACGACGTCATCGCCTGCGTTTCCTGTTGCTTGTGCTCCTTCTGCTCCTGCTTGAGCTTGTTGCGCTGCTGCAGCTTGTTCGTAGAGTTTAACAGCAAGTCCTTGAGCTTTTTCGTTCAACGCTTCAAGTTTTGCTTTCATTTCGTCCAAGTTGTTGTCTTCTTGGGCTTTCTTAAGGTCATCAAGGGCAGCTTGAGCAGCATCGCGTTCTGCATCGAAGCCTTTGCCTTCAGTTTCCTTGATTGTCTTTTCAGTAGCAAAGATTGCTTGGTCTACTTCGTTACGAAGGTCTACTTCTTCTTTACGTTTCTTATCTGCTTCAGCATTTGCTTCTGCATCTTTCATCATGCGGTCGATTTCTTCGTCCGTCAAGCCAGAGTTAGATTGGATAACGATTGTTTGCTCTTTTTGAGTTCCAAGGTCTTTAGCCTTAACAGATACGATACCGTTCTTGTCG
The DNA here is from genome assembly GCF_943736975.1 of Streptococcus sp. Marseille-Q0941. GTDB lineage: Bacteria > Bacillota > Bacilli > Lactobacillales > Streptococcaceae > Streptococcus. The sequence goes on along the minus strand of NZ_CALSFO010000001.1, from coordinate 107,709 downwards.
ATATCAAAGGTTACTTCGATTTGTGGGATACCACGAGGTGCAGCTGGGATGTCAGTCAATTGGAAACGTCCAAGAGTCTTGTTGTCTGCTGCCATTGGACGTTCCCCTTGAAGAACGTGGATATCAACGGCTGGTTGGTTGTCTGCCGCAGTTGAGAAGACTTGTGATTTAGATGTTGGAATTGTTGTGTTGCGCTCGATGAGTTTTGTGAAGACGCCACCCATTGTTTCGATACCAAGTGACAATGGTGTTACGTCAAGAAGAACAACGTCTTTGACATCACCAGTGATGACACCACCTTGGATCGCAGCACCCATAGCAACCACTTCGTCAGGGTTCACTGATTTGTTTGGTTCTTTACCAGTTTCAGCCTTAACAGCTTCTACAACAGCAGGGATACGAGTTGAACCACCAACAAGGATAACTTCGTCGATTTCTGACAAGCTCAAACCTGCATCTGAAAGAGCTTGACGAACTGGAACTTTTGTACGTTCTACAAGGTCACGAGTCAAGTCATCGAATTTCGCACGAGTCAAAGTCATTTCCAAGTGAAGAGGTCCAGCTTCTCCAGCAGTGATAAATGGCAAACTGATTTGAGTTGAAGTTACACCAGAAAGGTCTTTCTTCGCTTTTTCAGCTGCGTCTTTCAAACGTTGAAGAGCCATCTTGTCTGTTGATAAGTCGATGCCGTTTTCTTTCTTGAATTCTGCTACCAAGTAGTCGATGATTTTTTGGTCAAAGTCGTCACCACCAAGTTTGTTGTCCCCTGCAGTTGACAATACGTCGAAGACACCGTCACCCAATTCAAGAATAGATACGTCGAATGTACCACCACCAAGGTCGAATACCAAGATTTTTTCTTCTTTGTCTGTCTTGTCCAAACCGTAAGCAAGAGCTGCTGCAGTTGGTTCGTTGACGATACGTTCTACTTCAAGACCAGCGATTTTACCAGCGTCTTTTGTTGCTTGACGTTGAGCATCGTTAAAGTAAGCTGGAACTGTGATAACAGCCTTGGTTACTTTTTCACCTAGGTATTCTTCAGCGTAACCTTTCAAGTATTGAAGAATCATAGCTGAGATTTCTTGTGGTGTGTATTCTTTACCGTTAGCGGAAACTTTTTCAGAAGTACCCATCTTAGATTTGATAGAGATGACTGTATCTGGGTTTGTAACTGCTTGACGTTTCGCAGCGTCACCAACGATGATTTCACCGTTTTTGAATGACACAACAGATGGAGTTGTGCGGTTTCCTTCTGGGTTTGCGATGATTTTTGATTCAGTTCCTTCAAGAACTGCAACTGCTGAGTTTGTTGTACCTAAGTCAATACCGATAATTTTAGACATGTGTTTTTCTCCTTATTATTTTAATTCTAATTTTGATTTTTCTTGATATTCCCCTTAAGTGGTGGGGACGTGAGCAACTCCCTACGGGATTTCATCACTTATTTTTGAGCCTATTGTCTCAAAAATCCCCTGCTTCAGTAGCATAAGCTACTGAAACTTTCACCACGGCGGGAAATATCTTCCTTGCAAGCCTCTGGCTTGCCTCTTATCTTTCTTCATAGTTTATTGTCGTTTCGGACAAGTTTTTTAAGTTCTCTAGCCTAGTTGTAAACAACTACCATGGCTGGGCGTAGGATGCGGTCATGTAGTTTGTAGCCTTTTTGAAAGACTTGTGCGATGGTGTCTGCTGGATGCTCATCATCAGCTGGAACTGTTTGAATAGCCATATGGTAGTTATGGTCAAACTCTCCATCAGCTGCGATTTCCTCGATTCCTTCTTCTTTTAGAGCGTGAATCAAACTTTCTTGGACCATTTCCAAGCCCTTCTTCACATCATCTGTCAATCCTTCAACTGCAAGGGCGCGTTCAAGGTTATCAAGTGATGGTAAGATTGCTTTTGCCAAATCTTGGCTACGATAGCGTTGCAAGAGTTGACGCTCTTCATTGGCACGACGCTGAATGTTTTGCATTTCTGCGTGGGCACGAAGATATTTGTTTTCAAATTCTTCAGCACGCGCTTGTGCTTCTTCTAATTCAGAAGGTTGGTTGGTTTCCTCTACAACTTCCTCTTCTTTTATTTCTTCATTTTTTATATCTTGGGCCATTTTCGCCTCCTTTAATGATTTCAATCTTAATTCACTTCATAGTGATTGCTACTGAGATAGCGGTAAAAATCCGTCAACTTCATAGTCAAAACTCGGTTGACAACATTAAGTTGATTGACCAATTGTTGATAATCCAGATGAACTGGACCTATAATCGCAAGAATTCCAAACCCACGATAGGGAATCAGGAACTTACTGCTAATCACTGCTAAGTCAGCAAGACAGGATTCTTGACTATCTGCAACACGGACATTTTGCATCTGATCTTCATGCAGACCTTCTCGAATCTCCAAAGCTACCTTTTGTGGCTGATCAAAAAATTGATAGGCCGCTAAATTAGCGAAATTCAAAAGATTTACTTTTCCAGAAACTACGATATTTTCATTGAACATTTCTTTGAAAATATGTTCGACGAGATCCATAACGTTATCCGTTGTTGTGAAGTAACGTTGGATAATTTGCGGAATCTCTGTCCGAATCTTGTAGTGAATATCCAAAACAGTCTGTTCCAAGAAACGTTCTTGAATCATGGTCTTGAGGCGATTTAAATCCTCCTGCAAGAAATTTCTCGGAATCAAAAACTGACTGGTAACTGTTCTAGACTCATCAAGTGTAAAAACAGCAAGAGCTGTATGTTGCCCGAGAACAACGATGTCAAAAGCCGTCAACTTCTGCCTACTTGGCTCTACATCCAGTGCTACAACCGTACAGCCACTCAAGTCTGACAAGATTTTCGTCGCCTCTTGAAGAATATCCTCAAGCTTGAAGAACTCTTGATCAAAGGCTTTTACAATCTCATAAACTTGATTCTCAGCTAAACGGTCAAAGGATAAAGAGTGTTTGACATAGTATTGAAAACCAGCTACACTCGGCATCCGACCACTGGAAGTATGCGCCTTTTCAAGCAAACCTTGCTTTTCTAGAGCCGCCATATCATTTCGAATGGTAGCGCTACTAGAGTTGATAGACTCTTGCAAGGCTTTAGATCCAACAGGTTCATGCGTTTTGGTAAAGATGTCAATAATCAGATTTAAAATATTCTGCTGACGTTCCGTAACCATCTCGCCACTCCTCTCTGATAGATCTTTTTAGCACTCGTCACACCCAAGTGCTAACTTATGATTCTATTATACACCCTTAGAAAAGAATGTCAAGACAAAAACTCAAAAAATTAGCACTCTTTTACCAAGAGTGCTAAAAATCAGTCTGAGGACCTAGAAAATCATCTTACATTATCAAGATATTTCTTTTTAAGTCTATAAAAATTATAAATTAGATAAGAAATTATGAGGGCATAAAGGGCAAAAATAAGGAAGAAAGATTGAGAAAGATTTTCACGAAACAAACTCATACAAACAACAAGACCACCCGAGAAAGCAGCTGTACATGAACGAAGTCTATACTGCATAACTTCCCACCTGAGAGTCTTACTCATATAGACTTGATCCTCTGGAAGTAAATCAGAAGATGATTTACGAAGAATTGAACAAGAACCTGTTTCTATCAGTTCCCAACCTCTATTTCTAAAATCTTGCAGTTCATGTTTATACTTTTTAAGAAATCTAGAATCATAGATACGGTAGATGATATCTTCCGGTTGACATTGGTCAAAATAGAAAAAACCAAAACGACTAGTTCTATACCTCCAACCTTTCAAATGCATCTCATGTAAATATTCTTCTTCCTTGTCCAAATCAAGAATGGTAAAAATCCGAAATTGTGCTTTACTTTTCATAATCCTTCCTCCAAATTAGAAAACATACATTGTTTTATTTATCAGATAATACTTTCCATTTTTGAAACAATCTCCAAAGAATATAAGAAATCTGAATCGCAAATACTATCAATAAAACACCATCTATTATGAAAATCAAAAACAATTCCCAACTGAAATAACTAACTCCACTGACAAGCTTTGAGAAAACCGGTAGTAGAGCTGAAAATAGAAGCAAGATAGGAAGCATCCGCATTATTAAAATCCGTTTGATCATAGCAAACTTCCCGGCCGAGTCATTATAAATTTCAAACTCGGCATCCGACTCAATTCCAGAATGATGCTTTCTAAAGTAGGAGAAACCATTAAAGTCTGTAACATGCTCCCAGCCACAATCTTTAAACAGTTGTAAATAGGAAGCTCTCTCTGACTTTTTCATAGGATAAAAATCCAACTGATAAGCCACCTGCTCCGGTTGGCACTTTTCAAAACTATACTTAACCGCAACTACTAAGTTAGAGTAGCTTACTTTCTCAAGTTTCCAGCCCTTAGCATGCATTTCCCCGAGAAAAACTGCCTCCCTCTCATAATCAGCGATCGTAACAATCCGATAAACAATTTTCTTTTCCATCAACCTTCCTCCCGACTGTTTCTGTAGAGTCGTTCAATACGTTTGGTTTCGATTTCTAAAACTTTTCGTCCCAATTCAGTTATCTGATAAATCTTTCGCTTTTCCTCTTCGCGAACAAAGAAAATCAAACCATCTTTTTCCATCTTTGACAAGGTTCCATACATAGTCCCAGGACTAATGGAAACCTGTAAATCTGTCATCTCCTTGACCTTTTGGGTAATACCATAGCCATGGTTCTCTTTTTGCAGACAGAACAGAATATAAAAACCCGTTTCAGTCATAGGAAGATAGACCCGTCTAATCTTATCCGTTAATTCCATTTAACCAGACCTCCTCTTTAGCTCGATATATCGCACCTCGTTATATACAATATATCACACCTCGATATAAATTGCAAGAAAAAAAGAGAGTGGGACAGAAATCGGTAATTCGTTAAAATTCGATTTCGTCGTCCCACCTCCGCACAGTTGAGTAGGGCTATAAAAGCTGATGAAATCAGCGTAGTAGAGTCCACTCAACTACTGCGTCTTGCTCGACAATCCAAAGACAATTGAGAGGCTAGGACTTTTGTCCCAGCCTCTTCTGTTTATCATTAGTATAGATCTAGGTAGTTGTCAATTTCCCATTGTGAAACGAAGGTTGCGTAGCTTGCCCACTCGATTCGTTTAGCTTCAAGGAAGCTAGTGTAGATGTGCTCACCCAGCGCTGCTTTAACCACTTCGTCTTCTGTCAAAGCTTTCAAAGCATTGTGAAGAGTTGATGGAAGGTCAGTAATGCCAGCTTCTTTACGTTCTTCAGCAGTCATGATATAGATGTTTTCTTCGATTGGTGCTGGTGCTTCAATTTTGTTTTCAATACCATTCAAACCGACTTCCAAAAGAACAGCCATAGCGATGTATGGGTTAGCCATTGGATCTACTGAGCGCAACTCGAGACGAGTTCCCATACCACGTGAAGCTGGTACGCGGACAAGTGGTGAACGGTTGCGACCTGCCCATGCAATATAAACAGGGGCTTCATAACCTGGAACCAAACGTTTGTATGAGTTAACGGTTGGGTTCATGATCGCTGTATAGTTGTAGGCGTGTTTGATCAAACCACCAAGGAAGTGGTAGGCTGTTTCTGACAACTGCATTCCTTTTGGATCATTTGGATCAAAGAAGGCATTGTTTCCTTCCGCATCAAACAAGGACATATTACAATGCATCCCTGAACCAGCAATACCAAATTTTGGTTTAGCCATAAAGGTTGCATAAAGTCCATGTTTGCGAGCAATTGTTTTTACAACAAGTTTAAAGATTTGAATCTTATCACAAGCTCGAAGAACTTCATCATACTTAAAGTCAATCTCGTGTTGACCTACAGCAACTTCATGGTGACTGGCTTCTACTTCAAATCCCATCTTGGTCAAGACATTCACAATTTCACGACGTGTATTGTCCGCAAGGTCTGTAGGTGCCAAGTCAAAGTAACCACCCTTGTCATTTACCTCGAGAGTTGGATCTCCATTTTCATCTAATTTAAATAGGAAGAATTCTGGCTCTGGTCCAAGGTTGAAAGACTTGAATCCAAGTTCTTCCATGTGGCGAAGTGCTCGTTTAAGATTGCCACGAGGGTCCCCTGCAAACGGTTCACCTTCTGTTGTATAGACATCACAAATCAATCCTGCGACACTACCGTTCTCATCTCCCCACGGGAAGACTGTCCAAGTATCCAAATCTGGATACAAATACATATCAGATTCGTTAATACGAACAAAACCTTCAATAGAAGATCCATCAAACATAGCCTTGTTCGACAAGACTTTATCTAATTGTTCATCTGTAGCAGGAATTTCGACGTTTTTCATGGTTCCCAAAATATCTGAAAACATGAGGCGAATAAAGGTTACATTCTTCTCCTTAACTTCACGACGAATATCTGCAGCTGTGATTGTCATGTTTTTTCTCCTTATAAATGACGACTAGCGGTTGCCTAACCGCGACCAAAGGGTGATTGTTGAGAAGCGAAGCGACTTTGTTGAAGAACCTCACTCCGAAGCGCTCGACGCACTTCAGTTTGACTGACTGGTTTTTTAGATTTCGCTTCACGTTCAGCATATTTTTTCTTGATGGCAGCAATATTATGGCCTTCAGAGATATAGTCCTTAATCTCAAGCAATCGATCCATATCATTTAAAGAATACATCCGGCGATTACCTTCGTTTCGATCAGGTTTTATCAACTCTTGATCTTCATAATAACGAATTTGACGCGCTGAGAGATCGGTCAACTTCATAACACTGCCAATGGGGAAAACTGCCATATTGCGACGAAATTCTTTTTCCTTCATGTGCACTTCCTCTTCTTTCTGTCTATTATAGTCTAAAAAAATTCAATCGTCAATTATTTATGTCATATCTTGTGACATAATTTTTATTTTTTCTGCAAAAGACTCCGTAAACGATCGATATCGTAATTGACTAGAATTGCCACGAAAACACCCATAAATGTTTCAAAAACTCGGGCAAACACGTACAAAACGGTCTCACCAGTTGGAATTGATAGGGTAATAATCAACATAGCTGCAACTCCTCCAATGACCCCTGACTTGTTGTTCATAGCAACATTTGTCATAATGGTTAACATGGTGCAAATCGGAACAACCAGAAGGGTTACCCAGAAGGCGCCGTGAAAAAGATTATTTAAAAGGAAGAAAATTAGGGCATAAAAACCACCGATACTATTTCCTAAAATACGTGATGTCCCGAAGTGAACACTCTTATCAAAGTCTTCTCTTAAACTAAAAACAGCTGTAAGTGCTCCGATTTGAAGCCCCTTCCATCCAAAAAAACCAAAAATCATGAGAACCAAAAAAACAGCAATTCCTGTTTTGAAGGTTCGCATGCCTAATTTAAACTTAGATTTGTCAAATATATATTTTTTAAAGTAACTCATAATCTCATCTTTCTTTTCTCCATTTTACCATAATTTTAATTTTTTGAGAAAGGGATTCATCAATTGAAAATAACAGGAAATAAAAAGAGAAGAACTAAGGTTCTTCTCTTTTAGAATAAATACATAAAAGTTAAAGTTACAAGACTTGCAAGTAAACCTACTCCCCAGAAGAAGAAGTCGACCTTCCACTCACTCCAGGCTTGACCGTTACCAGAAAAGCCACCCAACTCAAAATGGTGGTGAACTGGTGTCATTCGGAAGATACGTTTGCCGCCACTCAACTTAAAGTAGCTAACTTGCATCATAACCGATGTGGTTTCAAAGACATAAACAATACCAATAAAGAGAAGTGTCCATTCTTGGTGCAACGCCATAGAAATTGCAGCCAACATCCCTCCAAGAGAAAGACTTCCCACATCTCCCATAAATACTTTAGCAGGTTTATGATTAAAGACAAAGAAACCGAGAAGACCACCAATCATAGCTATAATGACTAACAAGATATCCACCTGATTTTGTACATAAGCAATGACTCCATAAGCAGATAAACTAATCACTACTGAAATACTTGCTAATCCATCAATCCCGTCAGTCAAGTTAACCGCATTCGAAAAACCAACCAACCAGAAGAGAGCAAAGAATATATAAAGGAATCCTAAGTGCAATGGATACCCAAATACATTTAAGATATCTCCTCCTCTTTCATAAAAGAAATAGAAGATAACTCCTCCTACTAACTGAAGCAAGAGTTTTTGTTTAGGATTGAGCCCTTCGTTGATTTTACGGAAAACTTTGAGGAAATCATCTAAGAAACCAACTAAACCATATAAGACTAGGATAAAGAGGATCATTCCTACATTATTCGTTAGTTGATTGGTCAAAAGAGCAAGAACTAAACTAACGAAAACACTTGTTACGAGAAAGACGACTCCCCCCATTGTTGGTGTCCCAGCTTTTGCCTGGTGTTGTTTCACATCCTCGTGCATCTGCTGACCGGTAATTTGTGCTTTGTGGTAAAAACGGATAAAGGCTGGAATTCCTACTACTGTGAGAACAAAAGTAAGGATTCCAGTAAAGATAGAAACTAGCATCCTAATCTCCTAATGTTATTTTTATTTTTTGTAAATCTTTTAAAGCTGTATTAGAACGAACATTTTGTTTTTTAACAATTTCTCCTGTACCTTCAAATTCAACTTCAAGATTCAACCATTTGGCAAAGGTTTCAACATTTTTCTTAGACCAGCCATATAAGTCAGGCATCACTTCTACCTTATCTGAAAGGAGTAAGATTTGTTCGTTGGCATCTAGATTTGTTCCTTCTGCTACTGAACTGTCTTTGATTTTTGTCCCTGAACCAATAACGATCGGTTGAACAAGATTGCGTCGCAGTTCCTCTGCCATGTCTCCAGGACTATAGTCTTTGGTCGCTGGCATTGCATAACTAGTTGTAGTTGTAACTTGATCCAGATTTTTAGCTGTTGACTGTAGATTAAGAGATTCTTTCATAGCAGAAGCTCGTTCCAAGATAGGGTTCGCAAATTCTCCTAATTGTATTGCAGAATAATGTTCCGGCTGTTGAACTGTCACATAGAGAATAAAATCTGGATTTTCTGCCGGGTGCATAGAAACTACCGAGTAAATATAGTTAGTAATTCCTTTCAAGTATCCACCTTTTTGCTCATCTGCAATTTGGGCTGTTCCAGATTTGACAGAAACATTCTGACCAGGAACAGTAATTACTGGTTTATTATCATTACGATTATACATGGTCCCATAAATAGGGTCTGTACCAACCAAAATCATGTTTTCCCTAGTCAAACTAGCCGCTTCTTTAGAAACAGGATTCCCTACAACCTCTCTTTGTGATTTACGAACAGTCTGATCATTTGGATCATAGAGGGCACTAATAAACTTCGGTTCTAGCATAACCCCATCATTCGCAATTGCTGTGAAAGCACGAAGCATTTGTGTATGAGTAACAGAAATCCCTTGACCAAAAGAACTCATGGCAATATTAACAACGTTATCTGCAGGTAGTTGTCCCGCATACTCATCGGGCATTCCAAAACGAGTTGGAACTCCAAACTTGAATCGATTAAGGTATTCTAACCAAGTAGCATCCCCCATCTTTTGTTGGAGCAAGGTCATACCCACATTACTTGAGTGAGCAAACCCTTGTAAGTAAGTCATTATACTTCCAGCTGATAAGCCATCATTAACATCCCAGTCTCTGATAGTCGCATCAGCAACCTTTAATTCACTACTATTAAAATATTCGCCTCCAGAGAAGGTTTTATTGTCAATAGCAGCAGCTAAGGTCATGACCTTCATGGTTGAACCAGGTTCGTAATTGCTCTGATATAAAAGGTCTCGCCAAACAAAATCCTCAGTAATACCTTCTTTTGTATCCGCATCAAAAGTTGGTCTTTGTGTTGTGGCAAGAATTTCCCCGGTCTTGGCACTGACTAAGGTTGCATTCATATACTTGCCTTTTTGTTTTTCTTGAAGGGCATCCATTTGGCTTTCCATAAAGGACTGCAAAGGGCTAGATAGGGTCGTATAGACGTCTTTCCCGTTTACGGTCTGTTGGGTAACTTGTTCCGTACCAGGGATAATATTCCCTAGACGGTCTTTTTCATAAGTAATAATACCGTCTGTCCCTGCCAACAAACTATTTAAGGAACTCTCAATACCCGATGTCCCAATTAGACTTTTAGTACCATCTTCATTTTCATGTAGCTGGGCTAAACCAATAAAGGATGAGGCAAATTTTCCATTTGGATAACTCCGATTTGGACTAGTCGTAAAATTAATACCCTCGACCTGAGCAGATTCCAAGTCTTGTTTAATGGACATCATATTAGCATAGGTAATCCCATTTCCTTTGGCGCCAAAAGAAACTTGTTTGAGATTTGGTTGAGAGAGTTGGTCTTTGACGTAAGTCTCCTCCATATCTAAGTATTTATGAAAAATTTCTGCCACTTTATTGTACTTAGATTCTTCTACATAAAGAACATCACCATTAGCTGACTTATATTCTTTATCTATTACAGCATAGACATTATAAGAGGTCGCATCTTCTGCTATGGGAGTTCCATTACGGTCATAAATGGTTCCTCTTTTAGCAGGAACAGTCAGAGTCGTTTGATGAACTTTATTTGCTTCTTTAACCAGATTGACTCCAAATTTTGTGCCTGTACCAATAATCACCGCAAAATTAACCAAAAAAACAGCAAATAGAAAGACAGTCAATAGGCTCAAATTTTTTCCTACTAATCTGCGGTTTTCCATTGGAGTTTTACGATTCTTAATGGCAAAGCGTATGATTCTTTCTTTCCAGGATTTCATATACTACTCCGCTGATCGAATATTTTCATTATTCAATTGCAACTCTTGAGAATTTGCAATTTCGGTCAAACGTTCTGATCGGATCAATTCATTAACTTCTTGTTTGGCATCATCCAACTCTGTCTTTTTTTCTTCAATTTGTGCATTGACTTTTGTCAAATCACTCTGAACTTGAAAAAGTTTTGTCTGCATATAGACTATACTAATTGCTAAGACCAGGGCTGTGATGGCAATTGAAAGGTAAAAGGCCTTTTCAACACGTGAAAATTTTTTTATACGAGCTTGCAACAATTGGCTCGTTGTTCCTCTGATTTCTGCCATTTTTTCCTCTTTACTTGTGAATTTTTCTTGCCACTCGAAGCTTGGCTGAGTGGGAACGATTATTTGCTTCCAATTCTTCCTTGCTTGGTAAGATTGGTTTACGTGATACTAATTCCATCTTAGGTTTGAGATTATCTGGAATAAAAGGTAATCCTTTTGGAACCTCTACCGTCGAAGCTTCCTTAAATAGTTGCTTCGTCAAACGATCTTCCAGTGAATGGAAGGTAATCACTGATATTCTTCCATCCAAAGCTAGCATATCCATGGCTTGCTGAATAGACTCATCAGCTGCTCCTAACTCATCGTTAACTTCAATACGAATGGCCTGGAAAATCTGCTTGGCCGGATGACCTTTTTTCTTAAGTTCCTTAGCAGGCTTGGCTGACTTGATAATCTCTGCCAATTCGGTTGTTGTCTCGATTGGCTTTACTTGACGTGCTTGTTCGATTTTTCGCGCAATCTGTTTAGAAAACTTGTCTTCTCCATATTTGAAAAAGATTCGTACCAAATCATGATAGTCGTAATGATTGACAACTTCATATGCAGTCAAACTAGCTTCCTGATTCATCCGCATATCCAGCGGCGCATCCTTCTTATATGAAAAGCCACGTTCACGCTGATCTAGTTGCGGACTCGATACTCCTAAGTCATAACAAATTCCATCAATCTCTGTCACGCCTAAGTCATTTAAGCGTTCCTTCAAATGACGGAAATTATCCTTGACAAAAGTAACCATTCCCTTTTCGATATAGGGCGCTAAACGTTTTTGCGCATTGTCAATGGCGTTTTGATCTTGGTCAAAGGCATACAAATGCCCTTTCTCGCTTAATTTACTTAACAAATACTCGCTGTGACCTGCCCCACCCAAGGTTGCATCAACGTAAATGCCATCAGGCTTCACATCTAGCATATCAATAGTCTCATGGAGCATGACTGTTACATGATGAAATTCTTTTGTCATATCTTATCTATTTTACCACAAATCCGACTAGCTTGCACTCACTAAAGCAAAAACATTCCACTACTTCTTTATTCCTTATATTCAACCGGCTTCTCAGCTACTTGAGCTAGTGTTGAATTCGCTTCTGGATTTAACTGTCTATGAACAGCCTCTGCAACTGTTCTTGGTATTCCAACATTGACAATATCGTCCACGCTTGCTTCCTTCATTTTAGTCAGAGATTTAAAATATTTCATTAAATTCTGCTTGCGTTTTGGACCTAATCCTTCAATCCCATCTAATTGAGAGGAGAAAGAATTCTTGGAGCGCAATTGCCGGTGGAATGTGATGGCAAAGCGATGGACTTCATCTTGAATGCGTTGGAGGAGGAAAAATTCCTGAGAATTCCGAGACAATTCCACCACTTCAAGAGGATCTCCAAAGAGCAGCTCATGCGTTTGGTGCTTGTCATTCTTTTGAAGGCCTGCGATAGGGATATCCAAACCTAGCTCTTCTTGAATCACTTGCTTAGCAATATTGACTTGACCTTGTCCCCCATCAATGACGATTAAATCAGGCGGTGTCAGACCATCTCGTTGGACTCGGCCGTAACGTCTGCGAATAACCTCTCGCATACTCGCATAGTCATCTGGTCCGACCACTGTCTTAATCTTGTACTTACGATAATCCTTCTTGCTAGGTTTTCCGTTGACAAAAACAACCATCGCAGAGACAGGACTAGTCCCCATAATATTGGAATTATCAAAAGACTCGATACGGACTGGGGTCGGAATTTGTAGAAGTCGACCAAGATTTTCAATAGCACCCTGGGTTTTCTCAACTGATTTTTCCAGCAGATTAAACTTCTGCTCCAGACTAACACGAGCATTTTTAATGGCTAGATTAACGAGTTGCTTTTTCTCACCGCGTTGTGGCTTAATCACCTTTGTATCTAACAAGGCCTTAACCGCCTCTTCATCAATATCCTGAGGAATCAAAATTTCATTGGGAACCAGGTGAGATTTTTCTTGATAAAACTGTCCCACATAGGTCAGAAAATCCTCATCTGGATCATTATAATAAGGAAAGAGGTTGACATCTCGTTCAATCAATTTGCCCTGACGGACAAAGAAAACCTGTACACACATCCAGCCCTTATCCACGTAATAACCAAAGACATCACGGTTTTGGAGGTCCTTAGCCATGACTCTTTGTTTGGTGCGAAGAGTCCCAATAGCCTGGATTAGATCACGGTATTCAGCTGCACGCTCAAACTCCATATTCTGAGCTGCCAAAGCCATCTTACTCTTGAGTTCATCAATGATTTTGTCATCCTGCCCCTTGAGAAAATCAGAGACCTCCTGGGACATCGCTTTAAAATAAGCTTCATCCTTGTGACAAACCGTATGAGCCATACACTGGCCAATGTGGTAATAAAAACAGACCTTCGAGGGCGGATTAGTACACTTGCGGAAAGGAAAAATCCGATCCAATAGCCGTTTGATTTCATTGGCTGCCCCCACATCCGGATAAGGACCAAAATAAAGGCCTCCGTCCTTTTTGACCTGACGGGTGATAATCAAGCGAGGATAGCGTTCATTTGTGATTTTGATAAAAGGGTAGGATTTGTCGTCCTTGAGCATGATATTGTATTTGGGCTTGTTTTCCTTGATGAGATTAATCTCCAAAAGGAGAGCCTCAATATTAGACTCCGTAACGATAAACTCAAAATCCACAATTTCAGACACCAAAGCTTCTGTCTTGGTATCGTGACTTCCACGAAAGTAGGACCGCACCCGATTGCGCAGATTTTTGGCCTTCCCTACATAGATGATCGTGCCGTTTTTATCTTTGTGAATGTAACAACCAGGGCTATTCGGCAAGAGCTCCAGTTTTGATTTAATCAAGTTATTCATAGTTCCATTATAGCAAAAAGCACCTCTCATTGCTCATATCAAGAAGCTCAACTTTACTAATCTCCTGACTCATAGAGTTCTTGGACTTCTTTTACATCTTGAGCTTGGATACCATAATAAGACCCTGCCGGTTGCATGACTGAAATCTCATTGGTATGCTGCAAGCCAATAGCATGTCCTAACTCATGTTCTGCCGTATGCAAGATACGTTCATAGGTATAGCCATAGTTTGGATTCGATAGGTAATAATGATTTAAGCGAACAGTCACAGAAGTGAATTGTTTGGTTAGGAGATTGGTTTGACTCTCCGCCTCACCGGCTACAGCTGTCGAACCATCATTCATTTCGGTAGCGAAAATAGTGGCTTGACCCGGTTCTGTTACAAGCTCAAAGTCAAAAGCTCCTGTCTGATTCCAGTTAGCAATAGCTTCAAGGTAGGCCTTTTGGAAAGTGGCATCCATTTGAGGATCAATATAGATAGTTGCTTGCGCCTCTGACCATTTCGCTCCTGAACCCTGATGATGATCTGTCTGAGACAGACCTTGTAATTTACCAGTTTCTTGCCATTGTTGCCAACTTGCTTGGCCGACTTGGACCACTTTGCTAACTTGATTTAAAGTAGCAGGTAAATCACCTGTCACATACCAGAGAATCCCAAAAGTGATGAGAATTAAGAAGATAAGCGTCCATACAAGGCGCCAAAACATACGCAAAATTCCTAGTAACAATCGATATAAAACACGAATAATCCAGCCCATGATTTGCCCACCTTTCTCAAAAAAATAAGAACCCATCTTTAAGCCATGGGTTTCCATTCTAAAGATAGGCTCACTATTCTACTAAATCAAACTAAAAGAAAGCTAAAATTAAGACAAGCGTTCTTCTAAAACAAAATCGATTGGCAGAGTAGTCAAAAAACGTTCCAATTGTTTTTCCCAATAATACCACTCGTGGGTTCCTGCACTATGGGTGTAGGTCACATCAAAACCAAGTTTCTTGAGATTCTTCACTGCTAGGTTATTGGCAGCATACAAGAAATCTTGCTCGCCACACCATACCCAGAGTTTGGTTTTCTTATCAGACTTTTTAGCCAGTGTTTCAAGTGAATATGGGCTATTCACCCAATCATTAACTTTGCCAAACACACCTCTCCAGTAGGCACGCGTTCCCAAATCTTGACTCTCAGGAGAAAACTTCTCGAAGCTAAGTGCCCCAGAAAAGCTAGCTGCATGGGAGAAACGGTCAGTTGACAATGCTAACTTAAAGGAACCATAACCTCCCATTGATAAACCAGCGATAAAGGTCTTTTCTCGTTTGTTGGTCATATTGGGAAAGAAGCGTTTGAGCACCTGAGGTAATTCTTCTGCTAGAGCAGTGTAGTAGTTATAGCCATACTGAGTATCTGTATACCAGCCGTTACTTGTATTAGGCATTACAACAATCAGATTAGCCCCTCGCACCAAGCGCTCTACATTGGTACGTTTGAGCCAACTATTATGATTACCAGACATCCCATGTAAGAGGTAGAGGACAGGAATATCTGTGCAATCGGGATCAGTTACCCTAGAGCCATCAGGATAGAGAACATTTACTCCCCATTCCATATCCAAAACTTCTGAGTAATACTCAATCTTCATTACTGCCATTATTTTCTCCTTTTAGGTTTAAGATAAGAAAAAGCCGAAATTCGACTTTTTCTACTTCTTTATTTAATCGTTATTTTGCTTCCATGACTACTGGTAAGATAGCTGGACGACGCTTAGTTTGATCAAAGAGGAACTTGGCCAAACTGTCACGAACCTTCCCTTTAAGCTCTGACCAATCAAAGTCTTCACCTTGTAGATAATCTTCAACTGTTTGGTTAATCAACTCAGAGCTTTCACGCAAGATGTCACGACTCTTCTTGAGATAAACAAATCCACGTGTGTGTACTCGTGCCTTGGCAATGATTTTCTTATCACGACGGTTAACTGTAATCGCAACGATAAAGATTCCATCCTCCGACAAGACCTTACGGTCACGAAGAACGACATTCCCAACATCCCCAATGGCATTTCCGTCAATCAAGACATCTCCTGCAGTAACTGCACCAGATGGAACGAAATCCCCATGTTCATAAGACATGGTTGTCCCTTTTTTCGGGATAAAAATACGTTCTGGCAACATACCCACAGCCATAGCAGCCTTGGCATGAGCATCCAATTCACGGTATTCCCCTTGGATAGGGAAAAGATACTTGGGTTGCAAGAGGTTGATCATCAATTGCAGATCACGCGCATTTCCGTGTCCTGATACACGCAAGCTTTGAGTAATCGGTTTTACGATACCACCCGCTTGGTAGACCATGTTTTCTACCCGTGCCATGACAGCTTCTTTAGCGATTGATGGTGTTGTAACGATATAAACCAAGTCCCCATCTTTGATTTCAACATAGCGGTGACGACCGATTGACATTTTGCGGAGTCCATTAATCGGTTCACCCATACGACCAGTTTCCAGGATAATTAACTCATGATCCTCAAAACGAGACATGTCTTTTGGTTTGATCAAGAGACTTTCATTTGCTAGAGACAATTTTTTCAAGCGAATGGCTGTACGAACGATATTTTCAATATCGAATCCCGTCAAAACAACGCGACGACCTGTATCTGCAGCAGCGTCAAAGACCTGCTGAATACGAGAAAGGTTACTTGCAACAGCAGCTACAATGATACGTCCTTCCCAATCAGAAATGGTTTGCGTAATTTCATCACCAACTTCACTTTCACTGGCCACTTGAATATTACTGTCCGCGTTTGCTGAATCACTTAGTAGAGCTAAAACTCCCTCACGACCGATTTCTGCTAAACGACCAAAGTCAGTCGCATAAGATTCGCTAGCCGTTTGGTCAAATTTGAAATCTCCAGTATAGACGATGCTTCCCTCAGATGTTTTTAAAACGACACCCAGACTTTCTGGGATAGAGTGAGTTGTGCGGAAGAAGGAAACCTCCGTACCTCCAAAGTCGATTTCTGTATTTTCATCGATAACATGGAAATCATCAAATTTCTTGACGCTATCATTTCCCTTTACAAAAAGCTTAGCAAGTTCGATTGTCAACTCTGAACCAAAGACAGGGACCTTAACTTCTGCTAGGAGATAAGGAAGAGCTCCAATGGCATCTGCATGCCCGTGCGTTAAAAAGACACCCGCAATACGGTCACTATTTTCAAACAAATATTCCATATTTGGAATAACGACATCAACACCCAACTGCTCATTTTCTGGGTATTTTAAACCCGCATCTAAAACAAAGATAGAGTCGTTAATTTCTGCGATGTACATGTTTTTTCCGTTTTCACGAACACCGCCTAAAGTTGTTAATTTAATATTGGTCATTTTCCCTCCGAAGTATTACTATAACGTGTTTGTAGAGCCTTTACAAGTCTCTTTTTTTAAAAGTCCAATATACTTTTATCCGAATCTTTTCCTCTCATTATACCATTTTTTTACTAATTTTCAAAATGTAGATAGGATTTCAACTAGCAAACATTCATCACCAACAATCAAATCGTTTTTCTTTATTCTTTTTTGAAAATCCGTCTAAAATATTTATGATTAAATCAAATGAAGTTATAAACTTTCTAATTGACTAAGATGAAAAACTAGTCAGTAAAGAACTACTACATCTAAGCAAATAAAAAAAGATTTAGATTTTCTAAATCTTTTTTAGTATTTTTAGTTTGGATAGATGTAAGTAACTTTACCTGATGATTTATGGGGATTAAAGAAGCCACGATAATTTCCAATTGGTTGAGTTCCACTACCATCATAGTTACATTCCAATACTTGAATAGAATTCTCGCTTTGAACATCTGTCACATAAGCAACGTGACCATATTCACCACCGTCCCAAACGGCAATTGCTCCTACTACAGGCACATCTCCTGTCTTAAAGCCTTGTGCACTAGCATAGGTTGCCCAAGTGTTAGCATTTCCCCACCAGTTGCTAGCCCATGGAGCCAATTCTTTCACGCCCCATGTACACTGACCAACAGGATAAGAATTCCCATAGTTTGTAGGAGTATTTACAACAACATCCTCACCTGCCACTGCATTAACAGTGCTAGTTGCTTCATAAGCAGGAGCTTGGTATGAATAGCTAAGTTGAGCTGGACCGCTAACTTCTAGCACATCACCTGGGTGGATTGTATCATAAATGGTTTTCCCATTATTAGCTGCCAACTCATAAGGATCCATACCACTTACAGCAGCAATACCAAAAAATGAATCACCGTCTTGAACAACGTAAGAGTCTGCGCTAACAGTTTGAGCACCAACTGTAGCCAAAATAGCTGTAGATGTTAACCCAAGAGTCAGTTTAGCAACTGTTTTTTTCATAACGAATTTATCCCTTTGTTTTGTTAATAATTTCCTATTTGTTATTTACAAAAAGAATCATACCTGATTTAGATGTCATTTGTTTTAGAGTTATATTTAAGTCATGTTACAAATAGTTTTTTTTACTACATGAAATTTAAGAAAGATAACTATTTAAGGAGTCTAAGGGAGTTTAAAAAAAGCTGAGATTCTTCATCTCAGCTTCTCTTCTTCTATTTTTCCATTAAAAAGTCATAAATTTCCTGCACCGTACCTAGCGCTATCATCTCTTGATTCTTAACGGTTTGTTTGAGTTTTTGATAAATCTGACTTTCAGCAATGTCCCGTTTATCAGCATCTTTATGAACCTTCATGACACCATTCTTGATGGTAACAAAACCAAGCTCTTCAAAAATTTGAATCATCTTAACTAGCAAGATTTGCTCGATCTTCAAATAGGCTGATAAGTCCTTGAGTTTATAACGAATATCGAATTCTGGGAATTGATAGATTGTTTTATAAAGTTTGGCAAATTGCTCTCTTGTCCCATAGCCCGTCAAATAATAGGGCTTATCGATATCATTTTTAAAATAAATAGCTGAAAAATTATACTGCTGGAAAATATCTTTAAGAATAGTGATATCTTCTGGAAGATTCTTGACCACAACCGCTGAACTTGAAGAAAGATCAGGCAATGCTCCTGAAAAATCAAGTACCGGCACTCCATCTGGTAGAGCTGCACTCTTCCCACGAATATTAAAGAGTTGAACACCGTCCACACGAGCATCTACCATCATCAACTGGAGGGTTGTTTGCCCATTCCATTGGTTAACAGAAAGGGTAACTGCCAATTCCAGTTGTTTTACCTGAGAAAATTCTGTAGCCTTTGATCCTTGACCAAATGCTACTACCTCAAAGCTTGCGGTCCCTTTGGATATCTTCAATTTCAGATGACTATCTCCTGTTCCCATAGAACGAGCATTTTCAACTTTTAAATCTCGAATATAAAAAACAGGTTTTTGGTTGTCCATTCCAAAAGGAGCTAAGCGTTCAAAACTTTTAACCGTCTCTAAACTTAGGCTTTCCAAATCCAATTCTTCATCTAGATATAATGTACTCTTGCCCTTGGCATCTATTCCTTTGTCTGTTACATAGGTCTCTAAAATTTCCGATAAGGCGTCTAGCTGTTCAGCTTCAAGTGTCATACCTGCAGCGCCTGCATGCCCACCAAAGGCGATAAAAAGTTCTCGATGCGGATCCAAGGCTTCAAAGATATCGACTGCTTCAATACTTCGAGCACTTCCCTTGGCACGACCATCTTCAAGATTCAGAACAATAACTGTCTGCCCTAATTCTTCCAACAAGCGACCAGCTACAATCCCAAGCACTCCAGGGTTCCAACCTTCCTTGGCCAAAACTTGAACACTTTTGTGAGGGTCTACCAAGCTTTTAGCTTCTTCATAGATAGCCTGAACAATTTCCTTACGTTCTTCATTTTTACCTTGAATCATAAGGGCAATCTCATGCACCTCTTCATCATCAAAGCCAGTTAGTAACTCAATAGCAGGATTAGGATCATCCAAGCGTCCTAGAGCATTTAATCGTGGTGCTAGCTGAAAACCAACCGTTTCTTCTGTAACATCACTGCTAGAAATTCCTGCAATTTCAAATAGTTCTTGGAGGCCAAGCCTTTGGGTATTGCGCAAAACTTCTAGACCATACTGAACCATGATACGATTTTCATCTGTCAGACTGACCATATCAGCAATGGTCCCAATAGCAACCAAATCAAGCAACTCAACCTGCACTTCCTCCAAGAGGGCACAAGCTAGTTTAAAAGCCACGCCACAACCCGCTAAATGTTTAAAAGGATAATCTGTTTCTGGGTGTTCAGGATGGACAATTGCATAGGCATCTGGTAAAACCTCCGGCATGGAGTGGTGGTCTGTTACAATAACATCCACACCCATAGATTGAGCCAAGTCAATAGCCTCATGGCCTGCAACTCCATTATCTACAGTTACAATCAAGGATATCCCTTGTTGCTCAATGAAGTACTTGTAGACACTGGCATTCGGACCATAACCATCTGTAAAACGATTAGGAAGATAGACTAAGCACTCGGCTCCTAATTGTTCGAATGTTTCTTTAAGGATAGAAGCTGATGTCATCCCATCCGCATCGTAGTCGCCATAAACGAGAATCAATTCACCCTGCTCAATAGCACGGCGAATACGATTTACTGCCTTGTCCATATCGTGGAGAAGATAGGGATCATGTAAATCATCTAGACTTGGTGCCAAAAAACGAGACAAACTATCTTCATCCTTAATCCCACGGCTAAATAATAGACGAGCAGCTTCAGGCCCTAGCCCAGCTTTCTTGGCGATTTTTGTAAAATCCGCATCCTCAACTTGAGGTGCAAATTGCCAATTATAAGTCGGAATAATCAAAATTCATCCACTCTTTCTTACGATTCTATCCCTTTATTATAACATGATTTCAAGTTTTTCTCCTCTTTATTTTCTTAACTCTTTCAATCAAAATCCCAAAAAACTCCTGTTTTCATCAAAGTTTAAAAGCTATACACCAGTTGATAATTCTATACTTTTTCAACAAGACGTAGCCAAAATTTTAAAACATCTTCTCTTTATGCTACACTATTGATATGGAACATCATTTTAATCATCGAGCAGAATCTTTCGATTCTCCTAAAAATCAATTTCTAGCAGATCTTGTAAATGAAGAGATCAAGCAACAAATCTCTGATCTAGCTGCCAAATCAATCCTAGATTTTGGAGGAGGAACTGGACTTATCGCTCTTCCTTTAGCCAAACAAGCCAAGTCAGTGACCTTGGTTGACATCGCAGAAAGAATGCTAGAGCAAGCTCGTATCAAGGTTGAAAAACAAAAACTTAAAAATCTACACTTGATTCAACAAGACTTAGTGCTTAAGCCATTAGAGCAAACATTCGATCTCATTATCGTTAGTCGTGTTCTTCATCACATGCCTCATCTTGATTCCAGTCTAGCTATGTTCAAAGAACATTTGACTCTCGGAGGACAACTATTTATCGCTGATTATATCGTACCAGATGGAGAAAACCATGGTTTTATTATTTCGGAACTTGAGGAGACTCTTAAAAATCATGGTTTCTTAGACATTCAGACCCAAATACTTTATAGTTCCGACCATCTTTTCCTTGATAAACCTTCTCAACTATTTCTCACATCGGCGATAAAATAATCACTTTTTAGAACATCCACTGAACTAATTTTACTTCATTTTTTCTTCAGTAATCCAGCTTTTCAGTTTACTTCTTTCCAGCTATTTCTATCATAAAAACTCTCCTTAAAAAATTAAGGAGAGTTTCTTGTTGGCATAGAATTCCCTTATAGGATAAAAGAAGAGGACCTTAGATCCTCTTAACTTTAGATCCTTGCTTCTGCATCTGCCACTAGTTGAGCAAGAGTTGTCTGACTCAATTCCTGCTCCATTGCCATCTGAATCTTATCTAGTTTTTGATCCAAAACCCCATGGATATTAGCTCCTACTGGACAGTCAGGATTAGGACTATCATGAAAACTAAAGAGTTGCCCAGTCTTTCCAAGGCATTCTACCGCTTGATAAATATCCAAAAGACTGATATCCTCAAGATTTTTGATGATTTCTGCCCCTCCAGTTCCACGCGCAACGGAAATCAAGTCTGCTTTTTTCAGTTGGGACAAGGTTTTACGGATAATAACAGGATTGACTCCCACACTACTAGCTAGAAAATCGCTAGTCATCTTGCTCTCCTTCCCTTTTAGGGCAATGATTACTAACATATGTGTCGCAATGGTAAATCGACTTGAAATTTGCATGTAGCCCTCCTTTATTAGCAACAAAGCTCATTCTTCTCTTATATTTATTATACCTTCTAGAGTTGTAATGTCAAGAGTTACTACTAAGCCAGTCATCCAATTCAATATCATGTCCTTGACTCTGAGCGATTTCGTGCAACAAGTCTTGATTGTGGGTATGGTGAATCCCATTGACTAAGCTTTCATAGTATACCTCATAGTAGGGCAATTTCAAATCTCTAGCCAATTGTAATTCTGACATAACATCATAATCAACCCGACGAAAATCTATATCTTTCAATCCCTTTTCATTAAAGTCCAAAATCATATATTGGGCCCGCAAATCCTCACGTAGATTCGCTGATAAAAAGAATGGTTGCCCAATGGAGCCTGGATTCAGGATAAGCTGACCACCACTCCCATAGCGAAGAAATTGCTGGTGAATATGTCCATAAATGGCAATATCACAGTCAGGATTGGTTACCAAACGGTCAAAATCCTCCTGCTTGCCAAGATGAATCAATTCTCTTCCCCAATTTTTATCCGGTAAATGATGGCTTATCCCTACCTTGAGATTTCCAAATTGGCAGTGAGCGTACATAGGAAATGCCTGCAGAACTTCAATATCATCTAGACTAATTTCTTCCATAATATACTGGCATTGGCGTAAGAGGTAGCGATGGCTAGGTCTACTTGTATCTAATTTTCGATGAGCAGCCCGCCATAAACTCTCCTCCCAATTCCCCAGAACTCGGACCGTAATCGGCAAGTCCTCTAATCGTCTGAGAATATTTCTTCGTCCTGTCCCAGGCATGAGAATATCTCCTAAGAGCCAATATTCCTTAACTCCTGACTTCTCCGCATCTGCTAGAACAGCTTCCAGTGCTCTTGTATTTCCATGGATATCTGAAAGTACCGCAATTTTTGTCATATGATCCCCTCTTGCCTTCTCTCCTTTAATTATAACACTCTCAAAATCAAAGTCAAAAAACATTTTGCTATCATGTTTTACTTTACTTTTTTAGTGAAAAGGATTACAATGAAGGTGATAAGAAATGAGGAGGTTTTTGCTATGACACAACGTTACGAAAACATCATGGTAGCAGTTGACGGTTCTAAAGAAGCTGATTTGGCTTTTATCAAAGGAGTTCAGTCAGCATTACGTAACCAGGCTAAATTAACCATTGCCCATGTAATCGATACTCGTGCTCTTCAAAGCATTTCAACATTCGATGCAGAAGTTTACGAAGAGTTACAAGTCGAGGCACAAGAGTTGATGGCAGAATATGAAAAGCGCGCAAGAGACGCTGGTCTGAAAGATATTCAAGTTGTCATCGAAATGGGAAATCCTAAAACTCTTTTAGCTAAAACAATCCCTGACCAAGAACACGTTGATTTGATTTTGGTTGGAGCAACAGGACTTAACGCCTTCGAACGTTTGCTTGTCGGATCTTCATCTGAATATATCCTTCGCCATACAAGCGTTGACCTTCTCGTCGTACGAGACAAGGATAAAACATTATAACATTATAAAACGAAAATAAAAGGAGCCAATGCTCCTTTTATTTTTGATTTTCTCTTTCCTTATGACGTTCATAAGCCCTAATCTGTCGTTCAAGTTCCTTCTTAATAGCTGGTTCTGGAGCATATTTCTCTTTCCAGTTATCTGGTTTCAAAATTTTGTGAGTCACCGGATCGAAATGAGCCTTGCCATCTGGGAATATTTTACCCATGTTAGCTTGATGGACAATCTCAAAGATTCTCTCTGGGTCTACCCCCATCAAAACAAAGCTTCCATAAGTAAAGTAAAGCGTGTCAATCAATGCATCTGCCTGGCCAACTAGAGTTACCTCAGCTGGTGTTGATTTGCTTACTTTCTCAGCTGCTTTATCAAGAGCTTGGTGTAAATTCTGTACTGCTTGTTGGAATTCCTCCTCAGAATTGCTAGCAGCACGGACAAATTCAACTAACTCTTCAATTTTAAAGCCAGCACGGTGGGTGGCCCCTTCTAAATCCCAAGCTATAGGTTCTTCTTGGGTTCGCTCGTCCATCATACGATGGAAGGCCTTGACCTTGTTGAAATGATAGTCACGACTGACAAAGACTTTTTCAGAAGCCAAGACTCCAAAATATTCCAAAGCCTTGTGAATCCCATCATCTTGGTTGCTGGCAGTAATATGCTTAGCAACTTCTTTTACGCTGCTACTACCATTTCCCATGGCAACAGACATACCAACACCAGCCAACATTTCCAAGTCATTATCCGAGTCCCCAAAGGCCATGACTTGATTGAGTTCAAAACCATACTCTTTTCCGACACGACGGATACCCTCTAACTTAGAATTCCCTTGATTGATAATATCGGCCGCAAAAGGGTTACTTCTGGTAAACTTCAGATGGTTTAATTCTTCGGCAGCACGGTTTGTCTCCTCAGGCGTCATCAACATGAGTACCTGATAGATCGGTTGATTGATTAAATTCAACAAATCATCTTCCTTCTGAGGAAGAGCCTTACTGACCATACGATTAAAGGAATGACTTACAGTACGAGTCAAAAATTTGGGTACAAAACGACTGACTAGTTGTGAAAGAGGACTGAGCCCAAAGGACATAATCCTAGAACCAACAACATCTTGTCTCGTTCCCATGGCAATCTCTTTTCGATTTTTCTTAGCATAAGAGATGATTTGTCTGAGGCTTCTCTTATCAATAGGGCTAGCAAAAAGAACACGATCTTTGTTAAAGATATATTGGCCATTGTATGTCACTGCAAAATCCAGGTCCAAATCATCCATCAAATCCTTAACAAAAAAAGGTCCTCGCCCCGTTGCTACTCCAACAAGTACCCCTTGCTCTTTCACAATCTTGATAGCTTCTTTAGTGGACTTCAAAACACTCTTACTGTCATTTACAAGCGTTCCATCTATATCAAAAAAAACAGCTTTGACTTCCATCCTATCTCATTCCTTTCTTTTATGATACAATGATTATACCACATTTCAGAAAAAGTGAGTGAATCATGACTAAGAAAATCCTTGTTTTACATACCGGTGGCACTATTTCCATGCAGGCAGATGAATCTGGAGCTGTAAGGACTAGTGCTGAAAACCCTATGAATCATATCTCTAATCCTCTCGAAGACATCGAAGTCCATTCCTTGGATTTTTTAAATTTACCAAGTCCACACATCAAACCTAAACATATGTTGGCTCTATACAAAAAAATAAAACAAGAGGCATCGGTCTATGATGGGGTCGTCATTACACACGGTACAGATACCTTAGAAGAAACGGCTTATTTCCTCGACACCATGGAGGTGCCTCATATGCCTATCGTCCTGACAGGTGCTATGAGAAGTTCCAATGAACTGGGAAGTGATGGTGTCTACAACTATCTCAGCGCCTTACGCGTTGCGAGTGATGACAAGGCTGCAGATAAGGGTGTGTTGGTCGTTATGAACGATGAAATTCACGCCGCCAAATATGTCACAAAAACGCATACTACTAACGTTAGTACCTTTCAAACACCAACTCATGGACCACTCGGGCTCATTATGAAGCAGGAAATTCTCTACTTCAAAACGGCAGAACCTCGTGTTCGTTTTGACCTTGAGAACATTCAAGGATTGGTTCCTATTATCCCTGTTTATGCGGGCATGACCGATGAACTTCTCGATTTACTTCCTGTTGACCAACTAGATGGATTGATTATTCAGGCTTTTGGCGCTGGAAATGTACCAAAGGAAACAGCTGAAAAATTAAAATCTCTCAGTCAAGCAGGACTTCCTATTGCACTAGTCTCACGTTGTTTCAATGGGATTGCAGAACCTGTTTACGCCTACGAAGGTGGCGGTGTTTGTCTTCAGAATGATGGTGTTTATTTTGTAAAAGAACTAAACGCGCAAAAAGCACGACTGAAGCTTCTTATCGCAATCAATGCTGGACTTAAGGGCCAACAACTCCGAACATATATGGAAGGATAAGAAAAATCCTAGGAAATCAGTTGAACTCCTAGGATTATTTATTAGTCTTTACGAGTTGATTTGCGCTCTGTCAAGCCATGAGGTAGGAGGACTTCACGTTCTTCTAACTCTTCTTTGTGCATAATTTTCGTCAACATACGCATACTAATCGCACCTAAATCATACAAGGGTTGTGCGATAGTTGTAAGGTTTGGACGAGTATAGCGTGCAATTTGAGAATCATCACTAGTAATAATCTCAAAGTCCTCTGGTACAGAAATTCCGTGATCAGCCAAACCATTCAAGAGTCCTGCTGCCAATTCATCACCAGTCACAATCGCTGCAGTCGCTTTTGAAGAAACTAAGCGTTCTGCCAAAGCATAACCATCATCATAGCGATATTTAGACTCAAATACAAGTCCTTCACTATAGTTAACTCCTGCTTCTTTCAAAGCTTCTTTGTAGCCAACCAAGCGAATTTTACCGTTAATATCATCTACCAATGGTCCACTCACAAAGGCAATTTTCTTGTTACGCTTCAACAAATGGCGAACAGCATCTGCAGTAGCATTCTTATAATCAATATTAACACTTGGAAGCTGGTGTTCTACATCCACTGTTCCTGCAAGAACTACAGGAGTACGTGAACGTGAAAACTCAGAGCGAATTTTCTCTGTTAAGTGATAGCCCATAAAGATAATACCATCAACTTGTTTTGAAAAGAGTGTATTCACCACTGCCACTTCTTTTTCATCATCCTCATCACTATTGGCAAGGACGATGTTATACTTGTACATCTCAGCAATATCATCAATCCCTTTTGCTAGCGCAGCAAAATAAGTGTTAGTGATATCTGGAATGACGACCCCAACAGTTGTTGTTCGTTTGCTTGCCAAACCACGAGCTACTGCATTTGGACGATAGTCTAGGCGATCAATCACCTCTAGAACTTTCTTACGAGTGTTTTCCTTGACATTCTTGTTGCCATTGACTACACGACTGACAGTTGCCATCGAAACTCCTGCTTCTCGGGCAACGTCATAAATGGTTACTGTATCATCTGTGTTCATACCGTTTCCTTTCTAATCTTGAAAATTTTGTTTTCATGTTTACACTACTACTAGTTTACCACTAATTGTAAGCATTTTCAAGGGATAACTGAACTTTCTTTAAAAAAATTGCATCAGTAATCATATTTTTACAAATTAGTTTACTTTTCTTGATTTTTAGAGTAGTTTGGAGTATGATAATAAAAAATTAAATAGGAGGCATGGATGGCTTTTTCGGATTCACATAGACGTTGTGCCAGCTTTGGTGTGATAACAAATCTTCCAGACGATGTGATTGACTCAATTTGGTACATTATTGATCATTTTTTAAAGCATGTTTTTGAATTAGAAGATGAGTTGGAATTTCAGCTCTTAAACCGTGACGGCTCCATCACCTTCCGTTTTTCAAGTCAACATCTACCTACAACAATTGACTTCGATTTCAGTCACCCCTTTGACCCATTATATCCACCAAAAGTACTTGTCATGGATATGGACGGCAAGGAAACGATCCTTCTCCCTGAAGAAAATGACCTATTTTAAAAACTCTAGTCTCCTGACTAGAGTTTTCTTATTTTTTCAATTCTTGATACAAGTGACGAATTGATTGTCCCAAGACTGGATGAATAAAATGTGGGGCTATCTCTTGAAGTGACTCTAGGACAAATAAACGCTCAGCGATATAAGGATGCGGCAAGATGAGATTATCATTATAAATGACCTGATCCTCCACAAAAAGCAAATCCAAGTCAATCAAACGAGGTCCCCAATGCACTTCTCTAACCCGACCCATCTCTGATTCAATGCTTAACAAGGTTTCTAACAAGATTGGAGCCGGCAGCCAAGTTTCGACTTCAATGACCTGATTAGCAAAATTTTCTTGCTCTACACCGCCCCATGGCTCAGTTGTAATCACACTGGACTCTTTGAGAATACGAATCCCGCGAGCACTTATTTTTTCAAGAGCTTGTTTGAGATTGCCCCTTTTATCTCCCATATTACTTCCCAAAGCAATAAAGGCTCGCTGCTTACGGCGATGGATGGTTACTGAACAGGTCTCCAAGGGTAGATGAACCGGCGCCCAAGGTTTTTTAAGTTCTAGCTCAATCTCTTGAACGATAGGGTAAGTCTCAAATGTACGCTCGACAAGTTTGTAGGATACTGTTTCAATCAAGTCCTCAGTGTTTTCCTGAAACCAAGCTGTCCATTGTTGACATAGCTCTCCGTAGTGGATAGAAGACTCTAAGTCCAATTCTGTCGCAGCCTTGGTCATATCATAGGATAAGCTAGCTGAAATGACAAACTTTTGCCCCAGTTCTTTCTCACTAGGAAAGAGCCCGTGGAAGGCAAAAATTTCTAGATCTTTAATTCGCAGTTGATCCATAACTAGTCCTTTCTAGAAATATCCGCTTTAAGCGGATTCTTTTTATACTCAATGAAAATCAAAGTGCAAACTAGGAAGCTGGCCGCAGGCTACTCAAAACACTGTTTTGAGGTTTCAGATGGAAGCTGACGTGGTTTGAATTTGATTTTCGAAGAGTATTATAGTCCCATTAAACGATAAGCCTGGTCTCGAAGGTCCTTATCCGTCTCAAATACACCGCGAGCTACTGTTGTCAAAGTAGCAGTTCCTGGTTTTCGAACACCTCGCATACTCATACACATATGCTCTGCTTCAATCACAACGAATGCTCCCTTAGCACCTAGATATTCCATCAAAGCATCTGCCACTTCAATATTCAAACGTTCTTGAATCTGTGGTTTTTTGGCATAAACTTCAACTGTACGTGCAAGCTTAGACAATCCTGCTACACGTCCATCTGGAATGTAGGCGATATGAGCTTTCCCATAAAAGGGCAAGAAGTGGTGTTCACACATGGTATGGAAAAAGATGTCCTTTTCGACTACCATATTGTCATCAATGATCTCAAAGGACTTTGATAGATGTTCCTCCGCAGTTTGACCAAGTCCCGAAAAAATCTCCTGATACATGCGGGCCACACGTGCAGGAGTTTCCTGCAAGCCTTCGCGGTTCATATCCTCACCAACAGCTTCGATAATCATTTTAACAGCTGTCTCAATCTTTTGTGTATCCATTCTCTAGTTTTTCCTCTCCATCAGATAGGCTCTCACTTGGCTCAAGAAATACAAGGAGCCCGTAACGATCCTAACTGTTTTTTTCTCTTCATCGTCTGTCATTTTTTGATCTAGAAATGCCTGCCAACTTTGATAGTTAAGTTTTCTAGAACGGGCTGCTTCTTTTAGCACCTCTTCGTCAGTCGCCCGACCATCCTCAAAGTGAGTGAGTGTCAGTTCAGTATCTGGCAAGGCACTTAATAAGTCTAACATGTCCTCTAAAGCCTTAGTTTTAATACAAGTAAAGAGGATTTCCTTCTGGTAGTCGGCAAATCGTTCTTGCAAAGTTACTAATAAGGCCTCAATAGCATGGGGATTGTGGGCTCCATCCAAAATCACCAAGGGGGCTTTGGAAACAATTTCCAAGCGTCCTGGCCAACTTGTTTCTTCTAAAGCTTGAGCAACCAAGTCATTCGCTACCAATTCTCGTCCAGTCTCTTGGAAATAGGTATCCAACAGGGTTATAGCCATCCCAGCATTCTCTATCTGATGAATGCCAAGTAGACCTGTCTGAAAACGACCCTGTCTAAACGAACTTGTATAGTCAAAGACCTCTCCAGTTTCAATACTCTCATGATGGCTGACCTGATAATCATCCCTATAAACAAGCCTAGGAGCTTGTTTCGCTTTCGCAATCTGGTCGATAACCACCAAGGCTTCAGGCACAATATTCCCTGTTACTAGGGGAACTCCTTGTTTGATAATGCCAGCCTTTTGCTCTGCGATGGCTTCCAGACTGTCCCCCAGCAAAGCAACGTGGTCTAGCCCAATGGTCGTGATACCCGTTAGTATCGGTTGACAGACATTGGTGCTATCCAAAAGACCACCCATCCCAACTTCCATAATAGCGACATCAACTCGCTCAGAAGCAAAATAGTCATAAGCGATAGCAGTGATAATCTCAAATTCTGTCGTCCTTTGTAAGGCAGGAGCATGCTCCCCTTCAAGTAGTGAGCGATAGTCTGCCATCAACTTTTCCAATCTCGCTTCTGATATAGACTCACCATTAATAGCAATCTGATCCGTGTAATGAATCAGATAGGGTGAGCTAAAAACTCCAACTCTAAGCCCCATCTTTTCTAACATGTTTTTCAAGAAAGCTATGGTAGAACCCTTGCCATTGGTGCCTCCGACGTGAATCACCTTAAGCTTAAGATGGGGATTGTCACGTAGGGCTAATAGCTCCACCATCCTCTCCAAACCAAAATGCGGTTGGTCTGTCCGATAGGTTGCTATCCACTGATTCGTTTCTTTATTGTTCATCTTATTTATACTGTTTCAAATCTAAATTTTCCGCATCGTCTGCCAGACGGATGGCTGTTGCAATCTCGACCGCCATCTTATGACTAACTACATCGTGCACGCGCACCACTTCTACACCTTGTCTTGCAGCAATGCTAGTTACATGAGCCGAAGCAGTATCCCGATTGCGGAAGCCTTCTTCAGTTTCCGGATTGACTTCAAAGCCATTTTCTTCAAGGATATTGATGACGAAGCGCTTGCGAGAGACTCCTAAAAAGATAGGATAACCCATTTCGTGCAACTTATCAAGATCACGCAAGAGAAGTAAATTTTCCTTCTTAGTCAAACCAAATCCAATCCCTGGATCCAGCATAATCTTGTCTTTCGAAATTCCTGCTTTCTCAGCTCTCCTTAGAGCACGATCGAAGAAAGCAGCCATCAGTTCTTCTACTGCTAGTTGTTCAAAGTCAGCCAAGTCTTTATCAGTAAAAGGCTCTCCAAATCCAAAATGAGGGAATATAAGTGAACTAGGATGCTGAGGGCGTGCCATGACCGGATTAAACATGATGACGACTTGAGCTTCTGCTTTCGCAACCACCTCCGCCATCTTCTCATCACCCATGAGACCTGTGATGTCATTGACTATATTGGCACCCGCTTTTAGAGCTGCTTCTGCTACCTGACTCTTCCAAGTGTCGACCGAAATTAAAACATCACTTTCTGCACGGATAGCTTTAATGACTGGAACCACACGTTGGATTTCCTCTTCAATCTCAACATAGCTACTTCCAGGTCGAGTGGATTCTCCACCGATATCTAAGATAGTGGCTCCTTCAGCTATCAATTTTCTAGCCTGCTTCAAGGCCTCCTCAACAGCAAAAAACTGGCCCCCATCTGAAAAAGAATCTGGGGTTACATTGATAATACCACAAATAGCTGTTTTTGTAAGATTCTCTCTTTTTTCCACGATCATCACTCAAATTTCATTTAGATTAGTATTCCTCTATTTTACTGTTTTTTTTGGATTCTGTCCAATTATCCCTCGGTAATCTCAAACTTTAAAAGAGCGTAAAAAAAGAGAGTGTGGGACATAAATCGGTCATTCGTTAGAATTTGATTTCGTCGTCCCACCTCCTCACAGTTGAGTAGGGCTGTAAAAGCTGATGAAATCAGCGTAGTAGAACCCACTCAACCACTGCAGCTTGCTCGACAATCCAAAGACAATTGAGAGGCTAGGACTTTTGTCCCAGCCTCTTTTTTATATTCTTATTTTTCAGTCAAAGCTGCAAGTCCTGGAAGAACTTTACCTTCAAGGAGTTCCATTGATGCTCCACCACCAGTAGAGATCCATGAGAACTTGTCTGCACGACCAAGGTTGATGGCTGCGGCAGCTGAGTCACCACCACCGATGATTGATTTTACGCCTGGTTGTTTCACGATAGCGTCCATGACACCGATTGTACCAGCTTGGAAGTCAGGGTTTTCAAATACACCCATAGGTCCGTTCCATACAACTGTTTTCGCACCCGTCAAAGCTTCGTCAAATTTAGCGATAGATTTTGGACCGATATCCAAACCAAGGAAACCTGGGTCTACTGCTTCACCTTCAGTGTCTTTTACTTCAGTGTAGTCCGCAAATGCATTTGCTTCTTTCGAGTCAACTGGCAAGATTAATTTGCCGTTTGATTTTTCAAGAAGAGCTTTCGCCACATCCAATTTGTCTTCTTCTACAAGTGAGTTACCGATTTCGATACCTTGTGCTTTGTAGAATGTGTAAGTCATCCCACCACCGATAAGAACTTTATCAGCTTTTTCAAGCAAGTTTTCGATAACACCAATCTTGTCTGAAACTTTTGAACCACCGAGGATAGCCACGAATGGACGTTCTGGAGCTTCAACTGCTTCTTGGATGTAGGCAATTTCGTTTTCAAGAAGGAAACCAGCAACTGCTTTTTCAACGTTTGCTGAGATACCAACGTTGGATGCGTGTGCACGGTGAGCTGTACCGAATGCATCGTTTACGAAGATACCATCTCCAAGTGATGCCCAGTATTTACCAAGTTCAGGATCGTTTTTAGATTCTTTCTTACCATCAACATCTTCGTAACGAGTGTTTTCAACCAAGAGAACTTGTCCATCTTCAAGAGCGTTAATCACTGCTTCCAATTCAGCACCACGAGTAACACCTGGAAGGAAAGCAACGTCTTGACCCAATTTAGCTGCCAAGTCAGCAGCTACCGGAGCAAGTGATTTACCTTCTTTGTCTGCTTCTTCTTTCACACGTCCAAGGTGAGAGAAGAGGATTGCACGTCCACCTTGTTCAAGGATGTACTTGATAGTTGGAAGAGCTGCAGTGATACGGTTGTCGTTAGTAATCACGCCATCTTTTACAGGAACGTTGAAGTCAACACGAACGAGAACTTTTTTCCCTTTCAAGTCAACGTCTTTAACAGTCAATTTTGCCATTAGATATGACTCCTTCTTTTTTTTTTACGTGTTAATTATATCACAAAATCAATAAAAGAGATAGCAAAACCTTAAACTTTTCCCTGAAACGGCTCTATCTAGTAAAGTAAACTCAATCTTTACTTTCTAAGGAAATCCCTCACTGTTTTTATCTTCATCTATGGTATGCTGCTCATTTATAAAGGAAGAGCTATTGTCTGGAGTTGTGTCTTTATTTTTTCTTAACTCACTCTTCAGAAACTGCTCAATTTTTAAAAATCTATTTTGAAAGTTTTTCATTGCAATAGAAAAACTCACAAAAATATCATCATCGCATATCTAAGAGTTGAACCATTTTTGTTCAGTTTAATTTCAATTTAAAGACCTATCTGCATTTCTAATTAAACCTGTCCTGATATTTCATGTTAAACAACCACTGAAGATTGATCCGAGGTTTGGGCTGGGCATCAATAACTGGAGCAAAAACTTCTCTAATCTCCTGTTTTATTTCAGCTTCATGAATTTCTCTTTTGGGTTGCTCACCTGTGAAGTCAGTTACATGGTGAAATCTAAAGGTACTGTCAAAACCTACAGAAAAATGATATTTATGATATGAAAAGTTTCCCATAGTTTCTGATAAGACAAAATTGTTTTTAGTGTCAATAATAGCATTTCCTCCATCATCATCATAGCGAATACCCTCAATTTTCGGGGTATAAATCGAACCCATATTTTCAAGTAGCATGACTAAGTCGGGCTCTGTCCCTTCCTTATGAGGCATCTGTTGCGCATAGTAAACTGAATAATATTTCAAGTTGCCATAAGCATATAAACTCAACCCTAAAAATACAACAACTCCTATACTAAATACTAAAATAATTCCTACAATGATTCCTTTTAACGATTTCATCTTTAATTAAACCTGTCTTGATACTTTTTATTAAACAACCACTGAAGATTGATGAGGGGTTTAGGCTGTACATCAAGTACGGGTTGAACGGTCTCCCTAATTTCATTTAAAACTAGTTGTTGATTGAATTCAATATCATTATAGTGTTTATCAAATGAACTTTTATTACGAAAAACTCTATCAAATAGATAATGATCATCCGTACTGGAATGAAACATTAAATATTCTCCCGAGGAAGAGAATATCGACTCCCTTCCCTCAACGTTTCTAGCAATACTATTCATTCCATCATCATCATAGCGAATACCCTCAATTTTCGGGGTATAAATCGAACCCATATTTTCAATCAACATGACTAAGTCAGGCTCTGTTCCCTCCTTATGAGGCATCTGTTGCGCATAGTAGACCGAATAATATTTCAAGTTGCTATAAGCATAGAAACTCAACCCTAAGAAGACAACCACCCCTATACTAAATACTAGGATAGTTCCTACAATGATTCCTTTTAACGATTTCATCTTTAATTAAACCTGTCTTGATACTTTTTATTAAACAACCACTGAAGATTGATGAGAGGTTTACTCTGTACATCAAGTACGGGTTGAACGGTTTCTCGAATCTCTTCTTTTATCTTTTTTTCATCAACTGTAGCTAGATCAATCTTTTTATAATGTTTATCAATAGCCCACTCCAGAGAAAAATTTTTATTGAATTTATAGGTTACATCGTTTTGATCGCTATAACCATAACCACCAACAAATTCATCAAAATTTGTTGGTTTACCAGTTAGATTAGTCGAATTTTCAATAAAATTTCTACCATCATCATCATAGCGAATTCCCTCAATTTTCGGGGTATAGATAGCCCCCATATTTTCAATCAACATGACTAAGTCGGGCTCTGTGCCCTCCTTATGAGGCATCTGTTGCGCATAGTAGACCGAATAATATTTCAAGTTGCTATAAGCATATAAACTCAACCCTAAGAAGACAACCACCCCTATACTAAATACTAGGATAGTTCCTACAATGATTCCTTTTAACGATTTCATCTTTAATTAAACCTATCCTGATACTTCATATTAAACAACCATTGAAGATTGATCCGAGGTTTGGGCTGAGCATCAATAACTGGGGCAAACACTTCCCTAATCTCCTGTTTTATTTCATCCTCATGAATTTCTCTTTTTGGCTGTTCTCCTGTGAAGTCACTTACATGGTGAAGTCTGAAGGTACTATCAAAACCTATAGTTATATGATATTTAAGATATAAAAAATTTCCCATAGCGTCTGATAAAACTGTTTCACTCTTAGTATTTTCGATAGCATTCCCTCCATCATCATCGTAGCGAATCCCCTCAATTTTCGGGGTATAAATCGACCCCATATTTTCAATCAACATAACTAAGTCAGGCTCTGTCCCCTCCTTATGAGGCATCTGTTGCGCATAGTAGACCGAATAATATTTCAAGTTACTATAAGCGTATAAACTCAACCCTAAGAAGACAACTACCCCTATACTAAATACTAGGATAATTCCTATAATGATCCCTTTTAACGATTTCATCTCTAATTAAACCTGTCTTGATACTTTTTATTAAATAACCACTGAAGATTGATCCGAGGTTTGGGCTGGGCATCAATAACTGGAGCAAAAACTTCTCTAATCTCCTGTTTTATTTCAGATTCATGAATTTCTCTTTTGGGTTGCTCCCCTGATAAGTCAGTTACATGGAAAAATCTAAAGGTACTATCAAAAGCTACAGTTACACGATTTTTATGATATAAAAAATTCCCCATAGAGTTAGACAAAACTACTTCGGCTTTGGTATTTTCGATAGCATTTCCTCCATCATCATCGTAGCGAATCCCCTCAATTTTCGGGGTATAAATCGAACCCATATTTTCAAGTAGCATGACTAAGTCAGGCTCTGTTCCCTCCTTATGAGGCATCTGTTGCGCATAGTAGACCGAATAATATTTCAAGTTGCTATAAGCATAGAAACTCAACCCTAAGAAGACAACCACCCCTATACTAAATACTAGGATAGTTCCTACAATGATTCCTTTTAACGATTTCATCTCTAATTAAACCTGTCTTGATACTTTTTATTAAACAACCACTGAAGATTGATCCGAGGTTTGGGCTGTACATCAAGTACAGGTTGAACGGTTTCTCTAATCTCTTCTTTTATCTTTTTTTCGTCAATTGTAGCTAAATCAATCTTTTTATAATGTTTATCAATAGCCCACTCAAGAGAAAAATTTTGATTAAATTTATAACCCACATCATCCTGATCGTTATAGCCATAACCTCCATCAAACTCAGAAAAATTTGTTGGTTTACCAGTTAGATTAGTCGAATTTTCAATAAAATTTCTACCATCATCATCATAGCGAATACCCTCAATTTTCGGGGTATAGATAGCCCCCATATTTTCAATCAACATAACTAAGTCAGGCTCTGTTCCCTCCTTATGAGGCATCTGTTGCGCATAGTAGACTGAATAATATTTCAAGTTGCTATAAGCGTATAAACTCAACCCTAAAAATACAACAACCCCTATACTAAATACTAGGATAATTCCTATAATGATTCCTTTTATTGCTTTCATCTTCTTTTTCCTTTCTTATTCCCAAACCAATTCTTGATGGGATTAACGACCCATTTCTTTACAGTGCTTACTACTGGTTTTATAACATAGCGATTTGTTGCTCGAGCAATCGGCCTTACCACCTTCTGATAAATCGGTTTTACGATTGGTTTAACAATATGATTGTAGACTGGTTTGACAACTGGTTTGACAACATAGTTATAAACTGGTTTGACAACTGTTCGATTCGCAAAAGTTGCTACAGGCTTGAGTACATTGTTGTAAACACCTTTCGCAATAGGCTTCATCACATGATTATATGTAGGTTTGATGACACCTCTATAGAGAGGCTTCGCTACTGCATTATAAGCAAAGTTTACAATCGGTTTTACTACTGGTTTTATAACCTTTTGATAGAGAGGCTTCGCAACTTTATTTACAGTAAAATCAATCGCTGGCTTAACAACACCATTGTAAAGTGGTTTCACCACATTCGTTGACAAGAAAGTTACAACCGGTTTAACGAGCTTGTCATTGACAGTTTTTATTATTTTTGCCCCAACATATAAACCAGCACTCCCTAAAGTAGCCAAGGTATTTCCGATCGGCGCCGTAATATGGTCCTCGACAAATTTTAATGGGTGTTTCATAAAGGAATCAACTTCAGATTTCAGTGGGTCCCAGATATATTCTCGAAGAGCAGCAGAAGGATCTTCCTTTAATCGTTTTTTCAAAGCTTTAGCTTCATTATATTTTTTCATTCCCATCAAGGCAAGTCCTGATAAACTCAAAATGCTGCCAATTAACAAGAAATCTTTATAGCCTTCAGCAGTGGTATCTCCCGACTGCTCTTTGAGCACTTGATAATAATACTCTTGGCGTTTCTGCTCCAAACCATCTATACTATAATATTTTTCAATTGCTTGATCCAGATCCAAGTCTTTAAAGTCCCTATGATACTTCAGGATAAAGGCATCCATATCTGTCAGCGTGTCCTTTTCATCAATAGTCGTTAATAAGTCCCCTGTTAGAGAATTATTTTGAAAAAGAAGCGTTTTTGGAGATAAGCCTAGGAGGTTAAATGGAGAGAGGCCCGCGAAGAACTTCAATTTTTCTTTTAGAGAACTACTTTGATAAGAGGTAGCAATCGGTGCCGCTAGGTGGGGAAAATCTATTGCATATTCTTGGGAATCATGAATCTTCTTTAAAAGCTCTCCAATTTCGCCACTATAAGCGTAAGGAGCTTCTCCAAAATCATTGGTCATAGACTGTAGACCATCATTTGCGTAGGGAACACGTGCGATGGCGTTAGCGATGGTATGGTTTATTTTATCTCGATCATTACCATATTTTTTCCGTGCTTCATCTCCAACAGCCCTGATATAATCAAGAAACAATTTCTTCTCATCTCGATTCATCTTGGTATTGGTTAAAAATGGATCTTTTGTAGTTATTTCCTCTTGTTTTGGAGTCTCAACCTGCGTATCATCTACTCTTTGAACATCATTTACTCTTTGACTTTCATTAATTTGTACTTGGTTTGAACTTGGATAAGAAGATGCCACAGATGGTACATAGTTCCCTACTGAGACAGTAGCTACAGAGTGATTAGAGTTTGCTTGAGAAACAAATGGGAGATAAGAAGGGGATTGCTGTGGTTTGATAACCTTCTCTTTATTTACATCCGATTTTCCCTTAGAAGTCGGAATGTTTATCTTAGGTTGTGGGATTTTCTTATAAACGAAAATCTTTTCGACAGCGCCTCCTACCAAAGTATCAAATACCGCTGGTGTCACATATCCCTCGACCTTCTTTGGTGTATGCTTTAGCCTTTGCCCCTCAAGAACTTTATAAGTGAGAGCGCCGTACAAGTCCTTCCCTGTCTCATCTTGAAACTTTAACGTCACGGGTAGTTCTTTCTGATAGACAAACTGAATCCTTGTTCTTCCCTTATTTTCTGTTAATCTCTTAACATCTGCTAAACGATAATTTGGAATATTTAAGAACTCCACTTTATAAGATTCATCATCGAAACCTTTATAAAATTCTGTTTTCCTTAATTCCTTCCCGTATTTATCAACATACTGGACAATAATTGGTTTAGAAACACGCGTATTGATATTGGCTTGCAAGCTACTTCCAAAAATATCGTACCTTACAGCTAGTGGGTAGTAGTAAGAATCATTCACTCTTTTTGGAGCAGGCGAGTAGAAAGTATAATCAAAATTTGAAATAAAGCCAGCTCCAAGATAGCCACCTTTCGGAAGATCTTTAGAGCCATTGAGACCGACCACACCTGGAGTAGTATCATAGATGATTCCATCTTCTTTGACAAGGTTAGACTCTGTCGGAATGATTTCAACTAAATTTGCGAGGTTCGTTTGAACTCCTTGTGCAACATCAATATCCGTAGAAATAAAACTAACAACAACCGGTTGTTCAATTTTTGTTCCATGTTTTACAATTTGATAATGCAGGGCAAGATTACTTGCATTGTTGTATAATACAACAATTGAATTCCCAGTTGCTCCGGGAATAAATTGCTCACCTGAGAAACCTAGTCCTTTT
This sequence comes from Streptococcus sp. Marseille-Q0941, assembly GCF_943736975.1. Classification (GTDB taxonomy): domain Bacteria; phylum Bacillota; class Bacilli; order Lactobacillales; family Streptococcaceae; genus Streptococcus. The sequence continues at coordinate 68,690 of NZ_CALSFO010000001.1, read as the reverse complement.
GGACGACTATCATGAAATCCAGAATTTGAAGCCCACTCATCTTTATCACTTTCAATGACCGTCCATAGTAAATCTAAATCTATACCGGATAAGGTTTTACCGACAAAATTGATTCGTCCACTATCACCTACATTGTTACTGTATGCTGTAACAGGGGTTGAGGGAGTATTGTCCTCACCGAATCGTTCACTATCATTTAGGAGACCATTCTCAGTTCCTTTTTCAATTTCTACATAGGTTTTATCAGACCAATGTAGACCTTCTTTGCTTAGGAAGTTATCATCGGTTAAGTTATTGCCTTCAAGATTAATTTCAACATCTTTGAAAAAATCAACACCAGTCTCAGATGGATTTACCCCACCTGATACTTCAACTTTAGTAATGCTCGGCTCAGATTTATTTTGATCTGAGTCCTCTTTTAATTTAGACATTGAAGAGGTAGGATTACCTACAATAATCTCGCTAGCTTTTGACTTTGTCCTACCCTCAACACTGGATTCGGTATTAACAGGCGAAAGTTCATCAGCCATAACTCTATACGTTCCCATAGATAGAACAGTAGCAAAAAGAAATATCCCATATTTAACAAATAATTTCACAACATCTCCTTAAAATTTTACTGAATTTCCATGTTATCAAATAAACAGATCAAAGTCCAGAAATATGACCAAATTGGTTTTTAAAATAAGGATATTGAAAAAACTACAAGTTTTTTACTTTTAACACAAATATTTTAGTCATGCAAAAAGGCAGGAGCCAAAAATGGCTCTTACCTTTTTATACTATTATCCAATCAGACGGTAAATTAAGAAGTGTAACTTAATCTTCTTTTTTCTTTTGTGCGAGTAGTCCAAAACCACCTAGAACTCCGACCAATCCAAGGGCAAGTAGATTTGCATCTACTCCTTCACCAGTACTTGGAAGTTGTTTTCCTTCAGGTTTTTCAGCTTGTGCTTCTGCTTTTGCTGGTTCCTGCTTAGCTACTTGTGCTACTGGAGCAGGTGCAAAAGGTTTGTCATCTTGGGCATCAACTTTTGGACCAATCTCCACAATCTCAGTTACAGCTTCTTTGAGAACTTCAGTTCCCTTAAGAGTACGGTTCCCTTCGGTATCAACCTCTACCAGATTTCTACGAAGTCCTTCAACTCCTGCTTGAACCAAGCGACGTTCTCCTGCCTGAAGACTAGGATTTACTCGTTCTTCATGTCCGTACGCAACCTTTTCTTCTTCAACAACCAATGCTGGATTGCTAATAGTCAAATCTTTGACGCCGTCTAGCGGTTGAACTCGACTTTCTACTTTGCTACCAACTTCAGTAATCTCTGGAACTGCTTCCTTGACTACTTCTGTCTGAAGAAGAGTGCGATTTCCTTCTGCATCTACTTCAATCAGACGACGAGTCTGACCTTCTACACCGTCCTGAACAATTCGACGTTCTCCCGCCTGAAGACTAGGATTTACTCGTTCTTCATGTCCGTACGCAACCTTTTCTTCTTCAACAACCAATGCTGGATTGCTGATGGTCAAATCTTTGACGCCGTCTAGCGGTTGAACACGACTTTCTACTTTTGTACCAACTTCAGTAATCTCTGAAACTGCTTCTTTTACTACCTCTGTCTGAAGAAGTGTACGGTTGCCTTTAGCATCCACTTCAATCAAGCGACGGACTTGCCCATCCTCACCAGCTTGAACCACACGGCGTTCACCTAACAAGAGGTCTCCTGACGGACGTTCTTGACGCTCGAAGGCTTGGGTTTCTGTTTCAACCACTACCTCAGGTAGAGCTGCAACCGTTGGAGCTACTTCATTTGGATCCGTGCTACCTACGTGGTGACTTTCTGCTGCAGGTGCTAGTTTCTGATTCAGCTTTTCTTTCATGTCCGCAAAAGCTTGTGGAGTTGGTGTTTGTGAAGATAACAAAGCTTCAGCTTGGGCAATCAACTCATCTTGAGAATCTTTTTCACGGACGGATTCGAGCAAGCTTTCCAATTCTTCTCTAGCAGTTTGATAACGTTGATTTCCATCCAAGTCTGCACCAGCTTGTTTCAAATCGTTCAAGGCTTGGTTGACTGCTTCTTGACTAGCATCGTGGTTTTCCAAGATAGCTTTTGCTGCAGCAAGCTTTTCAACCAGAGCTGCTTGTTTTTCTGCATCGGCAAATGTATAAGCTAGTGTTTCTTTGCGACCTTGAGCAGATGTAATTTCTTGTTTCAGATATTCGTCATTAATCGCTGCCTTAGGTGATACTAGAACATCAAACTCGACAGTTTGACCTTGATAATGCAAGACAAGTTTTTGACGGCCTGTTTTTTGAGAATCATAACCTGTAATTTCGACTCCTTGGTCTGTAAAGCTATGTTCTGTCTCAGTCTCATCATCATACAAGACCTTGAAGCGTCCTTCTGATAAGTCAAGAGTGTCGCCTACAAAGTAATCAATTTTAGGTTGTTTACTAATATACAAGCCTGCGACTTCTTTTGGACCAGCTTCTTCACCAGTCACTTGAACCTTGAAGCTTCCAGCAACCGGAAGACCAAGATAGGTTACTGTTAATTCTTGTTCGCCATGATGGTGAGCATCATAGCCGTTGACCACAACACCTGCATGACTGAAGTTGATGACTTCATCTGCTTCTTCACCCTCATATTTGACACGAAGAAGACCACCTTTAAGATTCAATTCCTCACCATCTTGGTAAGTCGTCTTTTTAGGTGCTGCTTCTAGACTGACAGACTTAATCTTTCTATCAGTCTGAGGAATCGTTACAGCAAGAGTATTACTGATTTCTTTTCCTGGCAATTGTGTACGGTAGTAAAGAAGGCTAGGACGTTTTTCAAAACTTAATGGAACTGTTGCCAAATCTCCTCCAACTACCGTATTCAATGTAGCGATTGGAGTTTGTGAATCTGCCTTGTCATAGACTGTGATGGTTGCACCTGCAGGAACTTCTGAGAATCCTAGCTGAACCTTATTGTCAGTTAGGACACGCGCTGCCACTTTAGCCATTGGAATGTTCTGACTCTCCGTATCTAGAGTTTCATACATCTTCCAGTTGTAGATGCGGATGGCTTTCCATGGCGTTCCATTGTCAGATGTGATGACATGCAAGCGCCAGTCTTGAGCTGTGATTGGGCTATCAAGGGTAATATCTGAAACATGGGCTTTATTACCACGAACAGCCTTGGCTAGTTTCCATTCTCCTGCTTCATCCTTGTAGTAAAGGTCGAAATCTTTAGTATTCATCAAACCATCGTTGACAGATTCTCCACCAGCACCGGCATGGTCCATGACCCATCTAACGACACGGCGTGGTTGTGTCAAACGGATATCAACGCTACCGCTTAATTGAGCAGAAGACCATTTGTCAGATAGACTGGTGATGGTACCATTCAACATTCCTTCGATACCTTCTCCGCCTTCTGTATCTGGGAAGGTACTTCCGATAACAGTCGCTCCTGGAACGATATTTTCTGCTAATGGTCTTGGAAGACTTGTGTCTTGGACATTCATTCCCCACTCAAAGTTTGTGGTTGCAGCCTCAGAGCGAAGACCGTTCTTACCAACTGCGACAACCTTCAACTCCTGACTAGTACCCGTTGCAGTAGCTGAACGGCTAACTTTTGGTAGGTAAATCGTAGTGGCAGACGAGCCTGTCAATAGGCGCCAAGTATCGCCATCCTTTTCATAGACTTCATAGAAATCAGCATCTTTATGACCAGTAAATTGGACAATAGCTTCTGCTTCTTGAGCATTTTTAAGAGATTTCTTGGCTACGGTTAGAGCTGTTGGTGCTTGAGGAGCCTCTTGATTATCTGTCACAGTCAACTCACCCAAGTTAAATTGATAGCCCTTAAGGGTAGCAGTATTTTCAAAAGTGAGTTTGATACCGTAAATGGTCTGACCTGCTAAAGCACTCAAGTCAAATTCGTCTTTTGTCCAATCGTCAGATAGAGTCAGCTCCTTACGAGCATTCTCGCCACCATAGGTATAGTTTTTCTGAGTCGCAAACTCTACATAGACCTTGCTTCCCTTACCACCTTTATGAGCGACACGGAGTTTCGTTTTATCTGTTACTTCCAGTTTTGTAGAGTAGAGACGGACATCTTGGTTGGTATTTTCAGCTAGATCTCCTGCAAATTTAAGTGAATTTCCTCCATTATAAGCATCTTCAAAGTCATAGTCAGCTTTGAGTTTAGCAGCTGATGATGTCTGCCACCAGCGCCATGTAGGCAAGATACCTGATACAGAACGATAGTTCCATTCAGAATCCTTAGAGACTTTACCGTCTACAAACCATTTTTTACCATGTCCAGTGTTAAAGGATGTTGTGAAGCTACGTCCCACTGCTGGTGTACGGTCAGCTACGAGGTTGGCTATCCCGTACCAGTCTTTATCATCTGGTTTTTGACCAGTTGGATCTCCTTGGTAACCTGTGAAGAAGATGTTCTCATTCTTATGATAATCTTCACCTGTCTTGCCAAGACTAGTAATCGTATCCGGCGCAAAGAGACCGAGTGACAAACGTAGCTTGCCATTTTCATCTAAAAGGGCATCCCATTTCACTTTAGTCTTATAAGAACCACCTTGTTGCAATTCCAAACCTGCAAAAACATCATACTGACTACGTCCAAGCCATTTTGCCATAGTTACAGAGTAATCATTTTTCTCCTTGGTCCAGTTAAAGTTGGCAAAGAAGTGATCAGCGGGTACCTTATCCCCTTCTTTTTGCATAAACTGATAGTTGTACTCACCGAGTCCGTCTTCGTGATAACGACCATATTCATAGGTCATGGCATCGTACCAAGAATATTTGACTGGATGATTGACTTTGGCAGCATATTCCTTGGTATAGAGCATGAAGTCACGCATTTTCTTACCAAGGGGAGTAACGATATCTCCTGTTGTTTCTTGGTTAATAAAGTAACCATCAAATCCATAATATTTAGCCAAATCAACTAACTTACGAGCGATCGGGAAAGTACCGTCTTCATCTTGTTGAAGAGCAGCAGCAAATTTTTCTTGGTCTGCAATGCTATTTGACCAGTTGAAGAATAAGGTACCCAATACAGGAACACCATTACGGTGACCAGCATCAATCACGTCTGGAGTTGGGACGAGTCCTTCCCAAAAGACCATAGAATTCAAGTACTGCCAATAGTCGAAAGCGTAGGCTTTAAACTCTTCACCACCTACAGAAGCGTGATCTTTAGCCTTAGAGTTAGTATTAGCAAGAGCTTCGACTTTGGCATCCTTATTGGCTTTTTCATTGATGACATGACCGCGGTAACGCTTAGCTAATTCTACTGAAGAGCGGTTAATAGCGTCATCTTCACGGGCACCTGGTTCCCATTTCAACAAGTCTTCCCAGGTGTCAAACTTAATTTCTTTAGGTCGGAGACTTTTTTCTTCCTTCTTAGGAATATCAGCAACAGTAGCTTTCTCTTCTGGCTTATTTTCGGTAGCTGCAGGGACTTCTGCGGCCTTAGGAGTTTCAGCAACTGGACTGGCTACTTCCTTATTATCAGCCACAGTCAATTGATCCAAGGTTGATTTCTCTTCTGAAACAGGTTGCTCACTAACCTTGTTTTCAGTCTCCTCCAACTGTTTTAATACCTCAGGTGAGGTGGTAGTTGGTTGTTCTGTGGTGGCAGGTGATGGTTGTTCTGTGGTGGCAGGTGATGGTTGCTCTGTAGCCACGGCAGTCGTCGTTGTTTCATTCGCTGGAACAGCAACTTCTTCTGCTAGAGCTTGGTTGGCAAATAAAACCGAGCCAATCATCAAAGAGCAGGCACCCACTGATAATTTTCGAATACTATAGCGACAACGTTTCTCAAAAAATGGATTCTTCATCTTTTTCTCCTTTTACCTCCAAAAAGTAAGCGCTTTATTTTTATTTTAAAAAAGTATCTGCCTCTCAAATAGCAGAACTGTTCATTTTTATTTTACGTTATTTATAAGTAGAGTCAACACTCATCCTAAAATATCTATAAAGGAGTGAATAAATGATATAAATTAGACAATCAACTGCCTTTTTTCTAAATTTTAATGATGTTTTTCTAAAAAAACTGCGTTTACTACTTGTTAGATTGTTTAGAATCCTTTAAAATAGAATGGGAGAAATTCCGCGACTAGTTTTCGGAGGAAAAAGAAAATGTCCATTAATTGGCAGGAAATTGCATTTCACTTTTTAGGTGGTTTGGGACTATTCTTATATAGTATCAAGACCATGGGGGACGGTTTGCAACAAGCAGCTGGAGATCGTCTTCGATATTACATTGACAAGTACACAAGTAATCCCTTCTTAGGGGTCTTAGTGGGGATTGTCGTCACTGCTCTTATCCAATCAAGTACAGGTGTAACGGTTATTACGGTTGGATTGGTCAGTGCTAGTCTCCTCACCCTTAGACAGGCTATAGGGATTATCATGGGAGCCAATATTGGAACGACCGTAACATCCTTTATCATCGGTTTCAAACTTGGTGAGTATGCCCTCCCCTTGATTTTCCTTGGAACCATGTTCTTATTCTTTACAAAAAATCGCACCGTAAACAATATTGGACGTATTCTTTTTGGTGTAGGTGGTATCTTCTATGCCCTCAACCTTATTAGTGCGGGTATGAGCCCTCTTAAAGACTTACCTCAGTTTAAGGAATACATGGTTACCTTGGGTCAAAATCCTATCTTGGGAGTTGTGGCTGGTGCGGTAATTACCGTTTTGATTCAGGCATCTTCTGCAACTATCGGGATTCTTCAAGGTCTCTATGCGGGTGGCTTCCTCGACCTCAAAGGTTCACTACCTGTCCTATTTGGGGATAATATCGGTACAACCTTAACCGTTATCATCGCAGCAGCGGGTGCCAATGTATCTGCGAAGCGCGTTGCAGCAACGCACGTTACCTTTAACGTTCTAGGAACGATCCTCTGCTTAATCTTGTTAGGCCCATTCACTTCGATGATTGAGTACTTCCAGGCTCTACTTCACCTCTCACCTGAGATGACGATTGCCTTTTCACACGGTGCTTTCAACGTAAGTAATACCATCGTCCAATTCCCATTCATCGGTGCCTTGGCTTACTTTGTAACCAAGCTTATCCCTGGTGAAGACGAAGTTGTTAAATACGAGCCTCTTTATCTGGATGAACAACTCATCAAGCAAGCTCCTTCTATCGCCCTAGGAAATGCTAAGAAAGAACTCTTGCACCTGGGAAACTATGCTGTTAAAGCATTCGACCTTTCTTATGACTACATTATCAATCCTAATGAAAAAGTCGCAGACAAAGGACACAAGACTGAAGAAGCTATCAATACAATCGATGAGAAATTAACTCGCTACCTCATTAGTCTATCTAGTGAAGCATTGAGTCAAAAAGAGAGTGAAGTCTTAACCAACATCCTTGACTCTTCACGTGATTTGGAACGTATCGGGGACCACGCTGAAGCTCTTATCAATCTTAACGATTACTTGCAACGCAAGAATGTTCAATTCTCAGAGGCTGCATTAGAGGAGCTAGCTGAGATTTATCTTAAAACGAGCGAATTTGTCAAAGATGCTCTTGAAAGTGTAGAAAACAACGACCTTGAAAAAGCTCAAGCTCTTATCGAACGACACGAAGACATCAACAAGATGGAGCGAGTCCTCCGTAAGACTCATATTAAACGTCTTAATAACGGTGAATGTTCTACTCAAGCAGGTGTCAACTTTATTGATATTATTTCACACTATACTCGTGTATCAGACCACGCTATGAACCTTGCTGAAAAGGTTCTAGCAGAACAAATTTAATAGATAAGAAGCCACCTTGACTTAGGTGGTTTTTTCGTCTCTTAATCAAGAATATTTTTTCTAGCGTAAAAAAATGCTTTGATTCACAATGGAATCAAAACATTTTAAATAGCTCTCCAAACATAATAGCAGAAACCGCGGTTCCTCTGTACCTGGCTTCTTCTCTTTTGATAAAGCGAGCCAAGTTTATCAATTCAGGTGCTGGGTGTTTGGGATTTCTGAACAGTTCAAGATTGACCAGACCCGAGAGACGGACTGCTAGTAATTGCTCATTTGTAGTAGGCAGTTTTTTAGCAGTCTCTAGGAGAGCAGCGACTAACTCATCACTCAAGCCCTGACGAGCATGGTTGTAGAGATCTTTTATTAAGCTTTCTAGGTTTGGTTCTGCCATCCTGACCACCTCCCTTATGTTTAATAATTTTTAATCAAATCAACTGTTGAACGATCCAATTTTTTCACCAAGGCTTGTAAGAAAGCTTGCGCTTCGAGGAAGTCATCCATAGCGTAAAGCGTTTGGTGTGAGTGGATATAACGAGCACAGACACCAATTGTTGTTGATGGTACACCACCATTTTTCAGATGAGCTGCCCCTGCGTCAGTTCCACCTTTACCACAGTAGTATTGGTACTTGATTCCAGCTTCTTCAGCAGTTGTCAAAAGGAAATCCTTCATACCTGGGAGAAGCAAGTGACCTGGGTCGTAGAAACGAATCAAGGTTCCATCACCAATCTTACCTTGACCACCATAAACATCACCAGCAGGTGAACAGTCAACTGCCAAAAATACTTCTGGATCAAATTTAGTTGTTGATGTATGGGCACCACGGAGTCCAACTTCCTCTTGGACGTTAGAACCAAGATAAAGTTCATTGCCTAGTTTTTGACCTGACAAGTTTTCTGCCAATTCACTCACCATGAGAACTCCGTAGCGGTTGTCCCACGCTTTTGAGATGATATTTTTTTCGTTAGCTGTTAGGATTGCGCTACTATCTGGAACGATGGTATCTCCAGGACGGATACCAAAGCTTTCAGCCTCAGCCTTGTCCGCAAAACCACCGTCAAAAACGATATCTGAAATAGCTGGCATGGTTGGCCCACCTGTTCCACGAGTCAAATGTGGAGGTACTGAACCTGAAATTACTGGGATTTCACGTCCCTCACGAGTAAAGAGTTTGAAACGTTGGCTGCTAACAACCATTGGATTCCAACCGCCAATTTCAACTACTCGGAAAGTTCCATCTGGCTTGATTTCACTAACCATAAAACCTACTTCATCCATATGAGATGCCACCAAAACTCGAGGGGCATTCGCAACTTCTGAATGTTTGATACCGAAGATTCCACCTAGGCCATCTGTCACTACTTCATCCACGTGAGGTGTTATTTTTTCACGAAGATAAGCGCGCACAGGTGCTTCATGACCTGAGATAGCAGAAAGTTCTGTTACTTCTTTGATTTTAGAAAATAATGTTGTCATTTCTATCCCTTCTTTCTTTCAACCATTTTACCACTTTTTATAGGAGAAGGGTAGTAGAAATCGATATTTCACCCAGCAAATTACTCCTTGAAACAAAAAAGAGAGTGGGACAGAAATCGGTCATTCGTTAGAATTCGATTTCGTCGTCCCACCTCCGCACAGTTGAGTAGGGCTGTAAAAGCTGATGAAATCAGCCTAGTAGAGCCCACTCAACCACTGCGTCTTGCTCGACAATCCAAAGACAATTGAGAGGCTAGGACTTTTGTCCCAGCCTCTTTTTATTTTGAATTTCTCTTTAAAGAAAAATGGTCCGGAACAGGATCCTTACCCGTAGGCGACCAAGGATGACATCGTAAAATCCGAGCCAAGCCCATCAAGGCACCCTTAAAGCCATGTTTTTCAATAGCCTGGATCATGTAGTTAGAACAAGTAGGTTCAAAACGACAAGAAGGCGGAAAAGCCGGGGATATAAAACGTTGGTAAAATCGCACAGGCGCAATTAACATTCTTTTCATTATTTCTTGGTTACAGCCATGGTATGCAGTTGGCTGATTTCTTTTTTGTTAAGGCGACGAGATTCTCCCGGACGAAGGCCCGTCAAATCTAAGTGTCCAAAACGTGTCCGTGACAACTTATCCACTTGAAGACCGACAGCCTCAAACATCTTTTTAACCTGATGGTTGCGTCCTTCATGGATGGTCAACTGCACTACTGAGCGATTTTTGACTGGATCCACTTTGAGAATCTCATAGACAGCAGGCTTGGTTTTCTTGCCATCAATCTCAAGACCACGGGTCAAGGGGCGGAGGTTTTCTTTGTTGGCCACACCTTTAACACGCGCGACATAGACCTTGTCTATCTCATTACGGGGGTGAATCATTTCATCCGTAAAATCCCCGTCATTGGTCAAAATCAAGACACCAGATGTATCCCAGTCCAAACGACCTACAGGGTAGATGCGCTCTTTCACGTTGGGCAAGAGGTCGACAACCGTCTTGCGGCCCTTGTCATCTGTCACACTAGAAATCACTCCACGTGGTTTGTTAAGCAGATAGTAGACCTTTTCTTCGTTGTAGATGGGCTGGCCTTCAACTTCAACCTTATCGCCAGCCTTGATGGTCGTTGCTAGTTCACGAACCACTTGGCCGTTAACCGTCACCAAGCCTTGCTTGATCAACTCTTCTGCTTTTCTCCTACTGGCCACACCTGCGTGGGCAATATACTTATTGATTCTCATCTTCTTCTATCCTTTCACCAAATAATTGGCTTTCTTGGGCTTGAATCTCAAGCTCATCAATCACAGGCAATTCTTCCAAATGGTTAATACCCATGTAATCTAGAAAATAATCCGTAGTCACATAGAGGTTGGGGCGACCCAACACTTCTTTTTTCCCATCTTCTCGTATCAAGTCAAAGGCCTGCAACTTTGCCAAGGCCCCACTCGAGTTGACTCCACGGATGGCATCAATTTCTATCCGCGTGATGGGTTGCTTGTAGGCAATGATAGACAAGGTCTCAAGGGCCGCCCGAGATAAACTCTGGTTAATGGGTGCCTTGGAGTATTCCTTTAAAATCGCTGCAAATTGAGGCTTGGTCACCAATCTGTAAGCGCCACCTGTCTCAATCAGGGACAAACTCGACTCTTGGTCTTTTTCATACTTTTGGGCTAATTTTTCAAGACTCTGCTGAACCCCTGTTGGTGGTAGCGCTAAGAGTTCTGCCAACTGACGAGCCCTAATTCCATCTTCACCCGACACAAACAGGAGTGCTTCTATTTTTGCTAAAGTACTCATACTTCCTCTCTATCAAGCCAAACCTTGCTCCGCTTGACTTTTTTCCTTCTTTTCCATGAGATAGATATCTCCGAAATTCTCTTTTTGAATCAAGAAAATTTCTTGGGTTTTAATCAACTCCAAGGTCGCTAAAAAGAGTGTAATGACCTCTTGTAAATCCTTGGTTTCTTTAAACAAATCCTGCAAACACAATTGTTGACCTTCAACCAAGGCTTCTCGGACGATAACCATCATATCCTCAATCTTATACTCATCTCGTAAAATAGTTGTATGATTTTTTGAGAATTCTTCCTTTTTCTTGGTCAGTAAGGTTGAAAAGGCTAAGAAAAGATCAATCGTGGTCTTATCATGCACAAGTTCAGCATCCTCATAAATCAACTCAGTCGGTGCTTTTGAGTAATATTGAGCTCGTTCTTGGTGCTTAACTTCCAACTGTTCTCCCAAGAGTTTAAACTTGCGGTATTCTTCGATTTGAGAAAGGAGATCCTGTTCTAGATCATCCTCTAAGTCTGTCACTTCTGCGACCTTTGGCAAGAGTTTACGACTTTTGATAAGCATCAGTTGGCTAGCCATGACCATATATTCACCTGCCACTTCCAAACGCATGGCTTGTAAGGTAGATATGTAGGCTAGATATTGCTCGATAACTTCTGTAATCGGTACATCATAGATATCCATCTGGTACTTTGAAACCAAGTGTAAGAGCAAGTCCAAAGGTCCTTCAAAATCTTTTAATTTAATATCCATTATCTATATTTTTCTAAGGTCATGACTGTCTTTAATCCTAACTTTTTAGCAATTTCGTACAAGTCAACCTTTTCTTCGATTTGTCTTAGTATAAACTGTTCTCTCAATCCTTGAGCCGATAAATCAGCAAAGCCTTTTTCCTTTAGAAAGGCTTCTAACTGACGAAAAGCCCATTGACGGGAGTATGGTTTCCCAGCTTTTTCAAAGAGATAGGTCTGTCCCATCAAAGGCTCTAACTCTGTTAGCAAGGCTCTTGGGAGAGCTACAATTCTTTGTTGGGAAGACTTAGTAATTCTCAACACTTGAAAATCCAGATTTATATCCGTAATTTTCAAGGCTAGAATTTCACTGGGCAAGAGGCCTAATTCAACTATCAATAAGGCAATCAAACGCCCCTCTGGAAAAGAACTTTCTTGCCAGAAAGAAGTCAAATCTAAAAGTTCCGACTTAACTTGCTTTTTCTCAGCCTGTTTCGGCAATTCCAAACGATAAAAGCTAGCAACCTTTCCTTTCTGGTATAAAAAGTACAGGAATTGGTTGCAGGCAGAAACTTTGCGCTTTTGGGCACTCATTTTATAATTGGATAGCTGAGCTTGATAGATTTTTAAACTTGTCTCAGAGATTCGTTCTCCAACAAGATCTACAAACTGCTCCAAGTCATACTTATAAGACTGTTTAGAATTATTCGTTAGATTTTGTTTTTCTTCTAAAAATACTGAAATCCATTCTCTCATTTGCTTCGAATCTCATATTCCTTACTAAAATCATGCAGAAGGGCATTCACAGCCTTTAGGATTGATTTTCGTGTAATAATCCCTTGGAAAATACCTTCCTCATCAACGACTGGTAGGAAAGACTCATCCACTAACTTATGTAAAACATCCGTTAGTGTATAATCTGGAGAAACCACTGCTACATCCTTTTTTGTCATATGTACGATATCCGTATCTGCCATGACTTCCTGGCTCAATCCCTGCTCCATCTGGTAGGCAAGGATATCTCTAAGCCCAATGGTCCCGACAAATTTTCTCTTATCTGTTACTACTGGAACCCTACTATAGGTCATCTGACTAAGCAAGAGGATTGCATGATCTGCATTGTGGCTATCAATAAGTACCGCCAAATTTTCAGCAGAAGTTAAAAAGGTTTCCTCTTGCTCCAGTAAAAATAGTTCAAATTCCTTGGCAATCATCGAGCAAACTCCATAGACAAGCCTGAATATACCTCATGATTACGTGTCAAAAAATCAACTTTGAAATAGCTGTCATCAATTTCCACACGAGCGTAGAGACATTCTCTGATGGTTCCACGTGGTTGGCTGATAGAACCTGGATTTAGAAAGAGGGTCTTCCCTTCCATCCAAGCACTTGGAACATGCAAGTGACCATAGAGACAGATGTCCGCCTCTTCCTCTTGAGCCCAGAAGTCCAGTTTTTGGAAATTGAAGTTAATATCAAACAAGTGTCCATGAGTCTGGATAATCTTGGTAGGACCAAGTTGGGTCACCAAGCGTTCTGGATAATCTGAATAAAAATCCATGTTTCCTCTGACTACCTGGATCCCTTCCCAGAGTGGTGAGTCTGGGCGAAGCTCCGAGTCGCCATTGTGAAAAATAGCATCAACTTTCCCAAGATAGCGGTCGCGGATTTCCTCTACAATCAAGCTGTCTCCATGGGAATCACTCATTACAATGATGGTTTGCTTTGCCATGATGGGAATACCTCCAAAAGTTTCTTAACGGCTAAGGCACGGTGAGATTGACTATTTTTTTCTTCTAAGGTTAACTCTGCTGAAGTTTTACCTGTTTCTCCTACTAAGAAGAGCGGATCATAGCCAAAACCATTTTCACCCTTAGGTTCAAAGTTAATGTATCCTGGCCAATCAGCTTCGACCACCAAGCTTTCCTTACCTGGGCTAGCCACAACCAAAGTAGTGTGGAATTGTGCCGAACGGTCCTTGAGTTCAAAGACCATGGCTAACTCGTGCAAGAGTTTAGCATTGTTTTCCTGGTCAGTGGCTCCCACTCCTGCAAATCGAGCTGACCAAACGCCTGGCAATCCTCCGAGGACATCGACTTTAAGACCAGAATCATCTGCTAGAACCATCTTGCCTGTTAACTGTGAAATGGTTTCTGCCTTCAGACGAGCATTTTCTTCAAAGGTCATACCTGTTTCAGCCACTTCAGGTAGATCTGGATAATCATTAAGATTTTCCACATCATAGCCAAGCTTATCAAAGATAGCACGAAATTCCTTGGTCTTCCCTTCATTACGAGTCGCTATCAACAAGGTTTCTCTGACTTTGCTAGTTTCAAAGAAGGCTTCGACATCTACTCCTTCTTTAGGTAATTCCACATGCAAGAGTTGTCCATTTTCAAGTAAGAGCAAGGCACCTTGGCGTTGAATGACTTCCAAGTTTCGACCGGCTTCTGCATTTAAAATCTCAACGATAAAAGATAGCAAGCGGAAGTTTGAAGACCAGCGCATTACCGTAATCGTGATTGGAAAACCATTTTCCTCATCACGGAAAATGCGAGCCAAATCCATAAAATAGAGATCAAGATGATCTTTTATGAGGCTATAGATTCCACCATAGACGTCCCAAACACCTACATACCAGTCCTGGTCATCCTTGTATTCATAAATTTTGTTGGTCATAATGTTACATGCTCCACATGAATCTCTTTTTCTAGCCACTCAGCACCAATCTGGGCAAAGCTCTGACTATTCGCTGTTGTATAAAATCGGTGTTGCAGCGGGCCTGCATCACGGCTACGATTGATTTCAAAATAATTGAGTAATACAGAAATATCCCGCACACACTCCGCTCCACTATCAATCAGTTGAACCTTAGGCCCCATGACATTTTGAATAATGGGTCTGAGAAGCGGATAATGAGTACAGCCCAAAATCAAGCTGTCCACTTTTCCGACCAAGGGACGTAGCGTTTCATAGACTACTTTCTTGGTCACACTGGTTGAAAGTGCACCTGATTCAACCAAAGGAGCAAATTTGGGACAGGCCAAACTTTTCACTTGCAAATCCGGATCTAGATCATGGATTTTTTGACGATAGATGTCTGATTGTACTGTCATCGGTGTTCCAATCACACCAATTTTCCCACCTTGGCTAGATTTGATAGCTGCTGAAGCCCCAGGCAAGATGACACCCAGTACAGGAATATCCAACTTGGACTTGATTTCTTCCCAGACGACCGCAGTCGCAGTATTACAGGCAATGACAATCATCTTGACATCCTTGGTCAAAAGAAAGTTGACCAGTTGCCAAGTATATTCACGAATTTGCTCAGCAGGACGAGGACCATAGGGCGCCCGTGCTGAATCTCCAATATAGACGATTTCTTCATGAGGAAGCTGGCGCATCAGCTCACGTACGACAGTTAAGCCTCCAACGCCCGAATCCAAAAAACCAATCGGTCGATTATCCATACAGTCTTCTTTCTAGTCTTATTTTTCTGATTGATAGTTCATTATCATTTATTTCTTACCGGAATTTTTGACAGTCTGAGAAGTCCCAACTGTCTCCCTCTTAATCATAATCAAATATCAATAGAATGCAAGGAAAAAGTCTTAGCTCTAAAGATCAGTTGAACATAGTGAGAAGTCTGGAATTTTCATCCCAGACTTTTCCTATTTATTTCTTTTTATTGTTAGCAAGGGCTGCTTTTTGTTGGCGAATAATTTGGTGGTAAACTTGTTGTACCTTAGCTTCACTTGGTTTTTGACCATTTGCACTCAAAAGAGTACGAACTGCTTCGGCATTCAAACGTGGGTTATCCGCAAATTCTTTCTCGATTTGCTTACGTACCAAGTACATTCCTCCAAGTGCTCCACCTAGAAAAGCTAAAACAATCAATACAATTGCTAAAATAAGGTCCATAATATTTCTCCTGTTTCTTTTTGAATCTTCTATATTATACCATAAAGTCCCACTCCTGACTAGTTTGATTTACGCTTTCAGAAAGCAACTATGCAACATTTTAATTCACTTTACCTATAAAAAAGACTTGCTTACTATCCATCATAAAATCTAGAATATACACTGTCCTTAAAATAAACAAATGAGGCCTTTAAAGCCTTGCAATAAGTTAATGTGTCTGCTATAGTAAAAGCATAGAATTCACTATACTACTTGCTTCAATAATTAAAAAATCTATGAAAAATAAAAATAGCTATAAACTAATATACGACCAACCAACTGCTCCTTCTTATGACGGCTGGGAAAAACAAGCCCTGCCAGTCGGAAATGGAGAAATGGGGGCAAAAGTTTTTGGACTCATCGGTGAGGAAAGAATCCAATACAACGAAAAAACTCTTTGGTCTGGAGGTCCACAACCGGATAGCACCGACTACAACGGTGGAAACTATCAGGACCGCTATAAAGTCTTAGCAGAAATTCGTAAATCATTGGAAGAAGGAAACCGCCAAAAAGCCAAACGATTAGCTGAGCGTAACCTCGTAGGACCAAACAATGCTCAGTATGGTCGTTACTTATCTTTTGGTGATATCTTTATGGTCTTTAACAACCAAAAGAAAGGCTTGGAGAATGTTACCGACTACCATCGTGGCTTAGATATTTCTGAGGCTATCTCGACTACTTCTTATACCCAGGACGGGACAAACTTTAAACGCGAAACCTTCTCTAGCTATCCTGACGATGTTACTGTGACCCACTTGAGTAAAAAAGGGGATAAGACTCTTGATTTTACACTTTGGAATAGCTTGACAGAGGACCTGATTGCTAATGGAGACTATTCTTGGGAGAATTCTAAATACAAACAAGGGAATGTTAACGTTGATACTAATGGTATTTTACTCAAGGGAACTGTCAAAGACAATGGTCTGAAATTTGCTTCATATCTTGGTATCAAGACTGACGGACAAGTCACTGCTCAAGACGGCTATTTGACCGTCACTGGAGCAAGCTATGCGACACTGCTACTCAGTGCCAAGACTAATTTTGCTCAAAACCCAAAAACTAATTATCGCAAGGATATTGACCTAGAAAAAACTGTCAAATCTATCGTAGAAGATGCCAAGGCAAAAGACTATGAAACTCTGAAAAATGATCATATCAAGAATTATCAAAGTCTCTTTAATCGCGTTAAACTAAACCTAGGTGGAAGCAAGACTGCTCAAACCACAAAAGAAGCTCTTCAAACCTATAATCCAACAAAAGGCCAAAAGCTAGAAGAACTCTTCTTCCAATACGGACGTTATTTATTGATCAGTTCGTCTTGTGATCGAACAGATGCTCTGCCAGCCAACCTCCAAGGAGTCTGGAATGCTGTAGACAATCCACCTTGGAACTCAGATTACCACCTCAATGTCAACCTACAGATGAACTATTGGCCCGCCTACATGAGTAATCTTGCAGAAACAGCTAAGCCAATGATCAATTATATTGATGACATGCGCTACTATGGCCGTATCGCTGCTAAGGAATACGCTGGTATTGAATCCAAAGAAGGTCAAGAAAATGGTTGGTTGGTTCATACCCAGGCAACACCATTTGGCTGGACAACTCCAGGTTGGAATTACTATTGGGGTTGGTCTCCTGCTGCCAATGCTTGGATGATGCAGAACGTCTATGACTACTACAAATTCACCAAGAACGAAACCTATCTCAAAGAAAAGATTTATCCAATGCTTAAGGAAACAGCCAAGTTCTGGAATTCCTTCTTGCACTACGACAAGGCTAGTGACCGTTGGGTATCTTCTCCATCCTACTCACCAGAACATGGAACTATCACGATTGGAAATACCTTTGATCAATCTCTAGTTTGGCAACTCTTCCACGACTATATGGAAGCAGCCAATCATCTCAATGTCGATCAAGACTTGGTGACAGAAGTGAAGGCTAAATTTGACAAGCTCAAACCACTTCATATCAACCAAGATAGCCGCATCAAGGAATGGTACGAAGAAGACAGTCCTCGATTCACGAACGAAGGCATTGAAAATCACCACCGTCACGTTTCTCACCTAGTTGGTCTCTTCCCAGGTACTTTATTTAGTAAGGATCAGCCTGAATATCTAGAAGCAGCACGCGCAACCTTAAACCACCGAGGAGATGGTGGAACAGGTTGGTCTAAGGCCAATAAAATCAACCTCTGGGCTCGTCTGCTTGATGGAAATCGTGCCCATCGTTTGTTGGCAGAACAGCTCAAGTCTTCAACCCTTGAAAACCTCTGGGATACTCACGCACCTTTCCAAATTGATGGTAACTTTTGTGCCACCAGCGGGATGGCAGAAATGCTCCTTCAATCCCACACTGGCTACATTGCTCCATTACCAGCCCTTCCAGACGCCTGGAAAGACGGGCAAGTTTCAGGTCTCGTGGCACGTGGCAACTTTGAAGTCAGCATGAAATGGAAAGAAAAGAATCTTGAAACGCTATCTTTCATTTCTAATGTTGGTGGGGATTTAGTCGTAGACTATCCAAATATCGAAGCTAGCCTCGTTAAGGTTAACGGTAAGGAAGTACAAGCTAGTCGCCTCAAAGATAACCGTATTCAACTTACGACACAAAAGGGCGATGTCATTACCTTTGAGAACTTTCCTGTGCCTATACCGTCTGAATTTGATTAGACTAAATCTAATCTATATCATAGACTCTCTACGAATCTATTATTTGCATCAGCTTTTTAAAACTTCGCCTTAATCTTATTGCTATAAACAAAAAAGATGGAATATCTTCCATCTTTTTTGTGATAATAAAGTTATATATGAGTATATATATGTACGTACTTCCAATTTCTAGTCTCTAAAATAAACTAAAAAGCCAGTTATAAAACCAGTTAAAAATCGAATACAATATGTTCATCAGGAATTCATAAAAAATTAAACAAATGAGATACTAAATGAATTCTACAAGCGCAATCAGTGGCTTCACTAGGATAAAAAATAAAATATCCCAAATAAATTTCATTTTTTATCTTCCTTTCTAGGGAGACCCAGAATCCATGGTAAAGAAGAACCTATTTTTAAAGCTAGAATAAATCTAGTCAACTCTAACACTTCTGACTCTGATTCCTTCTTTTCAGTTAATGCTTCCATCCCTTTTACCCAGAGGCATGTTCCAATCATTCTAGCCATTGTCGTAAAAAAATTTGGTTGATGGTCCATGTGATGCTCCTTTGGTTTGTTCCACTGAAACATTTCTGTTTTTATTGTATTCAGTATATCAAATTTTCCTAGATAATCAAGCCTTTATCTGCAAAATAAAAAAGTTTCATAACCCTTCCAGAATAGTTCTAGCAAGATGATGAAACTTTATTGATTACTTCATTTCTTTTTTATAGCGTTCCAATTCTGCTTGGTTAGCCCAAACATAATGACCTGGACGAATTTCTACCATTGAAGGTTTATCAGTTTCGTAATCATGTTGATCTGGATCATAGACTTTCAAAACTTTTTTACGTTCCAAGATTGGATCTGGGATTGGTACAGCTGAAAGCAGTGCTTGCGTGTATGGATGAACTGGATTGTTAAACAATTCTTCAGTTTCAGCCACTTCAACAATGACTCCCTTATAAATTACCGCGATACGATCAGAGATGAAACGAACTACTGACAAATCGTGAGCGATAAAGAGATAAGTCAAGCCCAATTCTTTTTGAAATTTCTTGAGCAAATTCAAAACTTGGGCACGCACTGAAACGTCCAAGGCTGAAATTGGCTCATCCGCGATCACGAAGTCAGGTTGCATAACCAAGGCACGAGCAATCCCGATACGTTGACGTTGTCCACCTGAGAACTCATGAGGGTAACGTGTCAAGTGTTCAGCCAAAAGTCCTACTTCACGAATGATGTTTTGAACTTTTTCTTTTCTTTCTTCTTCATCTTTAAATAAATGGTGATTGTAAAGACCTTCTGAGATGATATAGTCAACTGTTGCACGTTCATTCAAACTTGCAGCTGGGTCTTGGAAAATCATTTGAATGCGACGGATTAATTCCGCTGCTTGTTCACGTGATTTTTTACCATTGATTTTTTGCCCATCAAAGATGATATCCCCTTTGCTGGTATCATTAAGGCCGATAATGGCACGACCAATTGTTGTCTTACCACTACCAGATTCTCCAACGAGTGAGAACGTTTCACCTTTGT
Source organism: Streptococcus sp. Marseille-Q0941 (assembly GCF_943736975.1). Lineage (GTDB taxonomy): Bacteria > Bacillota > Bacilli > Lactobacillales > Streptococcaceae > Streptococcus. Next base: position 48,760 of record NZ_CALSFO010000001.1, on the reverse strand, counting down.
TGATAAAGAAGTTTGCATTTTTAACGGCTACAAACTTTTTGCTTCCTTCTCCGAAGGAAATCTCTAAGTCTTTAACTTCTACTAATTTTTCAGACATTTCCTTCCTCCTAGTCCTCAAGATGAGCAAAGCCCATCTTTTCACGAATCTTATCGTGTAAATCTGCAATTACTGCTGGTTTTGCAACTTTTGGAGCTTGTTCATGAAGCAACCATGTTTTAGCCCAGTGAGTATCAGATACTGCAAACTGAGGAGCTTTTTCTTCGAAATCAATCTTCATCGCATAATCTGAACGAAGAGCGAAAGCATCTCCCTTCAATTCAGTATACAGTGATGGAGGTGTTCCCGGAATTGAATACAATTCTCCTTTATCGTCAGCTAGCTGTGGCAAACTTGATAAGAGGCTCCATGTGTATGGGTGACGTGGATCGTAGAAGATTTCTTCAACTGTACCATACTCAACGATTTCGCCAGCATACATAACTGCAACTTTATCAGCAATACTTGCTACAACACCAAGGTCGTGTGTGATAAAGATAGTTGTAAAGTGGTATTCCTGTTGAAGAGTTTTCAACAAGTCAATAATCTGAGCTTGAATAGTCACATCAAGGGCTGTTGTTGGTTCATCACAGATCAAAACATCTGGACGACACGCAAGGGCAATCGCAATAACAATACGTTGACGCATTCCTCCAGAATACTGGAATGGATATTCATTAAAACGTCGCTCAGCGTCAGGGATACCAACTTTATTCATATAGTCAATCGCCAAGTCTTTGGCTTCTTGAGCTGTTTTCCCTTGGTGTTTAACAATAACTTCTGTAATTTGACTTCCGATTGTTTTGATTGGGTCAAGACTGGTCATCGGATCCTGGAAGATCGTTGCAATCTTCGCACCACGAATTTGCTCCCAATCTTTATGAGAAGAAAATTCAGTCAAATCTTGGTCACGGTAAAGAATACTACCTTTGGCAATACGACCATTATCTTCCAACATTCCTGTAAAAGTTTTTGTTAAAACAGATTTCCCTGAACCAGATTCTCCAACGAGTGCAAGCACTTCGCCCTCAATCAACTCCAGAGATACTCCACGAATAGCTGTCAAAATTTTGTCACGAACATCAAATTCCACGACAATATCTTGAGCAGTCAAAATTACATTTTTTTCTTTTGTCATGTCTACTCCTATCTATGTGTACGTGGATCACTAGCATCCGCTAGGTTTTGACCAACTACGAAAAGTGACAAGGATACCAAAACCAAAGTTGTCAATGGAATCCAGAAGAGGTATGCATTTGTCGTTACGTTCTGTGAGTAATCTGAAATCAATCGACCTAAACTTGGTACTGTAATTGGTAGTCCAAGTCCAAAGAATGATAGAAAGGCTTCATAGGAGATAAATGCTGGAAGCATTTGTGATGTAGTCGTAACAATAACAGATACCAATTGTGGCATGATATTTTTAATGACAATTTTGTATGTTGGAGTTCCGAGTGTGCGTGAAGCAAGGTTGTACTCTAAGTCACGGTAACGCATGATTTGAATACGAATCATATAAGCAATACCAATCCATGTAGTCACACTCATGGCGAAAATCAAATTCCAGAAACCTGCACCGATAGAGTAAGTCAAAACAATAACGATCAAAAGTGATGGGATGTTATTGATAACGTTGTAAACTTCCATCATGATGCGGTCAACTGATTTTGAAATACCCCAGATACCCCCGACAATAACACCGATTACAACGTTGATTAAGGTCGCAATAACGGAAATCAAGATAGAGTTACGAGCTCCAAACCAGACACCATCAAAAAGAGACTTACCATTACTATCTGTACCGAACCAATGTTCCGCATTTGGTTTAATGTAGCGAGCGCTAAAGTCATTTACCTTACTTACATCATTGAAGTCGAAATCAGAAAACATTGGGTAGATGAAACTCATCAAAACGATTGAAATCAAAATACCAAGCATGATGATAGTTGATTTCTTTTTCAAAAATTGTCTAAAAACAGAACCCCAATATGAGTAGGCGGGAGCATCAATTGCTTCAGAGGCAAAGTCATCGCGTTTTACAAACTGAAATTTATCATTATTCATTGTAGACATTATTTGCCTCCTTTCTCTGTCAACTTAATACGTGGGTCAATAATTGTCATCCAAATATCCCCAATTAAGTAAGAGAAGATTGAGACGCAAGTAAAGATGAAAACTAGACCAACTACCATGTTATTATTTGATGCTTTTACAGAGTCAATCAACATTTTACCCATACCTGGGAAGGCGAAAACTGTTTCAGTAAGAGTAGCTCCACCAATAACACCGATAATAGAACCTGGAATACCTGAAACAAGCGGTACCATGGCATTTTTAAAGATGTGTTTGTTTGAAATTTCTTTCTCAGAAAGACCTTTTGCACGAGCAAAACGAACAAAGTCTTGTGATTGTAAGTCAATCATGTAACGGCGAATCCAGATAGCTAAACCAGGTGCACCAAGTAAACCAAGAATAACTGCAGGTAGTACATATGAACGCCAGTCTCCAGCACCCAAGATAGGGAATGAATCCGGGAATCCAATTGAAGAACCAATCAAACGAATGATATAGACAAGAGCGATAGTTGGAAGAGCAAGTAAGAATGTTAAAGCTCCTGTAGAGAAACTATCAATCCAAGTATTCTTGTAACGAGCCATTGCAGAACCAAGTGGAACCGCGATTGCATACGAAATTGCAAGGCCAATCAAACCAGCAATAGCAGAACTGGTAATCATAGATGGATACTGATAGTTGCTTTCAGTAGCTGTATATGGATCATCTTTACCGTAGTTCGCTACTTCACGCGCATCAGCTTGACTTGGAGATTTATAAGTTCTTGAGTAGATATTGACTGATGATGTTTTCTTACCAGTTGGGAATTGAACTTCAGAAGTCTTGGTTTGTCCTTGTCCTTGTGTGATAACTTGAAGCACAGGAGTATTGGCATAAGTTGGATAAGAATCTCCTAAGTTTAAGTTCACAAAGTTTTGATGAACAAATGGGAATTGACTGTTGAAGTACAAGAGGTATTTATGTTTAGTCCCTGAACCTACCAAAGACCATCCAATAGCTGGATCGTTTTCAAATCGCAAATAACGCTCTAAATTAGGATTTTCTGGGTCTTGAATTTTGTTTGTATGGTCAATATCAAGCAAGTTTGCATAGAATTTGAACACACGCTCAAAAATAGGAATTTCACGAGTCGCATAGAATTGACCACTCTCAGTGAACTGCCCTAAAGTCCAACCATTCCCAAGTTGTTGGATGTATTTTTCATAGATAGCTTTATTTGTATCATTAGCGTCTACTGTTACAGAAGAGTCAATGCTACTAGCTTTTTCCTGCAACTCTTTCGTATCGTAATATTCGATATAACCCATACGCTCAAAAACGGTATTTTCATAGTTATCACGTTTATCAGCTGTTGTTGCAATTTTATTGTAGTTAGTATCTTGTTTGAAAATCAACTTCCGTGGAACCATCGTATAGATGATTGTGTAAATCAAGGTCGTTACTAAAAAGATTGAAACTAACGACCGCAAGATACGCATAAAAACATATTTTTTCATATTATTTCCTTTAAAATTCCAAAAGAACCTTCTCCTTTTGGAGAGAAAGTTCTGATGAGCATTATTTATTTAACGTGGCTCGCTAATTCTTTTTGAACTTTTTCGTTTGATTCTTTTTTCTCTTTGAGCCATTTCTCACGAGCTTGTTCGTACTCAGCTTTCGTTACAACCTTATCCTGTAGCTGAATGTACTTGAAGTAAAGATCTGAACTCTTGTCTCCAGATTGGCTATAAGAAGCTGTGAATGGTACTACACGAGAAATGAATGGTGCTGCACCGCTACCAGACATAGCAGGGATGAAGAGAGAGCTATCTGTCAACCAAGCCTGAGCTGCAGCGTATTTCTCATAACGAACATTCAAATCACTGGTTTCTTTAGCGGCTTCATCAACTAACTTATCGTATTCTTTCAAACCAACTTGACTAACTGCTGGGTTCGCTGGATCGTCAAATCCCATGTATGTCTTGGTTTGCGACTTGTTTGTTGATTTGAGGATGTCAAGGTAAGTTGATGGATCTTCATAGTCTGGGTTCCATCCAACTGCACCTGATAGATCCCAATCTTCTGCTGCTGCGTTTGGTGCATGGTAAGTGATATTTAATGCCTCATCTTTAGAAATTTGATGAATGTCAATGACTACATTTTCTTCACCAAGCACTTTTTCAACTGTCTGTTTGAAGGATTGGATACGAGCAATATACCCTTTGTTTGTTTGATCTACTGGGATATCCAAATGGATTGGGAATTTCACCCCTTCAGCTTCTAATGCAGTTTTAGCTTTTGCAAGTTCTGCTTTGGCCTTATCTGCGTTGAAGAGTCCATCTTGACCATCCGCAAAGTTTACGTTCTTCCACTCATCACCATAAGCTGCCATCTTCTCAGTTACCAAGTCACCGAAGGTCTTGTCACCCGCAGCGACAAAATCTGGTTTTACAAAGAGGTTACGAACTGCAAGAGGAGCACCTTCTTTACCATTGATTTGCGCTGAATAAGCTGTACGGTCAACGGCAAAGTTCAAGGCCTGACGGAAGTCTTTGTTAAGAAGGGCTTTCTTAGTTGACGTTTTTTCTTCGTCAGTTGTTTTAGCGGTGTATTTGTAACTTTGACGGTCAATATTTACACCCAAACCAGTGATTCCTGGTCCAGCTGGTGTGTAGTAGATATTGTCTTTGTAGGTCTCCGCTACTTTAGAGTAGTTTGAACTTGTCGGGAAGAGACGAGCATAGCTATAGGCTCCACTTGTAAAGTTCCGTTCAAGAGACTCTTGATCTGATCCGTCATAGAAAGCGAGGGTAACTTTATCAAGATGAACATTTTCCTTATCCCAATATTGTTCATTCTTCGCAAACTCGATAGAAGACTTGGCAGTCAAACCTTTCAGCAAGAACGGACCATTGTAAAGTAATGATGTAGGATCCGTTGGTTTGGCAAAATCATCCCCTTTTGATTTTTCAAATTCTTCGTTTAATGGCCAGAAGATTGAGTAAGCCATCTTAGAGTTCCAGTATGGTTCTGGTTGGTTCAATGTATACTCAAGAGTATAATCATCAACTGCCTTAACACCTACTGTAGAAAAGTCTTTTGAATTTCCTGCCAAATAGTCAGACAACCCTTTCACAGATTTTTCTGCTAGATAAAGTGCTTCTGATTTTTTATCTGCTGCGTGTTTCAAACCATTTACAAAGTCTTTAGCTGTCACTTCAGCATATTCTTCCCCCTCAGAGGTAAACCATTTGACACCTTTACGGATTTTGTAGGTATAGGTCAAACCATCTTTTGAAACTGACCAGTCTTCTGCAACTGCAGGAGTCAAATTCCCATATTTGTCATTTGTAAAGAGACCATCAATACCATTTGAAGTGGCTAATTTAGTACTTTGTTTCCCCGAAGTAAGGTAATCCAATGTTTCAGGATCTGATGAATAAACATAACCATAAGTTTTTGGCGCTGTTGAATCAGACGATTTCGAAGAACCGCAAGCAGCTAGTGCGCTAGTCGCTAATAGGGCAACTCCTGCCGCAACCAATACCCTATTTTTTTTCATGTATGTAACTCCTCTTAAAAAATTTAGGCTTATTGTCAATTATACCATAGATTTCTCAAAAAGTAAACGAATTTTCAGAATATTTAGGCGTGTAACCACAAAAAACTTTCATTTATCAAATTTTTCTATTCTTTGTTTGCTATCTATAGAATCAAAAGGGAAGTTAAGGCTCTATAAAGCCTGATTTTCAGATTTTCTCTCCCCATTTTTCCATCCAATCAGAAAGGGCAACCTTCTAAATTGGATTTTCGATTAAGAAACTATTGACGTAGAATCATTTTCAAGGTATAATATTAAACGTTGAGGCGGTATAGCCAAGTGGTAAGGCACGGCTCTGCAAAAGCTTGATCGTCGGTTCAAATCCGTCTACCGCCTTGTATAAAAAGACTCCTTTTGGAGTCTTTTTATTTTCAAAAATTAGAAAAAGCTCTACTAACCTAAAACTATTAAAGTTTTTTTGTTAATCAGCTTCTTCTTTCGGTTCAATCTCTTCAATGTGAACCTTGACCTTGGTCACACGACCATTTTTTACCTTGTCATTAGTTAATGTGATGTATTTGTTTGAACTTTCCAACTCATAGCTGAGTTTTTCAGTTGTCGGGATAGTACCTACTCCAGTTAAGTAGTAACCCGCAATGGTATCTACATCATCACTCTCAAGTTCAACATCAAAGTAATCATTGAAGTCGTTCAAATTCATTGTTCCTTGGACGATGTAGGTATTGTCACCGATAGTGTGAACGTATACTTCAGCGCGGTCAGTTTCATCATCTATCTCACCAACAATCTCTTCAAGTAAATCCTCAAGAGTGACCAAACCAGCCATTCCTCCATATTCATCTAGAAGAATTGCCATCTGTCTTTGTGAATTTCTGAGTTCTTTTAACAAATCGTCCACAAAAATAGTTTCAGGTACAAAGAGTGGTTCCTGTAAAATTTTTCTCAATACGATATTGTCAAAACCATCGGTAAACCCTGCTTTTAACAGACTCTTGGTATGAATCAAACCAATCACGTTATCCTTGTCATTATCATAGACAGGAATGCGAGAAAAGTTTTGTTTTAAGATACTTTCGATAATCGTTTGAGTGTCATCTTGGATATCCACCATGAAGGCATCTGTTCGAGGAACCATGACTTCACGCGCCATAAGCTCGTCTAGTGAGAAAATCCCCTGTAACATCTCGATTTCATCAGCATCCAAGGTTTCTTCGCTCTTCGTCAGCATATACTCAATCTCATCCCGAGTCATCTTTTCATCTGCATCGTCAAATGTCATCGGTGTCAATCGACTCAAAAGATTCGTTGATGCGGATAACATCCAAACAAAGGGACTCACAATCTTACCGAGTGCGATAATAAATGGTACTGTTCGGATTGCCAAGGCATCTTTTAAATTTAGAGCAATGCGTTTAGGATAAAGTTCACCAAAAACGATAGAAATATAGGTCAAAAAAGCAAGTGATAAGAAAGAAGCCACTGCATGCGCAGTCTCACTATTTCCTATCCAAGATGCAATCAATTGTCCAAGAGAATCTGCTAACCTAGCCCCTGACAAGATTGTAATTAAAGTAATACCAACTTGAATGGTTGATAAAAAGTGATTGGGGTTTTCAAGTACCTTTAGCAAACGGATGTAGCGTTTATCCCCCTCTTCAGCCTTTTGTTCAACGCGTGAGCGACTAAGGGAAACCATAGCCATCTCTGTTGCTGAGAAAAAAGCATTTAAAAAGGTCAAAACAACTAATAATACAAATTGCAGTAACAAATCCTGACTGCTCGGGTCTTCCATTTTCCTTCTCCTAAAAAGTATAATTGTGACTATTATACCATATTTTTTAACTTCTACACATTAAATTACGATTTTAGTAGCAAATCCCCTATCTAATAAGATAAGGGATCGCTTATTTACTAGTCTTTTGTTACGGTTACTTTACCTGTTCGATAGTCTAACTGAATTCCCTTTTGAACGTTAGGGACTACGACATTAAACTCTAATTCCCCGTCGGATGATTTGGCTTCAATCTGAGATGCAGAAGGGACCAAATCTTCTTCTGTTGCGTAGAGCAATGTGACTCGGTAACGCACACGCTTATTTTGATCCAAGGCTTTTCGAACTAAACTTTCATAGTAGTTTTGTCCCGTTGAATCTTCTGCGCGTGCTTGATTGGCCCAGGCTGTCTGTACGGCAATATTTTTAGGATTGCTTGTAGAAGCATCAAAGCCGTCTAGCCCACCAATCAAGGCATAGCCTAATAAATGTCCTCTATCTACTGCGTGATTGTAAGTTCCTTTTAGATTTTTGACTTGATGCCATCCTGCTGGCGTCCAAGAGGTCGAGCCATTCCCAGTTTCTTCACGGTCTTTGTACTGTCTTGTTGCTTTTGACATAAGGGCATTGGCTACAGTTGGGACCGTCTCCCCGCCTACAGTTTTTGTTTTATTATCAGCATAAGGTTTACTTGAAACCTTTGCATCTAGATTAGTCTTATTCCCATTGACAATAAAGGCTCCTGCTCCATTCCACTCAAGAGTCCCCTTTATTTGTTTTTTTACCGAGTCTGTCAATACACTCTCAGCCAATTCTTGATTTGGAGTATCAAGCGACTGGGATTTCTGCTGTACCTGTGTTCGTGGCGTGGCATTCGAAGCCTGCATTTCTTTTATGTAGTAACTTCCTGCCGACAAAAGTAGGAAAATCAGAAGACCTATAAGGGCCTGTCTGGTTTTTTTATTCATGTTTTCTCCTTCATTTCACTTCCTAGAAAAGAAGCTGGGACAAAAGTCCTAGCCTCTCAATTGTCTTTGGATTGTCGATCAAGTCGCAGTGGCTGAGTGGACTCTACTACGCTGATTTCATCAGCTTTTACAGCCCTACTCAACTGTGCGAAGGCAGGATAACGAAATCGAATTCTAACGAATTACCGATTTCTGTCCCACTCTCATTTTCCTGTAAATTTCGTAATTAACTCATGCCATTTCTCCGGTGCTAAAATTGCCCATGGATCTTGACTCTTGCCCAAGATACCGTAGCCAATCATCAAGCCAATCCCAAGTGCTAAGACTCCTAGAAGTAGGACAATAATAACTAGTAGGAATCTACGTAATACATAAGATCCTTGTTTATTCATCTTCATCAGCTTCCACACTTACCCGTTCAATATTAGCTCCTAACTGAGCTAATTTTTCATGGAAACAATAATAGCCTCTATCCAAATGGACAAGTTTTCCAACAACTGTCTCACCCTCGGCCACTAAACCTGTCAATATCAAGGCTGCACTTGCACGAAGGTCTGTAGACAACACTTCTGCCCCTTGTAGAGGTTGACCTCCGACGATACGAGCTGTATCACGGATAATCTCAGAATGTAAGCCCATACGACGCATTTCTTCTAGATGTTGGAAACGATTCTCAAAGACTGTCTCAATCATAGTTGATTCTCCTTGAGCAACCGTCATAAGAGCAGTAAACTGTGCCTGCATGTCCGTAGGAAACCCTGGATGCGGAAGTGTCTTAACATGAACTGCTTTTAGTTTGTCTCGTTGAGAACGGATGCGGATACCTTCATCCTCATCAATGACTTCAACACCCATTTCCTGTAATTTCGCTAACAATGGTCGGTTATGTTCCCAGATAGCATCTTGAATTAGGACATCTCCACCTGTCATTGCAGCAGCAACCATAAAGGTACCTGCTTCAATACGATCCTGAACAACATTGTGTGTAGCACCCTGTAGTTTTTCAACACCAGTGATAGTAACTGTTTCTGTTCCTGCTCCCTTGACTTTAGCTCCCATTTTATTTAAGAGGACAGCTAGGTCTACAATCTCAGGTTCACGCGCTGCATTTTCAATAACAGTGACTCCATCAGCAAGCGTCGCAGCCATCATTAAGTTTTGGGTTGCTCCAACACTAGGAAAGTCCATATAGATGTGAGCTCCGTGCAAACGGTCCGCCTTAGCTTCGATATAACCTGCCGTTTGAGTAATCTGAGCTCCCATTGCTTCGAGTCCCTTTAGGTGAAGATCGATAGGGCGACTACCGATGGTACAACCACCTGGCATCGAAACTTTAGCGTGACCAACTCTAGCTAGGATTGGACCCAAGACTACAATTGAAGCACGCATCTTGCTGACATACTTATAAGGTGCTTCTTCGGTGATGTCTCCAGTTGCATCAACTTCGACAATATGAGCATCCTGATCAAAGTCTACCTTCGCATTTAAGCCACGAACCACCTGATTCATGGTAAAGACATCTGATAAGATAGGGACATTTTTTAATACAGTTTTTCCTTCACTTGCTAAAACAGTTGCAGCAAGTAAGGGCAAAACTGCATTTTTCGCACCCTCGATGGTGACACTTCCGACAAGGCGATTATCGCCACCTCGAACTACAATTTTTTCCATAATTATTTTCCTTTACTTTCGAGTTTAGAATAATCCTCGTACTGCTTCTTGCCATAATTGGTAGAGATTTAGGAAAAAAGAGCTAATCAGATATCCTAAACTGATACTACACAACACGACCAAAAGTCGTACCTTCCTCGCATTGTCCTTAGTCACCTTCAAAATTTGTTCCCATTTGACCAAATCTCTCAAGAGTTGAAAAACCAGGTAGACAAAAAACATATGACTACTGAGGGTAAAAAACAATTGAATCATCTGCCTATTATACCATCTTCTCTTTTTCTACGCTAGTCTATGGACTCACACCGTATTTTAGGGGTTGTTTTTCAAGTAGTCTATTGCATCCTGAAGAGTTTTTACTGGAACAATCTTCATGTCAGTTTTAATCATTTCAGCAGCTTCTACAGCCGTGTCATAATTACTTTTAGCATTGGGATTGGCCTTTTTAGCTTCTTCCGTTACTGGATTGTTAGGAGCAAAGAATACAGTCGCTCCCTTTTTAGCTGCAGCAACAACTTTTTTGTCAATCCCACCAATATCGCCAACATTTCCATCTCTATCGATACTTCCTGTACCAGCAATAATGCGTCCGTTTCGAAGAGTTGGGTCTGCAATTTGAGTATAGATGGATAAACTAAACATCATTCCTGCACTTGGACCACCAATACCAGCCGTTGAAAACTTGATTGGCACATCACTTGACACTTCTGTGCGGTCAATCAAACCGATTCCGATACCATTTTTCCCATTTTCCAGAGTAATGATTTTTCCTTCAGCAGTTTTGACTTTCCCGTCTTCTTGATAAGTAACCTTAACCTTGTCACCTAGCGTTTGAGAGTTGACGTAGTCGACCATCTCCTTGGAACTTTCAAAAGTCTTATCGTTCACAGCTGTTACAGTATCAGCAATATTGAGAATGCCCTTGAAGGTTGAATTGTCTGTTACGGTCAAAACATAGACTCCTAGGTATTTGAGTTCTATCTCCTTACCCGCCGACTTCAGACCCTGATATTTGGCCATGTTTTGCGAAGTTTCCATGTAAAACTGGTTGATTCGCATAAATTCTGCATCTGAAGAACCACCTGTCATCTCTTTGGCACTACGAATATCTGTAAAAGGTGTTAACCAAGCATAAACCAAGTCCACCATTCTAGCGTGTTTAACTCCAACCGTCACAAATTGATAAGAACCTTCTTCTTGGTCAGGTTGGTTATTGACTTGTAAAACCTTTCGAATATCTTCTGAAGTCCCTGGCACCTCAATGTAGTAAGGCAGAGGCACCGTAAAAGCAATAAAAGTGACAATAAGCCCGATGATTAGATATATGGGCCATCTAGTTTTTTTCTTCATTGTTTAACTCCTCCAAGACAGCATTTGGTACATACTCGCTGATATCTTGACCAAATTTCAATAGTTCTCTCACAGCTGAAGAGCTGATGTAAATATGCTCTGGTCGAGCATGGAGATAGACTGTCTCAATTTCTTCTGCTAATTGATGGTTGTAAAAATCAAAACTGGCTTCGTACTGAAGATCTGTCGCATTACGCAAGCCACGCACCAAAACCTCTACACCTAGTTTTCTAGAAACATCAACGACTAATTCATCATGAGAGGATATGACCTGAACATTTTTTAGATGTGCCACTGCTCTTTCAACCGTCTTTAACCGACTTTCTATCGGTAAAAATCCATTTTTGTGTGGATTATAAAAAATTCCCACATACAATTGATCAAAGAGCTTACTTGCACGCTCGATGAGATCCAAATGACCATTGGTCATTGGATCAAAAGAACCTGTAAATAGGCCAATTTTATCTGACATAAACCGTCACCTTACTAATTCCATATATTTTTTCCTTCCAGATACCCAAACAGGCAATTTCTTCTGGAAGTTCTACTGATTTATCGGTTTCACAAACCACCATGACATCATCTGAAAAAAGATCACGCTCAGCCATTTTTTCAATGTCAGATACGATCTGTTCCTTTGCATAGGGAGGATCCAAAAAGATGAGATCGAAGACACCATCCACTTGCTCCAATGCTCGACTGGATTCCATTTTCAATAATTGAAACTTAGATGTCTCCTTGGTCATCCTGATATTTTCTGCCACAATATCCTGGGCTCGGCGATCCTTCTCGACTAGAACAGCGCTCGACATTCCTCTTGAAACTGCCTCGATGGATAAGCCACCACTACCAGCATAGAGGTCTAGCACACGCCCTCCTTCAAAGTAGGGACCAATCATATTGAAGATAGCTCCTCGGACTTTGTCCGATGTCGGTCTCGTCGTTTTCCCATCCAAGGTCTTTAAAGGACGGCCTCCATAGATTCCTGATACGATTTTCATAAGGTATATTATACCAAATTCTGATGAAATAAGAAAATCGAACCTATCGGTTCGATTGTTTAAAGAATATTTTCGTAAGTATCTCTGACTTCTTGTGGCCAAACACTAGTTTGGACTTCACCAATGTGCTTCTTACGAAGCAAGAACATGGCCATACGTGACTGTCCGATCCCTCCACCAATTGTCAATGGGAAGAGTCCGTTCAAGAGAGCCCTATGCCATTCTAGGGATAAACGGGCTTCATCTCCTGTAATCGCAACCTGACGACGAAGGGTGTCTTCATCAACACGAATTCCCATAGAAGACAACTCAAAGGCCGCACCTAAGTTATCATTCCAAACAAGAATATCTCCATTCAGACCCTTATAGCCATTTTCAGATTCTGTTGTCCAGTCATCATAGTCTGGTGCACGTCCGTCATGAGGTTTTCCATCTGACAGTACACCACCGATACCAATCAAGAAGACCGCGCCAAACTCTTTACAAATAGCATTTTCACGTTCTTTTGGTGTCAAATCTGGGTAGCGTTCTACCAATTCTTCAGTATAGATAAAGGTAATTTGCTTCGGCAAGATTGACTCAATATCATAGCGGGCTTCGACTGCCAGCTCTGTTAAACGAATAGCCTTATAAATCTTTTCAACTGTTTCCTTGAGATAGGCTAGATTACGGTGCCCATTAGGAATGACCTTTTCCCAGTCCCACTGGTCAACATAAACTGAGTGAGTCGCATCTAGTGAGTCTTCGTCTGGACGAAGGGCCTTCATGTGAACGAAAAGGCCTTCTCCTTCACCAAAACCAAAACGGGCCAAGGTATGGCGTTTCCACTTAGCAAGCGAATGTACCACCTCATAGGTTTCATTTGGGATTTGCAGAACTTTAACAGATACGGGATGTTCAATCCCTGAAAGGTTGTCCTGCATCCCGTCCCCAACCTTACTCAAGATTGGTCCTTGTACTTCTACTACTTCTAACTTATCTTTTAAATACTGGGTAAAGGTATTTTTTACAAAGGAAATCTCTTCTTGCTGATGGATAAAACTTTTCTTCATACGTTGCTCCTTTTGAATAATAAAAAGATTATACCTTTTTGTCAGTAAAAATGAAAGTAAAAATTAAAAAAGAGCTCATTTGAGCTCTAAAAGTATTAATCGTCTCTTCCAAAGATTCGTAAGAAGCTAAGGAAGAGGTTGATAAAGTCGAGGTAGAGGCTAAGCGCTAAAGAAATTGCCCAACCTGTAGCTACCTGACCGTCTGACTCTTCGTAAACATAACGAATTTTTTGATTATCCCAAGCAATCAGCCCTGAAAAGACAAGAACCATAATGATACTAATGATATAGTCCATTAGGTCACTATTTAAGAAGATATTGACAACCATTGCTAGTATCAAACCAAATAAGGCTGCAATCAAAGCACGACCGATCCCGCTCAAATCCTTTTTGATGACTACACCTACGATTGCCATCACAAAGAAGAGGGCCGCACTGGAGATAAAGGCTGTTAAAACTGTACCAGGAAGATAAAGCGCCACAATGAAGCTTAGTGAGAACCCATTGACCGCTGAATATAGCAGGAATATTGGAAGGGTTGCTGGACTATTCTTTAGCGCTAAACCACTTGCAAAAATCACTAGAGCAACTTCAACAATTCCTGTTACGATTAGCCATATACGTGCATTTAACATCAACTGTACAAGAAGATCTTGGAAGGTTGTTAACATCAAGGCTGAAACAATTGCAGATAGAGCAATTCCAATCCCTACAAAAGTATATACTTTTGCATAAAATTGATTCAAACCAGAACGTTCTTGAATAATTGTTTGATTCATATTTTTTCTCCTTATGAAATCTTTTTACTGATTATAACAAAAATAAACTATTTTAACTCAAATAAAACATGAGTATGCCTGCAGCAATGGCAACGTTGAGACTTTCCGCTTGCCCTTTCATGGTAATATGAACCAGTTGGTCTGCATGATCTGCCATGAATGGACTAATGCCTTGCCCTTCATTTCCCATGACCAAGGCGAAATCTTCTGGCTGAGCAAGCTCACGATAATCTTTAGATTTTGGGGACAAAGTAGTTGCCAGAATTGGTAAATTGCCCTTTTTAGCCCCTTCTACAAATGTTTCAACAGGCATCCGATAAATCGGTACATGAAAATGACTGCCCTGCATGGATCGGAGAGTCTTCAAACTATAAATATCTGCTGACTTGCTTGAAACAATGACTCCCGAAAAACCTGCTGCATCTGCCGTTCGAATCATTGTGCCAACATTTCCAGGATCCTGCACGTCTTCCAAGAAAAGATATTTTCCAGAGGTGAAATCCGGCAACTGCTCTTCTTCCTTTTGAACAATGGCAACGATGCCCTGAGGCGTTTGTGAATCTGCCAAATCAAACAAGATTTCTTCTGTCACAAAGGCAGTCTGAGGGTAGTCCGTTAATTTTTCACCATACTCTGAAAGGGCAAATATTTTCTCAATCTTTGCACCAGCCTGAACAGCCTCTTCAAACAAATGCCATCCTTCAATTAAATAAGAAGATTTTCGATATTTTTTTTGATGCAATTTCTTGGCATTTTTTACCACAGAATTAGCTTTAGAGGTTATAATAGTCATAAAGGTATTATAACACAATCAAGGAGGTTTGGTATGCAAAAGGTCAAAATGATCGCACAGGGTCGCGTTCAAGGCGTTGGTTTCCGCTGGGGCGTTTATACCCTTGCCCTCGATCTAGGTGGAATCACTGGTCGTGTCTGGAACAACGATGACGGAACCGTTGAAATTCTTGCCCAAGCAGAGTCTTCAGCTATCATGGCTAAGTTCATCCAAGAAATCCGAAAAGGACCTACTCCCTTCTCAAAAGTAACTTATCTAGATGTTCAATTGAGCAACTTCCCATCCTATTCAGATTTCAAAGTAGCAAATTAGGTCCAGAGAACTATTGTATATTTTCCAAAAAAACAGTAGAATAGAAAGGTATAATTTTTAAAGAAGGAATAAAAACAGTGAAATCAATTAAACGAATCGCCCTCTCTATCATGGGAGTAGCTATGCTATTAGTCTTGACAGGTTGCGTTCAGATTGATAAAGCAACAGGTAAGCCAATTGGTCCCGTTTGGGATTTCTTGGGTGCCCCGATGGGAGAAGCTATCAAGTACTTCGCTACTGATAAAGGGCTAGGCTTCGGGGTCGCTATTATTATCGTAACCATTATCGTACGCTTGATTATTTTACCACTTGGTATCTATCAATCATGGAAGGCAACGCTTCATTCTGAAAAGATGAACGCCCTCAAGCATGTTCTTGAGCCACATCAGACTCGTCTGAAAGAAGCAACAACTCAAGAAGAAAAACTGGAAGCCCAACAAGCCCTCTTTGCTGCTCAAAAAGAGCACGGTATCAGTATGTTTGGCGGAGTAGGATGTTTCCCTCTCCTCATCCAAATGCCTTTCTTCTCAGCGATCTACTTTGCTGCTCAACATACAGAAGGTGTTTCTGAAGCTAGCTTCCTAGGAATTGCACTTGGTTCTCCAAGTTGGATTCTTATCGCCTGTGCAGGTGTTCTCTACTACGTCCAATCGCTCCTTTCACTACATGGAGTTGAAGACGAAACTCAAAGAGAACAACTTAAGAAGATGATTTACATGAGTCCAATGATGATTGTCATGTTCTCAATCTTCTCACCAGCCAGCGTTACACTTTACTGGGTTGTCGGTGGTTTCATGATGATTCTTCAACAATTCATCGTCAACTACATTATTCGTCCAAAACTTCGCAAAAAAGTACGTGAAGAACTGGCTAAGAACCCACCAAAAGCAAGTAAAACTTCAGTTGCTCGTAAAGATGTAACCCCTGAATCAACAGCAGTTATCTCAACTTCTACTAAGAAGAAAAACAAAAAACGCAATTCTGGAAAACAACATTCTAGATAAAAATAAAAGGCTTAGCATTTTGGCTAAGCTTTTTTGATACCAGAAAAGCCCGATGTCTCCATCAGGCTTCTTTTTATCCATGTACACGTTTCATGTAATCTTGATAACTTTCTGTATCCATCAATTCCTTAGCGTTCTTCACACGATCTGCTGTTGGAGGTTTCACCCCTTCAAGCGAATATGGAATCCCGAGTTCACGCCATTTGAACTCTCCCATAGTGTGGTAAGGTAAGATTTCAAACTTATCAACGTTTTTAAGAGTTTTTACGAACTTACCGAGTTCAATCAAATCTTCATCACGGTCTGTCAATCCTGGTACGAGAACGTGACGAATCCAAACAGGTTTCCCAATATCTGACAAGTACTGCGCACATGCCAAGATGTTTTTGTTGGTCTGACTGGTTACAATCTTGTGCTGTGCTTCGTTGATTTCCTTGATATCAAGGAGAACTAAGTCTGTCACGGACATGAGCTTGTTGAATTTTTCTAGATAGCGTGGTTTGTTCCGGAATGGAAGGGCACAAGTATCCAAGGTACAGTGAATTCCTTTTTCTTTTGCCTTGGTAAAGAGGGCAATCAAGAAATCAATCTGCAAGAGAGCTTCTCCTCCACTGACTGTAATACCTCCCTTGTCTCCCCAGAAGCCACGATAACGAAGCGCTTCTTCTAGAACATCATCTACTGTTCGTACACGAGATTTATTGGTTTCCATAGCCCAAGTATCTGGGTTATGGCAATATTGGCAACGCATCTGACAGCCCTGCAAAAAGACAATAAAACGAATCCCAGGACCATCTACTGCCCCAAAACTCTCTGTCGAATGCACCATTCCTGTCACTTGTCCATAGTCAATTGTTTCTTCAGACATAAGGTCACCTTCCTTGAAACCGTTTTATAATTTTATTATATCATGCTTGAAAGGAAAAACAATAGATTTTGTCTATTTTTTAGAAAACAAACTGTTTTTCACTTTCAACTTTCATGATTTTCAAAAATTCTTCTAATCCCTGTCAAAGTCGAATCCATAGAGAGTTGCAAAATAGTCCTCAGGTCGCTCTGCTCTACGGATTAGCCGTGCACCACCGTCCTTTGTATAGAGAATCTCTGCTGAACGAAGTTTGGCATTGTACTGGTAGCCCATAGAGAAGCCATGCGCACCTGTATCATGAATGACTAACAAATCACCAATTTCTGTTTGAGGTAGTTCACGATTAACTGCAAACTTATCGTTGTTTTCACAAAGAGAGCCAACAACATCAACGACTTCCGTCTGACCGTCAGGATTCATCATATTGGTGATGTGGTGATAGGCTCCATACATAGCCGGTCTCATAAGATTGCCAGCTGATGCATCTACTCCAAGATAAGTTCGGTAGGTTTTCTTTTTATGGGTTACTCTTGTAACCAGAACTCCATGAGGTGCCAACATAAAGCGCCCAAGTTCTGTAAATATCTTCACCTGACCAAGACCTGCTGGTGCGAGGACTTCTTCATAAACCTGACGAACTCCCTCACCAATCAAAGCAATATCATTTGGATCCTGGTCTGGGCGATAGTTGACCCCGATACCTCCAGAAAGATTGATAAAATCGAGGGAAATTCCTAATTTATCCTTGATTTCCACGGCCAACTCAAAGAGCTGACGGGCTAATTCTGGATAGTAGAGGTGAGTCACTGTATTGGAAGCTAGGAAGGAATGAATGCCAAAAGTTTTCGCTCCCTTTTCTTTCAAGATAGCAAAAGCTTCAAAGAGCTGTTCCTTAGTCATCCCGAACTTAGCTTCACCAGGATTATCCATAATATCCGTTCCTAGTTCAAATACACCACCAGGATTGTAGCGGCAAGAGATAATCTCGGGAATCCCAGCTGCACGCTCTAAATGTTCAATATCTTCAAAGGCATCCAAATTGATTGTAGCCCCCAGTTCACGGGCATAGGCGTACTCTCGATCTGGGGTATTGTTGGACGAGAACATCATATCGGAACCAGAAAATCCTAGTTTGTGACTCATCAAGAGTTCTACATAACTAGAACAATCCACTCCACATCCTTCTTCTTGCAAAATTTTCAAGATAGCTGGAGTTGGGGTCGCTTTTACTGCGAAGTATTCTTTAAAACCCTTATTCCAAGAAAAGGCTTTGTTTACTGCGCGTGCTTTCTCCCGGATCCCTTTTTCATCGTAGAGATGGAAAGGTGTTGGAAACTCTTCAACGATCTTTTCTAAGGCTTCACGTTTAATAAATGGTGTTTTCATAGGACTCCTTCATATCCATTATCAAAGAAAGGCTGGGACGAAAGTTCCAACCTTTGTATTTCAAGTCAATTCTTATTTTTCTTCGTCAAAGATATTTCCAACTTCAACAGCAATTTGTTGGTTCTTCACATCAATGTCCGTAACCTTCAAGAGTGATTTGTAGTCAAACTGCTGTTCACGATCTTCCTGCGCATTATCAGCAAAGACAGCTACACCAGCTAACTCTGAATCAAACTCTGTTAAAAGGCTAATCATACCATTAATAGTTCCTCCGCCTTTCAAGAAATCATCAACGATCAAGACACGACTTCCTGCTTTAAGGCTTCGTTTTGAAAGGAACATTTTTTCAATACGGTCACTAGAACCTGAAACATAGTTAACACTAACAGTTGAACCTTCAGTGATTTTCAAGTCACGACGGACAATGACAAAAGGTACGTTGAGAACATTTGCAACTGCATTTGCAAGCGGAACTCCTTTGGTTGCAACAGTCATAACAGCATCAATCTTTTGATCCATAAAGCTCTTGGCAATAATGCGGCCGATATTTTTCAAAATAGCTGGCGTACTCAATAGGTCAGACAAATAAATGTAGCCACCTGGAAGAATGCGGTCGCTCTCTGAAAGTTTGCTGCGAAGCTCTTCGATGATTGTTTTAGACTCAAGGGTAGAGATAGATGGTGTGAAAATAACACCACCACCAGCACCTGTCACCGTCTGAATATGGCCGATTTCAATCTCTTCGAAGGCACGTTTAATAATGACAATATCTTCTGAAATAGAAGATTTAGCAGATTCATACTTTTCCGCAAAGGTATTGAGACTGGTTAATTTGTATGGATTGTTAATCAAGTAATTGGAAATAACAACCATCCGATCACTTCTTCTTAATTTCATTAGTTATTCACCATTCTTTTTTATTAGTCTTTTTCTCATTATATCACACTCAAACAAAAAAAACGAACTTTATTGCCTAAATAAAGCTCATTTTTTTAGTTTTTAGTCTAATTTCGGCTTGTAGAAGGAACGATTGTCCATAGCAAAGACTTTGTTGGTCATTTCTCCTTCATCAACAAGGGCCAGAGCTGTCGACATCATCATCATGCTGGCATCCAAATTATCAACCATGTGAATGATTTCGGCTTCCATCACACGAGGGCGAACTGGACTACCATACTCGAGCAATCCATGGTGACTGAGAATCACATGGCGTAGAAGAACGACTTCTTCTCGAGTATCATCGATTCCAAGTTCCATTGTCGCTTTGGTAATTTCGCTATCAATCAAAGCGATATGGCCGATAAGATTGCCTCTTACTGTGTACTCTGTCTGATCGGGACCTGTCAACTCAATAACCTTGGCTAGGTCATGCAACATAATTCCGGCGTAGAGCAAGCTCTTATTCAGCTGTGGATACACATCTGCGATAGCTTCAGCTAAACGAACCATAGTGGCAGTATGATAAGCAAGTCCTGTCTCAAAGGCATGGTGGTTGGTTTTTGCTGCTGGATAGGAGTAGAATTCCTTATCATATTTGGTGTAAAGACTCCGAACGATACGTTGCCAGATGGGATTTTCAATCTTGAAAATCATCTGTGAAATATACTCGCGGATTTCCTTAACATCCACTGGTGATTTGACCTTGAAGTCTGCTGGGTCATTGGGTTCCCCTGGCTGAGGTAAGCGAAGGGTGATTTGATTGACCTGTGGAGTGTTGTTGTACACTTCCCGACGTCCCTGCATGTGGACAACCTTCCCTACAGTAAAGGCCTCAACATTGTGAGGTTGGGCATCCCAGAGTTTCCCTTCGATTTCCCCACTATCATCTTGGAAGGTAAAGGCTAGGTAGTTTTTCCCAGCACGTGTCTGTCTTAGGTCAGCTGACTTGATCAGGTAAAAGCCTTCAAAAAGCTCATCTTTTTTCATGTGACTAATCTTCATATTCTTCCTCATCTTCTTGGAACTGGAGTAGGTCAAGCGCTGGCTTACCTTCTGATAACTCAATGTGACGGAGCGTCCGCTCGATAGCTGTAGTACGACGATTTAATAATTCATCAATGTTGCCAGAGGCATGTTGGAGATGTTTTTGGGCCTTGACCAGAATGCCTCCGAACTTGCCAAATTCCGTTTTAACACTAGCAAGAGTTTGGCTGATATGATCAGCACTTTTCTGGATATTGAGAGTTTTGAAACCAACCGATAGGGAATTGAGAAGAGCTGATAAGGTACTTGGGCCTGCAACAATAATCTGTTCCTCCCGTCTCAAACCATCAAAGAAAATCGGATTTCTAACGATTTCTGAGTAAAGACCTTCTGTCGGAACAAACAAGACCCCAAAATTGGTCGTCCTAGGTGGCGCCAGGTACTTGCTCTTAATATCCTTAGCAAAACGCTTAACGCTTGTTTGGAGTGATTTGCGACAATTTTCGATTTCTTCCTTATCACCTGCTTCATAGGCTTCTTCAAGGCGGTAATAATCTTCCAAAGGAAACTTAGAGTCAATCGGCAGATAGACATATTCTTGGTCGCCTTGCCCAGGCAACTTAATAGCGTATTCTACTCGTTCACTCGAGTTTTCAACCGTTGCAAATTCTCTCTCATACTGGGCAGGTGTCATGATATCTTCTATGATTTGGCCCAGTTGTAATTCTCCTAGAATTCCTCGAGTTTTTGTTCCAGATAAGACCTTGTTAAGGGCGCCGACATCTCGCGCAACCGTCTGCATTTCTCCAAGACCACGATTGACAGATTCTAGCTGTTTGGAAACTGTCTCGAAGGATGCTTGCAAGCGTGTCTGTAGGGTCTTTTCTAGCTTTTCCTCGACCGTTTGGCGCATCTGCTCTAAACGTTGCTCATTTGACTCCTGCAAGGCCTGTAGTCGTTGGTCGGTCTTGTCTCTGGTTTGAAGAAGGTTCTCATTCATCTCCTGCCTAAGCTGAGTCAAGCCTTGGTGCAACTCAATCCGCACCTCCTGCAAACGGTCGCTAACAGCCACTTCTAGATTTTTTTGATCCAGCTGGCTTGCTTGTCGCGCTTGTTCAAATCGATAATCTAACTGGTCTGAAAGATTATCTACCTGGTCTTCTAAACTTTTGGTCAGGTATTTCTCCTGCTTTTCCTGCCTCTGCCAAATAAGAAAGAGGCCGGCTAGGTTAGCAATTAGTAACAGTAGTACTATAATCTCCATCCTATCTCCTGTCCTTGCTATGCAGCACGACTACATAGCCATCTGGGCAAGTCACCAAAACTTCCCTATCTATATATTCGTTAGAAGCATAAACTTTCTTAAAGAAAAAATTCGCCTCAGTCAATTCATACTTGGCTCCGACAATAGTCAACTGACTATCCCTCACAGGCATAAAAGCAAGATAATCATAGTCCGAACGTGGCTCTAGCTGACTGGTGCCTTCTGGGCAATAGCTAATCAAATTTTGTCCATCCTCAATCTCTATTTGGCGCATAAAGGGTGCCAACTTGGGATTGCTCGGAAGAAAGACATTGGCCAGCATATGGTCAATACGACCACCTAGGGCACCAAAAATGGTCACCTGAGCTTGAGGATTTTTTTCAAAAATCGTTAAAAGTGCTAGTTCTAGATCGGTATCATCTTTTTCTGGCTGAGCTTGGACAAGGTGCTGAGCGTACTTTTGAATCAACTGACGTTCTTCTACAGTCACAGAATCAAAATCCCCAACAGCTAGAGCAAGAGGAAGTTTTTCCTCCAGTACCCAGAGTGAGCCACGGTCCACACCGACAAAATAATCAAAATCTGTCCGATAATGTCCACGGTCTCCACCAGCAAAAACTGCAACCTTAGTCCAGTTGTTTTCGGAGTGCTTGCACTCGTTCATTGACATCTCCCTTAAAAACATAGGATCCTGCTACAAAGACTGTAGCACCAGCTTCTTTGGCTTGAGCAATCGTTTGATCATCAATCCCGCCATCCACTTCAATCTCAAAGTTCAATCCTTTTTCCTCACGAAGGAGAACTAGCTCACGAATCTTATCCATGGTTTCAGGTAGAA
This sequence comes from Streptococcus sp. Marseille-Q0941, assembly GCF_943736975.1. GTDB lineage: Bacteria > Bacillota > Bacilli > Lactobacillales > Streptococcaceae > Streptococcus. The sequence goes on along the minus strand of NZ_CALSFO010000001.1, from coordinate 26,129 downwards.
AGGCTTGCCCACCAAATCCAGGATTCACCGTCATGACCAATACTTGATCAACTAGATGAAGGACATGCTTAATCGCTTCAACTGGTGTACCAGGATTGATCACAACCGATGGCTTGACACCAAGAGAACGAATCTTTTGAAGAGCGCCATGGATATGAGGTGTTGCTTCTGCATGGATGCTGATGATGTCTGCACCTGCACGCGCAAAGTCTTCTAAATGATGTTCGGGATTTGATACCATCAAATGGCAATCAAAGACCATCTTGCTATGAGGACGAAGACTTTCGACTACACCTGCACCAAAGCTGATTTGTGGTACAAAGTGACCATCCATGATATCGATATGAGCATATTCCGCCCCAGTTGCTTCTAGGCGTTTAATTTCACGTTCAAAATTAGCATAGTCTGCCGCCAATATTGATGGGGCAATCTTGTATTGAGACATAGGTTTCTCCTTATTTTGGAATTTTTTTGCTGACTTTTTTATAGGTTTCTCTGCGATTTTCAATTTCGCTCAGGAATTGCAAATAGTTATCAAAACGGAAGCTCGCAATGAGACCTTCTTCTACTGCTGGCTTGACCGCACAGGAAGGCTCATGGGTATGCGTACAAGTACGGAACTTACAGTCTCGGCTAACAGAGGCAATCTCTGGAAAGGCCTGATTGAGGTCTTCTGCTGTTGACACTTCATAATCCAGAGATGAAAATCCTGGCGTGTCTGCGATTTTCCCACCATTGAGATTGTAAAAGCTAACAGCTCGAGTGGTATGACGACCACGACCTAAACTATCAGAGATTTCTCCCGTTTCAAGGTTGAGGTCAGGTGCGATTTTATTAAGAAGGGTTGACTTCCCAACACCTGTCTGCCCCATAAAGACTGTCACCTTCTTTGTCAATAGTGGCAAGAGCTCTTCTTTACTAGTTACAAAGTCATAGCCGATGGCACGATAGGTCTGTTCGTAAAAATCCAGTTCTCCTCGATCTGACAAGAGGTCCATTTTAGAAATATAAACAATGGGATGAATGCCCTTATGTTCCAAGAGAACCAAGAAGCGATCCAGCAAGTTGCTGTTAAAATCAGGTTCTTTGACTGACATAATGACAACGGCTTGGTCAATATTGACAATGGGCGGGCGGACCAGACTATTTTTTCGTTCCTGAATCTTAAGGATGTAGCCTTCAGAGTTTTCTTCCGCAGAAAAATCTACCCAATCTCCAACGTAGGGTGTATGGCCTTTTTTACGAAAATTCCCACGCGCTCGTGTCTGATAAATCTGATCTTCACTCTCCACATAGTAAAAGCCAGCCAAGGCTTTAATGATTTGTCCTTGCATCCTAGAGTCCTTGTCCTTTAAGCGCGTCTGCTAGACTGGCAAATTCTGCCAAGCTGAGAGCTTCACCACGTACACTCGGTGCCAGTCCAGCCTGATCCAAAGCCTTGGTCAGCTTGTCCTTGACTTCCTCAGTCTTGCCAAAGTAACCTGTCAAGTTGTTCCACAAGGTTTTACGACGATGGGTGAAGCAAGCCTTGGAAACCTTAAAGAAAAAGTTCTCATCTTCAACCGACACAGCTGGTTCTGGACGGCGTACCATTTTCAGGATAGCTGAATCTACGTTTGGCGCTGGCACAAAGACCGTACGAGGTACGATAAAGGCAACCTTGGCCGTCATGTAATACTGCACAGCAATAGACAAGCTACCGTATGCCTTGGTATTTGGTTGAGCAGAGATACGATCCGCCACCTCTTTTTGCATCATGACCACAAACTCGCTAAAAGGAATGCCACTCTCGATTAAATGCATGAGAATAGGCGTCGTAATGTAGTATGGCAAGTTGGCTACTACCTTGATTGGCAGTTCAGGATTTTTGAAATTTTGGATATGTTTTGCCAAGTCAACCTTAAGAATGTCCTCGTTGACTACGGTCACATTGTCAAAATCACGCAAGGTATCTGCCAAAATCGGTACCAAACGGTGGTCAATCTCAAAAGCCATGACCTCAGCTGCACGCTCAGCTAGAAATTCAGTCAAAGCACCGATTCCTGGCCCGATTTCAATGACATTGACCTGATCATCAATTTCAGCCGTATCCACGATTTTTTGAAGGATATTGGTATCCGTCAGGAAATTTTGCCCGAAGGATTTTTTAAAGGTAAAACCGTGACGCTCCAGCACTGCCTTGGTCACGCTATAATCTGCAATTCTCATTTATTCTCTTTTCTAATATTTAAGAACTTTCTAATCTTGAGCTCTTCCTTCTTGTCTCTCACTTAGCTCTTGCATTTCTTTAAAAGCTGTTAGACTAACATAAGCACCTGCTTCATAATACTCCGTTGGATTTATGGCATAGTCAAATCCTTCAATCATGCCTCCAGCTTCTTCAATCATGCCATTCCACTTTTCATCAAAGACCATTCGCAAACGTTTCCAATCGGTAAAGACTGGGACGGAATTTCGTCCATCTTTTCCTTCTCTAACGGGAATATTAAAGTTAGCGTCTTTTTCCAAAACAAAGGAATTTCCTTCTGAATTATCCTCTGGGAATCCTGATGTTGCATCTAATGGAAGTAAGAATTTTGCTTTAGGCATAGCCATAGAGAAGAACTTGTAGTAAAGTCCATAAACTAGTTCTTGCTCCTCTGTAGTCGGTTGGTCCATCTGTCCCATCAAAAGCATCCATCTTACTAGGTCTGGATTCATAACAGGCACTTGTATTTCTGGCAAATCAGAAAAATCCGGTTTCTGAACCAAAACTGAAGCACTGATGCTGACTTCCTTGGAATTAAAGATTACTCCCATGGCACCGTTTAAGTAAAAGGCTGTCCCAAGGAAATTCTCAATTCCTTTTTTATCTTCCGTATTTTCAATTAATCTTACGACTGAGTTTGATCGGCTGTCAATGGTTTCCTTGAATTGGCGATACCAAGATGGCGTCAACAGCATAATCATGGGATCCGTACACAGATAACCTTCCTCGCCCCTGTCATAGGTGGTTGAGAAAAGATAGGGTTCGCCTGTTTTTTCCGAATAAACTGCATAAACCGAATCTGCTGCTAACAACTTGTCCTTGACGATTTCCGCTAGACGTTCTAACTTGCGAGTGTTGGCTTGATAGCTTTCTTCACTTTCAGTTTCCTGATTTTGACGGCATTTCCATAAAAAGAGACGTAAAATCTCTACACTGTCATCAAGGCTAGCTGCCAAATAGTCCTCATTGGTCAACTGCCCCTCTTGGATGGCTACAAAAGCACGATACAGAGCATCTGAATAGCTAGATAATTTTTGTTCTTCATCAACACCTGAACTAAAGAGTACACTTCCTTTTTTCAATTTATCCAAAGAAGGAATCCTATCAACCACTAGATGGGCAAGAACTTGATCCGTTAGACTGTCTGCATCTTTGTTTTGGCTACTGAGTTTTTTAACTTCTACAGTACCAAGAGCCTCCATTCCTTGGTCAGGATTGCAAAACTGCAACCGTTCCCCAACCTTGAGACTACCTTCTAAACTCCCAACAATCAATAATTGATTCGTTTCCTTCATTGGGAGAAAGTCCAAAACTCCCACACATGCATTGTTTTTAGACTCTTCTTCCGCTTCAGTCTTTTTCAAATAATCAAAGATTCCCATAAATTTTCCTCATTGTCTCCACTCAACACAAATCCTATGGAGTCATTTTTCTAATGCTTGCTACCAAGCCTGATTAAACCGTATATGATTACTTCTATTGTATCACATTCTCTCTACATTTTGGGATGGTTTCTCAATTATCATACGATTTCATGGCTTCTTCCACTTCTGCCAAGCTAATCCCAAACAACTCTAAACGCTTGAGGAGTTGTTTGCCATTGGAATAACCGATACGAAGGCTTTCTCCTAGATATTCTCTGCGTTTTCGGCTATCCACTCCTGCTAGGAAACCAAGACGAATCAAGTCACTACGGCTAATATCAAAGTCACTTTTTGCTTCAAACTGCTCAGTAACTTGTGCCAAAGCCGTCCTTAAGTCTTCATAACTAGCATGCTCGATTCCTAAAGAACAGCCCTTGGTCTTGGACTTGGGAACTGCTTCATCACGTTTGAGAAAGGCGTGTTGAACTGTCGGGATGGCTGTCATAATCATACGCCGAATCCGCTCCCCATTAAAATCAGGATCTGTAAAGACAATCACCCCATGACGCTCATGTAAACGTTGAATTCGTTCAAGATCTTGTTCATTGATAGCCGATCCACGAGTCTCATAGGTCTCCACATCAAAATAACGTTTTAGATTTGCCGTATCATCACGTCCTTCGACTACGATGACTTGGGAAATTTTCTCTTTCATGATTTACGTTCCAATCCAAAGATGCCTTCTGCATTGGCACTTGTCACAGCTGCCAATTCTTCTGTCGTCATACCACGCAAGTCTGCAATAAAGTCTACTATATAGCGCGTGTAAGCTGTCTTGTTTTCACGCCCACGCTTGGGTACGGGGGCTAAATAAGGTGCATCCGTTTCTACCAAAATCTTATCCAAAGGTAACTCTTTGGCTGCTTCCTGAATATCTGTCGCTTTTTTAAAGGTCACCACTCCAGAAAAGGAAATCGTCATCCCCAGCTCCACAAACTTCTCAGCCCACTCTAGAGAACCTGAGAATGAGTGCATAATCCCACCACGAGGGCCAACTCCTTCGCTCTTGATAATCTCATAGGTGTCTTCTAGCGCATCACGAGTGTGAACCACAAAAGGTAAGTCCAGTTCCTTAGACAGCTGGATCTGACGACGAAAAACTTGCTCCTGCACTTCTTTAGGGGCTGTCATCCAGTGATAGTCCAAACCAATTTCACCCAAGGCAATAACTTTGGGATGTTTTAGTTTTTCTAACAAGTAATTCTCAACTTCCTCTGTATAGGTTACTGCTTCCGTTGGATGCCAACCAATCGTCGCATAGAGTTGATCATACTTCTCCACAAGTTCAAGGGCGCGTTCAATCGTCGGTTTGTCAAAACCAACAATATTCATCCGAGTTACGCCCATTTCAGCCGCTAAGGCAAGTTCTTCTTCTTCGCGTCCCAAAAATTCTTCCACATTCAAGTGGGTATGAGTATCAAAAATCATTTATATTCCCTCGTTTTTCTACCTTCTATTATACCAAAAAACTAATCTCATCCTTATAGGAAAAAATATTTTGAAATCATTCATTTTTTTCTTGACGGCTTTTTTTCATAGCAGTATAATAACTCTTGTTGAAATTTTTCAGAAAAGGAAAGAAAATGTTTACAAAACTGAAGTATACCTTTATTGGTCGTCCCCTTAAGTCCTTAACAGAAGGCGAAGGAGGACTACTTGGAAAAACGCAGGCACTCGCAATGCTATCAAGCGATGCTCTCTCATCTATTGCTTACGGGCCTGAGCAGGTCGTCCTCGTCTTGGCCAGCCTTTCTCCTCTCGCTATTTGGTGGAGCCTCCCTATCGGCGTTTTTGTCCTCTTATTATTAGCTAGTCTAACCATTTCTTATCGACAAATCATCCACGCCTACCCTCAAGGTGGGGGTGCCTATATGGTTACTCGAGAAAACCTCTCCCCTGAGCTAGGCTTGATTGCTGGTGGAAGTCTACTTGTTGACTACATGCTAACAGTGGCCGTATCTGTAGCAGCAGGCGCTGACGCTATCACTGCTGCACTTCCTGCCCTTCACCCCTACAACCTCCACATTTCCATTTTTCTAGTATGTTTGCTCATGCTTTTAAATCTAAGAGGACTAAGGGAATCCGCAAGTTCTCTGATGATTCCAGTCTATCTCTTTATCTTTAGCACGGTCTTCCTCTTATTGTTTGGTTTAATCCAACTATTGACAGGTTCTCTAAGCTATCATGCAACTTCCTCTATCGGTCAAACCGTCCCAAGTCTCTCAATTGTCCTGATTTTAAGAGCTTTTACAAGCGGTTCAGCTTCATTAACAGGGGTTGAAGCCATCTCAAATGCCGTTCCATTTTTCAAGACTCCAAAAGAAAAGAACGCTGCTCAGACACTGACCATCATGTCTCTTATCCTTGGATTTCTATTTGCAGGGATTACCTTCCTAAACTACTGGATGGGGATTATGCCTCAACACGGAGAAACGATCCTCTCACAAATGGCTAAAGGGATTTTAGGGGATTCAGCACTCGGTCAGATTGTTTATTATCTCTTCCAATTCTCAACTGCCCTAATTCTAGCCGTTGCTGCAAATACTGGTTTTTCTGCCTTTCCGATGTTGGCTTACAATATGGCTAAGAACAAGTACATGCCCCATCTCTTTATGGAAAAGGGAGACCGTCTTGGTTATTCAAACGGTATTCTAACCTTGGCTTTTGGTGCTATCATCCTTCTACTCATTTTCAACGGAAATACTGAACGCTTGATTCCTCTTTATACTATCGGGGTTTTCGTTCCCTTTGCACTTTCTCAAACAGGGATGATTCGCCACTGGAAAAAAGAAAAAGGCTCTCATTTCTTAAAATCTGCCTTTGCAAATATCCTTGGCGCCATCATATGTTACGCTATCGTCCTTATTTTACTCCTCTTCAGACTTGGAGATATCTGGCCATTCTTCCCAATTATCCTGGTCTTGACCTTCCTATTTCTGTCCATCCACAGTCATTACCAAAAAGTGGCCAAACAACTGCGACTCTATGAAGGAATTCAAAAACAAAGCTACGATGGCAATATCGTTCTTGTCTTAGTGGGAAATGTTACTCGAGTCAGTGTTGGAGCTATTAACTATGCTCAAAGCATCGGAGATGAGGTTTTGGCTATGCACATTTCCACCAAGGAAACCGAAGAAAAGGACCAAGAAATCCTCCAAGAATTTGCCGATTACTTCCCAAATATCACTCTAAAAAACATTACTACTAGCTATCGCGACATCATCACTCCTACAATTCGATATGTTCGAAAAATCTCTCAAGAAGCCAAGAAAAAGAACTACACGGTTACAGTTCTAGTTCCCCAATTTATCCCTAACAAACCTTGGCAAAACTTCCTACACAATCAAATGAGCCTCAAATTAAAATATGCTCTCAGATGGCATGAAGATGTCGTCGTTGCTAGTTACTCTTATCATTTGAAAGAATAAAAAAAGCTCAAAACCAGAGAACTTATCCTCTGGTTTTGAGCTTTTTCTATATGTGATTTTTCCAAAAGAAAAATCAGTAGGCTCGAGTTCCTACTGACTTCTTTGTTTCATTTTGTTTGGATTATGCAGCCAAAACTTTGCGTCCTTTACGACGACGAGCTGCCAATACGCGACGACCGTTTTTAGTTGACATACGGTTACGGAATCCGTGTTTGCGCGCACGACGAAGTTTACTTGGTTGATAAGTACGTTTCACGATGAATACCTCCTCATAGATTTTGTATTCGTTTAGCCGGCTATAAAGTGATCAGTTACTAAACATACTTTACTATTCTATCTGATTCTTACTTATTTGTCAATAGCTCTGACAAATGTTTCCGGCTTTTTTGCTATGAAAGCCCTTATCAGTAACATTCTCTTCAGAGACTAATAAATCAATAAAAAATAATTCTTACTAACATACACTTCTTGAATCCACTGATTTCATATACTTAACTGTCTATAAAAATCAGCATTCATTTCTAACAATTCTTTAAAGGGAACTATTTTTCTAACTGCACCTGATGGGGTATATTCCATTGACCAAATAAAAGGATATGTCAAAACAACTTCATTTTTTTCAAGCGATAAATCTAATTTGAACAAATCTGGTGCTATAAGTTCTTGATAAAATGTGCCTAACTGATTTGTCATAACCCAATATAAAAATTCCTTATAATCTATTTCCAAATCTTCCCATTCTAATGTATCAGGAGCGAAATATTCTATTGAATTTAATTTTTCAATATTTATTGCAAATAGACCTCCCAAGATGTCATAAGCTATCAAACAACGATCAGGATTATAACATTTTGAAAACAATTCATTACAGTAAATGAAGCCATTCTCTGAATCATTCCCCAAAATTTTTAAATAACCATTAACAGTTATATAAGAAAAATGTTCTAAGATAAACTTTAGTTCTTGTGGTCTTTCTATACTATCCGTTATTTTTTTATTAAATTCTAAAAATTTAATATCATTGGGACTTTCATCAAATTTTGTAAGAATCTCATTCATAATTGGCATTTCATTTACCTATTCTCCTCTATTCATCTTAACTCTTGTAGTTCATAGTTACTGATGTTTATAATATTAAAGATTCTAAGTTTAGAATGTCTAATCAATTTTAACAATAAATTCTAATCTTTCAGGATATTATACCTGCCTAGTATCCTTCCAAGAAAATAAAAATCTCAGAGAGGTAACGTTTAAATCATAAAAACGTTACCTCTCTGAGATAAAACGCTAAAATCTACTTGAGACCTATAAAACCCTTATCTACGATACTGCTTTAAGAAGCGAGTCATCTTTTCCTGTATTTGGGCTAACTCATCAACACGTGGTAGATAAACGATACGGAAGTGGTCTGGTTCTTTCCAGTTAAAGCCACGTCCATGTACTAAAAGTACCTTTTCTTGTTTCAAGAAATTAAGGACAAATTGTTCATCATCGTCGATACGGTACATATTGCGGTCGATTTTAGGGAAGATATAAAGACCCGCTTTTGGCTTAACAGCTGATAAACCAGGGATATCTTGAATGGCATTATAAATAAAGTTTCTTTGTTCATAGATACGACCACCAGGAAGAAGCAACTCATCCACGGACTGGTGACCACCTAGTGAAGTTTGAACAACCTGTTGAGCAAGCACATTCGAACAAAGTCGCATGTTTGAGAGCATGTTGAGACCTTCAATGTAGCCCTTTACATGATGTTTAGGTCCAGACAAGACCATCCAACCAACACGGAAACCAGCGATACGGTGAGATTTAGACAGACCATTCATGCTGACACAGAAAAGGTCTGGAGCCAAACTTGCGACCGGTGTGTGAACATTGCCATCCATAACCATACGATCGTAGATTTCATCCGCAAAGATAATCAAGTCATTTTGACGAGCAATCTCGATGATATCTAGTAAGAGTTCTTTAGGATAGAGAGCCCCAGTAGGATTATTGGGATTAATCAAGACAATAGCCTTAGTATTTGAACTAATCTTAGACTTAATATCATCTAGGTCTGGATACCATTCCGCTTCTTCATCACAGACGTAGTGAACGGCATTTCCCCCAGCCAAGCTGACAGCAGCAGTCCAAAGAGGATAGTCAGGCATAGGAACCAAGACTTCATCTCCATTGTCCAAAAGCCCTTGCATAGACATAACGATTAGCTCACTAACCCCATTTCCAAGGTAGATATCATCAATATCCACATTGGGGAATTTCTTTAGTTGGCAATACTGCATGATGGCCTTACGAGCTGAAAAGATACCTTTTGAATCTGAATAACCTTCACTATCACGTGCATTCATAATCAAGTCATGAATGACCTCGTCTGGCGCTGTAAAGCCAAACTCAGCTGGGTTTCCTGTATTCAGACGTAAAATCTTTTCACCATTTGCTCGCATACGCATAGCCTCTTCAAGAACGGGACCACGAATATCATATGCTACGTGCTCTAATTTGATGGATTTATTAAATTCTTTCATGTGACTTCCTCTATTCATCAGGATAGTTAATATTATACCACTCCAAAAAGAAATCGCAAATTTCCCAGTACTATTCCACAAAAAAACCTTGCTTAATGCAAGGTAACAGAGCAAAGTCGATTTCTTTCTATTTTTGGAGAAGAAAGAGTAGATATACTTCTCTAAAAGATAGCCAAACTGGGCCAAACTCTTTGTAAAGAAACTCTTGTGATAAAAAAAGTCATTATAACAGATGGTAACCACATGGATGAAGAATCTCTCCTCCCATCCAGCAAAACGCAAAGAAAAAAATAAGTAGACTCACCAACATTAGGAATCATGCCAAGTCTAGTTGTAAAAATACCATCTTACTAACTTATTTCCCTTGCCCTATCAATTAATAGTATACACTAAAATATTTGCATCTTCAAATAAGTATACATAAAAAAAGAACTCTTTATTTGAGTTCTTATTTTATGTTATTTTGCAATCTCTGCCAACATTTTTTCAATGTGTTGGATAGATTTCTCACGTCCAAGCAAGTAGATGGTTTCTGGTAGTTCTGGTCCATGCATCTCTCCTGAAACAGCAATACGGATTGGCATGAAGAGATTTTTCCCTTTGATACCAGTTTCCTTTTGAACTGCTTTGATTTGTGGGAAGATATTTTCCACCACAAATTCATCATCTGACATGGCTTCAAGTTTAGCTTTAAAGGCTTCAAGTACAGTCGGAACCGTTTCACCAGCCATGACTTCTCGCTCAGCTTCCGTCAACTCTGGGAAATCTGAGAAGAAAAGGTCTGTCAATGGAACGATTTCGTCCACTGACTTCATTTGTGGTTTGTAGAGTTCCACCAATTTTTCAGCCTTGTCTGTCAAACGGCCTGCTTCTTCAAGGAATGGTTTGGCCATTTCAAAGATGGTCGATAGATCCGCATTCTTGATGTACTCATTGCTCATCCAGTCCATTTTCTTCTGGTCAAAGGCCGCTGGAGATTTGCTGAGACGGTTTTCATCAAAGAGCTTGATGAGTTCTTCGCGAGAGAAGATTTCATCTTCCCCACCAGGATTCCAACCAAGAAGAGCGATAAAGTTAAAGACCGCTTCTGGAAGGTAGCCCTTCTTGCGGTAATCTTCGATAAATTGAAGGGTATTGGTGTCGCGTTTAGATAATTTTTTACCCGTTTCAGAGTTGATGATCAAAGTCATGTGACCGAACTCTGGGGCTTCCCAACCAAGGGCTTCATAAACCATGAGCTGTTTTGGGGTGTTGGCAATGTGGTCATCTCCACGGATAACATGAGAAATCTGCATATCGTGGTCATCAATGACAACGGCAAAGTTGTAAGTTGGGTAACCGTCTTTCTTTTGGATAACCCAGTCACCACCGATATTGCCACCTTCAAACTCGATATCGCCTTTGACCATGTCATGCCACTTGTAAATACCAGACTCATTAACGGCCAAACGAACAGTTGGGATGATCCCTGCTGCTTCACGTTCTGCAACGTAAGCTGCTTTTTCTTCTTCGCTCATACCAAGGTATTCGTTGATGTAACGAGGTGTTTCACCGGCAGCTTCTTGGCGTTCACGTTCAGCTGCCAACTCTTCTTCTGTTACGTAAGATTTGTAGGCTTTTCCTTCAGCTAAGAGTTGGTCAATGTATTTTTGATAGAGTTCCAAACGCTCAGACTGGCGGTAGTTCTCATGTGTCTCAGGACTTTCATCCCAATCCATGCCTAACCAACGAAGGTTTTCAAGCTGGGAACGTTCGCCGTCTTCGACATGACGTTTGCGGTCTGTATCTTCGATACGGATGATAAAAGTTCCACCATGGTGACGTGCATACAAGTAGTTGAATAATGCTGTACGGGCATTACCGATGTGTAATAGTCCGGTTGGACTTGGTGCATAACGCACACGAATATCTTTTGACATATCTTCTCCTATAAAGTCTCTAGGCATCTGCCTTTTTGCTCTCTATATTATATCACAAGTCGTGCCAGAGTCCAATTTCTCTTTTCGAGAAAAAGAAAAAAGAGTGGTAAAACCACTCTTTATTGACTCTATTATAGACGAGCGTTGAGTTCTTTGCTCAATTCTTCAAATCCTGGTTTACCAAGAAGGGCAAACATGTTGCGTTTGTATGCTTCAACACCTGGTTGGTCAAATGGGTTGATGGCGTTCAAGTAACCTGAAAGGGCGATGGCCAATTCGAAGAAGTAGATTGTGTATCCAAGAGTGAAGGCGTCTTGCTCAGGAAGAGTTACGTACATGTTTGGTACGTCACCGTCAGTGTGGGCAAGAAGAACACCGTCAGTCGCTTTTTTGTTTACAAAGTCAACGTCTTTTCCTTGAAGGTATCCAAGTCCGTCAAGATCTTCTTCCAAAGTAGGGATGATCACGTTCTTACGAGGTTTGTCAACACGGACAACTGTTTCAAACATGATACGAGTTCCTTCTTGGATAAATTGACCAAGTGAGTGCAAGTCCGTTGAGAAGTTGGCTGAAGTTGGGTAAATACCTTTTTGGTCTTTCCCTTCTGACTCACCAGCCAATTGTTTCCACCATTCTGAGAAGTATTGAAGTGATGGCTCGTAGTTTACCAGGATTTCAGTTGCATAACCTTTACGGTAAAGGATGTTACGAACGGCTGCGTATTGGTAAGCTTCATTTTCAGCAATCTTGTCTGAAGTGTAGTCTTTACGAGCTGCGTTAGCACCTTCCATAAGGGCTTTGATGTCTGCACCTGATGCAGCGATTGGAAGCAAACCAACTGCTGTCAATACTGAGAATCGTCCACCAATATCATCTGGAACCACAAATGTTTCCCAACCGTTGGCATCTGCTTCAACCTTAACAGCACCTTTTTGGCGGTCAGTTGTTGCGTAGATACGTTTGTTAGCTTCTTCTTGACCGTATTTCTTAACCAAGAGTTCTTTGAAGACACGGAAAGCGATAGCTGGTTCTGTTGTTGTACCTGATTTGGAAATCACGTTTACTGAGAAGTCTTTGTCAGCTACGTACTCTACCAAGTCAGCAAGGTAAGTAGATGAGATTGAATTTCCAGCGTAAAGGATTTGTGGAGCTTTGCGTTCTTCTTTTGTTTGCAAGTTAGCAAAGTGGTGGTTCAAGAAGTCGATGGCTGCTTTGGCGCCAAGGTAAGATCCACCGATACCGATTACAACCAAGACATCGCTATCTGACTTGATTTGCTCAGCAGCTTTCAAGATGCGGTCGAATTCTTCACGGTCGTAGTTTTCAGGAAGGTCCAACCAACCCAAAAAGTCGCTACCAGCACCAGTTCCTTTACGAATCAATTCGTCTGCAGCTGTTACTTGTGCTTGCATGTATTCCACTTCATGTGGGGCAACAAATTTGTCTAAAACTTTTGAATAATCAAATTTAATATGTGACATGATAATCCTCCAAAATTTCTTCTTTTCTATCATAACGCTTACCTTCGATTTTTTCAAGCTTTTTTATTGAATTTGCCCAATTTTTATCAGAATTCAAACGTTTGCGTAAAAATGCTAAAATACAAAAAATCTGAAAGGACGAATAAAAACGGCTAGATATCCTAACCGTTACAATTCATTTAATAAATACTCAAATAGTTCTAAATTGCCATCTTCTTCATTGACTAGAAACTCTGGATGCCACTGAAGACCAATAATACGGTGCTCATCAATGGATTCAATTGCTTCAACAGTTTGATCACGTGGATCCACAGCCGTCACACGGAAATTGGGTGCCAGATCTTTAATGCTCTGACGATGGACTGAATTGACCTGACTTTCTTTACCAAACAATTTCGATACAAGGCTTCCTTCAACTGTCTCAATGGAATGTGAAGTTCCAAAAGGTAATCCTTGCCAATGACCTTCAATCTCCTGATTGAGGGTTCCACCAAATGCGACGTTAACAAGCTGAACACCACGGCAAATGGCTAAAATTGGCTTATTCTGACGAAGAGCCTCTTTCAAGAGAGCTAGTTCAAACTCATCACGAGCTAGGTTATAGTCGTCGCTATCAATTGTTTTTTCCTCACCATAAAACTGAGGATGAACATTTTGCCCTCCAGTCAAGATAAGTTTGTCAATCATTTCTACGTAATCATGGACAAGTGACTCATCACCAACCGGAATCACCAAAGGAAGTCCGCCAACCTGACGAATACTCTCAGCAAATTTACAAGAGACTGATGAATGAATATTTTTTCCTTCTGCATCTACGGGACATAGATTTGCTGCAACTCCAACAACCGTTCTTGCCATTACTGATTTCCTTTCCTTTTCTATTGATAATCTTATCTTATCATCCTTGTCCACTCCTGTCTAATATGTATTTTTTAAGTCCGTGATAAATTTTTTTTATCAGAAAAAGCTGCCCCAAATTAGGACAACTTTTTGCTTATACTCAATGAAAATCAAAGAGCAAACTAGGAAGCTAGCCGCAGGGTGCTCAAAGCACTGCTTTGAGGTTGTAGATAAGACTGACGAAGTCAGTAACACATATACAGCAAGGGGACGCTGACGTGGTTTGAAGAGATTTTCGAAGAGTATTATTCAAAGACGAATTGATTGTGATAAAGTTCGGAGTAAAAACCTCCAAGCTTGAGCAATTCGTGGTGATTTCCTTGTTCAATGACTTGACCATCCTTAAGGACAATAATCTGATCGGCATTTAGAATGGTTTTCAAACGGTGAGCAATCACAAAACTAGTTCTTCCAGCCACAATAGCTTCCATGGCATTTTGAATCTTACTTTCTGTTACAGTATCGACGTTTGATGTTGCCTCATCCAAGATTAAGACCTGGGGATCCGTCATCAAGGTACGAGCGATGGAAATCAACTGTTTCTGACCGGTTGAGAAGACGCTCTGGTCGTCATCAATCAGTGTGTCATACTTATCTGGCAGACTTTCGATATATTCATGGATATGCGTAGCCTTAGCAGCTGCTTCAACCATTTCCTGACTGGCATCTGGTACACCAAAACGAATATTGTCTCGGATAGTTCCACTAAATAAAACAGAATCTTGCAAGACAATTCCCACCTTACTTCGCAAGCTATCTAAGTCAAACTCGCGAATATCTTTACCATCAAAAGTAATGCTTCCAGCATCCACATCGTAAAAACGATTGATCAAGTTCATGATGGTTGTTTTTCCTGACCCTGTTGGACCAACAACTGCAATCATCTTCCCTTTTGGAGCTGAAATGCTGACATCTTTCAGAATCGGTTTACCTGGTAGGTAGGAGAAGTCCACATTGCCAATCTCCACACCTTCTTTTAATTCGTTAAAGACCGGAGCATCTTGAGGACGAATTTCTTCCTCTGCATCAAACATTTCTTGAATACGGTCCGCACCTGTAAAGGCAAGCTGCAAGCTTCCCCAACTAGCTGCTAATTGGATAATGGGCTGGTAATACTGTTGAGAGAACTGAGTAAACATAACAATCAAGCCCAGAGCAGTTGCTGTCTCGATGTTCTTATCATTCAGTAAGACAGCTGAACCGACAAAAATAACAATAGCTGTATTGACCAAGCTCATTCCGTTCATGACAGGAAAGAGAATCCCTGAAAACATTCTCCCCTTGAAAGTCGCCTTACGGACACGCTCATTTTGCTCAACAAAACCTGCGATCACATCACCTTGAATGCCTTGAACAATAACGGCTTTTTGACCTGAAATACTCTCATCCATGTAAGCGTTGAGCTTCCCAACCTCTTTTTGCTGAAGATTGGTATATTTTCTTGCCAATTTCAAGATGACAATTAACATGATGACAGCTACTGGAGTGCTAGCAATTGTAATCAAAGCCAAGGTGACATTTTTTACAAACATGACAATCAGCAAGCCAATATAAAGGGCAATATTGGTCATAACAGACACCAGACTTTCGTTGAAAGCCTGTAGGATGTTATCCAAATCACTGGTGAAACGTGACAGGATGTCCCCATCTTGATGGCGGTCAAAGAAAGAAACTGTCAAGCGAGAAAGCTTGCCAAAAAGTCCCTTACGCATCTCATTTGTCGATTCGGCAATAATGTGGCTCATCAAGACCATATAGATGAGACTAGACACTACTAGCACAATCAAAACATAGGCCAGATTCATCAAGAGGCCCGAGAGACTTTGCCAAACCATATCAGGATTTCCGTCTTGATAGGCTATAACCAAATTAGCTAGTTCTGTGACTGTTTGACCTGCAAATACTGGAAAGAGGGCTTGGGCTACCGTTGCAATGACAATCATAGCAATGACAACGACAAAGGATAGTTTGTAAATTTTAAAGTAGTTCCAAAAAAATTTAAAGGTCTTCATCCTACTCCTCCTTTCCTTTTTGCGTTTCGTAAATCTCACGATAAACTGGGTTTGTTGCGACCAAGTCAGCATGTTTTCCTTGGCCAATCAGTCGACCTTGATCAAGTACTAAAATTTTATCCGCATGCACAACAGAGCTAATCTTTTGCGCAATAATAATGGTGGTTGTTCCTTTCAAGTCCCTATTAAGAGCTTCTTGAACCAACCGTTCTGACTTGGCATCCAGTGCCGAAGTTGAGTCATCAAATATCAAGATTTTAGGATTGCTGACAACCCCACGCGCAATGGACATTCTTTGCTTTTGTCGACCAGAAAAGTTGGTCCCCCGTTCTTCAACCGGACTCTCAAAAGCCAAATCCATACGACTAATAAATTCACTAGCTTGGGCGATACGAGCTGCACGTTCCAGTTCTGAAACTGTCGCATCTCCCTTTCCTTGTCTGAGATTATCTGCGATCGTACCACTAAAGAGAATGGCTCTTTGTAAGACGATAGAAACTGTCTTGCGAAGCGTCCTTTCGCTAACTGTACGAATATCCTTCCCACCAATTTTGATAGAACCTTGCTGGGGATCAAACAGTCGTGGAATCAACTGAGCCAAGGTTGATTTCCCTGCACCGGTTGCACCGACAACCCCAACCATCTCACCAGGCGCGATATCAAAGGAAACATCTTTTAGGATCGGTTCCTCATCATTTGGATAGGTGAAGGTTACATGTTCAAAGCTGAGACTCCCTTCTAAAACTTCATCTTCCACATCCTCAAAGGTCATAGCTGGTTCTGTATCAAGAATTTCACGGATACGACGGAGGGAAATCATGGCACGAGTGACTGAGTTCCCTAAAAATCCAACCATGACGATGGTAAAGATAATCTGACTCAGATAGTTTACAAAGGAAGCAATAGATCCAACAACTGATGGATCTGACTCTGCCATACCTGCTACAAGCCAGATTGAAAGGAAGACGGCCCCATAAGAAATCAACATCATTGCAGGTTGCATAATAGAAAAGGCATAACCGATATAAAGGTTTTCTCCCAACAATTCATCTGACACCTGCGTAAATTTATCAAACTGATCTTTTTCTCGGACAAAAGACTTAACCACGCGCACACCACGCAAATTTTCTTTAGCAATGGCATTGATACGCTCTAGTAAGGTCTGGAATTTTGCAAAGCGCGGTCCCACAACTCCCATCATAAAACCCATTATGGCAACAATCAGAACGACCATGAGAACTAGCACCCACCACAGAGAAGGTAGGGTGACAACTGCTAGAATAAAGGAACCGATAAACAAAAGTGGTAGTCGAAAGAGAATTTGGAAGGTCATCATAACGACGTTTTGAATCTGGTTGATATCGTTGGTCATACGAACAACAAGGTTCCCTGCATTAAACTTCTCAATATTAGCGTATGAAAAAGTTTGAATCTTACGAAAGGCATCTTCCCTTAGGTCTGACGAAACTCCTTGAGCAATGTAGGCAGCTAACACAACATTGATCCCACCTGCAACCAAACCAATCAAGGCAACAAGAATTAACCAAAAACCGATAGTATAAATAGCTTCATGGTCACCTGTTAGTAGGGCCCCTAAAACCTCCTGCAAATAACGTGGTTGCAAGAGCGAACTCGTTACCATTAGACCTGTCATGACCAAGGAAGCCAGGGCCTGCCATTTATAGGCTTTTATTTTCTGAAACAGCATATTTCCCCCTTATAAGATAGACAAAAGGGGACGACAGTTCTGTCAGTCCCTTCTTATGCTTTCATGTTGATACTATTCTAACAAAAAAGAATGCTATTGTCAAAGCACTCAGCTCTCTCAAGCTTGTGCAAGCACGACATTAGCATTCTATTAATCCTTTAAATAATCCATTAAAAAATTTTCTAACTATGTACAGAATTTTTATTGGTCTGAACTAGCTTGCTCGTCTAGTTGAGCTCGTCCAATTTCACGATAACTACAATCCCCAACAACCTGGACTGAGAATCGACCATCTTGGTACTCGAGGATTGTAACACTTCCATTATCAAGACCATGCGGATGCATTCCATTAATTAAATAAACAATGGTTCCAATAGTCATTCCATGGCTGACTACGAGGGCATTCCCTCCCCCATTAGCTTCCATTTCCTTGGCGATGGCCTCAAAGCCTTCCCAAATACGACCACTTAGTTTTTCCCAGCCCTCAGCCCAGCCTGCTGTATCCACTTCTACCAATCCTTCAGCTAGCTCCGCATAGGACAACCGATGAACATGATCAACATTAAAAATACGAGGAATGATGCCCATAAATAGGTCTCCATCATAGGCACCATCAAAGCTACCAAAGCACCACTCACGGATTCGCTTATCCATACGATAAGGAATTTGTCCTGTCAAGCCTAGTTCCTCAAGGATAATTCCCATAGTCTGGATGGTACGTCCTGAGTCACTCGAATAAGCACGCTCAAATTTTAAACCAGACTCACGCAAACCAACTCCCAATTCATGAATGCCTCGTTCACCTTCAGCTGTTAAGGGAGTATCACTCCAACCTTGAGCACGCCCAATCGTATTAAACATTGTTTTCCCATGACGCACTAGATACAATTTTACACTTGCCATTTTTGGTCCTCCATATGTATCTATTATAGCATGATTTCAGGCAAAAACCTTGTCCTAACCCACTTGGCCCAACCTAACAACTTAAACGTGAACTGATACAAGAGTTAAACTACTCTGTATCTTTCTTAGAAGTAACAACTTCGGAAGACTTGGCAGTCTCTTTTTTAACTTGTTCTTCTTTCTTCTCCCCACTTCCCTCTTTGGTCTTGTTTTCTATCTTCTTAGACTTTTCTTCGGTCTTTTTCGAAGATGGAAAGTGAAATTCAAATTGATGTTTTCCAGTATCGACAATCGTTGTAAATCCCTTTTCGTCACTACGATAACTTGCTTTTCCTACATCAAACGACTGCTGACCACTTTCAGAATTAGCTCTTTCATAGGTTCTCTTTGCCATCACATAAGCCCCAAGCTTCTCTTTATTTAAGGCGTAATCCTGATGAAGAGCCACTTGTCGATTCAGATAAAACTGTAACAAGAGACTAAAAATTCCAGCAATAGTAATTGCGTATAGGAGAACTCCTGCTCTAACTTTTTTCTTTTTCCACACGGTAGACAAACTCCCTCTCTAGCCCTTTTTCAAACTGAAAATGAAAATGTAACTCCTGTCCTTTTTCTTGAATACGAGCTGATTTCAGACCGTAGACTATAGGCTGGTATCCTCGGCCACTGGTATCTGTTTTCCGGAAATCATTTGACTTTGATTTCCCCATGGAAATGGGTTTACCTTCCTGTTTGAGGTAAAGTCTATCATTCTCAACTTTTTCAAATTGCGCTCGATTCAATTCCGCTTCCAGCTGATCCACAAATAAGAGCCATTCCTTCTGCTCATTTTTCTGCTGATAGCGAACCTCTGAAACCAAGAGTTGACTCATAGCTTGAAAGAGGAGCAAGCTACCACTAATAACAAGAAGGGCAACCAGGGATTCTAAAAGTGTAAAAGCTCTGACACTACTTGTCTTGAATCGCCAGTATTTTTTCATTTCCATGATACACCTCCAACCCCTTCTCGCTTGAGACGATATCAACTCTAACTCCGTTGATGGTCAACTGCTTTTGTCCAGTCTGCAAAGCCATACGAGCCACTCGCAAAACTTCTTCCTGTTCTATGAATCTTGCTTCCTGTCGTCTACTTTCTTGAATTTGTCCTAGCAAGAGAGTTGCAATACTGGCAAAAATAGCGAGTGAAATCACTGCCTCCAGTAGAATAACCGCCTTAATTTTTTGCTTCTTGAATACGTTTAATCTTTCCATTTCCTAGATATAGTTGGTAGCGAACCACTTCTTTCCTTGTTTGAAATCTCACGCTCGCCAGAGACGAATTCCCACCAGCCTTGTCAAAGGTGATTGACTGAGTGGATTGCAGTTGAATTCCTTTAGGAATTGCTAATTTTTGGTAGCCATTGCCAATACTTCTCTCTTCTAACATCAAGTTCATTTTTTGTTGACTAGCCAGACTACGCTTCTGGGTTTCTCGGTAAAGTTCCTCAAACTCCATAAAGAAAATCTGCTCTTCAACAGCCGCAAAAGTGGACTGGACTGAACTGGACAAACCCAAGGCAAACAGGCTGACTATTCCTAACACCAATAAACTTTCTAACATGGTAAAAGCCCTAATCTGCAACTGTTTGACTTGTCTTTTGTTTTGCATGGTATTCTTTGTAGGCTTTTACTTGTTCAGCAGTAATACGTCCATCTGCCTGTAATTTGCTTAGACTGGCATCTTCATTTTTATCCAAACTATAGAGTTCTGCTTGACTTTCTACCACCTTGACAACCGCTGCTTTACCCTTGTCATTCACTGCATCCTTTTGCTTGGTAAGATTTGGAACAAAAAGTAAAAGTAAAACACTAATAATTAAAAGTACAATTAACATTTCTACAAGAGTAAAGGCTTGCACCTTAGCTTTCTTCAATTTCATCATCATTTTTTTCATCTAAAAATTTACCTCCATATTTTGATACATTGGCAGCAACATAGCTGCGTACAATAAGACGATTAGTAGGGCTACAAAAATAAAGACCATGGGTTGTACTAGATTCATGGTACGATTGACTCGGGTAAAGAAGGATTCCCACGTTTTTTCCGCATAGATTTCCAATTCGCTTCCCAACTTGGACTTGACCTCTCCATATTCAATGATTAATCCCAGCTCCCTTCTAAAGAAAGGATAATTCTGAACAACCTCAGAAAATTCGTGCCCATTTTGCAAGGACAGGGATAAATCATATCCAATTTCCTTAAAGAGAGGATTTCCTTGTTCCTGCATCATCTGGAAAATCTGTGACAACTCTAAACCTTGTCCAATCATATTCCCCCATTCCCGAGCATAATAGGCAGTTAGATAATACTGAACAAACACACCTATAAAGGGAATCCTAGACAGATAAGAAAAGACCTGTATCTTCCTAGATTTCCTGTAGAATAGCAGTCCTGCTAAAGATACGAGACCTAGCGTCAGAGCAAACCCAAGAAAAATCTGTGGCAGGTTACTAATCACTATGGTAGCTATGTTACTACTATCCAGTTGGGGCAAGAGATAATTCCGCAAGCCCAACATAATAAGCAGTAAGAAAGCTAACAAAATGACTGGATAGGTTGCAACTTCAATTAACTTTTTCTTAACTTTAGCTAGATTATCCAGATATTCTTCAATTTTCCCCAAACTCAAATGAAGATTCCCATGAACTTCAGCTAATGAAAGTTGTGTGACAATCGCACTCGAAAAACCTAAATTCCCCATCATTTCCGAAAAAGATTTCCCTTGCGAGAGCCCTAGGCGCATCTGCGATACATATTCCTTTTCCAACAAGAGACTTCTATCTAGAAAGGAAATGATTTCTACCAAGTGAAAACCACTCGAGAACAAATTGTTAAAGAGAGTGATGATTTTCTTCTGTTTACTGGTAGCTAATTTTCTCCGTTTCAGCTTGAAGGGCAGTGATATGTCCATCTTTAAAAAGTTGGTCAATTTGCTCATTCCACTTGTTTGCTTGGTGTTCTTGATAATTTTGGTTTGCAAAATCAATAATTCCTCCTCCCCCGATTAGCCTCTGGTAACAAACACCTTGTAAGACAACTGCCAGTTCATCTTCGCTGACACCAAGTTCTAAAAGACGCTCATAAACTCCACGAATACTTTTGGCATGAATGGTTGAGAATACTGTGGCACCCGTTAAGCTAGCTCGTACAACTGCACGGGCTGTTTCGCTATCTCGAATTTCCCCAATAATCAAAAGATCTGGTCGATGACGAAGGGATAATTTTATCAGATTTTCATAACTCAATCCTATAGCTTCATTGAGTTGTAATTGCAGCATCTCTTCTTGCTTTATCTCGACTGGATCTTCAATGGACATAACCTGCTGGCCCTTGAACAATGACTTGGCTAATTCATGCATCAGGGTTGTTTTACCACTTCCTACAGGACCTGCAAAAAGGTAAAGGCCTCGTTGTCTAAATCCCTTTTCTAATTCATGAATATCTTGAAGCCAGAAACGTAGCTCTTTTTCTTCATCGTGTAAAAGGCGGATAACTAAACTCTCATGACCACGATAATCTCCAACCGTCGATAAACGTAGTGAAGAAAGCTTGCCATCATGCTGATAATCACAGGAACCCAGCTGACTACGACGCTTTTCACCAACATTCATCCCCGCAATAAACTTAAAGTGACTAATGACGGCACCTAACTTTTCAAAATCATAGGTGTCAATTAGACGTCTTTCATCTCCAATTCGCATATGTAGCTCATAAATCTGATTCTTAGGAACAAAATAAATATCCTGAGCTCCAGACTTTTTTGCGAGACTAATCAATTCTTGTGCAAGTGCTTGTACCATATCTCCTCCTCAGTTTATTATTCGAAGAAAATATAAAAAAAGAACAACTTTATTAAAAAGTTGTTCCATCTTTTTTGATACGACAAGTTCGGTGGATTTCTATTCCAGTTTGTTTTTCATAGCCCGGTCTGAATTTTTCGTCTGGAATGACTTGACCATCTTCTAGTAAAGCCAGCGAATGATATTGTTGCAGGAATTCATCACATTCCTCACACCAACGTTTATCATCTGGATCCCAAAATATAGTCATCAAGTCCCCACGACTTTTGTAAAGTGGAATTTTCTTTTCCAGCTCAAACCAACAAGATTTATAATACTTCAAGGCATCATAGTAATTTTCGAATTTCTTACTCCTAATGACGTCTTCTTCCCATCCATCTATGAACCACCAAGGTTCAAAATCTCCATACATTTCTATAACACGATACATAGTTTCATTTCCTTTGTACCGTATATTATAGCGAAATTTCGAGAACAATGAAAGAAATCTGCTCGTTTTCACGAATTATCTCAGTTTTTCAAAAATCCAGCTACTCTAAAAAGAATAACTGGATTCAAAATTCTATTAAGCTTCTGAAATATCGTTTTCAATAATAACTTTAATCGCATGATGATCTGCAGCCTTACCAAATACTTCATAAGCCTTTTCAATTTCACTTAGTTTGAAATAATGAGTGACTAATTTTTCTGGCTCAATTTTATGGCTTTCTAAAGCTTTCAAAAGCTGAGGAGTTGTATTTGTTGACACCAATCCGGTAGTCACGTTAATGTTACGAATCCATAGAGTGTCCAAATCAAACTGAACTGGTTTACCATGCACACCACAGTTGGCTACTGTTCCATCTACACCGATAATCTTTTGACAGAGGTCAAAAGTTGCAGGAATGCCAACAGCTTCAATAGCAACATCCACACCTCGACCATCTGTTAAATCATAAATTTCCTTAATTGCCTTTTCAGGGTCTGAAGAATTAACCTTATGAGTCGCACCGAATGATAGGGCAGTTTCCAAACGGTTATCGTCTAGGTCCACCATAATCAATTTGGCTGGTGAATAGAACTGTGCAGTCAACAGAGCTGCCAATCCAACTGGACCTGAACCAATAATTGCTACACTACAACCTGGCTCTACTTTCCCTTTTAAGACACCAATTTCATAGCCAGTTGGTAAGATATCAGATAACATAACCAAGGCTTCATCAGATAAGTCAGCTGGAGTGTGATAGAGAGTATTATCAGCATGAGGCACACGAAGATATTCTGCTTGCATACCATCAATTAAATGCCCAAAAATCCATCCACCTTCGTCTTCACAGTGAGGATAGATCCCTTTTTTACAGTAGTAGCATTTACCGCAGGCACAAACACAAGAAATCAGAACCTTATCTCCCTTTTTGAAGTTAGAGACGCCTGCTCCAACTTCCTCTACAATTCCTGCCCGAGGATCGTTCCACTCTTACATGCCGGAACATCTCCTTTTATAATATGGAGGTCTGTTCCACAAATAGTAGTTTTTACGATACGCACAATAGCGTCTGTTGGCTTGCGAATAACTGGTTTATCCACATCAACAAATTAAGCAAGTCCTGGTTTAACATAAGTATAGGCTTTCATAAAGCTTACCTCCGTTTTTTTATTTGTATTGTTTATATCATAATTGTAAGCCTTTTCAAAAAGAAAGCAAGAAAATTGTGAAAAAATAACAAATCTATTTAAAAAAGTAGAAACTAAATTAGTTTCTACTTTAGAGATTATGCTTGATAACGTTTTTCACCATCAAGATAAGTTGCTACCAATTCCAAATCTTTATCAAGAACGATAAAGTCAGCATCGTAGCCTTCACGAATTTGTCCACAGACATCGTCAATATGAACAGATTTTGCAGGGTTAAGACTGGCCATCATGACTGCTTCATGAGAATTTGCAATTCCCCATTCAACAACATTTTTCAAACCGTCTTTAAGTTTGAGAATAGAACCTGCCAAGTTCCCAGTAGATTTGAGACGTGCAGTACCATTTGCAACTACAACCGGGAATTCACCTAGCATGTAGTCACCATCTTGCAAACCTCCCGCTGTCATACAGTCAGTGATAAGGGCAATATTTTCAGTTCCTTTTTGTTTAAGTAGGATATCACAAGCCTTAGGGTCAACATGATGACCATCACAAATCAATTCAGCATAGGTATGTGGTAACTCATACATAGCACCAACCATACCAAGCTCACGATGAGTCAAGCCACGCATACCATTATAAGCGTGAACCCATACACTAGCACCAGCATCAACAGCCTTTTTAGCCTGATCAAATGTTGCATTTGAGTGACCAAGAGCCACCGTCACACCTTCGCCAGTGATTGTACGAACAAAGTCCTCAACCCCTTCACGTTCAGGCGCTAATGCAATTTTATTAAGAAGGCCATTAGCAGCCTTCTGCCAAGCACGAAATTCGTCCATCCGAGGATCTTTCATGTAAGCAGGGTTTTGAGCACCTTTAAATTCCTCAGTAAAGTAAGGTCCTTCAAAATAGATACCACGAATCTTAGCTCCAGATGCCTCTTTGTAACGTGCCCCAATATTTTCAGTAACAGCGAGTAATTGTTCGTAAGAAGAAGTTAAAGTAGTCGGTAAAAAGCTTGTAACACCAGTGCTAAGAAGTCCTTCACTCATGGTATGAAGAGTCCCTTCAATATTATTGTCCATAACATCAACACCACCAAAACCATGGATGTGTGTATCAACAAGACCAGGTGCGATACTAAACCCGCTATAGTCAATGACTTCAGCACCATCAGAAACTTGATCTACATGTTTACCAAACTTCCCATCGACAACTTCTAAGTAACCACCACGACGAACTCCATGAGGATAGAAAAACTGATCTGCTTTAATATATTTAGGCATAATGATGACCTCCGTAAATGATTTTTTCTAATATTTATTATGTCAATTACATTATAAACCTTTCTCGGAAATTTGTAAATGGTATAGACCTATTATAGTTAAAAATAACAAGAAATACATTAAGATTTAGTAAAAGTAAAGTAAAATACTTAGAATAAAGCATTAAATATAAGTATTAATAAAATAAAAAAAGTGATTTTAAGTAACTCGAAAAGAAAAGATTAGAAGAAAAAATAAAAAGACAAGGCTCGAAAACCTTGTCTTTAATACTATACCGGCGGCCGGGGTCGAACCGGCACGTCCTTGCGGACACTGGATTTTGAGTCCAGCGCGTCTGCCAATTCCGCCACGCCGGCAAATAGTAACTGGGGTAGCTGGATTCGAACCAACGCATGAGGGAGTCAAAGTCCCTTGCCTTACCGCTTGGCTATACCCCAAAAATATAAATAGGCGAGTGATGGGGATCGAACCCACGCATGCCAGAGCCACAATCTGGTGTGTTAACCACTTCACCACACCCGCCATACTATTTAACACGGGCAGTAGGAATTGAACCCACACTGAAGGTTTTGGAGACCTTAGTTCTACCTTTAAACTATGCCCGTATAAGATGGAAGGGGAGGGATTCGAACCCCCGAACCCGAAGGAGCGGATTTACAGTCCGCCGCGTTTAGCCTCTTCGCTACCCTTCCGTAAGATTTAAAAATGGCGCGAGACGGAATCGAACCGCCGACACATGGAGCTTCAATCCATTGCTCTACCAACTGAGCTACCGAGCCAATATTGCGGGAGCAGGATTTGAACCTACGACCTTCGGGTTATGAGCCCGACG